>JASJPI010000001.1:0-255100 GCA_031426755.1 Curvibacter sp.
GCGGGACTTCGGCCTTGATGGCCTTGCCGCCACCGACCATGTCGTCCATGCCCTGGACCATGCCACGGCGTGAGGACAGGTCGCCCATCACGTTGCCAGCATAGTCTTCCGGCGTTTCGACTTCCACAGCCATCATCGGCTCAAGGATGACCGGGTTGGCCTTGCGGCAACCTTCCTTGAAACCGAAGATGGCGGCCATCTTGAACGCGTTTTCGTTCGAGTCCACATCGTGGTAGGAACCGAAGGTCAGGGTGACCTTGACGTCCACCACCGGGTAGCCAGCCAGCACACCGGTGTTGAGGGCTTCAATCACGCCCTTCTCAACAGCCGGAATGAATTCACGCGGCACCACACCACCCTTGATGGCATCGACAAACTCGAAGCCCTTGCCGGCTTCGTTCGGCTCGACCGTGAACACCACGTGACCGTACTGGCCCTTGCCGCCCGACTGACGGACAAACTTGCCTTCGACTTCCGTGACTTGCTTGCGAATGGTTTCGCGGTAGGCCACCTGCGGCTTGCCAACGTTGGCTTCCACGCCAAACTCCCGCTTCATGCGGTCCACGATGATTTCAAGGTGCAGCTCGCCCATACCACCGATGATGGTCTGGCCGGATTCTTCGTCGGTCTGCACGCGGAACGACGGATCTTCGGCAGCCAGACGCTGCAGGGCAACGCCCATCTTTTCCTGGTCGGCCTTGGTCTTGGGCTCCACCGCCTGGCGAATCACCGGCTCAGGGAACACCATGCGCTCCAGCGTGATAACAGCGGACGGATCACACAGGGTTTCACCGGTGGTCACATCCTTCAGGCCCACGCAAGCAGCGATGTCGCCGGCACGAATTTCATCCACTTCTTCGCGGTTGTTGGCGTGCATCTGCACGATACGACCGATGCGCTCTTTCTTGCCGCGCACCGCGTTGTACACGGTGTCGCCCTTTTTCAGAACGCCGGAGTACACGCGCACGAACGTCAGCTGACCAACGAACGGGTCGGTCATCAACTTGAATGCCAGCGCCGCGAACTTTTCACCGTCGTCCGCCTTGCGGGTGGTTTCTTTTTCGTCTTCGTCGAAACCAGGCACCGGCGGCACGTCCACCGGCGAAGGCAGCAACTCAACGACGGCGTCCAGCATGCGCTGCACGCCCTTGTTCTTGAAGGCGGTACCGCACAGCATGGGCTGGATTTCAGTGGCCAGGGTCCGCTGACGCAGGCCGGCCGTGATCTCATCTTCCGACAGATCACCCTCTTCCAGGTACTTGTTCATCAGCTCTTCAGAGGCTTCGGCCGCAGCTTCCACCATCTTCTCGCGCCACTCCTTGGCCAGCGGAACGAGGTCGGCCGGAATTTCTTCAAAGGTGAACTTCATGCCCTGAGAGGCTTCGTCCCAGATGATGGCCTTCATCTTGCGCAGGTCGACCACGCCGGTGAAGTTTTCTTCAGCGCCAATCGGGATCACGATCGGAACGGGGTTGGCCTTCAGGCGCAACTTCATCTGGTCCACGACCTTGAAGAAGTTGGCACCGGTGCGGTCCATCTTGTTCACAAAGGCCAGACGCGGCACTCTGTACTTGTTAGCCTGACGCCACACGGTTTCAGACTGGGGCTGCACGCCACCCACAGCGCAGTAGACCATGCAAGCGCCGTCCAGCACGCGCATGGAGCGCTCCACTTCAATCGTGAAGTCCACGTGGCCGGGGGTGTCGATGATGTTGAAACGGTGCTCGGGGAAGGAGTTGTCCATGCCCTTCCAGAAACAGGTGGTCGCAGCGGACGTGATCGTGATGCCACGCTCCTGCTCCTGCTCCATCCAGTCCATGGTGGCGGCGCCGTCGTGCACTTCACCGATCTTGTGGTTCACACCGGTGTAGAAAAGAATACGCTCGGTCGTGGTGGTCTTGCCAGCGTCAATGTGCGCCGAGATGCCAATATTGCGATAGCGCTCAATGGGGGTATTGCGTGCCATGATGTTCTTTCGTTGAAACGGGGAAGGCCCGCACGCGGCGGGCCTGCACACCAGTTGGGGCAGTAGAGCTTAGAAACGGAAGTGCGAGAAGGCCTTGTTGGCCTCGGCCATGCGGTGCACTTCATCACGCTTCTTCATGGCGCCGCCACGACCCTCCACGGCTTCCATCAATTCATTGGCCAGACGCAGAGCCATGGATTTCTCGCCGCGCTTGCGGGCAGCTTCCTTGATCCAGCGCATGGACAGAGCCAAGCGACGCACCGGGCGCACTTCAACCGGCACCTGGTAGTTGGCACCGCCCACACGGCGGGACTTCACCTCGACCATCGGCTTGACGTTGTTGATGGCAGTGGTGAAGAGTTCCAGCGGGTCTTTGCCGGTCTTCTGCTCAATGGTTTCGAGGGCACCGTAAATGATGCGCTCGGCAACCGCTTTCTTGCCGCCTTCCATGATCACGTTCATGAACTTGGAGAGCTCGACATTGCCGAATTTCGGATCCGGCAGGATTTCACGTTTAGGGACTTCGCGACGACGTGGCATATTTCACCTCAATTGCTTCAGTTGGTGTTTTTTCAAACACCGCGAGAGTCATTTCCAACCCTCACTTACTCGACCCACGCTGACCGGTTCCGGCCTCGCGCTTCGGGTCACTACGCTCAAACCGCCAGCCAGGCGGATGAACACCGATATCTACAAATCCAGCTTAAAAAATTAAGCCTTCTTCGGGCGCTTCGCGCCGTACTTGGAGCGCGACTGCTTGCGGTCTTTCACGCCTTGCAGGTCGAGCGAGCCGCGCACGATGTGGTAACGCACACCCGGCAAATCCTTGACACGACCACCGCGCACGAGCACCACGGAGTGTTCCTGCAGGTTGTGGCCTTCACCGCCGATGTAGGAGATAACCTCGAAACCGTTGGTCAGGCGCACCTTGGCGACCTTACGCAGAGCGGAGTTAGGCTTTTTAGGCGTCGTGGTGTACACACGAGTGCAGACACCACGGCGCTGCGGAGAGTTCTGCATCGCAGGGCTCTTCGACTTGATGGTCTCGACCTCACGGCCTTGACGCACGAGCTGGTTAATGGTTGGCATTGAAAAACGTCCCTCAACGTTTGAAAAAACGAAAACGTGAAACCCTTCGGAATTTCCGAAAAGCCTTCTAGTATATCAGGTCAACTCAATCGCCGCAATGCTTTTCAGCCATCAGGCTAGTAGACACTTACTTCCGGAGAGGCGACTGGTCTACTTGATCCATAGCCGCAGCGCATCCCAGGCACGTCCGAGCACCCCGGCCTGATCGACCGCCTCCAGTGCAAGCAATGGCACATCAACAAGTGATTGCTCACCAGCAGAGACTTTGAGCGTGGCCAGCTGCTGGCCTTTGGCAAACGGGGCGACCAGCGGATCAACTCGCACCACCTCGGTCTTGAGCCGGGTGGCCGTGCCGGCCGGCACGGCCACCACGATGGCTTGCGGCCGACCCAGCCCCACCTGCGAGGATTTGCCCTTCCAGACGCCCGGGGTCACCACCGCCTGGTTGGCTTCAAACAGCTTGACCGCCTCGAAAGCGGTGTAGCCCCAGTTCAGCAGTTTCTGCGACTCGTTGGCGCGCGCCTGCTCACTGACGGTACCCAGCACGATGGACAACAGACGCCGGGGGCCATTGGCCTCAGGTGAACCGGATGCCGCACCGGCTTTGCCCAGGTTGGGGAAATCGCGCCTGGCCGTGGCAATCAGGCAGTACCCCGCCGCCTCGGTATGCCCGGTCTTGAGGCCATCGACCGTCGGGTCGCGAAACAGCAACAAATTGCGGTTGGTGTCGTTGGCGGAAGGCGTGCCCGCATAGCGGTATTTCCGGATGGCGTAATAGTGCATGTATTCCGGGAAATCGCGCATCAGCCGGGTGGCCAGAATACCCAGGTCACGCGCGGTGGTGGTATGGCCGGCCTCGGTCAGCCCTTCCGGGTTCTTGTAGCCCGTCGATTTCATGCCCAAAGCCTTGGCCTGCTCGTTCATGAGTTGCACAAAGCGCTCGGCCGTGCCGCCCACGCCTTCAGCCAGGGCCATCGTGGCGTCATTACCCGACTGCACGATCATGCCCTTGATCAGATCCTCCACCGGCACCTTCATCTTCGGATCAATGAACATGCGCGACCCCGGCATGCGCCAGGCCCGCTCGCTGACCGGCAGGGTTTGCTTGAGATCGATCTTCCTGGCACGCAAGGCATCGAACACCAGGTAGGCGGTCATCAGCTTGGTCAGCGAAGCCTGTTCAACCGGGCTATCGACATCCTTGGCCGCCAGCACCTGATTGGCCGTGACATCGAGCAGCAGGTAGGAGCGCGCCGCGACTTCGGGCGGTTGCGGCATGCCCTGAGCGCTTGCGGAAACACAGACCACGCACAAGGTGGCCGCCAGGGTGAGAAGCAGTTTTTTCATCAGACGGGTGAGCTGAGGTGGCGAACCACCAGATTTTTCAGAAGGGGCAATTGCCCATGGAAGAAGTGACTGCCGCCGGGGATGACGGTCACCGGCAGCACCTGGGGTCGGGCCCAGTCCATGACGGCACTCAAGGGCACCGTGTCGTCATGCTCGCCGTGGACCACCAGCGTGCGCTCATGCGCCTCCGCTGGCAGGGTAGCCACCTGGAAGCGGCTGGCAGCGGTGCCGACGAATACCAGTTTCTCGACCGTCCGCGTCGGCCACAGTGTTTGCAGCGCCTGGCTCATGACAAAGGAGCCGAAGGAAAAACCGGCCAGCGCCAGCGCCCCTTCAGGGGCGCATTGTTGCGCCACGGCCAGCAGATCCAGCGCCTCGCCCCGGCCCTCGTCGTGCACCCCCTCGGTGGCGCCGACGCCGCGGAAATTAAAGCGTACGGCTCGCCAGCCGCACTGAATGAAGGCGCGCGCCAGTGTCTGCACCACCTTGTTGTCCATGGTGCCGCCAAACAGCGGGTGCGGGTGCGCAATGATGGCCACGCCGCGCGGGCTGGCACCCGGCGCCAGCAGCGGCGCATCGCTCAGCGCCTCGATGACCCCGGCCTGGCCGTCCAGCCGCAGACGCTCGGTTTGTGAATTCATCTCAGCGCCCCAGGTGCGGCGGCGTCAGCAGGCGTTCGACCACCTGACCGTTCTTCAGATGTGATTCGACAATCTCGTCGATGTCGCCAGCATCGACATAGGAATACCAGACGGCTTCCGGATAGACCACGGCCACCGGGCCGGCCGCGCAGCGGTCCAGGCAACCGGCCTTGTTGACGCGCATCTGGCCGGGACCGGCCAGACCGGCGGCCTTGACCAGGGTTTTGCAGCGATCGAACGCTTCCTGTGCCTGATGGCGGGCACAGCATTCCGAGCCGTCGGAACGCTCGTTCAGGCAAAAGAAGATGTGCCGCTGGTAGTAGGAAGAAGGCGACGTTTGCGGATTCTTGGGATCATTCATGAGGTCATTCTAGTTTTTTACCCCTTGCTGCCAGACGCGCGTCAGCACATACAGCAAGGCGGCATAAGGCCATAGCCAGCCCAGCCACTGGGCCAGGCCATGGAAGCGGATGAAGCGCCCCTGCTCCCAGGTTTGCAGGGTCTGCGCAAAATAGGCGCTGGTGGGCGCCTGATTGATGATGCTCAGATACACCCCCAGCGCCAGCAGCATCAGGGCCGCACTGGTGCGCTCGGGCACCCCCAGCAGCAGCAAGGCCACCATCAGCGCCAGCCCCAGGCCAACCTGCACCGGCAATTCGAACCAGGCCCAGGCGTGCATCGGCCCGTAACTCAGCGCCGCCGACAGCGCCGTGGCAGCCACGCCGGCAGCCAGCACCGCCAACACGAACACCGCCCGGCGCGGCTTGGCACGGATGACGCAAAAGCCCAGCAGACAGGGGATCAGGGCGCCCAGCATCACGCAGGCCAACTCGGCCCCCGGCACCAGGGGCTGCAGCTCCAGGTCGCGCACCGGCAGCCACTCCAGAAATGGCGTTTCCAGCAGCAACTCGGCCAGGCCCGTTTCGAGCCGCTCGAAGACCTGGCCCAGTCCCAGCGGCACCGTTGCAGGAAACAGCAACGCCAGCGGCCACAGCGCCAGCAGCACCAAGGCACCACGCGCATCGGACACGAACCAGCGTGTGCGAAAGCGGCTCCAGCGCGACAGCGCACCCAGCCGCTCCAGCAGCGTGGCCAATGCCGCACCCAACCAGCCGCCCAGCAGGTTGAGCACCAGGTCCACGTTTGATGGCACGCGTGCCGGCAAGTAGACCTGCAGCGCCTCCAGCAGCAGAGAAAGCCCGAACGCCGCCAACGTCGCGTAGCGCACAGCATGCGCGCCGCGTCCGGTGCGCAGGGCACTCAATGCCAGCAAAAACCCCAGCGGCGCGTAACCCAGCACATTGGAAACCAGGTCAAAGCCGGTCCAGTACTGGGGAAGCGGCGCCCACAGAAAATCCCAGGGGGCCACGCCCTGGTCACGCCAGTCGGCAAAGGGATAGAGACTGGCATAGAAGATAAGCCCGGCATAGACCAGCGCCAAAGGCCAGGCAGCGGTCTTGTGCATGGCGCCCGGCCTCAGAAGGGCTTGACCACCACGAGGATGACCGCCGCCAGCAGCAACAGCACCGGAACTTCGTTGAACCAGCGAAACCAGACATGGCTGCGCCGGCACTCACCGCGCTGGAACTTCTTCAGCAGCACGCCACAACTGTGGTGGTAGCCCAGCACCAGCACAACGATCAGCAGCTTGGCATGCAGCCAGCCGTTTCCCGGCCCCTTACCGATGCCGTAACCGAGCCAGAGCCAGAAGCCGAGCACCAGTGCCGGCACCGCCAGCATCGTGGTGAAGCGCATGAGCTTGCGCGCCATCAGCAACAGGCGCTCGCGCTCGGCCTGCGACTCGGGCGAGACCATCGCCAGGTTGACGAAGATGCGCGGCAGGTAGAACAGGCCGGCGAACCAGCTGGCGACGAAGACGATGTGAAGCGATTTAACCCAGAGCATCTGGCGAGTTTAGACCGATACCCGTCCAGGCCGAAGACAAAACCTGCGCAGCGGCCCTGACCACAAGCTGAACAGCAGCTTGCGTCGAAGGCTAACTTGTCCGCAGGACAACGTTAAGCGAAGCGGCCGAAGACAAAAAAAACCCCAGCCGAAGCTGGGGTTGCAAGCCTTTTTTGCTGTCACACATCAAGGCCCCGCTCAGGGAGGAAAAGCGGGAGGCGGTCGCCCGCCTGACGCAAATCTAACAAAACCGGGCCATGATTTCAAGCGAAATTGTGAACATTTTTTTACAACGGGTTGACCCGGATCAAGCGCGCCAAGGCCGTCACGGAGGCGGTTCGCGCGACGACCTCCAACCTCGGCCGGCCAGATTCAGGCACAATTTTCCCCATGACCCCTTACGCTCCCTACCCCCTGGGCCGGCCGCGCCGGCTGCGCCGCGACGAATTCACCCGCAACCTGGTCCGTGAAAACGCCCTGACGGCCCATGACCTGATCTACCCGGTGTTTGTGGTGGACGGCCAACAGCGCCGCGAAGCCGTGGCCTCCATGCCCGGCGTCGAACGCCTCAGTCTGGACCTGTTGCTGCCGGTCGCCGAGGAGTGCGTCGAACTCGGCATACCGGCCATGGCCCTGTTTCCGGTGATCGACCCGGCCCTCAAGACCCCGGATGGCAAGGAAGCGCTCAACCCCAAGGGCCTGGTGCCGCATGTGGTGCGCGAACTCAAGAAACACTTCCCCAAACTCGGCGTCATGACCGACGTGGCGCTGGATCCCTTCACCAGCCACGGCCAGGACGGCGTGCTGGATGCGACCGGCTACATCCTGAACGACGAAACGGTGGCCATCCTGACGCAGCAGGCGCTGACCCAGGCCGAGGCCGGCGTCGACATCGTGGCGCCCAGCGACATGATGGACGGGCGCATCGGTGCCATCCGCAACGCACTCGAAGCCCGCGACCTGGTGCACACCCGCATCATGGCCTACAGCGCCAAGTACGCCAGTGCCTTCTACGGCCCGTTCCGCGACGCCGTCGGCTCCGCCTCCAATCTGGGCAGGAGCAACAAGAAGGTCTACCAGATGGACCCGGCCAACACGGATGAGGCCCTGCGCGAAGTGGCGATGGACATCGCCGAGGGCGCCGACATGGTGATGGTCAAGCCCGGCATGCCCTACCTGGACGTGGTGCGCCGCGTGAAGGACGAGTTCCGCATGCCGACCTTCGCCTACCAGGTGTCGGGCGAGTACGCCATGTTGAAAGCCGCGGCACAGAACGGCTGGCTCGACCACGACGCGGTCATGATGGAAAGCCTGCTGGCCTTCAAGCGTGCTGGCGCCGATGGCGTGCTGACCTACTTCGCCATCGCCGCCGCCCGCTTGCTACAAAACAAATAGCGCCTTGCGCATATTTGACAAGGGCTCAAGGCTTATTTGACCCAAAATCCGATCCCCCATCACACCAGCCAGGAATCTCCCATGCGCGTTTTCAGCATCAGTCCCGGCGGTGTGGTGGAAAGTAGCGGACTGCCGACGCAATTGCCCGAGCAGGGCCATGTCTGGATCGCCTGCACGCGACAGGAACTCCACGAACAACTGGCGTCCTTCCAGGCCGCGTTGCAGACCCTGTGCGGCCTGCAGCTGGTGGACCTGCATGTGTCGGATCTGCTCAACGTGCAGCTGCCCTCGCGCTTCGACTACACCTCGCAGTACGACCTGCTGGTGTTTCGCCGCTTGGCCACCGCGGGTGTCAATGCAAGCACCAATGGCACCGAAGCTACGCCCCTCAAGCCGCACAGACGCAAGGGGCCGCCCATCCTTCAGCGCATCGACACCAACCCGGTCGGGTTTGCCGTGTTCGAGCGCGTGTTGCTGACGGTGCACCCGGCTGATTGCGCCGCGCGTGACGTCTATGCCAGCCGCTTGCTGCAATCCGGCACGAGCGATATTCGCACCGCGACCACGCGCCTGCCGGCCTCGCCGGCCGATCTGATGCTGCGCCTGGTCAACCAGATGGTGGACGGTTTTCTGGAACTGCGGCGCGAACTGACACGTCAGCTCGACCACTGGCAGGCCGAACTGCTGAACCCGCGCACGCGCTTCAACAACTGGGCCGCTCTGCTGGAGGCACGGCTGGCACTGCACCAGCTTGACGAAATCTGCGATGACCAGAGCGCCGCAGTGCAGGACTGGATTGAGGTCGTCAAGACCTGGCCCGAAGCCTCCGATCCGGCCGCGCAACGCGAGCATGACCTGCTGCTGGTGCGCAGCCGCGACGTGCTGGAACACATCGAGCGCGTGGTGCACCATGTGCGCCGGCTGGAACAGAGCGCCGAAACCGCGGTGCAGATGCACTTCAACGCCCAGAGCAACCGCACCAACGAGATCATGCGCACGCTCACGGTGCTGACCGCCATCTTCCTGCCGCTGAACCTGATTGCCGGCATCTTCGGCATGAACTTCGACTTCATCCCGCTCTTGCACCACAGCGCCGGCTTCTGGTGGGCCATGGGCTCGATGACGCTGATTGCCGTCGCCCTGACGCTCTACTTCTGGCGCAAGCGCTATCTGGAACGCACGTCCGGGCACTGAGTTCCCGGGCGCTGAACTCAGGCTGCGTCGGCCTGCGGCGCCCCGCCGATCTGCAGGTGCTCCAGCAGATCCGCCACCAGCTCCAGACGCAACAGCGGGTTGTCCAGCGCCAGGAACTGCTGCTTGAGCTGCGCACTCACCGGCAACAACTCGCACCAGCGGTTGGCCAGCCAGCCGCAGTCGTCCCAACGGTACGGGGCTTGCACCGGAAAATTCTGCGCATCACCTTGCGCCTGCACCTGGGCCAGCAGACGCTCCAGCCCGAGCCGCACTGGCGTCAGGTCCGGCGGCACCGGCACCTGCGGATCATCGGGCAGCCAGTCAACCTGACCCACCCACAAGCCATGCTTGAGCTGTTCGCTGCTGCTCAGGCGAAAACGCCGGCCGCCACGACAGCGGATCAGCAGCAGGCCCGGCTGCGGGCGCGCCAGCGCGACGATGTGCGCCAGCGTGCCGACCGCTTGAAATGCTTCCGCCTCGAAGGCCTCGCCATGAGCGGCCGCCGCCGTGCGCTGACGCACCTCCTGTCCCTGCGTCAGGCTCACCACGCCGAAGGGCGCACCCTCCTTGTGGCAGCGGCCGATCAGATCAAGGTAGCGCACCTCGAAGATACGCAGCGGCAGCACGCCGCCGGGGAACAGCACCGTCTGCAGCGGAAACAGCGGCAAGGCAATGGCCATGACCTCAGGGCTTGGAGGACAGAAACAGCGCAGCACCGTTGTCCCAGGCAATGCGGCGCGCCACCGCCGGCGGCAAGTCGCCGAGCCAGCGGCGGTAGCCGCGCATCAAGTCGTCGTAGTAGAGCCAGCGCTGGTTGACCCAGGTGTCGGAGCCGATCAGGAAGCGTGTCGGGTACTTGAGCAGCAGCGCGCGCCATTCGGGACACAGCTGCCCTTCGTCGCAGGTCAGCCCCGGACGGTAGGACAGCTCCCCCATGAGTTGCGGATACTTTGCCAGCAGTGCTTCGACCCGCTCCGGTGGCGCACCGCCGATGCCGGTGTGGGCCCAGATCAGCCGCGCCTTGGGTGCATGCGCCAGCAGCAGGTCGATTGCCACATCGTCCACGTGCGCCAGCACCGCCAGCCCGTTCTGCTCGGCAAACTGCATCAGCTTTCTGGCCACCGGCCCGTTGGCGTTGGCGCTGTCGTAGAGATGGAACTCGCCGATGCCGCGGTAAGGACCGGCCGCGGTGCCGCGCGCGAACTCGGCCTGCACCATGGCGTAGATGCTCTCGTCCTGGAACCAGTTGCTGTAGTCAGCCCGGTTGCGGTACAGGCGGATGAAGGGCACCACCGTCACGCCGGCCGCGTGCGTCTGCGTCCGTGCCTCGGCCAGTGCCTTGGTGCCATCGTTGGGCCGGCTGTTGGTGATGATGGCCTGCACGCCATTGCGCTGCATGCGCGCCAGCACATCCGCCAGCGGATGCGGGCCGGCCTGGCCGTTCCAGGCTTCCTCGTTGTAGTGCAGATGGGCATCGAACAGCGGCCCGCTGTAGTCGGCCGCCTGCACGAGGCCACCGAATGCTCCTAAAACAAGAGCAGTCAGCGCATAGTTGACAAGGGCCAGAGCCTTAAAGCGCTTGAAAGTCGCGGGCCGGCGCATGGCTCACCCCAGATGTTTGGCGAAAAAGGCCAGCGTGCGCTCACGCGCCAAAGCAGCGGCCGCCGCATCGTAGGCGCCGCGATGGTCGCAGTTGAAGCCATGGTTGGCCGGGTAGATGTGCGTCTCGACTTCAGGATGCGCCTGCTGGAAAGTGGCCACGCCGTCGAGCGGAATCCAGTGGTCCTTCTCGCCGAAATGGGCCAGCACCGGGCACGTCGGCCGGCGCGCGATTTCCACCGGTGCGGTGATGCCGCCACCGTAGTAAGGCACGGCCGCGCTTACGCCCGACAGCAGACAGGCGCTGCGCCAGGTCAGCAGGCCGCCCCAGCAATAGCCGACCACACCGACCTTGCCGGCCTGGGCCGCGTGGTCGATGGCGGCCTGGATGTCCTGCAGCACGCCCGGCGCCGGCAGCGCTTCCACGGTGGCCTTGAGCGCCGAGCCGGCACTCATGTCGTCCGGCGCGTAGCCGAGCTCGACGCCGGACTTGACGCGGTGAAAGGTGGACGGCGCCACCGCCAGGTAACCGGCGGCGGCATAGCCGTCGGCCACGGCACGGATGTGCGCGTTGACGCCGAAGATCTCCTGCAACACCACCACGGCGCCACGCGGCTGGGCAGCGGGCTGTGCCACATAGGCCGGAAAGGTGAAGCCGTCGGTGGCCTTCAGGTCGATGAAGTGACCCATTGTGTTTTCTCCTTGTGTCTTGTGTTCAGGCGGACTGGAGCTTGCGCTCGACAAAATCGAGCCGGTCCTGGCCCCAGAAAATCTCGCCATCGATCACGTAGCTGGGCGCACCGAAGACGCCGGCATCGATCGCCTGCTGGGTGTAGGCCTCGTAGCGCTCCCGCACCGTCTGGCTGTAGGCCTGCTCCAGCCGCCTGGCGTCGAGCCCCTGCTCGGCCAGCAGTTCGGCCAGCACTTTTTCGTCGGCAATGTTGCGCTCCTGCGCCCACACCGCGGCCAGCACCGCGCCGGCGAGCTTCATGGCCGCCGCCGTGCCGTCGTGCAGGTCGACAGCGATGATCAGGCAGGCCGCATCGTCGCCGCTGACCGGGAAGTAGTGCGGCTGGGGATGCAGCGGTATCTGCAGGTAGTCGCTGTAGCGTTTGAGCTCCAGCAGGCGATAGGCCTGGCGCTGCGGCGCACGCTTCGGCAGCGGCAGGCCGCCGGAGATCGGGAACACCTTGCCGCCCAGGTCGACCGGCCGCAGATGGATCGTGGCACCCGCGGCCTGGGCCATGGCGGCGAAGCGCTGGTGACCGAGGTAGGTCCAGGGGCTTTGCGGCGCAAAGTAATAGTCAACCGTGCGACTCATGCGTGTCTCCTTCTTTTGGCGGCAATGGTATCTTGTCATCCATTGATTCGCAGGAGAATGGTTTTGGACCCCGTGCTACTCATCACCGGCGGCAGCCGCGGCATCGGCGCCGCCACGGCCCGGCTGGCCGCGCAGCGCGGCTATGCGGTGGCCGTCAACTACACCGCCAACTCGCTCGCGGCCGACGAGGTGGTGCGGCAGATCCGTGCGGCGGGCGGCAGCGCCATCACGGTGCAGGCCGACGTGGCCGATGAGGCGCAGGTGCTGGCCATGTTCGAGAAGGTCGATGCCAAGCTCGGCCGGCTCACGGCGCTGGTGAACAACGCCGGCGTGGTCGATACGGCGCAGCGTGTGGACGAACAGAGCCTGGCGCGCTGGCGCCGCATGTTCGAGATCAACGTCTTCGGCACCCTGCTGTGCGCACGCGAAGCGGTGCGGCGCATGAGCACGCGCCATGGCGGCAGCGGCGGCGCCATCGTCAACGTGAGCAGCGTGGCCGCCACGCTGGGCGCACCGAACCAGTACGTGGACTACGCCGCCGCCAAGGGGGCGGTCGATGTCTTCACGCTCGGCCTGGCACGCGAAGTGGCCACCGAGGGCGTGCGCGTCAACGCGGTACGACCCGGCATCATCGACACCGAAATCCACGCCAGCGGCGGCCAGCCCGGCCGTGCGCAGCGGCTGGCGCCGCAGATTCCGATGCAGCGCCCCGGCACGGCGCAGGAAATCGCCAGCGCCATCGTCTGGCTGCTGTCGACCGAGGCCAGCTACGCCACCGGCAGCATTCTGGATGTGACGGGAGGGCGCTGATGAAGACCATCAAGTACTACTGGGAAGACCTCACCCCCGGCACGACGCGTCAGCTCGGCAGCGTGAGCCCGACAAAAGAGCAGATCCTGGCTTTTGCCGGCCAGTTCGACCCGCAGCCCTTTCACCTCGACGAGGCGGCGGCCCAGGCCTCGGTGTTCGGCAGCCTGTGCGCCAGCGGCTGGCACACCTGCGCCATGGCCATGCGCCTGATGGTGGACAACTTCCTCAGCGAAGCCGCCAGCCTCGGCTCGCCCGGACTGGAAAGCCTGAAGTGGCTCAAGCCGGTGTTTCCCGGCGACACGCTGTCCCTGAGCCACTCCATCCTGGAAAGCCGCCCCATGGCCAGCCGGCCGGACGTGGGCCTGGTGCGCACGGTGTGGGAGATGCACAACCAGCACGGCGACAAGGTACTGCACATGGAGGGCTACGGCATGTTCCGCCGCCGCACACCAGCCCCGCCGTCGCCATCCGCATGACGCCGGTCTGAAGCCGGCGCCACGGCGTCAACGCAGCATCAACGCCACTGCCGCAGCCACTGCGCCAGTTCGTCCACCGCCGCATCGGTGGCGGCCCCCAAGGCACGCACGCCACCCGCCGCATCCGCGCTCGGGGCCGGGCGCTGTACCACCACCGTGCGCTGCGCCATCATGCGTTCACCCGACGGCAGGCGCTGGCGCACGGTGGCGCGCAAGCGCAGCAGGCCGCTGCTCTTGTCCGACGCCTCGAACACCTGGCTGAACTCGTCCAGCTCCAGCTGCAGCACGCGCGATGCCCCTTCGCCGGAACGCAGCACCGTGAACTGGTTGCTCAAGCCCTCGCGCAGGCGCTGTTGCACCAGCTCAGCCGGCGGCATGGCCCAGCGCGCCAGCGTGTAGGCGCGCAACTGCTGTCCATCGGCATAGGCCAGGCGGTACAGCATGGCGTTGCCATCGAGTGCCGGCGTGGCCTGCGCCGTGATCACCAGCGCCGGCAAGGTGGCCGCGGCGGGTGCTGCAGTCGATGACGGCGCACGGGCGCCGAAGTCGTACAGCAACGGGCTGGGCCCCCGCTGAGGCAGCGTGCAGCCTGACAGCAGCGCCGTCAGAACCAGTAAAAAGGCCACCCAAGCCCTCGTCGAATAAGCACCAAAAGCTCCTGAATTCATAGCACCCCTCATGGCTTGCTCCCCTGCGTGAGCAGCGGCGCAACAAAACCCGGCTCACCGGGACCGGGCAAGACCAGCCCCGGCCCCAGCAGCAAGGTCTGCGGATTGTCCTGCAGCGCACCGGCCACGCGCCCGACCTGACGCGCAGCGCGGCCGGTCTCGTCCAGCGTGCGATTCAGGCGCGGCAGGGTGTCGGTCTCTTGAGACAACTGATCCAACGGGCCGCCGGGTTGCTGCACCCGCTGCGCCAGGCGGCCGTAGTCGGCGGCCGTCTTCTTCACCTCGTCGGCACTGCCGGCCACACGGTCAGCCGTCTGCCGCAGGGACTGCAACACACTGCCCGCCTCTTTCAGCACCGGCGGCAGGCCGGCGGCCGCCTGTCCGATGGCACCGATGCTCGTCACCAGCGTCTGCTGGTTCTCGGTCGCCAGCAGCTGGTTGACGCGGCGGCTGGTTTCTTCCAGCTGGGCCAGGATGCGGCCGCTTTGCTCGGACAGCTGCCCCACCAGCCCGAGACGCATCGGGATCCGGGCCGGCTGCTCGTCGCGGGTCGGCAGCCGCTCCTTCGACTGACCGGTGTCGTCCAGTTGCACAAAGGCGATGCCGGTCACGCCCTGGAAGCCGAGTGAGGCAAAGGTGGAGCGGGTGACCGGGGTATCGGCCGCCACCGCGATACGCACCAGCACATTGCCCGGCACTTGCGGATCAAACCTGATGTCTGCCACCTTGCCGACCTTGACGCCGCGAAAACGCACCGAGGCCTGCTGCTGCAGGCCGGTCACCGGGTCGTCGGTGGACACGTCATAGACCAGCAACTCGCCGGACTCGCGCGTGAGCCAGACGGCCAGCGCCACCAGCAAGGCGGACAGCAGCAGCACGAAGGTGCCGGCGGCAATGGCATGGGCTTTGTTTTCCATAAGGTTCTTTCAAGCTCGCTTTCTACACGGCTGGCGGCGGTTCGTGCAACAAGGCCACGGCGCGCCGGCCCCGTTCGCCGAGAAAAAAGTCGCGGATGAAGGGGTGGTCGAAAGCCATCACCTCCCGCGGGGCACCACTGACGATGACTTTGTGATCGGCCAGCACCGCCACGCGGGTGCTGAGCGCGAACAGGGTGTCCAGATCGTGCGTGACCATCACCACCGTCAGGCCGAGTTCGCGATGCAGAGAGCGCAGCAGCCCGCACAAGGAATCGGCGCTGTCCGGGTCGAGCCCCGCCGTCGGCTCGTCCAGCAGCAGCAGGGGTGGGTCCATGACCAGGGCACGCGCCAGCGCCACGCGCTTGATCATGCCGCCCGACAGATTGGCGGGCATCTTGTGGGCCTGCGAGGGATCGAGACCGACCATCTGCAGCTTGACCAGCGCCACATCGCGCATCAGGTCGTCCGGCAGGGTGCCGAGTTCGCGCAGCGGAAAAGCAATGTTGTCCAGCACGCTGAAGGCCGAAAACAGCGCGCCATGCTGGAACAACATGCCCACGCGGCTGGCCGCGCCCGGCTCGCCCAAGTGCGCCGCCGGACGCCCCATGACCGTGACGCGCCCGCTGCGCGGCCGCTCCAGCCCAAGCATCTGGCGCAGCAGCACCGTCTTGCCGCTGCCCGAGCCGCCAACGATGGAGATCATCTCGCCCGCGTCGATCCGCAGGTCCAGGTCGCGGTGCACCACGAATTCGCGCCCCTCGGTACGGAACACCGAGGACAGTCTCTCGATCTCGACCATCGGCCGGTCAGTACTCACGGCGCTCATATGCCCACATCCTTGAACACCACCGCGAACAGCGCGTCGACCAGGATCACCACCGTGATCGACGTGACCACCGAGGCCGTGGTGCCCTGCCCCAGGCTCTCGGTATTCGGTTTGACGCGCAGGCCGTAGTGGCACCCCACCAGGGCAATGAACACGCCGAACACCGCCGACTTGGCCGTCGCCAGCGTCAGGTTGGACGCCTTCACCGCATCGGGCAAGGTGGCGATGAAGTACGACGGCGTCACCCCCATCACCAGGTCGGACGCCAGCATACCCCCCAGCATGGCGGCCAGGGTGGTCCACACCGACAGCAAGGGCATGGCCATGGCCATGGCCAGCACCCGCGGCAACACCAGCCGGAAGCCGCGCGCGATGCCGAGCACGCGCATGGCATCGAGTTCTTCCGTCACGCGCATCACGCCGATCTGCGCCGTGATGGTCGAACCGGAACGGCCCGCGATCAGGATGGCGGCCAGCACCGGCCCGAGCTCGCGGATCAAGGAGATGCCCAGGATGTTGACGATGAAGGGATCGGCGCCGAACAGCCTGAGCTGCTGCGACATCAGATAGGCCAGCACCACGCCGATCAGGAAGCCGACCAGCGCCGTGATCGGCAAGGCCGTGGCACCGATGTGGTACAGGTGGCCGGAGAAATCACGCCACGGCCCCTGGCGCGGATGACGCAGCAGGTACAGGGTATCGAGCAGGAGCTGTCCGATCAGGCGCAACAGGCCGCGCCCATGGTCGATCAGGCGCAGCACCAGCCCGCCCAGCGCAAAAAAGATCTGGCCGACGGTCAGGCGTTCCGGGGGCGGTGGCGCCATGGTGTAGCGTGCCACCCGCTCCAGCATGGCGCGCTGCGCCGGCAGCACCTCCAGCTGCGCCGGCCAGCGTCGGCCCCAGCTGTTCCACAACAGCTGCGCGCCGGTATGGTCCAGCCGCGACAACTGGCGCAAGTCCCAGCACGGCACGGCCTGCGGGCCTGCGGTCGCGGACTGCAGCGCCTGCTGCAAGGCCGCCCAGGCCTGCGGTTCAGCCAGCGCGGCCGCCGCCCACTGACCTTTCGGCAGCGCGCAGGGCCCCTGCGGCAAGGTCTGCCGGGTCAGGCGTGGCGTGGTGTCGTCCATGGATACGCAGCGGCGAAGACTGTATGGGGTCTGATGGTACATGCAAGCAGCGTGCATGGAGCAGACCAAAGGCGGCCCCAATTCACCGCCACAATACGGGCACGGCATGCGAGCCTGAGGAGACCCCATGAGCGACACCAACACCCCCCACGATTTGCTGAGTGAACAGCGCGGCCCGGTCCTGTGGCTGACCATCAACCGCGAAGCACGCCGCAATGCCGTCAGCCATGGCGTGCTGGCCGCCATGGCACAAGCCATCCACGCCGCCCAAGGCCGGCGCGACATCCGCGCCATCGTCATCACCGGCGCGGGCGAAAAAGCCTTCTGTGCCGGCGCCGACCTGCAGGCCAGCCAGGCCTTCACCACCGACTACTCGGAGCCGCATGGCCACGTGGCGCAGGTAATGCGCGCCGCCAAGGCCAGTACGGTGCCGCTGATCGCGCGCGTCAACGGCGCCTGCATGGCCGGCGGCATGGGCCTCTTGAGCATGTGCGACCTGGCGGTGGCGGCGCGCCACGCCGTGTTCGGCCTGCCCGAAGTCAAGGTGGGCGTGTTCCCGGCCCAGGTGCTCAGCGTCATGCAGCACCTGATCCCGCGGCGCAAGCTGGCCGAGATGTGCCTGACCGGCGAGCCCATCACGGCCACCGAGGCGCTGGCCCTGGATCTGGTGAACTACGTCGACGACGATGTCGATGCGCGGCTGCAATGGCTGCTGGAGCGCCTGCTCGACAAGTCACCGGCCGCCATCCGGCGCGGCCTGTACACCATGAAGAAGATCGAGGCCATGGGCTTCGAGGAATCGATGGCCTTCACCGAAAGCCAGATCGCCCTGTTCACACTGACGGAAGATGCCAAGGAAGGTCAGCAGGCCTTCCAGGAAAAACGCAAGCCGCAGTGGCCCGGCCGCTGAAGCGACTCTGGTCGGCCGCCGGACCGGCTCAGCAGCCCTTGTACTTGCCGTAGGCGTGGCCGCGGCCGGGATGCTCTTCGAAGCAACGGTTGCGCTTGCCATGCTTGCCGTGCCCATGGCCATCGTCACCGTCGTAATGCCCCGCCTGACCGGCCTTGGGCTGTTGCGTCGCGCCCTTGCCCAGGCTGGAGCCGGCGGCACCGCCGAGACCGGCCCCGACAATCGCGCCGGTCGAACCACCAACCGACTGGCCGACCGCCGCCCCTGCACCGCCACCGATGGCACCGCCCACCATGGCGCCGCTCTGACCCGAGCCCTTGGTGCTGACCGCCGCCCCCGTGGCACCGCCGACGGCGCCGCCGACGATGGCGCCATTCTTGCCACCGACTGACTGGCCGATGACCGCACCGGCGGCGGCACCGAGGCCGCCGCCCAGCAAGGTGCCGCCGTCATGGGCCGATGCCGCCGCACCCGCCAACAGCAGGGCGACACACAGCAAGGGTTGGCGAGCGATGGAGGAAAGAGAACGGACTTTCATTCGATTCGTCATGTCAGCAAGAGTTGAAGAGCCGGCAGTGTAGGTCTGCATCAGACAGAAATCGGGGGCTTGTTACAGACACACACAGACGCTACAGTCGGTCACGGCAAGAATGACCCAGCCGATCAACGAGCCAGGGGAGGAACCGTATGGCATCCAACCAAGCGACCAGCGCCGCAAAAGACAGCACGCATGAGTCCGTGAACGTGACAGGATTGATCGCCGCGCTCATCGCGCTGATCGGCGTCATGCTGCTGCCCACGCCACAGGGGTTGCCGGCTGCCGGCCAGATCATGCTGGCGCTGCTGCTGTTCTCGGTGATCCTGTGGGCCACCGAAGCGGTGGACTACGCCATCAGCGCCGTGCTGATCACGGCCCTGATGGCCTTCATGCTGGGACTGGCCCCCAACGCCGCCAAGCCAGCCGTCGCGCTCGGGACCGGCCCGGCCCTCACGCTGGCGCTGAGCGGCTTTGCCAACACCGCACTGGCCCTCGTCGCTGCGGCCTGCTTCCTGTCGGCGGCCATGACCATCACCGGGCTGGACAAGCGCATTGCGCTGTTCATCCTGTCCAAGGTGGGCGCGCGCACCAACCGCGTGCTGATCGGCGCCATCCTGGTCGGCATCGTGCTGTCCTTCCTGGTGCCCTCGACCACGGCGCGCGTGGCCTGCCTGGTGCCCATCATCATGGGCATCATCCTGGCCTTCGGCGTCGACAAGCGCTCGCGCTTTGCCGGCATGCTGATGATCGCTACCGCGCAGGCGGCCTCGATCTGGAACGTCGGCGTGAAAACCGCCGCGGCGCAGAACATGGTGGCCATCGGCTTCATCGAGAAGACTTTCAAGACCACCATCACCTGGGGCGACTGGCTGGTGGCCGCCGCGCCCTGGTCGATCCTGATGTCGATCGCGCTGTACTTCGTGATGATCAAGATGATGCCGCCCGAAACCGACGAGATCGCCGGCGGCAAGGAAACCATCCGCCAGGCGCTGCACGACTTGGGGCCGATGACCTTCGCCGAGAAGAAGCTGCTGACCATCATGCTGGTACTGCTCGGTTTCTGGGCCACCGAGAAGGTGCTGCATCCCTTCGACACCTCGTCCACCACCATCGCCGCCATCGCTCTCATGTTCACGCCCGGCATCGGCGTGATGGGCT
This sequence comes from Curvibacter sp., assembly GCA_031426755.1. Classification (GTDB taxonomy): domain Bacteria; phylum Pseudomonadota; class Gammaproteobacteria; order Burkholderiales; family Burkholderiaceae_C; genus Hylemonella. Next base: position 19,888 of record JASJPI010000001.1, read on the forward strand.
GGAAGCAGGCGCAATCGAGGATTCCGTGGGGCACCATCGTGCTGTTCGGCACCGGCATCAGCCTGGGCACCGCGCTGCTGCAGACCAAGGCCGCCGCCTGGCTGGCCAACATCATCGTCGCCAACCTCGGCCTGGCCGGCGCCTCGGCCTTCATGATCCTGGCGCTGCTGTCGCTGTTCCTGATCGTGGTGCACCTGGGTTTTGCCAGCGCCACGGCGCTGGCTTCAGCCATGATCCCCATCATGATCAGCGTGCTGCAGCAGATCGCCGGCGCGCCCGACGCAACGCCGCTGAACCTGGTCGGCATGACCATGCTGTTTCAGTTCGTGGTGAGCTTCGGCTTCATCCTGCCGGTCAATGCACCGCAGAACATGGTGGCCTACGGCACCGATACCTTCGCCGTGAAGGACTTCGTCAAGACCGGCCTGGTGCTGACCGTGATCGCCTATGTGCTGGTGCTGCTGCTGGGCGCCACCTACTGGCCGTGGATGGGTTACATGGCGCGCTGAAACGCCGCGCGGCTCACCGCCACACCTGCTCCAGCGCCGCCCAAGCGCTGGCCACCACCGGCTCGTTGCGGCGCGCCTTGAGGCAGATGAAACTGAGCCGGCAGTCCAGGCTGACGCGGTCGGCAATCACCAGGCCGCGCGCCTGCGCCTCGTTCATGGCGATGGCGTCGCGCACCAGCGACAAGCCCACACCGGAACGCACCAGGTCGAGCATGGAAGCTTCCTGATCGACCAGCGCCACCTGGCGCGGATGCAGGCCCAGCGGCTCATAGACGCTGGCCAACAGACGGTGGTGCGCGGAAGCCGGTGGCGTGGCGATCCACGGCAGGGCGGCCAGCGCCTTCCAGTCGCGCCCCAGAACCTGTTCGCCCCAGCCGGCCGGCGCCAGCACGCGGTAGGTGAAGTGCGACAGCACTTTTGCTTCAAAAAGTAGAGCGCCTCGCCCAGACCTCACTGGGGCTTGCGCCATTTTTGGTTCCGAATCATCGGGTAACCCGAGGTAGAAGCCGACATCGAGCTCGCCGCGCCCGATCTGGTCCAGCACCTCGCCGCTCATGCCCTGGCGCAACTCGGTTTCGATCTGCGGCGCCGACTCCACCAGCTCTTTCAGGAAAGCCCCCAGCCGCGTGAATTCGGGGTCGAGGATGGTGCCGATGCGCAGCCGGCCGCGCACCGTGCTGTGCAGGCTCAGCGCGGCCTGGCTGAAGTCGCTCAGCGCCGCCAGCGCTTTCTCGGCCTGCGGCAGCAGTGCCGCGCCGTCGCGCGTCAGCGCCAGCCCATGCGGCGTGCGCGTGAACAATTGCAGACCGGTGGCTTCGGCCAGCGCCTTGAGTTGCAGGCTGACCGCCGGCTGGCTCAGGTGCAGGCGCGCGGCCGCGCGCGACACATTGCCCTCACGGGCAACCGCAATGAAGGCGCGCAGGGCCTGAGGATCGGCAGCGATAGCCATATTTGCAAAATTTATATCACCCTTTTGAGCAAGTCATTGGAAAAATCGCTGAATTTCTAGGAAACTCCCAGATTCCGAGGAGCATTCACCATGAGCATTACAAATATTGACCACTACATCGCCGGCCAGATCGTTGCCGGCACATCCGGCCGCGCGCAGGACGTCTACAACCCCGCCACCGGCGCCGTCAGCGGCCGCACCGCGCTGGCCAGCACGGCAGAAGTCGACACCGCCGTGGCCGCGGCACAAGCCGCCTTCCCGGCCTGGGCCGCCACCTCGCCGCTGCGCCGCGCGCGCATCCTGTTCAAGTTCCTGGAACTGCTCAACCACCACCGCGACGACCTGGCGCGCCTGATCACCGCCGAGCACGGCAAGGTGTTCACCGACGCGCAAGGCGAGGTCACACGCGGCATCGAGATCGTCGAATTCGCCACCGGCATCCCGCAACTGCTCAAGGGCGACTTCACCGAGCAGGTCTCCACCGGCATGGACAACTGGACGATGCGCCAGCCGCTGGGCGTGGTGGCCGGCATCACGCCGTTCAACTTCCCCGTGATGGTGCCGATGTGGATGTTCCCGGTGGCGATTGCCACGGGCAACACCTTCATCCTCAAGCCCAGTCCGATCGACCCCTCGCCCGCGCTCTTCATGGCCGACCTGCTCAAGAAAGCCGGCCTGCCCGACGGCGTCTTCAACGTGGTGCAGGGCGACAAGGAAGCCGTGGACGCGCTGCTGGCCCACCACGACGTGAAAGCCATCAGCTTCGTCGGCTCGACGCCGATCGCCAACTACATCTACGAAACCGGCGCCCGCAACGGCAAGCGCGTGCAGGCCCTGGGCGGCGCCAAGAACCACATGGTGGTAATGCCCGACGCCGATCTGGACCAGGCCGTGGACGGCCTGATCGGCGCCGCTTACGGTTCGGCCGGCGAGCGCTGCATGGCCATCTCGGTGGCGGTGCTGGTGGGCGACGTGGCCGACAAGATCATGCCCAAGCTGATCGAACGCACCAAGGCGCTCAAGGTCAAGAACGGCATGGAGCTGGACGCCGAGATGGGCCCGATCGTCACCGGCATCGCGCACCAGCGCATCACGGGCTACATCGAGCACGGCGCCAAGGAAGGCGCCCAGCTGCTGGTCGACGGCCGCACGTTCAAGGGCAAGGCTGCCGGCGCCGGCTGCGACAACGGCTTCTGGATGGGCGGCACGCTGTTCGACCACGTGACGCCGGAGATGAAGATCTACAAGGAAGAGATTTTCGGCCCGGTGCTGTCGTGCGTACGCGTGCCCGATTTCGCCACCGCCGTGCAGCTGATCAACGACCACGAGTTCGGCAACGGCGTCTCCTGCTACACACGCGACGGCCATGTGGCGCGCGAATTCGGCCACCGCATTCAGGTCGGCATGGTCGGCATCAACGTGCCGATCCCGGTGCCCATGGCCTGGCACGGCTTCGGCGGCTGGAAGCGTTCGCTGTTCGGCGACATGCACGCCTACGGCGAAGAGGGTGTGCGTTTCTACACCAAGCAGAAGTCCATCATGCAGCGCTGGCCCGAGAGCACGCCTAAGGGGGCCGAGTTCGCGATGCCCACAAGTAAGTAAGCCCCCTGAGTCGGCCTGGCGGCCGCCTTCCCCCCAGGGGGACGTCACCAGCGGCCCGGCAGAGCCGGTTCCGCGGTGGCTTACGATCAAGGCACTTCATTCCAACAGCTCACGGCTGCGAAAGAAAAACAATGAGCGAGACCAAGATGAGCCAGATACAAAACGCCTTCGCGCAGCCACCGCGGAACCGGCCTCGCCGGGCCGCTGGTGACGCCCCCTTGAGGGGGATGCAGCTGCAGGCCGCTTCGGGGGGAAGCCATGTCTGACACCACCTTCGACTACATCATCGTCGGTGCCGGCACCGCCGGCTGCCTGCTGGCCAACCGCCTGAGCATGGATGCCAGCAAGCGCGTGCTGCTGATCGAAGCCGGGCGCCGGGATGACTACTACTGGATCCACATCCCGATCGGTTATCTGCACTGCATCGGCAACCCGCGCACCGACTGGCTCTACACCACCGAACCCTCGGCGGGCCTGAATGGCCGCACGCTGCGCTACCCGCGCGGCAAGACGCTGGGCGGCTGCTCCAGCATCAACGGCATGATCTACATGCGCGGCCAGTCGCGCGACTACGACCAGTGGGCCGATCTGACCGGCGACGACAGTTGGCGCTGGGAACAGGTGCTGCCCTACTTCAAACAGCATGAGGACTACTACAAAGGGGCCGATGCGCTGCACGGCGCCAAGGGCGTGCCGACCGAACTGCTGGCCCTCAAGGGCGACACGGGTGACGCCGGGGCCGACCTCTACCGCAAGCTGATGCGCCACCACCAGACCGGTGGTGAATGGCGCATTGAAAAGCAGCGCCTGAGCTGGGACGTGCTCGACGCCTTCGCCCAAGCTGCCGTGCAGGCCGGCATTCCCGCCACCGAGGACTTCAACCGCGGCAACAATGAAGGCGTGGGCTACTTCGAGGTCAACCAGAAGAAGGGCTTTCGCTGGAACACCGCCAATGCCTTCTTGCGTCCCAAATGTTACGGCCGGCCCAATTTCGAGATGTGGACCTCGGCACAGGTGGACCGCCTCGTGTTCGAGACCCAGCCCGATGGCAGCCAGCGCTGCTGCGGCGTGCAGGTCTGGACCGGGCAGGAGTTGGTGACCGCCACCGCCAAGCGTGAAGTGGTGCTGTCGGCCGGCAGCATCGGTTCGCCGCAGATTCTGCAACTCTCCGGCATCGGCCCGTCATCGCTGCTGCAACAGCATGGCATACCCGTGGTGCATGAGTTGCCGGGCGTCGGCGCCAACCTGCAGGACCACCTGCAGATCCGCTCGGTCTACAAGGTCGAGGGCGTCAAGACGCTCAACACCCTGGCCAGTTCCTGGTGGGGCAAGGCCAAGATCGGGCTGGAGTACGCCGTCAAGCGCAGCGGGCCGATGAGCATGGCACCCAGCCAGCTCGGGGCCTTCACGCGCAGCGACCCGGCCCAGCCCTGGCCCAACATCGAATACCACGTGCAGCCGCTCTCGCTCGACGCCTTCGGCGAGCCGCTGCACGACTTCAACGCATTCACCGCCAGCGTGTGCAACCTGAACCCGACCAGTCGCGGCACGGTGCAGATCCGCAGCAACCGTTTCGAGGATGCGCCGGCCATCGCGCCCAACTACCTGAGCACGCCGGAGGACCGCAAGGTGGCGGCCGACTCGCTGCGCGTGACGCGCCGCATCGTGGCGCAGCCGGCACTGGCCAAGTACAAGCCGCAGGAATTCAAACCCGGCGTGCAGTACCAGAGCGACGAGGAGCTGGCCCGGCTGGCCGGCGACATCGGCTCCACCATCTTCCACCCGGTCGGCACCACCAAGATGGGCCGCGTGGATGATCCGATGGCGGTGGTCGACGCCCAGCTTCGCGTGCGCGGCATCCAGGGCCTGCGTGTGGTCGATGCCGGCGTCATGCCCACCATCACCAGCGGCAATACCAATTCGCCGGTGCTGATGATGGCGGAAAAGGCCGCGCGCTGGATCATCGAGGACGCCAACCGGGGCTAGAAAACGGCCCCCAAACGGCCATGTCCCGAATGAGGGAAAACCCGGAGTTGCCGCCCCACACGGCAGAGTAAACTCACGCCACTCACCAGCCGGCTGCCATGGCACCGGGCACGGGAGGAGCCGAGGAAGACACCCGATAAACCCAACAAGATTCGCACCATCCAGAGCAGATGGGATTTACAAGGCACCGGTCAACCCGGTGCCTTTTTGTTTTCCGGACAAAATCCAAGCTCCGCTCTAGTCAAACAAGCATTCATAGCTCCTGTTTCGATAGCATTTCGCGATCTGGAGCGCATACGAAAATCAGAACATGGAACTCCTGCTGGTGTCGCTGGCCTCGCTGCTGGCCGGATTTGTCGATTCAATCGTGGGCGGCGGCGGCCTGGTTCTGGTGCCTGCGCTGTTCGCCACCTTCCCCAATGCCCATGCCGCCACCCTGTTCGGCACCAACAAATCCGCCTCGGTCTGGGGTACGGCCTTCGCCTCCTGGCAGTACAGCCGCCATGTCGAGATGCGCTGGGGCGCCATGCTGCCGGCCATCGCCCTGAGCTTTCTCGGTGCGTTTGCCGGCGCCTGGGTCGTCACCCTGGTCTCGCCGCAATTCCTGCGCAAACTGCTGCCGCTGATCCTGCTGGGTGTGCTGCTCTACACCCTGGTGAAGAAGGAACTGGGGCACACCCATGCACCGCGCTTCTCGGGTCGACAGGAGTTGCTGGCCGCCGGCGTGGTCGGCCTGAGCATCGGGTTTTACGACGGCTTCTTCGGCCCCGGCACCGGCAGCTTCTTCATCTTCCTGCTGGTGCGCTGGCTGGGTTACGACTTCCTGCACGCCTCGGCCGGTGCCAAGCTGCTGAACCTGGCGAGCAACGTCGCGGCCATCATCCTGTTCGCGCTCAAGGGCCATGTCTGGTGGCATTTCGCGCTGCCCCTGGCGCTGGCCAATGTGGCCGGCAGCCTGCTGGGCACGCGGCTGGCACTCCGGCATGGCACCGGCTTCGTGCGCGGGGTCTTCATCCTGGTGGTGGGTGCGCTGATCCTCAAGACCGGCTTTGACGCCTTCTTCCGTCAGGGGGTCTGAGCTGCCGGCAGCGCCCGACCCTTGGGCGGCCATGCCACCTCAGGGGCTGAGCGTGGTTTACCGATCGGAACGCCTGCCCGCCCGAGCTTGACGGCCGTCAGGTCTTCTTCGCTCGGGTACTGGCCCAGCAGCCAGTAGTCGAACACGCGCCGCGCAATCGGGGCGGCATGCTCGGCGCCGAAGCCGACGTTCTCCACCACCACCGCCAGCGCGATCTTCGGGTCGTCCGCCGGGGCGAAGGCCATGTACAGCGCGTGGTCGCGCTGGTGTTCCTCCATCTTGGCCGCGTTGTACTTCTCCTTCTGCCCAATGGTGACGGCTTGCGCGGTGCCGGTCTTGCCGCCGCTCACATAGCCGGCACCGGAGAACACGCGCGCCGAGGTGCCTTCCTGCGTGACACCGACCAGCGCCCGCCGCACGACGGCCACGTGCTCCGGCGCATAGCCCAGGCTCTGCGCCGGTTTCGGCACCACCGGCACCTTGGCATGGCTGACGGCATCCTGCGTGGCGATGACCAGCTGCGGCGTGTGCTTGATGCCGCCATTGACCAGCGTGGCGGTGGCCGAGGCCAGTTGCAGCATGGTGAAGGTGTTGTAGCCCTGGCCGATGCCGAGCGAAATCGTCTCGCCGGCATACCACTTCTGCTGTTCGGGCTTCTTGTAGGTCTTGCGTTTCCAGGCCTGGCTGGGCAGCACACCGCGCACCTCGCCCTGGATGTCGATGCCGGTGTACTGGCCGAAGCCGAGCGGCGCCATGAAGTCATGGATGACATCGACACCGAGTTCGTTGGCCAGCGAGTAGTAGTAGACGTTGCTCGACTTGACGATGCTGCGGTACATGTCGACCGGCCCCAGGCCGTGGTCGCCGTGGCTGCGGAAGACGTGGCCGCCAAAGGCCCAGGAGCCGGCGTCGTTGATGATGGTGGAGGGCGAACGCTTGCCGGTCTGCAAGGCCGCCATGGCCATGAAGGGCTTGTAGGTGGAGCCGGGCGGGTAGGTGCCGCGCAGGGCCCGGTTCAACAACGGCTTGTTGAGCGACTCGTTGAGTTCCTGCCAGCTGTCACTGTCGATGCCTTCGACGAACAGGTTGGGGTCGAAGGTGGGCTTGCTGACGAAGGCCAGCACCTGACCGGTTTTCGGATCGAGTGCGACCAGCGCACCCCGGCGCTCGCCGTAGATTTCCTCGATCAGGTTCTGCAGCTTGATGTCGATCGACAGCTGCACGGTGTTGCCCGGCGTGGCCGGGTGGCTGGCGAGCTTGCGCACGGCGCGACCGCCGGCCGAGGTCTCGACCTGCTCGACCCCGGTCAGACCGTGCAGCTCCTTCTCGAAGCTCTGCTCGACGCCGAGCTTGCCGATGTACTCGGTGCCCCGGTAGTTGGCCACATCTTCGTCAGACCACTCCTCGATCACTTTCTTCTCGGCCTGGTTGATGCGACCGATGTAACCGATCACATGGCTGGCCAGTTCGCCCCAGGGGTAGTTGCGGAACAGCCGCGCCTTGATCTCGACGCCGGGAAAGCGGAAGCGCTGCGCCGCGAACTTGGCCACCTCCTCGTCGGTCAGGCGGGTGCGGATCGGCAAGGACTCGATGCCCTTGGTCTCTTCGCGCAATTTCTTGAACCGGCGACGGTCGCGCGGCGTGATGTCCAGCACCTTGGACAGCTCTTCGATGGTCTGCTCGACGCTGTCGACCTTGGAGGGCGTGATCTCCAGCGTGTAGGCCGAGTAGTTGGTCGCCAGCACGATGCCGTTGCGGTCGAGGATCAGGCCGCGGTTGGGCACCACCGGCACGATGGCGGTGCGGTTGCTCTCGGCCTGTTCGCTCAGGTCGCCGTGCCGCACCACCTGCAGGTAGACCAGCCGCATCGCCAGCAGTGCGAAACAGCTCAGCACGACAATCGTCACCGCCAGCACACGGGCGCGAAAGCGTGTCAGGTCGGCTTCAACGTTGCGCAGTTCAGTCATCGCATCCAGTCAGCGTCACGCAGCGCGTGCAAAACCACCACGAAGCCTCACAGCGGCCGGTTGGCATCGGGATCGGGCGCACGCCGCTGCGGCAGCAGCAGCAGCACCGTGATCAGCGGCCACAGCAAGGCCTCGAGCAGCGGCGCCAGCAGAATCAGGAAACCGGGGAAGGCCCCGCCCACCATCATGCGCACCGCCAGTTCCACCGCATGGGCGGCGACCAGCAGCGGCAGCACCTGCAGCGCCTGCTGCGGCACGCTAAACCAGAGCAGCCGGCGATGGATGGTGATGGCAAAGAAGCTCAGCACCGTGTAGGCCAGGGCATGCTGGCCCAGCACGCTGCTCTGATGCACGTCGACCAGCAGACCGAACACGAAGGCCGCGCCCACGCCGATACGCAGCGGCTGGTGCACGCTCCAGAACACCAGCACCAGCGCCAGCACATCCGGCGTCCAGGCAGCACGCCCCCACAGTCCCATGTTCTGCAGCATGTTGACCACAAAGGCCATCACCAGGCTGCTCCAGATGAACAGCGGATTGGCGGGCAGCAGCAGCTGCTGACCGGGGCGCATGATCATTTGTGCTTGCCCTTCTTGCCGGCATCCGGCGTGGCTTCAGACGGCGGCATGGCCGGGATCTGGCTCGACACCGGCTGCAACACCATCACGTGCGCAGCACCGGCAGCCAGGGCAACGGGCGTGCAATAGATGCGCGCGAAGGCCGATTCGACGCGGCGCTCCACCTTTTCGATGCGCGCCACCGGCAGCCCTGCCGGATAGACGCCGTCGACACCGCTGGTGGTCAGCAAGTCGCCGGCCTGCACGTCGGCATTGGCGGCCATGAAGCGCAGCTCCAACGCCCCGGCATGCGCGCCGGGGTCGCCGAAGGCCACGGCACGTGCGCCGGTACGGGCATTGAGCACCGGAATGGCCTGATCGCGGTCGGTCACCAGCGTCACCTCGCTGACCAGCGGATAGACGCGGGTGACCTGGCCCAGGACGCCGGACTCATCCAGCACCGGCGAGCCGGCACTCACGCCGCTCATCAGCCCCTTGTCGATGACGACCTTGCGCGTGTAGGGATCGGCGGCGTCATACAGCACCTGCGCCGCCTGGCCGGTGGTGGCGAAACGCTCGCGCAGCACCAGCAGCTGGCGCAGGCGGCTGTTTTCCAGCATCAACTGCTCGACCTGGTTGGCGCGCTGGGACTGCAGACCCAGCTTCTGCCGGGCCGCTTCCTGCGCCGACTGGGCGGATTGCAGCGATTCAAAATAGCGGCTGCCGGCTTCGGTCCAGAGCACCGGCCGCATGACCAGCCACTGCAGCGGATAGAGCGCGGTGGCGACGATCATGCGCAAGGGCTGGGTCAGCGCAAAGCGCGTGTCGGCCACCATCAGAAACAGCGCCAGGGCGCTGAAGACGATGAGCTTGGAAAAGGCTGACGCGCCCTGTCGGAAGAAGGGCGGCGGGTTCCTGTCCAGCGTACCGAGGGGCATCGCTGTACCTGTGGCTTATTCGCTGGTGAAGATGCTGCCCAGACGCTCCATGCGCTCCAGTGCGATGCCGCAGCCGCGCACCACGCAGGTCAGCGGGTCTTCGGCCACCAGCACCGGCAGGCCGGTCTCCTCGGACAGCAGGCGGTCCAGGTCGCGCAGCAGAGCGCCACCACCGGTCAGCATCATGCCGCGGTCGGCGATGTCGGCACCGAGTTCCGGCGGCGTCTGTTCCAGCGCGTTCTTGACGGCCGATACGATGCTGTTGAGCGGATCGGTCAGCGCTTCCAGGATCTCGTTGGAGGAAATGGTGAAACTGCGCGGCACGCCCTCGCTGAGGTTGCGGCCACGCACTTCCATTTCCCGGACCTCGCTGCCGGGGAAAGCGGAGCCGATGTTCTTCTTGATCGCCTCGGCGGTGGGCTCGCCGATCAGCATGCCGTAGTTGCGGCGGATGTAGTTGATGATGGCATCGTCGAAACGGTCGCCGCCGACGCGCACACTGCCCTTGTAGACCATGCCGCCGAGCGAGATCACACCCACCTCGGTGGTGCCGCCGCCGATGTCCACCACCATCGAGCCGCTGGCCTCGGAGACCGGCAGGCCGGCACCGATGGCGGCAGCCATCGGCTCTTCGATCAGGTAGACCTCGCTGGCACCGGCACCGAGTGCCGATTCGCGGATGGCACGGCGTTCGACCTGGGTCGAGCCGCAGGGCACGCAGATGATGATGCGCGGGCTGGGCTTGAACATGCCGCGCGGCAGCACCATCTTGATGAACTGCTTGAGCATCTGCTCGGTGACAGTGAAGTCGGCAATCACGCCGTCCTTCATCGGGCGGATGGCCTCGATATTGCCCGGGACCTTGCCGAGCATGGCCTTGGCCTCATGGCCGACGGCCTGAATGGTCTTCTTGCCCTGGGGGCCGCCTTCGTGGCGGATGGCCACCACCGAGGGCTCGTTCAGCACGATGCCCTTGTCGCGGGCCACAATCAGGGTGTTGGCGGTACCCAGGTCGATCGCCAGATCGGTGGAAAAGTACCGACGGAAAGCTCCAAGCATTACATGTCCTCTCTGCAGGTATGGCGAACGCTTCGGCCCGCCATCACCGGATTACGGTTCAAAAATCGTCCCAGACGCCCCAATTCCCGCGAAATGACAAGTAGGGCGCCAAAGGCGGGATAATACCCTATCCCCTGTGAATAACCCGGCTGTACGCCCCCGGATTTCGGGGCGCTTTACACACGGTTTCAACCCCTGTCTGCCATGTCACTCACATCCGCCGATATTGCGCGCATCGCCAACCTCGCCCGCCTGGAACTCCGGCCCGAGGAGAGCGAGCGCATGCTTGCCCAGATTAACGGTTTTTTCGACATCGTGGAGAAGATGCGCGCGGTCGACACCCGCGGCATCGAGCCGCTGGCCCACCCGATGGCCACGGTGTCTGAAGTCGCGCTTCGCCTGCGCGAAGACACCGTGAGCGAGCCGAACAACCGCGAAGCCAACCAGCAGAGTGCCCCCGCCGTCGAGCGCGGCCTGTTCCTGGTGCCCAAAGTGATCGAGTAAGACATGACGCAAGCCTCCACCGACCTGCACCAGCTTTCCGTGGCCGAACTGGCCCGGCAACTGCGTGCGCGCAAGCTCTCGGCCGTCGAGACTGCGCAGCATTTCCTCACGCGCATCCGCCGCCATGAAGCCCTGGGCGCCTTCGTTGACGTGAATGAAGAAACCACGCTGGCCCAGGCCCGTGCCGCCGATGCCGCCCTGGCCGCCGGCAGCGCCGGGCTGCTGGCTGGCGTGCCGATCGCGCACAAGGACATCTTCGTCACCAAGGACTTCGTCACCACTGCCGGCTCCAGGATGCTGGCCGGCTACCGCTCGCCCTTCGACGCCACCGTGGTCACGCGACTGGCCGCCCAAGGCGCCGTGACGCTGGGCAAACTCAGCTGCGACGAATTCGCCATGGGCTCGGCCAACGAGAACGTGGCCGTGCCGGCCATCGGCCACAGCGCGCCCGAGCCGGTGCGCAACCCCTGGGACACCAGCCGCATTCCCGGCGGCTCCTCCGGCGGCAGCGCCGCCGCCGTGGCGGCACGCCTGGCCCCAGCCGCCAGCGGCACCGACACCGGCGGCTCGATCCGCCAGCCCGCCTCGTTCTGCGGCATCACCGGCATCAAGCCGACCTACGGCCGCGCCTCGCGCTACGGCATGGTCGCCTACGCCTCCAGTCTGGACCAGGCCGGCCCGATGGCGCGCAGCGCCGAAGACTGCGCCCTGCTGCTGTCGGCCATGTGCGGCCCCGACCCGGACCACGACTCGACCTCGCTTGACGCCCCGACCGAGGACTTCACCCGCTCGCTGAACGACAAGCTCGACGGCCTGCGCATCGGCATCCCGAAGGAGTTTTTCGGCGAGGGCTTGGCGGCCGATGTGCGCGCCGCGGTCGATGCCGCGCTGAAGGAATACGAAAAACTCGGCGCCAGGCTGGTGCCGATCTCGCTGCCGCGCACCGAGCTGTCGATTCCCGTGTACTACATCATCGCGCCGGCGGAGGCCAGCTCCAATCTGTCGCGCTTCGACGGCGTCAAGTTCGGCCACCGGACCAAGGACTACACCGACCTGCTCGACATGTACAAGAAGACGCGCACCGAGGGCTTCGGCGACGAGGTCAAGCGCCGCATCATGATCGGCACCTATGTGCTGTCGCACGGCTACTACGACGCCTACTACCTGCAGGCGCAGAAGATCCGGCGCATGATTTCCGACGACTTCCAGCAGGCCTTCCAGCAGTGCGACGTGATCGCCGGCCCGGCGGCGCCCACGGTGGCCTGGAAGATCGGCGAGAAGGCCGACGACCCGGTAGCCAACTACCTGGCCGACATCTTCACCCTGCCGGCCTCGCTGGCCGGCCTGCCGGGCATGAGCGTGCCGGCCGGTTTCGGTGCGAACGACATGCCGGTCGGCCTGCAGCTGATCGGCAACTACCTGCAAGAAGGCAAGCTGCTGAGTGTGGCGCACCAGTTGCAGCAGGCCACCGATTTTCACCTCCGCACCCCGGGAGGCTTCTGACATGAGCACACCCAAGTTAGTCCAGGGTTATGAAGTCGTGATCGGCTTCGAAACCCATGCCCAGCTGTCCACAAACAGCAAGATCTTCAGCCGCGCCTCGGTCGCCTTCGGTGCCAAACCCAACACCCAGGCCTGCGCGGTGGACCTGGCCCTGCCCGGCACGCTGCCGGTGATGAACCAGGGCGCCGTCGAGCGTGCCATCCAGTTCGGCCTGGCGATCGGCTCGCACATTGCACCGAAAAGCATCTTCGCGCGCAAGAACTACTTCTACCCCGACCTGCCCAAGGGCTACCAGATCAGTCAGTTCGAGATCCCGGTGGTGCAGGGCGGCGAGGTGTCGTTCTTCCTCGGCGACGAGAAGAAGACCGTGCGCCTGGTGCGCGCCCACCTGGAAGAAGACGCCGGCAAGTCGCTGCACGAGGACTTTATCGGTCAGTCCGGCATCGACCTGAACCGCGCCGGCACGCCGCTGCTGGAAATCGTGACCGAGCCCGACATGCGCTCCAGCGAGGAGGCCGTGGCCTACGCCAAGGAGCTGCACAAGATCGTCACCTGGATCGGCATCTGCGACGGCAACATGCAGGAAGGCAGCTTCCGCTGCGACGCCAACGTCTCGGTGCGCAAGCCGGGCGGCGAATTAGGTACGCGGCGCGAGATCAAGAACCTGAACAGCTTCAAGTTCATGCAGCAGGCCATCGACTACGAGGTGCGCTGGCAGATCGAGCAGATCGAGGACGGCCATGCCATCCAGCAGGCCACCGTGCTGTTCGACCCCGATACCGGCGAGACGCGCGCCATGCGCACCAAGGAAGACGCCGCCGACTACCGCTACTTCCCCGACCCGGATCTGCCGCCGCTGGTGATTGCCTCCGACTGGATCGAGCGCGTGCGCAGCGAACTGCCTGAGCTGCCGCGTGCGATGGCACAGCGCTTTGTGGCCGATTACGGCCTGCCCGAGTACGACGCCACCACGCTGACGCAGAGCAAGGCCATGGCGACCTACTTCGAGACCACGGCCCAGGCCTGCAAACAGGCCAAGCTGGCCAGCAACTGGATCATGGGCGAGGTTTCGCGCCGCCTGAACGCTGGTGAGATCGGCATCGAGCAGGCACCCGTGAGCGCGGCACAACTGGCCGCGCTGATCACCCGCATCGCCGATGGCACCATTTCCAACAACGCCGGCCGGCAGGTGTTCGACGCGCTGTGGAGTGGCGAAGGCACGGACGTGGATGCACTCATCGAAGTCAAGGGCCTGAAGCAGATGAGCGACAGCGGCGCGCTGGAGAAGATCATCGACGAGGTGATTGCCGCCAACCCCGACAACGTGGCGCAGTTCAAGGCCGGCAAGGACAAGGCCTTCAATGCCCTGGTCGGCCAGGTCATGAAAGCCAGCAAGGGCAAGGCCAACCCGCAACAGGTCAATGACTTGCTGCGCAGCAAGCTGGGCTGAAGACGCGCGTCAGCGAGCCTGGCCGGCCGATGGCGACTGCGCCCAGAAAGGCATCAGGCGCGCCCGTTCGGCGTCGAAGCGCGCGTTGACGCGAGCACTCTCGGCGTCCTGCTCGGCAATGAAACGCTTTTGCACCGCCTGGTTGCGGGTGTTTTCATCGAACTGGCGGCGCAGGGCCTGCGGTGCCTTGGCCGGGTCCTTCTGGTAGAACTCCAGTTCGGCCTGCAGGGCCTCGCGCTGACGCACCAGTTCAGCCATGCGGTTGAGGGCGGCTTGTCGCACCAGCGCGATCTGGGCCAGCGCTTCGGTTCGCTCCTGGTCATGCGCCGTCTGGTTCGGATAGCGCACCATCAGGGCGCGCTCGCGCCGCAGGTCTTCGGACCGGCGGGCTTGCGCCTCAGCTTCGCGGCGCTGGCGCAGTTCCAGCTCGGCGCGCTCCTTCACACTCAGCGGCGGGCCGACGGTGGCGCGAACCGTGCCACTCGGGTTGAGCAGGCGCTGCTCGCGGTCTGCACATTCTGCGATGGAGCGATCCGAGGTGCGCTGACGCCCCTGGGCATCCGTGCAGGAGTAGATCGACGGGGTTTGCGCCCGCCCGTCGCCCAGCACCCCCATCAGCAGCGCGCCGATGAGCGCGCCCCCTGCAGCTCTGCCCATGTTCAGCCTTCATTCACGCCATAACGCTGCCGGTAAGCCAGTACGCGCTGATGGTCGGCCGCCAAACCGGCGCTGCTGTGTTTTTCCAGATACTGCAGCAAATCCGCCAGCTTCGCAATCGCGCCCACCTGCAGCCCCAAGCGCTGGCGCACGTATTGCACCGCGCTGTAGGGCACATCCTGGCCGTTCTCGGTCGCCATTTCCTGCCGGTCCAGCGCAATCACCACGGCATGCGGCTTGGCGCCGGCCGCTTCGATGATGGCGATCGACTCGCGTGCCGCCGTGCCGGCCGACATCACGTCATCGACGATCAGCACCCGCCCCTTGAGCGGCGCCCCCACCAGCGTGCCGCCCTCGCCATGGTCCTTGGCCTCCTTGCGGTTGTAGGCAAAGGGCACATTGCGTCCGCGCCGCGCCAGCTCGACCGCCAGCGCCGCGCCGAGCGGAATACCCTTGTAGGCCGGGCCGAAGATCATGTCGAACTCGATGCCGGAATCGATGACGCGCTGCGCATAGAATTCGGCCAGACGCCCGAGTTTGGCGCCGTCGTCGAACAGGCCCGCATTGAAGAAATACGGGGACAGGCGGCCCGCCTTGGTCTTGAATTCACCAAAACGCAGCACACCGCAATCGACCGCAAACTGCACGAAATCCTGGGCCAGCCTGTCCTGCCCCGCTGTTGATGCCACACCTTCCGACATGGGAAATTCCTTGTTCAAATTAAGCAGCCTCAACCTCAACGGCATCCGTTCCGCCACCAGCAAGGGGCTTGAAGCCTGGCTCGATACCACCAGACCGGATTGTATTTGCGTACAGGAGGTCAAGGCCCAGGCCGCCGATGTAGCGGGCCGCTTCGAGAGTCTGGCCGGCCTGCGCGGCCACTTCCACTTCGCCGAGAAAAAAGGCTATTCGGGCGTCGGCATCTACAGCCGGCATGAGCCCAGCGAGGTGCGCATCGGCTACGGCTCGCCCGAATTCGACGCCGAAGGCCGTTATGTCGAGCTGCGTTTCGACACGCCGCAACGCAAACTTTCCTTCATCAGCTGCTACTTTCCGAGCGGCTCTTCGGGCGAGGAGCGCCAGCAGGCCAAATTCCGCTTTCTCGCCGAGATCTACCCCCACCTGCTCCAGCTGAAACAGGAACGCGGCTTCATCCTCTGCGGCGACGTCAACATTGCACACCGGGAGATTGACCTCAAAAACTGGAAAGGCAACCTGAAAAACTCCGGCTTTCTGCCCGAAGAGCGCGCCTGGATGACCCGGCTGCTGGATGAGGCCGGCATGGTGGACGTCCACCGCACGCTGCAGCCCGAGGCCAGCGGCGAGGCCTACACCTGGTGGAGCAACCGGGGCCAGGCCTATGCCAAGAACGTGGGCTGGCGCATCGACTATCACCTGGCGTCGCCTGCCCTGGCCGAGAAAGCCCGGACCGTCAGCGTCTACAAGGAACAGAAGTTCTCTGACCATGCCCCGTTGACCGTGGAGTACGACCTCAAGCTCTGAGAGAACTTGACGCGCCCAAAGCCAGCGCCACCAGCAGATGGCTTCCGGCTGCCATGCCGTCAATCACGGCGCAGGCGGACAAGAGAGCCCGCACGGTAGTGTGCCCTGCGCCGCTGCCCAGGGCATACGACTGGCCCGCTTGATTGACGGTGAACCCGGAATCGGGAAACAATGGCACGATGTTGGGAGTGTTCAAACGCAATCGGCCGCACCAGTTCAGCAGCACGCAGGTATCCAGCGGCTTTCAGGACACCGCGGTATCCCAGTCTGCATGGCGACGCGACTTCCTGCGTCTATGGCTGCTGGCGCTGGGCGCTCTGCTACTGATTGGCGGCCTCACCGCCTACTCTCTGGTGGCGGAACGTCAGGCCATCGAGGCACGCGAGCGTGAACGCCTGGCCAGCCAAGCCCAGATCATCCACGAGAGCCTGGCTCGCCAGTTCGACTCCATCAACCGCGCACTGGTCAATATCCGCGACGAATGGCCTGCGTCGCAACAGCAGCCCGGCGACATCATCCCGCGCCTCAAGGCTTTCGTCGATGCCATGCCGGGCGTGCGCGGCATGTTCATACTGGACGCCACCGGCGCACTGCGCGCCTCCAACTTCACCGAACTCATCGGGAACGATCTCCGTGATCGCGCCTATTTCCAGGCGGCGCTGAACCACCCAAGCCCTGACACGCTCTACCTCAGCCCGCCCTTTCGAACCGCGCTCGACGTCTGGAGCGTCAATCTGGTCCGCATGATGCCCGGCCCCAGAGGCGAATTCGCCGGCATCGTGGCCGCCACGCTGGATCCCGAAGAACTCCAGATCGTGTTGCGCTCGATCAACTATGCCGGCGACATGTGGTCGGGGCTGGCGCATGGTGACGGACTTCAGATCCTGATCGAACCCGATCGGCCCGACCTGGAGGGTCTGAATCTGGCACAGCCCGGTTCTTTCTTTTCCCGGCACAGGGACAGCGGCCTGCCGGCCAATGTGCTGACCGGCAGAGTCCATGCCACCGGCGAATACCGCATGATGGCCACGCGCACCATCCAACCGCCGGAACTGCACATGGACAAGCCGCTGGTGCTGGCCATCGGCCGCGACCTGCACGCGCTTTACGCACCCTGGCAACGGGATGTGTGGATACGTGGCGTCCTGCTGGGCCTGCTGGCGTTGAGCAGCGCGACCGGCCTGTATCTGCTGCAACGACGCAAGCTCCGGAGCATGTACCAGATCAGCCGCGTCCAGGCCGCCTTGCGCCAGAAAATCGAGGAGCAGGATCTCTACTTTGAAATCGCCTTGAACCCGGTGTGCGTCATCGACCTTCACGGCCGCTTCGTCAAGCTCAATTCGGTGTGGGAGACCGTGCTCGGCTATCCGCTGTCCGAACTGGAAGGCGCCTCCTTCCTCGACTTCGTGCACCCCGAAGACCTCGACATCACCCATGCCGCGCTGAACCAGTTGACCATGAAGCGCAAGGTATCCAGGTTCATCAACCGTTACCGCCATCGTGACGGCAGTTACCGCGAGATCGAGTGGCAAGCCGCGCCGCACGGCGATCTGATCTTCGCCGATGCGCGCGACGTCACCCAGGAGCGTCGCCACCAGACAGCCCTGCTGGAGCTCAATGCGCAACTCCAGTCGCAAAGTGAAACACTGCGCTCGCTGGCCTTCCTCGACGGCCTGACCGGCGTGGCCAACCGGCGGCGCTTCGACGAAAAACTGCAGACCGAATGGCGCCAGTGCCTGCGCAGTCAGGCGCCGCTGGCGCTGCTGCTGTTCGACGTCGATCTTTTCAAACTGTATAACGACCACTACGGCCACCAGGCCGGCGATGCCTGTTTGCAGGCTGTTGCAATGGCCATGCGCGAGCGGCTCGGGCGCCCGCATGATCTGCTGGCGCGTTACGGCGGCGAGGAGTTCGTCTGCTTGCTGCCCGACACCGACCAGGCCGGCGCCGAGGCCAAAGCCGACGAACTTCGCCTGGCAGTGATGGCGTTGGACATCCCGCACGATGAGTCGCCGGCCGCGCGTGTGGTCACCGTCAGCGTCGGGATCGTCTCGTGGATCCCGCGGGAAGACACGACACCCGAACAGCTGCTGCTTGCAGCCGATGCGGCCCTGTATGAAGCCAAGACGCGTGGACGCAACCGGGTGTGCGGTGCACCGCCGGCACCAGCGCCCGCGACGGGGAGCGCACCGGCAGTCGATGACAGCCACTAGCGGCTGCCGGCTCAGGCCGGCCGCAGCGCCTGTTCGGCAAACAACGGCAGATCGGCAAACTCGCTGGCCGGGCAGGGGCGCGCGAAGTGATAGCCCTGCAGTACATCGACACCCAGCTCTCGCAACACGCGCGCCGTGTTCTCGTCTTCCACGCCTTCAGCCACCGTGCGCAAACGCAGCGCCTGCGCCAGGCTGACGATGCCCTGGGTCATGCGCAGGCCTTCCACGGTGTGCACGCGGCGCACGAAGGAAATGTCGATCTTGAGTTCGCCGATCGGCAACTCGTGCAGCTGTGACAAGGAGGCATAGCCCGTGCCAAAGTCATCAATGGCCAGGGTAAAGCCGGCGCGCGAGAGCTGGCGCAGCCGGTCCTCGGCAAATTCCACATCCATCAGCGCCACCGACTCCGTCACTTCCAGAACCAGGCTGCCCGGATCGAGTTCGTAACGCTCGACATCGGCCAACAACATGAGCATGAAGTCGGAGGCGAACAGCTGCCGCTTGGAAATATTGATGGCCAGCGTCAGTTTGGGATGCGTCTGACGCCATTCCCGGAACTGCTCGAATGCCTGGCGTCGCACCAGATGCCCGAGCTCACCGATCAGGCCCAGGTTCTCCGCCATCGGAATAAAGCTTCCGGGCGAAATCCAGCCCAGGTCCGAGTCGTACCAGCGCGCCAGCGCTTCGACGCCGATCAACTGCGGGCGGCCATCGGCGCGGAGAGAGGCCGCCACCTGCGGCTGATACCAGACGGCAATGCGGTGGTCACGGATGGCCTGGGCCAGCCGGGTCTGGATATAAAGCTCTTTCTTGCCCAGCCCCTTGCTCGACATGTCGGCGAACAGCTGGAAGTTGTTGCGGCCCTGTGACTTGGCGTAGAACATGGCCCGGTCGGCCTGGGCCAGCAGGCTGTCGATGTCGCCGCTGCTCTCGTCATCCGGATAGACCGCAATGCCCATGCTGAAGGTGGCATTGACAGCCAGACCATCGAGCATGACGGTCTGGCGCATGGCTTCCACCATCTTCTGCGCCACATGATGGACGGCATCGGCCGCCGTCAGATCCGGCAGCAGCACCACGAACTCATCGCCACCCCAGCGCGCCAGCGTGTCGCCATCGCGCAGGCAGTTCTTGAGCAGCTGGGACAGTGCCAACAGCAGGGCGTCCCCGGCCTTGTGGCCATAGGCGTCGTTGATGTTCTTGAAGTGATCGAGATCGATGAAGCACACGCCCACGCGGTTGCCGGTGCGCGAGGCCTGCTGGATGGCCTGCTTGATGCGGTCCTCCAGCAACACGCGGTTGGGCAGGCTGGTCAGGGCATCATGCAGCGCCATGTAGGTGATGTGCCGCTCCTGCAGGTAGCTCTTGGTGATGTCGCGCAGCACGCCACGCGCGCCGGTCACCTCGCCATCATCGTCGCGCTCGACCACGAAGCGGCACTCCAGCCACTGCTCCGGGCGGGCATGGGTCTGGAAGCGATAGCGTCCCCGGAATTCGTCTTTCTGTCCCGACACCAGCCCCACGAGATGCAGTTCGAAGGCACTGCGATCCTCGTCGTGCACATGCGCCAGCAGGCTGGTATCGGCCATGGGCGCCGTGCCGACCAGCAGCCACCAGCCGCTGTTGGCACCCAGGATGCGGCCGCGCCGATCGAGCTCGAGCACCGCCTCCTCCAGCAAGTCCAGGGTACGAACAAAGGAGTGCTGCTCGGCCGCACGAATCTTTTCCTTGCTCAGCGCCTCATGCAGGGCATCGAAAGGCTGATGCACGCTGTCGACGAAGACCACGCGATAGATGAAATAGAAGCTGACAATCTTGTAGACATGGCCCGAGGCATTCACCAGATCCGTCACGCTCTCGTAACGCGCAAAGAACAACTCGGACAGCGCCGCGATGGCTGCCGCCGCGAACAGATCCGCCGCATTGAAATCCGCCCCGCGCAGTGACTGGCGGTAGAACAACCAGGCCGCGCTACCGTAGACCGCCACCAGCAGGTATTCGAGCCTGACCTTGAGTGGCGTCAGCCCCTGGCCCGGGGCAAAAAACACCGGCACCAGGTCCGGCCGGAGCAGGATCACCCAGTACACCAGCACCACATAGGCCAGCACGGCCGCCATGAGCGCATGCCGCGTATACGGGTTCTTCAGGGGTTGCCAGGAACGCAGGGCGATGGCCAACAGGCCCACGGCCACCAGCAGGCGCGCGGGCAGCCAGAAGCTGATGGCTTTGCCCGGGCTGGAGGGCGTGACCAGATCGGGCATGCCCGTATAGGACAGGGTGTGTCCAAAATCGAGCAACCCTGCACCGAACAGCACCACCCCCAGCAAGGCGATATTGCCCGGCCGCTCTTCTGAATAGGCATGCCAGGCAATGCCAAAGCCCAGCATGGCCACGATGATGGCGACCACCTCCAGCGTGGTGTGCAATGTCAGGAACTGCTTGGCAGGCAAGTCCGCATCCAGCACGCCTGCCCACAGCAGGGAGCTGAGCAGCGCCATCGCGACCACCCCGGTCAGGGCCAGTCGCCGTCTTTTTTCCTGGGTGCCGGGCGACATCATCGGTACCGTTGACTGCATCAATACTCCCTGCGTATTCTTACTTTTTGACTGGCTGGTGCAAGCGCCTGACGCGCGTTCGACTCCGGCCTGGACAGGAGAGCGTTGAGAACGACCCCATGATCGATGGCTGCATGCACAGCATAACCCTGGATTGTTACGGAATGTATAGTTCCCTACGCAAAGGGTAAACCCCGAAATTCAGCTCCCATGCTTCATTACCAAACCATCCCTGTCACCGCCTTCCAGCAAAACTGTTCCATCGTCTGGTGCGACGGGACCATGAAAGCCGCCATCATCGACCCCGGCGGCGATCTCGATGTGCTGCTCGACGTCATTCAGAAACTGGGCGTCACACTGGAACAGATCTGGCTGACGCACGCCCACATCGACCATGCGGGCGGCACGGCAGAACTCTCGCAAAAACTGGGCCTGCCCATCATCGGACCGCATCCGGGCGACCAGTTCTGGATCGACGGCCTGCCACTGCAGGGCCAGCGCTTCGGCCTGCCGCACGCCGAAGCGTTCACGCCCACGCGCTGGCTGCATGACTGCGACACCGTCAGCATCGGCCACTGCACCTTGCAGGTGCGTCACTGCCCGGGCCACACGCCGGGCCACGTGGTGTTTCACGCACCGGAGATCCAGCGGGCGTTTGTCGGCGACGTGCTGTTTGCCGGCTCGATCGGCCGCACCGACTTCCCGCAGGGCAACCACGAGCAGCTGATTGCCAGCATCACGCAGCGCCTGTGGCCCATGGGCGATGACACGGTGTTCATTCCGGGCCATGGGCCGGAAAGCACCTTCGGCCGCGAACGGAAAACCAACCCGTTTGTCGGCGGAACCTAAGCCCTCGGCGTCACTCAAGCTGCCTTGCACTGCCGGGCAGTTCAGGCGCAGGACGCCGTGGAACCAGCAACGCCTTAGCCACCGGCGTCGCCCCCTTGAGGGGCTTAGTCTCTGGCGCAGTCACCATGCGAGCCACACGCCGTGGGCGAGAGTCGGGGGTGTTACTTTATTGCCCGCTCGTACAGCGGCAATACACGGGGCAGGTTTTTCTCGATATCGGCAATGCGCGTCTTGCCGGAAGGGTGGGTGGACAGCCATTGCGGCGGTCCGCCCTTGTTGGCCGCGCTCATCTTCTGCCACAGCGTGACACCGGCGCGCGGATCGAAGCCGGCGCGCGCCGCCAGCTCCATGCCGACCAGATCGGCCTCCGATTCGTCCTCACGGCTGAATTCCAGCGTCAGCAGGTTGGCACCGCCGCGTGCCAGCGTATCGGTCAGGCGCGGGTCGATGCCGAAGATGCCGGCCGCCAGCACGCCGCCGATGCGTGCCGCACCCTGCGTCACCGCACTCTTGCCCATGCGTTCGCGGGCGTGCTCGCGCAAGGCGTGGGCCACCTCATGTCCCATGACCATCGCCACCTCGTCGTCGCTGAGCTGGAGTTTGTCGAGGATGCCGGTGTAGAAGGCGATCTTGCCGCCCGGCATGCAGAAGGCGTTGATCTGGGACGAGCCGATCAGGTTGACCTCCCATTGCCAGTCGCGGGCACGCGGGTTCCAGGCCAGGGCCTGCGGAATGATCTTGCGCGCAATGGTGCGCAGACGCTGCAGTTGCGGATGTTCACGCGGCGCCAGTGCATTCTTGGCGCGTGCCTGGGCCAGCAGCTGGCTGTACTGCTGCCCGGCACTGCTCTCCACCTCCTCGGCCGGCACCAGTTTGCTGAAGGCCGAGTTCTTGCCCACCTCCACACCTTCGCGCGCCAGCGCCGGCAGCGCGAGCAGTGCCAGCGGCAGCAGACCGCCCACCAGCCAGCGGCTGGGTTGACGCAACAGGTTCAAGGTTTCACGTTTCGGCATGGCTAGGGCAGTGCAAGGCAGCGCTTATTATTCCCGCATGAGCCCAAATGCCGCTGAAACCAGCCAAATCAAGACCTCCTGGCTTGCCTCCCTGCGTGTCTACCTCGAAGCCCCAACCCTGCGCATGCTGGTGCTGGGTTTTTCCGCCGGCCTGCCGCTGTTGCTGGTATTGGGCACCCTGAGTTTCCGGCTGCGCGAAGCAGGGGTCGACCGCAGCACCATCGGCTACCTGAGTTGGGTCGGTCTGGCCTACGCCTTCAAGTGGGTGTGGGCACCGCTGGTGGACCGGCTGCCGCTGCCGGGGCTGACCCACTGGCTCGGCTTGCGCCGCAGTTGGCTGCTGCTGGCGCAAGCCGTCATCATGATCGGCCTGGCCGGCATGGCGTTCAACGACCCGCGCCTTGGACTGGAGCCGCTGGTGTGGTGCGCACTGCTGGTAGCCGTCGGCTCGGCCACGCAGGACATCGCGCTGGACGCTTTCCGCATTGAATCGGCGGGCGCCGAACGCCAGGCCGCACTGGCTGCGGCCTACCAGACCGGCTACCGGCTGGCCATGATCTGGGCCGGCGCCGGCGTGCTGTGGATCGCAGCACGTGCCGAGGTGGCGCCCGCCGTGGCCGGCACCATCGCCTACCAGAACGCCGCCTGGCAGATGGCCTACCTGGCCATGGCCGCCAGCATGCTGCCCGGCATGCTGACCGTGCTGCTCAGCCCTGAGCCGGCGCACCGTGAACTGCCGCCGGCCAGGAACCTGGGCGAATGGCTGCGGGGTGCACTGGTCGAGCCGTTTGCCGACTTCATCCGCCGCTACAAATGGCAGGCGGCGCTGATCCTGGCGTTGATCGCGGTCTACCGCATCAGTGACGTGGTGATGGGCATCATGGCCAACCCGTTCTACGTCGACATGGGCTACACCAAGGACGAGGTGGCAGCGGTGACCAAGATCTACGGCGTCATCATGACGCTGGCGGGCGCCTTCATCGGCGGCGCGCTGGCCATGCGCCTGGGCGTGATGCGCGTGCTGATGCTCGGCGCCATCCTCAGTGCCGCCAGCAACCTGCTGTTTGCCTGGCTCGGCTCGCGCGGCCACGACGTGACGGCGCTGATCGCCGTGATTTCGGCCGACAACCTGGCCAGCGGCATCGCCTCGTCCGCCTTCATTGCCTACCTCTCCAGCCTGACCAACGTCAGCTACTCGGCCACCCAGTACGCCCTGTTCAGTTCCATGATGCTGCTGCTGCCCAAGTTCGTGGCCGGCTTTTCCGGCGACTACGTGGACGCCTTCGGCTACACCCACTTCTTCACCGCCACCGCGCTGCTGGGCCTGCCGGTGCTGCTGCTGGTCTGGCTGGCTTCCAAGACAAAACCCGGGTAAAGTCCTTGTGAAAATTCAGTTGTCTGCTATATTTTTAATAGCGATCAACACGCGCTCTTTTACTTATCTTTACCGCCGGTTCAAGCGCATTTGACGGCCAGGCCGCATCATGGAGCTCCTGAATCGATAGACTTCCCCCATGAGCCAGCATCTCCTGATGATCGAAGACGATGCCCGCCTGGCGGGCATGGTCAGCGAGTACCTTGCGCAGTCGGGGTTCGCGGTGAGCCATGCGGGCGATGCCGCCGCGGGTCTGGCCCGGCTGCAAGGCCCCGAAACGGCGCCACAACTCATCATCCTCGACCTGATGCTGCCCGACATGGACGGGCTCGAAGTCTGCCGCCGCATCCGTGCCCTGCCAGGCGGCCTGGCGCAGACGCCCATCCTGATGCTCACCGCCAAAGGCGACCCGATGGACCGCATCATCGGCCTGGAAATGGGCGCCGACGACTACCTGCCCAAGCCGTTCGAGCCACGCGAGCTGCTGGCACGCATCCGCGCCATCCTGCGTCGGCGCAGCGACAACGGCCCGCCGGCGGGCAGCCAGATGACTTTCGGTTCGCTGGCCATCGACCGCGATGCCCGCACCGTGACGGTGAACGGGCAAGCCTGCGACCTCACCTCCTATCAGTTCGACCTGCTGGTGACGCTGGCCGAGCGGGC
This sequence comes from Curvibacter sp., assembly GCA_031426755.1. Classification (GTDB taxonomy): domain Bacteria; phylum Pseudomonadota; class Gammaproteobacteria; order Burkholderiales; family Burkholderiaceae_C; genus Hylemonella. The sequence continues at coordinate 44,818 of JASJPI010000001.1, forward strand.
CGGCCGCGTGCTCACGCGCGACCAGATCATGGAAGCCGTGCGTGGCCGCGAACTCGAAGCCTTCGACCGCTCCATCGACGTGCACATGGGGCGCATCCGAGCCGCCATCGAAACCGATCCGAAAAACCCCAAGCGCATCGTGACGGTGCGCGGCGTCGGCTACGTCTTTGCCCGCCAGCAGGACTGACATGGAACACCCCCAGGCTACGCGCACTGCGTGTCGCTTCGCCACCCCCCTCAAGGGGGCAACGCCAGTGGCCGGGCAAAGCCCGTTCCACGGCATTCCCCGGTCAGACCGTTTCATGCGTCCTGGGTCACGCGGTGCGCAGTGGATCAACTGAGAAGCAAACCCCATGAGCACACCCCTGACGCAACGTCTTTACTTGCGCATCTGGCTGGCGGTGGTGGCTGCCGTGGTGCTGCTGACCCTGCTGTTCGGCTGGCTCTGGCGCCAGGAGGCCGACCGCGAGCGCACCCAGCGCCCCGGCCGCGAAATCGTGCTGCGCAACGCCAGTGGCGAAGTCATCGGCCAGGCCAAGATGCACCCGGAACGCCTGCCCGGCCAGCAGGGTTTCGAATTCGAAGTGCCCACACGTGACGGCCAGACCCTGTTCGTGCAGCTGCCGCGTCCCGGCAACCGCCCGCCGCCGATTCACCCGCCCGCCTGGTGGCGCCCGCCGTTCGACATCGTCTGGCTGCTCGGTCTGGTGGCCCTGGCAGTGGCGCTGGGCACCTACCCCATCGTGCGGCGCCTGACCAAGCGGCTCGAAGCGCTGCAGCAAGGCGTGGAGCGCTGGGGCGAAGGCGACCTGACCCGTCGCCTGCCGGAAGACGGTCGCGACGAAGTCGCCTTTCTGGCGCAACGCTTCAACATTGCCGCCGAACGGGTACAAACCTTGCTGCAGTCGCAAAAAGCGCTGCTGGCCAATGCCTCCCACGAGTTGCGCTCGCCCTTGACACGCATTCGCATGGGGCTGGAGCTCATGGGGGAACGTCCCAGCGCCACCGCGCGCGAGGAAATCGCACGCAACATCCACGAACTCGATCAGCTGATCGACGAAATCCTGCTGGCCAGCCGGCTCGAGGCCAGTCCGATCGATCTCGGCACGCTGGAGCCGGTGGACCTGGTTGGCCTGTGCGCCGAGGAATGCGCCCAGATCGGCGCCGAGTTCGACGTCCCCGCCGGCTGCAGCAGCCTGGTGGTGCCGGGCGTGGCCAAGCTGTTGCGCCGGGTGGTCCGCAATCTGCTGGAAAACGCACGCCGCCATGCGGCCGGCCAAGTCAGCCTGAGCCTGCAGCCCGACGGTCGCCAAGCCGTGATCCGCGTCTGCGACCGCGGCCCCGGCGTGCCACCCGAACAGCGGGAACGCATCTTCGAGCCCTTTTACCGCCTGCCCGGCGCCTCCGAGCGCGATGGCGGCGTCGGCCTGGGGCTGGCGCTGGTCAAGTCCATCACCACGCGCCACAGCGGCAGCGTGCGTTGCGAAGACCGGCCCGGCGGCGGCGCCTGTTTCGTGGTCGAACTGCCTGCCGCCGCCTGAACACCCGCGCCGCATCCAGGCAAACGCCCCGGACTCTCGTCCCACCAAGTCGAGCGGCACGCTGACTGTCTCTTTTTTGAACACAAAAGGCGGTCATATCCCCCATTTGTGGGATAGCGCAAGCGAGTCCGGCTGGGTAAAGTTCTACCCAACTGCTGTCACAGTCAAACAAGAGTCCGGTAGCGCCATGCCAGCCACAGAGCGACAGGCCCATCCGGACTCGAAGAGTCCCAACGACGTCCTTTCGAGGACTTTTCAAAGCCACCCTTACCGGTGGCTTTTTTTTCGCCCCATGGAAACCGCTACAAAACCTGCAGCACCCGCTCGGCCGTGATGTCGTTCAGGCAGCGCAGATGCCCCAGCGGGCACTCGCGTTCAAAGCAGGGCGCACAGTCCAGGGATGGCTGGTAAGCGGGGTCGTTCTTGAGCCAGACCACCTGCGCCTTGTCGCTCAGAGGCGGTGTGTGCAGGGGGCTGCTGGAGCCGAAGAGGGCGACTTGCGGCACAGCCAGTGCCGCGGCCACGTGCATGAGACCGGTGTCATTGCTCACCATGGCCTTGGCCGCGGCAATCAGACAAAAGGCATCCAGCAGATCGGTGCGGCCGGCCAGATTGCGGCATGTTTGCCGCTGGCCGGCATGGGCCAACTGTGCGATCTCGTCGCCCAACGCGGCCTCCTTGCCCGAACCCAGCAGCAGCACCGGCTGATCCAGCCGCTGCGCCAATTCGGCAAAACGGGCCGCCGGCCAGCGCTTGGCCGGGCCGTACTCGGCCCCGGGCACGAAGACGTAGTAAGCACCGCGCGCCAGGCCCAAGCGCTCCAGCACAGCATCGCAACGGGCGGCCTCGACCTGCAACCGCGGCCGGTCGGCCGCCACATCCGGCTCGCCGCTGAGCGTCGAATAGAACGCCACCATGGGCGGGCGCTGGTGCTTCGGGGGATTTTTCAGCCGGTGCGTCAGCAGGCCGAGACGCGCCTCGCCCAGGTAGCCGATCCGCTTCGGGATGCGGGCCAGCCAGGGCAGCAACGCACTCTTGAGCGAATTGGGCAGCACATAGGCCACGTCAAAGCGGCCCGTGAGCTGCCGCGCCAGCGCGCGCCGCGCCTGGAGTTGCAGGCCGCCGTGGGCAAAGGGAAATTCGATGACCTCGGCCACCTGCGGCATGGCACGGTAGACCGGCGCCACCCAGGGCAGCGCGCCCACCGTGAGCCGCTCACCGCGCGCATGAAGGCGACGCAACAGCGGCTCCGTCATCACCGCATCCCCAATCCACTGGGGCGCGATGATGAGGGCGTTAGTGGCTTGCACCGAAGTGCTCACCCGCTTTCAACTTGTAGACGGTGCCACAGTAGGGACACTTGGCCTCGCCGGTGCGCGCCACATCCAGGTACACCTTGGGGTGGCTGTCCCAGAGCTTCATGTCCGCCTGGGGATTGGGACAGAACACGCCACCCTGGTGGTTCAGGTCCTTGGCCAGCAGTTCAACCGTTTGCTTGCTCATAAATACCTCGCTTTTGATGGATACACGCACCTTGGGCTTCGTCGCGAAACGCCGTGGAACCGGCTTCGCCGGGCCACTGGCGTTGCCCCCTGCAAGGGGGGTGGCGCAGCGACACGAAGTGCGCGTAGCCTGGGGGTGTTAAACCTTTGTCAGCCAGTGGGCGTACTTCGGATTGCGGCCATTGACGATGTCGAAAAACGCGCTCTGGATCTTCTCGGTGATCGGGCCGCGGCTACCCGCGCCAATTTCCACGCGGTCGAGCTCGCGGATCGGCGTCACTTCGGCAGCGGTGCCGGTGAAGAAGGCTTCATCGGCAATGTAGACCTCGTCGCGCGTGATGCGCTTTTGCACCAGCTCCAAGCCCAGATCCTTGCAGATGTGCAGCACGGTGTTGCGCGTGATGCCATTGAGCGCGCCGGCCGACAGGTCGGGTGTGTAGACGACGCCGTTCTTGATCACGAAGATGTTTTCGCCCGCACCCTCGGAGACGAAACCGGCGGTGTCCAGCAGCAGTGCCTCGTCGTAGCCATCGTCGGTGGCTTCCATATTGGCCAGGATCGAGTTGCTGTAGTTGCTGACCGCCTTGGCCTGCGTCATCGTGATGTTGACGTGGTGGCGCGAGTAGCTGGAGGTCTTGACGCGGATGCCGCGCTTCATGCCCTCTTCGCCCAGGTAGGCGCCCCAGGCCCAGGCTGCCACCATCAGGTGGATGGTGTTGCCCTTCGGCGAAACGCCGAGCTTCTTGTCGCCGATCCAGGTCAGCGGCCGCAGGTAGCAGCTTTCCAGCTTGTTCTCGCGCACCACGGCCTTCTGCGCCTCGTTCACCTGTTCCTGGGTGAACGGAATCTTCATGCGCAGGATCTTGGCGCTGTTGAACAGGCGCTCGGTGTGCTCTTCCAGACGGAAGATGGCGGTGCCATTGACGGTGTTATAGGCCCGCACGCCCTCGAACGCGCCGCAGCCGTAGTGCAGGGTGTGGGTCAGCACGTGGATCTTGGCATCACGCCAGTCCACCATCTGGCCATCCATCCAGATTTTTCCATCACGGTCGGACATCGAGGGAGGTAGGGGGCTCATCGGTACTTTCCTTTGAAGGGCGGGCAAGAAATCTTGCAAAAACCCTGATTTTACGGGGCCGGCGCAGCCGGGGGCGTGGTGGTGGCCTCTTCGGGCGGTGCCGGGCGGACCAACGCCCATTTCACCAGCTTGCCCTGCCGGAATTCGCAGGTCACGAAGGACTCGGAGGCATCGGTCCAGCGAAACAATTCGGGCTGGCTGTCCTTGGGGCTCACCTGCTCACCCAGGGCGCGCGTCATGGCCACCACGTGCAGCAGGTTGACGCCGGGTTTGAGCCTGGCGTTGAGCATGACCGCGCTGTCCACGAAGCCGATCGGCCGATCGGCCGCGCGCTTGAGCACCTGCATCAAATGGGTGAAGTGCAGCAGCAGCCACATGACCAGGGCGCCAGCCGCGATGCCCACACCGCCCCACCCGTAGGCGCGGTAAGCCGCGACCACCAGCACCACGCTGGCCAGCGGCACGAAGATTTTCTGAAATTGCATACCCTCGATTTTGACGCACGGCACGCCGCCAGGGCTCAGACCTCGCGCTCACCCCGTCCGGCCCAGTGCACCGAGACCGCCAGCCCCCCCAGCCGCGCCGAAGAAGCCGTCACAACCCGGGCACCGCACACCTGCGCAATGCGCCTGACGATGGACCAGCCCAGGCCACTGCCCGGCTGGGCATGGCCCGGCACCCGGTAAAAGCGCTCGCCCAGCCGCGCCATCTCCGGCGCCGTCATGCCGGCGCCGCTGTCTTCCACGCGCAGAACCGGTCCGTCCTTCTCAAGCGCCACACTCACCAGAACCGTGGCGCCGTCCGGGCTGTAACGCAAGGCGTTGTCGACCAGGTTGCGCAGCAGCACGCCCAGCAACAGCTCGCTACCCGTCACCCGGCAGGGTGCGGCCACATCGAGTTCGAGCTGTTGCTGGCGCGCCAGGGCGCCCGGCGCCAGTTCCGCCAGCACACGACGGGCCAGTTCCGCCAGGTCCACGATGTCGGCGGCACCGGCCGGCACCGCCTCCAGCCGCGCCAGCGTCAGCAGCTGTTCGACCAGATGGGTTGCGCGGTCGCAGCCGGCCAGCGTGGTCTGCAAGGCGTGCTGACGTTGGGCCTCATCCGCCCCCAGAGCGACCTGGGCCTGGGCCCGGATGGCAGCAATCGGGGTCCGCAGCTCATGGGCTGCATCGGCCGTGAAGCGGCGTTCGGACTCCAGCATGCGCTCAATGCGTCCGAGCAGGCCATTGAGGGCCGCAACCAGTGGCTGCATTTCAGCCGGCAAATCCTCGAGCACCACGGGCTCCAGCGCCTCGGGCCGCCTCTGGCCCAGCACCTCGCTGAGATGCCGCAGGGGCAGCAGGCCGCGCTGCACCGCCACCCAGCCGGCCAGCGCCAGCAAGGGCAAGGCCAGCAGCAGCGGCAGCAGCACGCTGCGCAACACGGCGCGCAAGATCGCGCTGCGCGACGCGATCTGCTCACCCACGAACACCTGCACATCGTGCTCGGCCCCCTGGGTTGCGAACACGCGCCATTCGGACCCGTCGGCCAGGCGCACGGTGGAAAAGCCGCGTTCGACCGCGCTCATTGGTGCCGCGCCGGCCTGGGTGGAACGCTGCACCAGCTGGTCTTCATGGAACACCTGAAAGATCACGCGTGGTGCGTATTTGTGCAGCGCGGGAGCATCGGCCACCTTGTCGTCGTCGTGATGTGCCGCCTGCTGCACCACCAGCAGGGCCGCCGCCTGGGCCAGATGGCCGTCGAGCAGCTCATCGAGTTCATGGCGTGCATCACGCCAGATCAGCGCCGCTGCGCTCAGCCACACCACCGCCGCCAGCCCCAGCACCAGCACCAGCAGACGGGCCTGCAGGGAGTTGAAAGAGAGCCTCAGCATCATGCCGCCTCGGGGTCGCGCAGCACGGCATAGCCGACGCCCCGCACGGTCTGGATCAGGTCCGGCTGCAACTTGCGCCGCAAGTGGTGAATGTGGACTTCGATCGTATTGCTTTCCACCTCATGCCCCCAGCTGTAGAGCTGCTCCTCCAGCTGTTCGCGCGACATGACACGGCCGGCACTGCGCATCAGGGCATGGAGCAAATCGAATTCGCGGGGTGACAGGGCAACCGCCTCGCCATTCAGGCTGACCTGGCGCGCCGCCGGCTCCAGCAGCACACCACCGCAGCGCAAGCTGTCCTGCACCTGCCCATGCGCGCGGCGCACCAGGGAACGCAGCCGGGCGCCCAGCTCATGCAGGTCCACCGGCTTGACCACATAGTCGTCCGCCCCCAGGTCCAGGCCGCGAATGCGGTCGGGCACGGCATCGCGCGCGGTCAGCACCAGCACCGGCGTGGTAACCCGGCGCGCACGCAAGGCCTGCAGCACATCCATGCCGTCCTTGCGCGGCAAGCCGAGGTCCAGCACACCTGCGGCATAGACGCCGGAGGCCAGTTCCCGCTCGGCCGCTTCGCCATCGCGCACCCAGTCCACCTGGAAACCCAGCTGGCGCAGGCCGGCGCGCAGGCCGTCACCGAGCATCGGGTCGTCTTCCGCCAGAAGAATGCGCATCAAAACTCCGCTATGGTTGACCGTTGTCCAGCGCTGTCGCCCGCGGCGTCAGTCATCGGTACGGCTACCGTATTTTGCGGCCTCGGCGGCCACCGTCCCGCCGGAGGCCATTGACGGTGCGCTTTGCCACTGCAGCCACCAGAAACCCAGCACCGCAGCAAGCAGGGCCAGCGCCAGCGGCCGCCAGGTCCAGCGAATACCTTCCTTCGGTGCACCTTGTTTGCGGCCCGTCAGCATGGAACGCACCAGGTTTTCACGGTGCAGCCAGCTGGCCAGCACGACGCCGGCCACATGCACGCCCACCACGGCCAGCATCAAGTTCGCTGCCACCTCATGCAGCTCTTCAAGCCAATGGCCGCCCAGGTCGTTGTAATTGGCCCAGCCGGAAGCGACGGTGGCAACACTCAGCAACAGCAGCAGCACGATCGCCAGCGCCCCCGCCGGGTTGTGCCCGACATGGTGCTCGGGCCGGCCCAGCGCAATCGAGGACAGGTAGCGCATGACCGCCGCCGGGCCGCGCACAAAGCTGGCAAAACGCGCATAACGCGTGCCCAGCAGCCCCCAGAGGACGCGGAACGCCACCAGCCCGCCCAGCGTGTAGCCCAGGCTCACATGCACCAGGCGCCAGCGTTCGCTCTCCGCCGTCAGATAGGCGCCGGCAAAGCTCAGCACCATCAGCCAATGGAACACCCGCACCGGAGCGTCCCACACCAGGATGTTTGTTTTCTCATTCGTCATGTTGCTCACCTGGGAATCTTGATGTCGCGTTCACTGAAACGGCCGTCCGCCGCCTGGGTGTGGCAGGCCGCGCAATTGGAGGCGCCACCCACCGCCGGGCGCGTCCAGACCTCGGGCGGCACTTCGCGCGCGTTGTGCTTGCGCAGGAACCAGGCCGACTTCGTGATGCGGTCCTGCGGCGGTGCCTCGCTGACGCGCTTGTAGGTGCCGGCATGGACTTGCAGCCAGCCGCTGATCTCGCGCAGGCTGGCCTCGTCCAGCGAGGCATCGGTACCGTAGTGCTGCTGCAGCGAACCCAGGAGGTGCTGCCACGAGGCCGCCGGCAGCATGCCCGGCGGGTAGGCGATATGGCAGGCCGCGCATTCCTGCTGGTATGTCGGCAGAACCGGAACGCGCGCGCCCCCGGAATCCGCCTGGGCGGTCGTGGCACACGCCAGCACCAGAACGGCCAGCGCGAGGGGCTTGAAATGGGAACGTTTCATGTGCATCTTTCAATACGGCGGGACATCGTTCAGCGCTTGAGCGACAGCAGCCAGGACAGCACATCGGCCTTCTCGCCCGCCGTGCATTCGCGCCCCAGCACATCGTTGCAATTGCGGCGGAACCATTTCTCGGTTTTCACCGTGTCGGTGAAACGATCGGGATTGAAAGCCGGCGCCAGCGGCGCGATCAGCTTGCCGGTGCTGGCATGCTTGCCCTCCCCCGTAGGCGTCGCGGTGTGACACGAAGCGCAGCTCCAGTCCTTGCCGTGCCGGCTGGTGAACAGTTGCTGCCCGCGCGCCGGCTGGGCCGGTGCTCCCGCCTGGGCGGTGTAGCTCGTGAGCTGCTCCGCCGGCGTGACGGCATGCGCCAGCGGGCTGAACGCCACACTGGCCAGAACCCCGATGCGTACCCAAGATGTCATGTTGTCCATAGAACCTCCATGGACTTCATCGTAGGGAGAGCGGATTAAGCTTTTCTTAACGGCAGCCTGCCTCTGAGCACGCCGGCTGATGACTAGGTTTTTTCTTCAGCTTGTGTGCGTCGCGGCCGGTCGCTGTGCGACACGGCGTAGCTGTCGGCCGCATAGGCCGGGCCTTTCATCACCATCACGATGACGCAGCCGATCCCGACCGTCACGACCGCCGTCCAGTGAAACAGCACCAGGCCGATGACCATGTAGTCCGCCATCTGCAACCAGCGCTCGCCGGCCGGCGTCGAAGCATCGACCTGCCAGTGCAGCGCGGCCAGACCCACCAGGGGCAAGGCCGTGCCCACCGCGAAAATCAGCGGCAGCTTGCGCCAGATGGCCCACTCCAGGCCCGTGGCTGCCCGTTTCGAGCCGGGGATTTTGCGCAACCAGTTCATGGGTCAAGATCTTTGCAGGAGCAGAGGCGCATTGTGCGAAATAAGTCCGCCGTTTACTTGATCAAAGTCAAACCACCCCTGGCCCCAGCTTGGTCTTTCCGCTGGCAAGGACTATTCTGAGCACTGGAATCACTGTTCAGGGGTCACCCATGAAAACGCGAACTTTCTCTTTGGCCTGCGCCCTTGCACTGGCCTCGTTGACTTTCAGCGCCGCTGCCCAGACGACCTTGAGCGCCAAGGCCCAGTACACCGCCGATAGCAAAGCTGCCAAGACCCGTTACGACAGCGACCTGAAACTCTGCGTGGACGAACCGTCTTCCAGTGCGCGCCTGCAATGCCGGCGCGACGCCAAGACCGAGTACGACAAAGCCCTGACCGCGGCCAAGGCGCGCATGTCGGCAGTCGCCCCGGCGGCAGCGCCGGCGGCTGTCACGTCGCCGGCGCCGGTCAGCCAGCCGACGTGCCCCGACTGCGGCAAGGTGGTGTCGGTCAGCGTGACGGAAAAGCAGGGTGAAGGCGGCGCCCTCGGCATGATCGGTGGCGGTGTCGCGGGTGCGCTGTTGGGCCAGCAGGTGGGCCAGGGTGCCGGCAAGGATCTGGCCACGATCGCCGGCGCCGTGGGCGGTGCCTATGCCGGCAAGAAGATCGAGGAGAAGGTGCGCACCCACAAGGTGTGGACCGTCAACGTGCAGTACGGTGACGGCAACCGCCGCAGCTTCGAGTTCAGCCAGGACCCCGGCCTGATCGTCGGTGACAAGGTCCGCAACTCGGGCGACAGCATCGTTCGCGACTGAGTCTGCCCCGCGCTCGTTTCAGGTGAGCGAGCGCACCACTTCCATGGCCTCTTCCACCCGCTCCACCGGGTGGATGGTCAGTCCTTCGATCGCTTTCTTCGGCGCATTGGCCTTGGGCACCACGGCCACGCTGAAGCCCAGCTTGGCCGCTTCCTTCAGCCGCTCCTGACCGCGCGGCGCCGGCCGCACCTCACCGGCCAGCCCCACCTCGCCAAAAGCGATGAAACCCTTGGGCAGCGGCTTGCCGCGCAGGCTGGATGTGATGGCCAGCATCACGGCCAGATCGGCCGCCGGCTCCGTGATGCGTACACCGCCCACGGCGTTGACGAACACATCCTGGTCCATGCAAGCGACACCGGCATGGCGGTGCAGCACCGCCAGCAGCATGGCCAGCCGGTCGCGCTCCAGGCCGACCGACAGGCGCCGCGGCGACGGGCCGCCGCTGTCCACCAGCGCCTGGATCTCCACCAGCATCGGGCGCGTGCCCTCGAGCGTGACCATCACGCAGCTGCCGGGCACGGGCTCGGCATGTTGCGACAGAAAGATGGCGCTCGGGTTGGTTACGCCCTTGAGGCCTTTTTCCGTCATGGCGAAGACGCCGATCTCGTTGACGGCGCCGAAGCGGTTCTTGATGGCGCGGATCAGGCGAAAGCTGGAGTGCGTGTCGCCTTCGAAATACAGCACCGTGTCCACCATGTGCTCCAGCACGCGCGGACCGGCCAGCGCGCCCTCTTTCGTCACATGGCCGACCAGCACGATGGCGGTGCCGCTGGCCTTGGCGGCACGTGTGAGATGCGCGGCGCACTCGCGCACCTGCGCCACCGAGCCCGGCGCCGAGGTCAGTTGCTCCGAATACACCGTCTGGATGGAGTCGATCACCGCGATGGCCGGCTGGTGCGTCGCCAGCGTGGCGAGGATTTTTTCCAGCTGGATCTCGGCCAGCACCTGCACCTGCGAGCCGTCCAGCCCCAGGCGCCGTGCACGCAATGCGACCTGGGCGCCGCTTTCCTCGCCCGTCACGTAGAGGGTTTTCTGGCCGGCGCGTTGCAGCGCATCGAGCGCCTGCAGCAGCAGCGTGGACTTGCCGATACCGGGATCGCCGCCGATCAGCACCACGCCGCCTTCGACGATGCCACCGCCCAGCACGCGGTCCAGTTCGTCCTGGCCGGTCGGCGTGCGGTCCACGTCGGTGGCTTCGATGTCGGCCAGCGCGGTGATCTCCGCGGTCTTCGCCAAGGCGGCAAAGCGGTTCTTGGCCGGGGTGGCACTCTCGGCCACGGATTCGATCAGCGTGTTCCAGGCATTGCAGTGCGGGCACTTGCCCAGCCACTTGGGGCTGGTGCCGCCGCACTCGTTGCAGGTGTAGATGGTTTTGTCCTTGGCCATGGGCCGAATAATACTGGATGTCCTTACAGTTCGGGTAAGTCCCCGGCACAAATGACTGTGGGAAGCCGCTCTTTTTATTTAACATGTTAAATAAATGGATGCCGCCACCCGTTTCAGCCACCGCAACCTGCCGCGCCTGCTGCTGCAAGCACGCGAGGCCGTCATGGCGCACGCCCGGCCGGGGCTGCGCGAACACGGCCTGAGCGACCAGCAATGGCGCGTGCTGCGCGTGCTGGGCGAGCACGGCGTGGTGGAAACCGGCCGCGTGGCGCGCGAGGCCTTCATCCTCGGCCCCAGCCTGACCGGCGTGCTCGCGCGCATGGAGCGCGACGGCCTGATCCGCCGCGCGCGCGACAGTGCCGACCAGCGGCGCACCGTGGTGCAAGCCACGACCAAGGGGCGCCAACTGGTGAGCCAGCTCTCGCGCAGCATCGAAGCGCACTACGCCTGGATGGAAAAGTCCCTCGGCAAGCAGAAACTGACGCAACTCTACGAACTGCTGGACGAACTGATCGCACTGGAGGAACCGGCATGAGTTCGCCCGCTTTCATGCCGGCCGGCACGGTCTACGGCACACTGCTCAACACGCTGGACGAGTGGGAAGCCCTCAGCCCGCAGATGGCGCAGCCGCCGTACCAGGGCGCACCGAAAGCGCCAGTGCTCTACATCAAGACCGCCAACACCTGGAGCGCCAGCGGCAGTGCGGTGACGGTACCGGCCCAGACCACCGACGTGGAAGTCGGCGCCAGCATTGCCATGGTGATCGGGACGCCGGCACACCGGACCACGGTGCGCGACGCCCTGGACCACATCGCGGCTTATGTGCTGATGAACGACCTCTCGCTGCCGCACGCCAGTTTTTTCCGGCCACCGGTCAAGTACAAGAACCTCGACGGCTTCCTCGGCATCGGCCCGCGTCTCGCGCCGGCGCGGCAGGCCGGCAACCCGAACCACTTCCAGCTGGAGGTCCGCATCGACGGCATCGTGCGTCAGACCGTGGACTATGCGCGCCTGGTGCGTCCGGCGGCGCAACTGCTGGCCGACGTCAGCGAGTTCATGACGCTGCGCCCGGGCGATGTGCTGCTGCTGGGCTGCGGCGCCAACCGCCCCTTGGCGCGCGCCGGCCAGCGCATCGACATCAGCGCGCCCGGCCTGCCGGCACTCGGCACCTTGAGCAACACGCTCGTGGCGGAGGTGGCATGAAGCGGGCGCGCGTGAACTATGACGGCGCAGTGCATGACGCCACCGAGCAAGCGGGCCAATTGCTGCTGGACGACGGCCGCCGGATCAGTTTCGACGCCGTGCACTGGCTGCCGCCGTTGCCGCCGGCACCACGGCCGCGCACCATTCTGGCTTTGGGCCTGAACTACGCCGACCACGCCAAGGAGTTGGCCTTCAAGGCACCAAAAGAGCCGCTGGTCTTCATCAAGGGCGAAGGCTCGCTGATCGGCCACCGCGCGCACACGCTGCGCCCGGCCGGCGTCGAGTTCATGCACTACGAGTGCGAGCTGGCCGTCGTCATCGGCAAGACGGCGAAGAAGATCCGGCGCGACGATGCCTACGACGTCATTGCCGGCTACACCGTGGCCAACGACTACGCCATCCGCGACTACCTGGAGAACTGGTACCGCCCCAACCTGCGCGTGAAGAACCGCGATACCTGCACGCCGCTCGGGCCGTGGCTGGTCGATGCGGCCGACATCGCGAACCCGATGGACCTCGCGCTGCAGACCCGTGTGAACGGCCAAATCACGCAATCGGGCCACACGCGCGACATGATCTTCGACATCCCGTATCTCATCGAGTACTTCAGCAGCTTCATGACGCTCAACCCCGGCGACCTGATCCTGACCGGCACGCCCGACGGCGTGGTGGACTGCCGGCCGGGCGATGTGGTCGTCACCGACATCGAAGGCATCGGCGCCCTCGTCAATACCATTGCAGCCGCACCATGAACCTCATCAACCACCTCATCGATGGCAAGCCGGTCAGCGGCACCGACTACTTCGAAACCGTCAACCCGGCCACGCAGGAGGTGCTGGCCGAAGTCGCAGCCGGCGGTGCCGCCGAAGTGCACGCCGCGGTGGCGGCGGCCAAGGCCGCGTTTCCGAAGTGGGCCGGCCTGCCGGCGCCCGAGCGCGCCAAGCTGATGCGCAAGCTCGGCGACCTGATCGCCGCCCACGTGCCGGAGATCGCGCGCACCGAGACCGACGACACCGGCCAGGTCATCGCCCAGACCGGCAAACAGCTCATCCCGCGTGCGGCCGACAATTTCCATTACTTCGCCGAGATGTGCACGCGCGTCGACGGCCACACCTACCCCACGCCGACGCATCTGAACTACACGCTGTTCCACCCGGTCGGCGTCTGCGCGCTGATCTCGCCGTGGAATGTGCCGTTCATGACCGCCACCTGGAAAGTGGCGCCGGCGCTGGCCTTCGGCAACACCGCCGTGCTCAAGATGAGCGAACTCTCGCCGCTGACCGCGGCGCGCCTGGGTGAACTGGCACTGGAGGCCGGCATTCCGGCCGGCGTGCTCAACATGGTGCATGGCACCGGCCGCGAAGCCGGCGAGCCGCTGTGCGCCCACCCGGACGTGCGCGCCATCTCCTTCACCGGCTCGACGGTCACGGGCAACCACATCGTCAAAAGCGCCGGCCTGAAGAAGTTCAGCATGGAGTTGGGCGGCAAGAGCCCGTTCGTGGTCTTCGACGACGCCGATCTGGAACGCGCGCTGGATGCCGCGGTGTTCATGATCTTCTCCAACAACGGCGAGCGCTGCACCGCCGGCAGCCGCATCCTGGTGCAGCAGAGCCTCTACGCCGACTTCGTGCAGAGGTTCACCGAACGCGCCAAGCGCATCACGGTAGGCGACCCGCAGGACGAGCACACCATCATCGGGCCGATGATCTCGAAGAACCATCTGGCCAAGGTGCGCAGCTACATCGAACTCGGCCCCAAGGAGGGCGCCACGCTGCTGTGCGGCGGGCTGGACCGCCCGAGCTACGCCCCCGAGTTGTCAGCACGCGTGAAGGGCGGCAACTACGTCTGGCCCACCGTGTTCGCCGACGTCGACAACCGCATGCGCATCGCGCAGGAAGAAATCTTCGGCCCGGTCGCCTGCCTGATTCCGTTCAAGGACGAGGCGGATGCGATTCGCCTGGCCAACGACATTCAATATGGCCTGTCCAGCTACGTCTGGAGCGAGAACCTCGGCCGTGCGCACCGGGTGGCGGCTGCCATCGAGGCCGGCATGTGTTTCGTCAACAGCCAGAACGTGCGGGACCTGCGCCAGCCCTTCGGTGGCACCAAGGCCAGCGGTACCGGCCGCGAAGGCGGCACCTGGAGCTACGAGGTGTTCCTGGAGCCGAAGAACATCGCTGTCTCGATGGGTTCCCATCACATTCCACATTGGGGAACGACATGAAGCCGCTCCCCACTCGGGGCGCATGGACGCTCACCCCACCCCGACCCTCCCCTTCCAGGGGCGGGCCACGAACCCGGGAGACCCCACATGGGTAAGTTAGCGCTCGCCGCCAAGATCACCCATGTGCCCTCGATGTACCTGAGCGAGCTGCCCGGCCCGCGCCAGGGCACGCGGCAGGACGCGATCGACGGACACAAGGAGATCGGCCGCCGCTGCCGCGAACTGGGCGTGGACACCATCGTGGTGTTTGACACCCACTGGCTGGTCAACGCCAACTATCACGTCAATTGCGCGCCGCACTTCAAGGGCCTGTACACCAGCAACGAGCTGCCGCACTTCATCAGCAACCTCGCCTACGAGTTCCCTGGCAACCCGGCACTCGGCCAGTTGCTGGCGCGTGTGTGCAACGAACACGGCGTCGAGACCCTGGCCCACCCGGCCACCACGCTGGCGCCCGAGTACGGCACGCTGGTACCGATGCGCTACATGAACGCCGACCAGCACTTCAAGGTGGTGTCGGTTTCCGCCTTGTGCCAGGTGCATTACCTGGCCGACAGCGCGCGCCTGGGCTGGGCCATGCGCCGCGCGGTGGAGGAGCACTACGACGGCACCGTGGCCTTCTTCGCCAGTGGCTCCTTGAGCCACCGCTTTGCGCAGAACGGCCTGGCGCCGGAGTATGCGTTCAGGATCTGGAGCCCGCTGCTGGAGCACATGGACCGCGACGTGCTGCGCCTGTGGCAGGCCGGCGACTGGGCAACCTTTTGCGACATGCTGCCCGAGTACGCCAGCAAGGGCCATGGCGAAGGCTTCATGCACGACACCGCCATGCTGCTGGGGGCGCTGGGCTGGTCCGACTACGACGGCCGCGCCGAGATCGTCACGCCCTACTTCGGCGCCTCCGGCACCGGCCAGATCAATGCCGTGTTCCCGGTCACGCCGCAGAGTGGCCAGGCCATTCCTGCGGCGCAAGCCAGCAGCGCCCACGGCTACCGCGCCTTCCCGAGACTCTAAGGACTTCACGATGCCGCACCTCGTCATCCTCTACACCGCCAATCTCGACAAGGAAACCGACATGACGGCGTTGTGCCGCGACCTGGCCGACACCATGGTGCAGCAGCGCGATGAAACCGGTGAACCGGTCTTCCCCATCGGCGGCACGCGCGTGCTGGCCTACCCGGCGCCGCACTACGCGGTAGCCGACGGCCAGCACGACTATGCCTTCGTCTACCTGAACCTGCGCATGGGCTACGGTCGCTCGAATGCTATCAAAACAAGAGCTGGCGACGCATTGTTGGCGCGGGTCAAGGCCCATTTTGATTCGATATTTTCGCAACGCCACCTCGGCATCACGCTGCAGATCGACGAAGGCGCCGAGGTCTACAACGCCAAACACAGCAACATCCATCCGCTGTTCCAATGACCATGTTCACCCCGGAACTCACACGGCAACTGGCCGCCGAGCTGCAGCAGGCGCAGGACACGCGCACGCAACTGGAGCACTTCTCCAAGCGCTTCCCCGGCATGACGATCGAGGACGGCTACCGCGTCAGCCGCGCCTGGGTGGTGCTGCAGCTGGCACAAGGGCGCAGAGTCATCGGCCACAAGATCGGCCTGACCTCGCGCGCCATGCAACAGTCGAGCCAGATCGACGAGCCCGACTACGGCACCCTGCTGGACGCCATGCTGTTCACCGGCACGCCGGGCCAGGTGCTCGACATTCCGGCGGCGCGCTTCATCGCGCCGCGCGTCGAAGTGGAACTGGCCTTCGTGCTGAAGGCGCCGCTCAAAGGGCCGAACGTGACGCTGGAGCAGGTGCTGGCCGCCACCGACTACGTGACGCCGGCGATCGAGATCATCGATGCCCGCATCGAGCAGTTCGACCGCCATACGAAGGTGATGCGCAAGGTGTTCGACACCATCAGCGACAACGCCGCCAATGCCGGCATCGTGGTCGGTGCCGCGCGCGCCCGACCCACCGACGTGAACATGCCCTGGATCGGCGCCATCCTGCGCCAGAACGGCGTGGTGGAAGAAACCGGGCTGGCCGCCGGCGTGCAGGGCCACCCGGCCATCGGCATCGCCTGGCTGGCCAACAAGCTCGCGCCCTGGGGCGAACAGCTGGAGGCCGGACAGATCGTGCTGGCCGGCTCTTTCACGCGCCCGGTGTCGGGCCAAGCCGGCGACCTGTTCGAGGCAGACTATGGTCCGCTCGGCACCCTGAAATTCCGATTTACCTGAACACCTCCATGAAGACGCCCATCAACCCTTTCAAGCAAGCCCTTCAAAACAAGCAGGCGCAGATCGGCCTGTGGGTCAACCTGGCCAACCCGATCAGCACCGAGATCTGCGCCGGCGCCGGCTTCGACTGGCTGCTGCTCGATGGCGAGCATTCACCCAACACGCTCACCACGCTGCTCGGCCAGTTGCAGGCCGTGGCGGCTTACCCCGGCACCCATGCCATCGGCCGCGTACCGCTGGGCCATGGCGAGGCCGGCACGGCGCTGATCAAGCAGTTCCTCGACCTGGGCTTCCAAACCCTGCTGGTGCCGATGGTGGACACCGCCGAGCAGGCCGCCGCGCTGGTGCGCGCCATGCGCTACCCGCAGGACGACGGCCAGGGCGGCATCCGCGGCATGGCGGGTGCGCGCGCCTCGCGCTGGGGCCGTTACCCCAACTACGCGAAAGAGGCCAACGAACAGGTCTGCCTGCTGGTGCAGGTGGAAACCAAAGCCGGCCTGGACAACCTGGACGCCATTGCCGCCACGCCGGGCGTGGACGGTGTCTTCATCGGTCCGGCCGACCTGTCGGCCTCGCTCGGCCATGTCGGCAATGCCCAGCACCCGGAGGTGCAACAAGCCATCGACGACGCGATCCGCCGCATCGTCAGGAGCGGCAAGGCGGCCGGCATCCTGGTCAGCGATGAAACACTGGCGCGCCACTACCTGGCGCTGGGCGCCAGCTTCGTGGCCGTCGGCCTGGACACGCAGATCCTGGTGCGCCAGACCAGTGCACTGGCCTCGGTCTTCAAGACCCATCTCCAACCGGTTGCCGCCGGCGACAAAACCTACTGATCCCAATGGAAACCAAGCGCGTCTGCCTCATCACCGGTGCCGCCACCGGCATCGGCGCCGCCTGCGCGCGCGAGTTCGCCGCGCACGGCTGGCAACTGGCCCTGAGCTGGCTGGACGATGCCAACCACGTGCAACTGCTGGACGTGGCGACCGAATGCGAAGCCCATGGCATCAGCCCGCTGCTGCAGCACCTCGACGTGGGCAGTGACGACAGCTGCCAGGCCTTTGCCGCCGCCGCGCTGCAACGCTTCGGCCGCATCGACGCGCTGATCAACTGCGCCGGCACTACACGTTTCATAACGCACACCGACCTCGATGCACTCGATCCACAAGAGTTCCACCGCACCTACGACGTCAATACCGTCGGCCTGTACCGCATGACACGCGCCTGCGTCCCGGCACTCAAGGCTTCGGGCCACGGCAGCGTGGTCAACATCTCGTCCATCGGTGGCGTCATCGGACGCGGCTCGTCCATGGCCTATGCCGCCTCCAAAGGCGCGGTCAACACGCTCACGCTGTCGCTGGCGCGCGCGCTGGGGCCGCAGACCCGCGTCAACGCCATTGCGCCGGGTTTCGTCGAGGGCGGCCTGCCCAGCCGCGTGCTGGACGCCGTGCGCCACGCCGAAGTGCGGCAGGTGCAGACCGAAAGCTCGCCGCTCCAGCGCGTCTCGCAGCCGGAGGAAGTGGCGGCGCTGGCCTGCTTCATCACCGAGCGCATGCCCGGCATGACGGGCGAGATCATCAAGATGGACAATGGCCTGCACCTGAACGCCGGATGACGCCATGACCGAACCGAAACGCAAATTCCGCTCCGCCACGATCTACGAGGGCACGATCCGCGCCACCACGCGCAGCTTCCTGCACGCGCTGGGCCAGGACGAGGACGACATCACACGGCCGCACATCGGCGTCTTCCACACCGGCGGCGAGATGAGCCCCTGCAACCTGAACCTGCGCGAGCAGGCCCAGCACGCCAAGACCGGCATCTACGCCGCCGGCGGCACGCCGCACGAGTGCCCGGTGGTCTCGGTGTCGGACGGCCTAACCATGGCGCATTCCGGCATGCGCTTCTCGCTCATTTCGCGCGAGCTGATCGCCGACAGCGTGGAAGCCTCGGTGCGCGGCCACCAGTGGGACGGCATCTTCGGCATCGGCGCCTGCGACAAGAACCTGCCAGGCCTCATGATGGGCATGGTGCGCTGCAATGTGCCCAGCGTGTTTGTGCACGGCGGCTCGGCCCTGCCCGGCCAGACACCCGGCGTCCATGGCCGCGACCTCAATGTGGTCGACACCTACGAAACCATCGGCAAGGTGCTGGCCGGCGACGCCACGCACGACGAGCTGGACGCCATCAGCCGCGCCTGCCTGCCGACCGCCGGCGCCTGCGCCGGCCAGTTCACCGCCAACACCATGGGCATGGTGTCGGAAGCGCTGGGCCTGGCGCCGATCGGCTCCAGCATGGTGCCGGCCGTGTTCAGCGAACGAGCCCCGCTGCTGCGCCGCGCCGGCAAGACGCTGATGAAAGCCGTGATGGGGGATGCGCCGCTGCCGCGCGACATCGTGACGCGCAAAGCCCTGGAGAACGCCTGCGCCGTGGTCTCGGCCACCGGCGGCTCCACCAACGCGGCGCTGCACATCCCGGCCATTGCGCACGAGGCCGGCATCAAGTTCCATCTGGACGACGTGGCCGAGGTCTTTGCCCGCACCCCCCTGATCGCCGACCTGCGCCCCGGCGGCAAGTACCTGGCGCGTGACATGTATTACGTCGGTGGTGCCGGCGTGGTGCTGCGTGAGTTGTTGAAAAGCGGCCACCTGCATGGTGATGCCCTCACCTTCTCCGGCCGCACCCTGGCCGAGGAGCTGGAAGGGGCCAACGCGCCGGACGGCGAGGTGGTGCGCCGCTTTGAAAACGCCATCTCGAAGGACGGTGGCCTCGCCGTGCTCAAGGGCAACCTCTGCCCGGACGGCGCGCTGCTGAAAACCGCCGGCCTCCAGACCTTGGTGCACCGCGGTCCGGCGCGCGTGTTCGAATCGGAGGAAGAGGCCCAGGCCGCCGTGCAGGCCATGCGCTACCAGCCGGGCGACGTGATCGTGATCCGTAACGAAGGCCCCAAAGGCAGCCCCGGCATGCGCGAGATGCTGGGCATCACCGCCGTGCTCTACGGCCAGGGCATGGGCGACAAGGTGGCGCTCTTGACCGACGGTCGTTTCTCCGGCGCCACGCGCGGCCTGTGCATCGGCTACGCCGGCCCGGAAGCCGCCGACAAGGGGCCGATTGCCGCGCTGCGCGACGGCGACATGATCGCCATCGATGCCCGGCCGCAAGCGCGCAGCATCAGCGTCGAACTCAGTGCCACCGAGCTGGCGCAGCGCTTGGCGGCTGTGCAGGTAAACACGGGTAGCGCCTGCGGCGGCCTGCTGGAAAAATATGCCTTGACAGTCCGCCCGAGCCACCAGGGCGCGGTCACCCATTCCGGGGCCGTGGTCTGGCTGCGCGATGAATCCTGATTTCTCTGTCCGTCCCATTAATCAAAGGAGACCTTCATGAACTTCTCTCGCCGTCAACTGATGCAGACCACCGGCGCCTCGGCGCTGCTCGCCGGCCTGGGCCAGGCTGCCTGGGCGCAAAGCCTGGAGTCGGTCAAACTGGTCACCGGTTTCGCCGCCGGCGGCACCTCCGACACCATCTGCCGCCGCGTGGCCGACAAGCTGCGTACCGGCTATGCCAAGAGCGCCGTGGTGGAGAACAAGACCGGTGCCGGCGGCCAGATTGCCATCCAGGCCATGAAGGGCCAGCCAGCCGACGGCTCGGTCATCCTGCAGACGCCGATGTCCATGCTGGGCATCTACCCGCACATCTACAAGAAGCTGCCCTACGACCCGCAAAGCGACGTGGTGCCGGTGTCGCTGGGCTGCACCTTCGACTTCGGCTTCGCCGTCGGTCCCTCGGTGCCGGCCTCGGTGAAGACCGTGACCGAGTTCCTGGCCTGGTGCAAGGCCAACCCCAGCGAAGCCAACTTCGGCTCGCCCGCTGCCGGCTCGGTGCCGCATTTCATCGGCACGCTGATCGGCCGCAGCGGTGGCGTCGATCTCAAGCATGTGCCTTACCGCGGCACGCAGCCGGCCATCCTGGACATGATCGGCGGCCAGCTGCCGGCCGTTTCCGGCCCGGTAGGCGAGTTCACGCAGCACGTGGCCGCCGGCAAATGCCGCCTGCTCGCCACCTCGGGCGCCAAGCGCAGCAAGTTCGCCCCCACGGTGGCCACCCTCACCGAGCAGGGCCTGAAAGACATGGCCTTCAACGAATGGTTCGGCTTCTACCTGCCGGCCGGTGCCTCGGCCGCGACGGTGCAGCGCGTCAACGCCGCATTGCGCAACGCGCTGGCCGCCCCCGATGTGATCGAGGGCCTGGCCGCCATGGGGCTGGAGGCGGCTTCGTCCTCACCGGCCGAACTGGCTGCCCTGCTCAAGCGCGACCACGACCGCTGGGGCCCGCTGGTCAAGGCCATCGGCTTCACCGCCGACGCCTGAATGACCCCCACGGTCGCGCACTGCGTGTCGCTCCCTGTGGGGCCGCGCCGGAGGCTGCGGCTCTTCGGCCCGGCGCTGAAACCTCCTCTGCGCGACCGTCGGGATATTTCGACACACTGATGGGACTCCGCCATGAATGCCATGCTGAAACCCGCCACCCCGGCGCACATGCACCCGGATGAATGGCAGGCGCGCCTGCAACTGGCCGCCTGCTACCGCATCTTCGCCCTGCTGGGCTGGACCGAGATGATCTACAACCACATCACGCTGCGCCTGCCGGCCAGCGTGAGCGGCAACGACAAACAGTTCCTCATCAACCCCTTCGGCCTGCACTACAGCGAAGTCACGGCCAGCAACCTGGTGAAGATCGACCTGCAGGGCCGCGTGCTCGACGGCTCGCCGCACCCGGTCAACCCGGCCGGCTTCACCGTGCATGCGGCCCTCCACGCCGGCATCGCAGGCGCGCACTGCGTCATGCACACCCACACCACGGCCGGCGTGGCGGTGGCTTGCCTGCAAGGCGGCCTGCAACAGACCAATTTCTACAGCGCGCAGTTGCACGAGATGGTGGCGTACCACGACTTCGAGGGCATCACCATCCACGCCGAGGAAGCGCCGCGCCTGCTCAACAGCATCGGCAGCAAACCGGCCGTGATCCTGCGCAACCACGGCCTGCTGGCCTGGGGCCAGACGCTGGCGCAGACCTTTGCTGTTCTGTGGACGCTGCAGCGCGCCTGCGAGATCCAGATGGCGACCTTGAGCATGGGCGCGGCCATTCCCGTGCCCGAGGCCATCGCACAGAAGTGCACACGCGACGCGCTGCAGTTCAACCCCCACCACGGCGCCGGCCAGGATGTGTTCGACGCGCTGGTACGGCAAGTCGACCGACTCGACACCAGCTATCAAAACTAGAGCGGTCACCGCAGTATTGACGGGGGCTACAGGCCAAAATGGCTCATAAAAAATTCAACAGGGTGTGCATCTACGGTGCCGGCGCCATTGGCGGCTGGATCGGCGCGCGGCTGGCGGGCGCCGGCTGCCAGGTCAGCGTGGTGGCACGCGGCGCCACCCTCGACGCCTTGCAGCGCCACGGCCTGCGTTGCCAGAGTGGCCCGGCAGAAACCACGGCCACGGTGCGTGCCAGCAGCGACCCGGCCGAACTGGGCGTGCAGGACCTGGTGGTCATCGCCGTCAAGGCGCCGGCCTTGCCGGAGGTGGCGCGCCGCATCGGCCCGTTGATCGGACCCGACACCGTGGTGCTCACCGCCATGAACGGCGTGCCCTGGTGGTTCTTCCAGGATTTCGGCGGCACCTTCGCCGACACACGCCTGCAGGCGGTGGATGCCAGCGGCGAGATAACCGCCGCCATTCCCCCGGCCAGCATCATCGGCGGCGTGGTGCATGCCAGCTGCTCGCTCAAGCTGCCGGGCTGGGTGCAGCACCATTTCGGCAACAAACTCATCATCGGCGAACCCTCGGGCCAAAAAACCGAGCGCGTGCAGCAGCTGGCCGACCTGCTGGCTCAAGCCGGCTTCGAGGTCGAGGTGGCTGAGCAGATCCAGAAGGACATCTGGTTCAAGCTCTGGGGCAATATGACGGTCAACCCGGTGAGTGCCCTCACCGGCGCCACCACCGACCTGATCCTGGGTGACGCGCTGGTGCGCGACTTCATCTCACGCGTCATGCTGGAGGCCAAGGAGATCGGTGCACGCATCGGCATCCCGATCGCCCAGCAGCCCGAGGACCGACATGCCGTCACGCTCAAGCTCGGCGCCTTCAAGACCTCGATGCTGCAGGACGTGGAAGCCAACCGGGCGGTGGAGCTCGACGCCCTGGTGACGGTGGTCAAGGAACTCGGCGCCCTCACCGGCGTGGCCACCCCCTTCACCGACGCCCTGCTCGGTCTGTCACGCCTGCACGCGCGGGTGCGCGACCTGTACTGATGCAGACCTCGCTCAACCGCACCGCCTTCATCACCCTGCTGCTGTTGGCCTGCATGTTCGGCGCCAACCATGTGGCCGCGCGGCTGGCTTTCAACCACGGGCTGGACGTCGCCACCGCGGTGGCGGTGCGCAGCCTGGTGACGGCGGCCGTGGTCGCCCTGCTGGTGGTCTGGCAAGGTGTGCCGCGCACGTTCCGGCCCAAGCAAGGCCGCATGCTGCTGCTCATCAGTGGGCTGGTCGCCATCCAAAGTCTGTGTCTGTATGCCGCGGTGGCGCGGCTACCGGTGGCGCTGGCCCTGTTGACCTTCAACACCTACCCGCTGTGGACCGCCGGCTTCGCTTGGCTGCTCTACCGGCACCGCCCGGAACGTGCGGTGCTGATCACCATGCCGGTGCTGCTGTTCGGGCTGGCGCTGGCACTCGATGTGCTGGGGGCCGCCTCCGGTCTCGGTGCGGCCGGGCAGTGGGGCCGCATGGGTGCCGGCGTGGCCTTTGCACTGACCGCCGCCGCCGTGTTCGGTGCGGCGCTGGTGCTGACACAGCATGAAGTGGCCGATGTCGACGGCCGCGTGCGCACCGCCATCACCATGGGCCTGGTCGGTCTGCTGGCCCTGGTCGGCGTCGGTGTGCAGGGCGGCTTTCACCTGCCGCAGGCCACGGCCGGCTGGTGGGGCCTGGCGCTGCTGACCTTCTTCTACGGCACCGCCTTCACCATCATGTTCACGTTGCTGCCCAAGCTCGGCGTGGTGGGCAGTTCACCCATCATGAACGTGGAACCGGTGGCGGCGCTGGTGCTGGCCTGGGGCCTGCTGGGCCAGACCATCGCGCCGGTGCAGGTGGTGGGCGCGCTCATCGTCGTCGGCACCGTCATGGCGCTGGGCCTGCGAAAAAAATGAAACACCCCCAGGCTACGCAAAGGGCGTGTCGCTGCGCCACCCCCTCGCAGGGGGCAACGCCAGCGGCCCGGCAAAGCCGGTTCCACGGCGTTCCCCGACAAGACTTCTCTGCGCTCAGCTGGCCTGAGCATCGCTCAGCGACGTGGAAGCGTCAGACCACCACCACCGGCACCCGCGTCGCCAGCGCACACATCAGCTCGTAGCCGACGGTGCCACCCGCCTGTGCCACCTCGTCGATCGACAGCAGCGCGCCATGGGTCGACTGCCCCCACAGCGTGACTTCGCTGCCGAGGCCGGCCTGCGGCACCGGCGTCAGGTCCACCGTGATCAGGTCCATGCTGACGCGGCCCACGGTACGCGTGCGTACACCCTCGACCAGCACTGGCGTGCCCTTTTCGGGCGTGCCGGGGCTGCAGCGCATGTAGCCGTCGGCATAGCCGCACGCCACCACGCCGATGCGCATCGGCTGCGGCGCGGTGAAGATGGAACCGTAGCCGACCGTGTCGCCCGCTTGAAGCGTCTGCACCCCCACGATGCGTGAGCGCAAACTCATGGCCGGCTGCAGGCCCCAGTCGGCGGCGCTGTGCTCGGGGAAGTCGGGCGCCGAGCCGTACTGCACCACGCCGGGACGGATCCAGTCCGACACCAGGCCGGGACCGGGCTGGCCGCCCATGTGGCGCAGGATGGCGGCGCTGTTGCTCAAGGAGCGTTCACCGGGCAGGTCTTCGGTAGCGGCATTGAAGGCGGCCACCTGGCGGGCGATGCCGCGCGCGTCGTCGGCATCGCTGAAATGGGTCATGAGCGAAATCTCGTCCACCTGCGGCAAGGCGTTGAGCCGCGTCCAGGCGGCGCGGAACTGTCCGGGGCGAAAGCCCAGGCGGTTCATGCCGCTGTTCATCTTGAGGAAGACGCGGTGCGGCACATGGGTCTTGTGCACGGCCAGCATGTCGATCTGCTCCTGGCAGTGCACCACGTGCCAGAGGTCCAGGCGCGAGCACAGCTCCAGGTCGCGCTGCTCGAACGCCCCCTCCAGCAGCAGGATGGGACCGCGCCAGCCCAGCGCCCGCACGCGCTCGGCCTCGCTCAGGTCGAGCAGGGCAAACCCATCGGCCGCGCGCAGCCCGTCGAACACGCGCTCGATGCCGTGGCCGTAGGCATTGGCCTTGACCACGGCCCAGACCTTGGCATCGGCGGCAGTCTGCCGTGCCCGCGCCAGGTTGTGGCGCAGGGCGGCGGTATGGATGGTGGCTTGAATCGGGCGCGACATTATGGTGGGCATGGACAGGTTGGTGTGCTGATTTTGACATTGCCTGGCGTGCTATAACCCGCTGTCGCTTGGATATCCATCACAAAACACCTGCCATCAGTCGCACTGGGGCCCACCCGTAGACCATGAAACGCGGTTTCTACACCATCATGTCGGCGCAGTTTTTCAGCTCGCTGGCCGACAACGCCCTGTTCGTTGGGGCCGTGCAGTTGCTGCGCAGCTCGTCTGCCCCGGAATGGCAGCAGGCCGCACTGGTGCCGATGTTCGCCCTGTTCTATGTGGTGCTGGCGCCCTTCGTCGGCGCCTTCGCCGATGCCCTGCCCAAGGGCAAGGTCATGCTGATCAGCAACACCATCAAGATCATCGGCTGCCTGCTGATGCTGTTCGGCACCCACCCGCTGATGGCCTATGCCATCGTCGGCCTCGGTGCCGCCGCCTACTCGCCCGCCAAGTACGGCATCCTGACCGAGCTGCTGCCGGCCTCGCAACTGGTCAAGGCCAACGGCTGGATCGAAGGGCTGACGATTGCGTCCATCATCCTCGGCGTGCTGCTGGGGGGCCAGCTGGTAGGCCACTCGGTCTCTGCCGCCCTGCTGTCCGTCGACTGCCCTTTCGTCACCACCGGCATCGACACCGCCCCCGAGGCGGCCATCGCCGTACTGATCGTGGTCTATCTGCTGGCCGCCTGGTTCAACACGCGCATCCCCCCCACCGGCGTGGAAATGCGCCCCATGCCCAGCAACCCGATTTCCCTGATCCCCGACTTCTGGACCTGCAACGCCCGCCTGTGGCGCGACAAGCTGGGGCAGATCTCGCTGGCCACCACCACCCTGTTCTGGGGCGTCAGCGGCAACCTGCGCTACATCGTGCTGGCCTGGGCCGCCGCGGCGCTGGGCTACAGCGTGACGCAAGCTTCCTCGCTGGTGGGTGTGGTCGCCATCGGCACTGCGGTCGGCGCCGTGGTGGCCTCCATGCGCATGAAGCTGGAGCACGCCACAGGCGTCATGCCGCTGGGCATCGCCATGGGCCTGCTGGTGATCCTGCTCAACTTCATCGACAACGTCTGGCTGGCCGCGCCCTTCCTGGTGCTGCTGGGCGGCCTGGGCGGCTTCCTGGTGGTGCCGATGAACGCACTGCTGCAGCACCGCGGCCACAACCTGATGGGCGCCGGCCGCTCCATCGCGGTACAGAACTTCAATGAACAGGCCTGCATCCTGAGCCTGGGCGCTTTCTACAGCTTCTCCACCGGCATGGGGCTGTCGGCCTTCGGCGCCATCACCGCCTTCGGCATCGTGGTGGCCGGCTTCATGTGGGTGATCAAGCGCTGGCATGCGCGCAACTGCGTCGAGCATGCCGACGAGCTCGAGCACCTGCTCGACATCGCGCGCAACGACCACCTGCACGGCTGATAGCGGTGGCACCCAGCCCCGCGGCCGTGCACAGCGGCCGCATCACCCCACCATGAGCTCCACATTCGCCGCCTGGGGCCTGGTGCTCAACGCCTTCGTCTGGGGCGTGTCGTGGTACCCGTTCCGCCTGCTGGAAGCCGAGGGCCTGCACCCGCTGTGGTCCACCTTCATCATCTATGCGCTCGCCCTGCTGGCGCTGCTGGCCTGGCGCCCGGGCAGTTGGCGCGCGCTGCTGCAACACCCTTTGCTCTGGCTGCTGGTGCTGGCCTCGGGCCTGACCAACGTCGGTTTCAACTGGGCCGTGACGGTGGGCGACGTGGTGCGCGTGGTGCTGCTGTTCTACCTGATGCCGGCCTGGTCGGTACTGCTGGCCTGGGCCCTGCTGGGTGAGCGGCCCCACGGCCACGCCCTGTTGCGCCTGCTGCTGGCGCTCGTTGGCGTGGTCATCGTGCTCAAGACGCCGGCGTCGCCCTGGCCCGTGCCCCACAGCCTGCCCGACTGGCTGGCGCTGATGGGCGGCTTCAGTTTTGCGCTGACCAACGTGCTGTTGCGCAAATTGCGCGACACGCCGGATGAGGCGCGCATGGTCGCCATGTTCGCCGGCGGCACGCTGCTGGCGCTGCTCACCGCGCTGGGCGGACAGCCCTCGGGTCTGGTGCCGCCACTGCCCGCGCTGGCGAACGGCTGGGTGTGGCTGGTACTGGCCACCAGCCTGGCGTTTCTGGCAGCCAACCTCGGCCTGCAGTTCGGCGCCGCACGCCTGCCGGCAGCCACCACCTCACTGGTGATGCTGACCGAAGTGGTGTTCGCCAGTGTGTCGTCGGTGTTGATGGGTGCGGCAGAGTTGCAAGGGCGCACGCTGCTGGGTGGGGCGTTGATTCTGCTGGCGGCGTTGTGGGCGGCTTGGCCGGCAAGGACGACGACTCCTTAACAGCATCGCCTGTGGCAGGCAGCTCTCGACCCATAGCAGTTGTTCGCCTTGCCCGTGTGTAGCGAATTTGTTGACAACCAGCTTCCAATATGGGAAACTGGTTGTCATGAAGAAAAAAACATCCTCACATTCAGTACCTAGCCCAGATACCACAGCTGTTACTCAGTTAACGCTTGCGGTGTTTCGTCTCAACGGCGTGTTGCTCCATTGGGGTGACCAATTGGTTGCACCGCTTGGTCTGACTAGCGCCCGGTGGCAGTTGCTCGGGTCCCTAGCCCTTGCTGGCACACCGTTGACAGCGCCGCAGATTGGCGAGGGCATGGGTGTGACACGCCAGGGGGCACAAAAGCAACTCAACCTGCTGCTTGAAGATGGGTTGGTCGAATCGCATCCAAACCCAGCGCATCGACGCTCCCCTCTCTACGACCTCACCCCGCAAGGTCTGGCACTTTACCACCGGGCTGATGCCCTCTGGGCCGTCAAGGCTGTGGAACTGGCTGAGTTGATATCTGCAAACCAAGTCAGTGCAGCGAACCACACACTTGAATCCATGCGGCGTGAGCTGCAAAGTGTTAACCCATCTTGAGAGGTAGCGTTATGAAGAAGAAATTGCATGGCATTTTTGGGGCTGTTGCGCTCCTGTGTATCACAACCTTCTGGCTCTCGACCGTGGTGTCGGAGCTCTTCATGAATCAGGCCAGTATCGCCGCAGTGAAATGTGCGATATTGAGTGGCATGTTGCTGCTGATTCCATCGTTGGCGGCCACGGGCGGCAGCGGATTCGCACTCGCGAAGGGCAGAGGTGGCCGACTTGTGAGTATCAAGAGACAGCGAATGAAAATCGCCGCAGGCAACGGGCTACTGGTGTTGCTGCCCAGCGCTTTCGTGCTCTCGTCGTGGGCTAACGAAGGAAGATTCGACAGCATGTTCTATGCACTGCAAGGGCTGGAACTGTTGGCCGGCGCGGTGAACATCTCCCTGCTCGTGATGAATATGCGTGATGGCCTGAGACTAAGCGGCTATCTGAAGCCCAAGCGACCTGTACCTGAAGCATCTCGCTGAAAGGCATGTGTTGTGCAGACGCGCCTCGGCATCTGACCCAATGAGCGCTGGTTGGGCGACCGCTTCTGGCCGATAGCCGACGGATTACACCAACAAAAACGCCGGGCTTGCCCGGCGTTCTGTCATTGAGCGAGATGGACGAACTCAGCCCGCCAACGCCTCATCCAGCATCTCCACCCAGTGCTTCACCGGCGTGCCGGTGCCGCTTTGCAGGTGGGTGATGCAGCCGATGTTGGCGGAGACGATCACGTCCGGCTTCATCTCGGCCAGGTTGGCCAGCTTGCGGTCGCGCAGCTCGTAAGCGAGCTTCGGGTTCAGCACCGAGTAGGTGCCGGCCGAGCCGCAGCACAGGTGCGGCTCGACACGGCAGGTGTTGATCTTGAAGCCGAGTTCGCCCATGGACTGCTCCACACCGCCGCGCAGCTTCTGGCCGTGCTGCAGGGTGCAGGGCGGGTGGAAGGTCATCTGGCCGGCCTTGGCCGAGACCTTGCCGCGCAGCTTGTCCACCAGCTGGGGCAGCAGTTCGCTCAGGTCTTTGGTCAGTTCGCTGATGCGCTTGGCCTTGCCGGCGTAGGCCGGGTCGTCGTGCAGGATGTGGCCGTAGTCCTTGACGGTGACACCGCAGCCGGAAGCGTTCATGACGATGGCTTCCACGCCGGCCTCTACATGCGGCCACCAGGCGTCGATGTTGGCGCGCATCTCGGCTTTGCCGCCATCCTGGTCGTTCAGGTGGAACTTCACCGCGCCGCAGCAGCCGGCCTTGGCCGCCACCACGGTCTGGATGCCGGCGGCGTCGAGCACGCGGGCGGTGGCGCTGTTGATGTTGGGCATCATGGCCGGCTGCACGCAGCCGGCCAGCATGAGCACCTTGCGTGCATGCTCACGCGTGGGCCAGGTACCGGCATCCTGCGCGGCCGGCACCTTGGCCTTGAGCGACTCCGGCATGAGGCCGCGCACCAGTTGGCCCATCTTCATGGCGGGCGCGAACAGCGGCGAGGTCAGGCCTTCCTTCAATGCCCAGCGCACGAAGCGCTCACCGGTCGGGCGCGGCACCTTGGCGTCAACGATCTTGCGGCCGATGTCGACCAGGTGGCCGTAGTCCACGCCCGAGGGGCAGGTGCTTTCGCAGTTGCGGCAGGTCAGGCAGCGGTCCAGGTGCAGCTGCGTCTTGCGCGTCGGCGTCTCGCCTTCGAGCACCTGCTTCATCAGGTAGATGCGGCCACGCGGGCCGTCGAGCTCGTCGCCCAGCAGCTGGTAGGTGGGGCAGGTGGCGGTGCAGAAGCCGCAATGCACGCATTTGCGCAGGATGGCTTCGGCCGCCTGGCCGTCGGCCGTGTTCTTGAATTCGGGCGCGAGATTGGTTTGCATGGCGGCTCAGAAATCGGGGTACAGACGGCCGCGGTTGAAGATGCCAGCCGGGTCGAACTGCTTTTTCAGTTCGCGGTGGATACGGTCCAGCGGTGCAGCCAGCGGCGTGAAGACGCCAGCGCTCTTGTCCGCCGCGCGGAACAAGGTGGCGTGGCCGGCCAGATGGGCCAGCACGGGGCCCAGGTCCGGGCGCTGCGCCAGCGGCAGCTTGAGCCAGCGCTGCGCGCCGCCCCATTCGATCAGCGTCGGGCCCAGGTTCAGCGGCGGCGTGGTGTCGGGCACGCTCAGGCGCACCAGCGACTCGCCCTCCGCCAGCTGGAAAAATGGCGCCGTTTGTTCGCGCAGCGCTTGCCAGAGCTGCCCGGCCTGGGCGTCGAAGGTCGTGCCGCCCATGGTCTTGTGGGCGGCTGTCACGGCCGCCTGGGCGCCGCGCAGGCGCACCATGAGCGCGCCCTCATGCCAGCAGGCGGCATTGATCGGCAGCGGCTGGGAGCCCCAGCGGTTGAGCTGGGTCAGGGCCTGCGCCTCGTCCAGCTCGAACACCAGCGTGCTCTCGGCCACGGCCTTGGGCAGTACCTTGAGCGAGACCTGGGTGATCAGGCCCAGCGTGCCGAGCGCACCGGCCATCAGGCGCGACACGTCGTAGCCGGCCACGTTTTTCATGACCTGGCCGCCGAAGGTGAGCAGCTCGCCGCGGCCGTTGAGGATCATGACCCCCAGCACATAGTCGCGCACGGTGCCGACACTGGCGCGCGCCGGGCCACTCAGGCCGGCCGCCACCATGCCGCCGACGGTGGCCACCGCGCCGGCGGTGCTGAAATGCGGCGGCTCGAACGGCAGGTACTGGCCGCGCTCGGCCAGGGTCGCCTCCAACTCGGCCAGCGGCGTGCCGGCACGCACCGTCACCACCAGTTCGCTCGGCTCGTAGCTGATGATGCCGCCGAGCGGCCGGGTGTCGAGCAGTTCGCCCTGCAGCGACTGGCCGTAGAAGTCCTTGCTGCCGCCGCCGCGAATGCGCAAAGGGGTGCCGTCGGCGGCCGCAGCGCGCACGCGATCGGTGATGTGTTGCAGGGCTGAATCCATAGCCCGAGATGGTAACCCCAGCCCAGCCCCGGAATGCCGCCGGCTGTCTTTAAACAGCTTCGACCCGGATCGCCATAGTCGCCGTCATCGATGCGCCGGGCAGCAGCACGGTCAGGCCCAGTGCCTCGGCCGTCATGCCTTCCTGCCCCAGCAGGTTGACGGCATTATTCACATGGCTGACCGGCTCGATCGCGACCGTGTCGCGCGCCGGGTTGGTGAAGACCACCAGGCGGCCCAGGTTCGAGCCGAGATGGACGCGCAGCCGGGCATCGCTCAGCACGGCCTCACCGCTCCAGCCGTCGAAGCAGTGGTCCACGTCCAGCGCGGCGCAGTCGGCATCCAGTCCCGGCGATGGCAGGCGATGGGTCGGCAGCTTGTCCCCGCCCATTTCCCAGCGTCCGCTGGCGGCAAAGCGCAGGTGGCTGTCGGTCCGCTTGACGAAATACGGATGCCAGCCCAGCCCCACCGGTGCGGCCTGCGACGACTGGTTGGTGATGCTCAAGGTCAGCTCGAGTGCGTCATCGCGCAGGCGAAACGCCTGCGAGGTGTCGAAGGCAAAGGGCCAGGCCGCATCGGGTTTGTGCTCGTAGGACAGCAGTGCGAACTGCGCCTCGGCCTCCAGCACCTCCCACGGTCGCTGCCAGCCGACACCGTGGATGGCATGCGGCTCAGCGGCGTTGTTCTGCACCAGCGGGTGGCTGGTGCCGGCCCATTTGAGGCGCGCCTGTGCCACCCGGTTGGAAAACGGCACCAGCGGATAGCTGCCCGCCTGGCGCACGGTGGTCAGCGCCTCGGCCGGCGTGGAGCGCAACACCGGCAGCTCGCCCCACCACAAGCCGGCCAGGCAGCCCCCCAGGTCGGGGCGAATGTCACAACGCAGTTTGCCGCTGCTCAAGTGAAGAGATGTCGTCATGCCAGGTGCTCCTGTGGCCTTGTCGGCTGGCCCCATTGTGCACCGCAGCCAGCAAAAAGCCCGCTCGAGCCGAAGCTCTTGCGGGCTGAAGAACCAGAGGAGACTCTCGCTTGCTTGGAATGCGGCAGCCGACCGAACCAGGCTGCCGCCCCTTGCTCTTACCGGTTGTAGGCGCTCTCGCCGTGGGAGGAGATGTCGAGGCCTTGGCGCTCGTCTTCCTCGCTGACACGCAGACCGATGGTGAGGTCCACCAGCTTGAAGGCGATGAAGGACACCACGCCGGACCACACGATGGTGATCAGCACGGCCTTGGCCTGAATCCACACTTGCGAAGCGATGGAGTAGTCGGCGACCGTGATGCCGGTGGCCGTGACCCAGTCGGCCACGAAGCCGGGGCCGCCCAGGGCCGGCGAGTTGAACACGCCGGTCAGCAGGGCACCGATGATGCCGCCAACGCCGTGCACGCCAAACACGTCGAGCGAGTCGTCGGCACCGAGCAGCTTCTTGAGGCCGTTGACACCCCAGAGGCAGGCGAAACCAGCCACCAGACCGATGACCAGCGCACCACCGACACCGACGTTGCCGGCAGCCGGGGTGATGGCCACCAAACCGGCAACAGCACCGGAAGCAGCACCCAGCATGGACGCCTTGCCGCGCATCAGCGCTTCACCGACGCACCAGGCCAGCACAGCCGCAGCCGTGGCACCGAAGGTGTTGATGAAGGCCAGAGCCGCGAAGCCGTTGGCTTCCAGCGCCGAGCCGGCGTTGAAGCCGAACCAGCCCACCCACAGCAGGGAAGCACCCACCATGGTCAGCGTCAGGCTGTGCGGGGCCATCGACTCACGGCCATAACCGATGCGCTTGCCCACCATGTAGGCACCCACCAGACCGGCGACGGCGGCATTGATGTGCACCACGGTACCGCCGGCGAAGTCGAGCGCACCCGATTGCCAGATGAAACCGGCCTTGGCGTTCATGGCATCGACCACTTCCTTGGCGGTGTAGGCGTCCGGGCCCATCCAGAACCAGACCATGTGCGCGATCGGCGCATAGCTGAAGGTGAACCACAGCACCATGAACATCAGCACGGCGGAGAACTTGATGCGCTCGGCGAAGGCACCGACGATCAGGGCACCGGTGATGCCGGCGAACGTGGCCTGGAAGGCGGCAAACACGATCTCGGGAATCACCACGCCCTTGCTGAAGGTGGCGCCGTTGGCAAAGGTGCCGGCGACGTTGTCCCAGATGCCGCTCATGAACAGGCGATCGAAGCCACCGATGAAGGCGCTGCCTTCCGTGAACGCGAGGCTGTAGCCGTAGATGAACCACAGCACCACGATCAGCGAGAAGGTGACCATGACCTGCATCAGCACCGACAGCATGTTCTTGCTGCGTACCAGGCCGCCGTAGAACAGCGCCAGGCCGGGGATGGTCATCAGGATAACCAGCAGGGTGGACACCATCATCCAGGCGGTATCACCTTTGTTGGGCACGGGTGCCGCCGGGGCCGCTTCGGCCGACGCCGGAGCGGCTGTGGCCGCAGCCGCAGGTGCCGCAACAGCCGGTGCGGGCGCAGCAGCCTCGGCCGGTTTGGCTTCGGCAGCAGGTGCCGCCGCGGGTGTGGCTTGCGCCCAGGCGGCCGTGCCACCGGCCAGCAGGCTCAAACCCAGTACGAAGGAGACAAGTAGTTTTTTCATGTCAGTGTTCTCTTGGTTGTGTGAGCCTCAGAGCGCTTCCTTGCCGGTTTCACCGGTGCGGATACGCACGACCTGCTCGAGGTTGTACACAAAGATCTTGCCGTCGCCGATCTTGCCGGTGCGGGCCGAGCCTTCAATCGCCTCGATGACGCGCTCGACCAGTTCGTCGGACACGGCGGCTTCGATCTTGACCTTGGGCAGAAAATCGACCACGTATTCCGCGCCGCGGTACAGCTCGGTGTGGCCTTTCTGGCGGCCAAAGCCCTTCACCTCGGTCACGGTGATGCCCTGCACCCCGATGGCCGAGAGACCTTCGCGCACTTCGTCGAGCTTGAAGGGTTTGATGATGGCTGTAACGAGTTTCATGGGTTCTCCTCTGGTTGTGAGTTGAATCAGAAGTTGTATTTCACACCCACTACCAGGGTGTTGTTGCCGTAATAGCGTGCGTTGCCGAAAGTGGAACTGCTCGTATAGAAGTTGCGGTTGGCATTGGTGCCGATCGCGGCCAGCGATACCACAACGCCGTTGCCGAAGTCTTTCGCCAGCGTCAGCGAGTAGTCGCCGTAGTTCGCGAGGTCATCCTGGTTGGAGGTGGAGTTGCGCGGCAGGTACTGGAAACCGAAGTGCGGCGTCAGGGTAAAGCCGTTGCCGACATCGAAGTTGGCGCTCAGATCCCAGTAGCGGCTGCCATTGGTGTCCTTGTTGCCCAGGAAGTCGCCCGCGCTGTGGAAGTACTTCAGGCTGGCAACACCATAGCTCACGCCGACATAGGCTTCGGTCGTGTCGGCTTTGGTGTAGTTGGTCGACCCACCAAGCGTGTTCGCGCCACCGGAATCGTTGCCCGGGTACTGGTAGGTGATCACACCGACGTCATAGCCGATGCCGTTGCTGAGCGCACTCTTGTAGCCGCCATACAGGTCCAACTCGTAGTCACCCTTGGAGGCACCGTTGAACTCCTTGATCCACTTGATGTTGGACGCCAGGAAGGCGCCGGCATAAAAACCGCTCTTGTGCGCGAAATCAATGCCGCCCTGAACCGACGGGCCGCCGGCCGTCTGTTCAATGCCGCGGAAGCGGTAGTCGCTCACCGCACCGACGTTGAAACTCCAGGTGTAGTCAGGTTCCGGCGCCTTGGACTGCGAGAAAGCAGCGGTGCTGGCGACCAGACTCAAGACGGCCAATGCAGTTTTGGATTTGAGGTTCATTGTTCACTCCATAGGTGAGTTAAAGGACGAACCTGTTAAGCACGGACCGTGCCAGCGCACTTTTTAAGCTCCCGGCCCGCTTTTGTCCACCATGTTCACGGGGCTGCGTTAAGATATCTGTATAAATAAACAGTATGCACCTTAGGGGTGCATCGGCGTTGCCAACCTGGGGTTGCAATGCACTATTGTGTGGAGGAAAGCCCCATGAGCCTGTCTTTGGTGCAAAGCCGAGCCCTGCTCGGCCTGGAAGCGGCCAGCGTTACCGTCGAAGTGCATCTGGCCAATGGCCTGCCCAGCTTCACGCTGGTTGGCCTGGCTGAAACCGAGGTGAAGGAAGCCCGCGAACGCGTGCGTTCGGCAATCCAGAACTCCGGGCTGGAGTTCCCCCACAACAAGCGCATCACGGTCAATCTCGCCCCGGCCGATTTACCCAAGGACTCGGGTCGCTTCGACCTGCCCATTGCCCTGGGTATCCTGGCCGCCAGCGGCCAGATCGATGGCGCCCGGCTGGCCGGGCACGAATTTGCCGGCGAACTGTCGCTGTCGGGCGAATTGCGCCCGGTGCGCGGCGCCTTGGCCATGGCGCTGGCCTTGCACCACGATCAGGTTGTCACCCGGCTGGTGCTGCCGCCCGGCAGCGCCGAAGAGGCCGCTCTGGTGCCCGAAGCCCAGGTCTTTCGCGCGCGCCACCTGCTCGACGTGCTGCCGCAGTTCCTGCCGCAAGCCGAGGCGGACGACCCGGCCGGCGCTCATGAAGGCTGGTCGCGCATCGTGTCGGCGCCACCGGGCACCGGCACCGATGCGCTGAATCTGGCCGATGTCAAAGGCCAGGCCGGTGCCAAGCGCGCCCTTGAAATTGCCGCCGCTGGCGGCCACAGCCTCCTGCTCAGCGGCCCGCCCGGCTCCGGCAAGTCCATGCTGGCGCAGCGCTTTGCCGGCCTGCTGCCGCCCATGTCCACCGCAGAAGCCCTGCAAAGCGCCGCCATCGCCAGCCTGGGCGGGCAGTTCTCGCTGGCCCGCTGGGGCCAGCGCCCGACCCGCAGCCCGCACCATTCGGCCAGCGCGGTCGCGCTGGTCGGCGGCGGCTCGCCACCGCGGCCCGGAGAAATCTCCATGGCGCACCATGGCGTGCTGTTTCTGGATGAACTGCCCGAATTTCCTCGCGCCGCGCTGGAAGCCCTGCGCGAGCCGCTGGAGACCGGCCACATCACCATCGCCCGCGCCGCCCGGCGCGCCGATTTCCCGGCGCGCTTCCAGCTGGTGGCGGCCATGAATCCCTGCCCTTGCGGTTATCTCGGCTCCACCTTGCGCGCCTGCCGTTGCACGCCCGACCAGGTGGCCCGCTACCAGGGGCGACTGAGCGGCCCGCTGCTCGATCGCATCGACCTGCATGTGACCGTCTCCGCCCTGCCTGCGGGGGAATTGCTGCAGGCCCCCGCCGGCGAGTCAACCCGGCAGGTGCGCACCCGCTGCCAGGCCGCAAGCGAGCGCGCCCTGGCGCGCCAGGGCAAACCCAACCAGGCTCTGGCCGGGACCGAGATGGATGCGCACATCCTGCTGGACGATGCCGCGCTCAAATTCCTCAACGCCGCCGCGACGCGGCTGGGCTGGTCGGCGCGCGGCACGCACCGCACCCTCAAGGTGGCGCGCACCATTGCCGATCTGGCCGGCGCGTCACGCACCGAACTGGAGCATGTCGCCGAAGCCCTGCAATACCGGCACGCGTTGCAGCCCCACGGCTGAGGGCACGGCCCTTCGGGTTTAAGCGGCGCAGGCCCGCACGTCCCGTTTCATCAAGGCGGCGAACAGACTGTGGGGGTCGATCGCCTGGACCAGCACCTGCCCGCCATTCGCCTTGATGAAATGCTTGACGAGCGCACGGTCGTCCTGGCTGCCAAACGGCGTGGGCATGATCTGCGCCTCGCTGAACTCCGGCACGCCATGCAGCTCATCCACCAGCAGGCCCAGTGTCTGCTCGCCATGACGCACGATGATCACCTGGCTGCTCTTGTCGATGAAGGAAGGCGTGCCGCGGATCAGGTAACCGAAGTCGAATACCCAGACCGGCGCGCTGTCCCGCCCCTCGTGCTGCAGACCCAGTAGACCCACGCAGCCACGGCGCTCACCCGTTGAAACCGTGGTGATCTTGCTCGCCGGCAGCGCTTCCAGCGCGTTTTCGGCTGGCAATGCAAACAAGGCGCCGTCCATCAGGAAGGTTGCGTACTCGCGTCCGACCAGGCCGAGCAGGTCGTTCTTGAGAAGCGCCTGTACTTTGCCACCCGCCCCCGAACGCTCCCGCACCTCACCCAGAGACTTGAACACGACGGCCAGCACGTCTTCGGAATAACCATCCGACACCTTGAATTCGCGGTAGCCGCTGGAGACCGTGCAGCCCATGATGGCGTACTGCCCGTCATGGATCACGGTGCGCGAGGCGCTCTGGCCCTTGGGCAGCTGGGACAATGGCGCATCGAGCGCCAGCACACTGCCAACCGGCCGGACAGGATCGGTGCTGGCGATGACGCGCCCCGACCGATCGACAAACAGGGCTTGCATGTCGGCCTGGCCGCCCAGCGCGCCCTGGAGCATGGCGGCAAACTCCGGCGCTGCATCGAACACGATGCCAATGCCGCCCACAATGCGGGATTCGTTTTGCGGGTCGCGGATCGCCGCGTGGTAGATGTAGGTCGGCTGGTCACCATACAGCGCCGAGGGCTCGAACGGCGTGACGTGATAATCCTGCTCGCTGCGCAAGGCCTGCACGCGCGCCAGCGTCGCCGCATCGACATGGCGACCGATCACACTGCTGTCCCCCTGCCCCGCCTGGGTGCAGGCCACGATGCAGCCCTCGCTGTCGTACACGAAGAGCCGCGTATAGACCGTGTACAAGCGGTTGATGTAATCCAGGATGTCGCTGATCTGCTTGCGCGCCGCATCGCTCAACACAGGCGCGGCGAGTGCCGTTCGCAACTCCGGCGTCAGCGCCCACCAGCGGCAGTCGTCCGAGCGTTCGTACAGGTTGCGGTCCAGCAGATCGACCAGCAGGTGCGAGACGAACTCCGAATCACGCAGGCTGGAAGCCAGCACCGTTTCGTACAGGTCGCCGATCGATTTGGAGAACAGTTCGTTGCTGCGCGCGCCGGTCTCGCTGATCTGGTCGAGGATGGTCTTGAGCTTCATCAGCTCGCCGCGCCGGCCGGCCGTCATCACCTGGCCGTTCCAGACCACGCGCCGGATGGTATCGGCCGCGGTCATGATCTCGTACAGCGGCGCCGAGAAGGACTGGGCATGCGACAGCAGGCCCTCGCGCACCGCCGGCGCCAGCGCTGCCAGGGTGTTGCTGGTCGCCCCGGTAAAGGCCACATCGACCGGGATCATGGCCTGTCCCTGCCAGCCCACCGGCCCCATATAGCCCTGGTAGCCTTCCGCGTTGAACGTGCGCACCAGATACTCGCGCCCGGCAAACATCAGCAGGCGGGGCGACGCCGTCTGATTGACCGGCACCACCGCACCGACCGGGATCCACAGCGGGTCGGCACTCTCGATGACCCGGTTGTTGCCGTCGAGCAGCAGCATGTTGGCACGTCCGTCCGGGTCGCCGTGTGAGCGAAAGATGCCGGCCATCTCCTGCTCGAAGTTGAAACACAGGCAGAGCACGCCGACCACCGCACCGGTCTGCGGATGCAGCATGCGCTTGGAATAGATCAGTGCCTGCCGCTTGGACGGACGCAGGTCGCTGGCGCGGAAGGTTTCCACAAAGCCGTCACTGGCCAGGGCCTGCGCCAGCAGCGGATCGGTGCTGCCCTCCAGTGGTGTGGTCTCGTCGATCTGCACCAGCACATTGCCTCGCGCATCCAGCAGGATGATTTCGTCATACACCGTGTACTTGTCGCGGTAGGCGCGCAGGCGCTGCCGGATCGCCCGCTCATCGTCATTCAGTCCGGCGACAAAGGCACACAGTTCGTTGTCGGTGGCCAGAAAACCCACATCGGCGGTGCGCTCGTACAGGTTGCGCACCACGATGTCGATCACGTACTGCGCCTTGGTGCCGATCTCGGCCAGTACGGTGGCCACTTTCTCGCCCACCAGGCTGGTCACCAGCTCATGCTCCAGCCGGTTGAAGCCATCGCGCGTGGCGGCCATGGTCGGCAGGATGGCGCGCGCCTCTTCCGGGCAGTTCATCTTGGCGGACGATTCGATCATGCGCCACATCAGGTTGAGTTCCTGCAGCGCCTGCTCGCAACGGATGACGTCGCGCATGTACGGCAGGAAGGTATCGGTTTGCAGTCTGGCCGGGGTTTCCGTTTTGCTCATGTATCCAACATTCTTTGGTTTTGACTCACATCACAACCAAAGCAATTTCCGGGCCCGTGCCGACCGGCACGGATTCTTCAGTGACGACCGTCACTCCAGATGCATGAGCGCATCACGCTGCTTGAGGGCGTGCGCGAAAAAGATGCCCACCAGCACCAGCACCATGCCGCCGGCGCCGATGACGGCGGCCGAGCCGGTGCGCGTTACCAAAGCCGCGGCCAGCAGCACGCCCACCGACTGGCCGAGGAACAGCGCCGAGGCGAACAGCGAAACCGCCGTGCCGCGCGCCGCCGGCGCCATCTGGGTGGCATTGGTCTGCATGGTGTTGTGGAACATGAAGAAACCGAAGCCCCCCAGCAGGCTGGCCGGCACGGTGGGGCCCCAGTGCGGCGTGGCGGCAATCACCAGCGCCGAGCCGCCCAGCAGTCCGACGCCCAGGCGCACCAGCCCGCGCTCGCCCAGGCGACGAATCAGGGAACGCGCCACGGCCATGTAGAGCATGCCGCCCAGGCCGAACAAGGCCACGATGGCGCCGGAGACCGACAGCGACAGGCCGAGCATGTGGTGCAGGTGCGAGGCCCAGATGGCCATGACACCGAAACCGACCGCCCCTTCGACGAAAGCCACGCCCAGCACGACGCGCGACCAGCGGCCGGTGACGATGATGAGCGCCTGTGACACGAAACCCGGGCGCACCACCGGCTGGGTGCTGTGCGCCACCGGCGGTGCCGCCCGCTGGCGCCGCAGGTCGGCCAACAGCAGCAGCGCCACCGCACCGAACAGCAGCGTCATGAAGCCGAAGGCCCAGCGCCAGCCCAGGGTGTCGGTGAACAGCCCCCCCAGCAACTGGCCGCCGGCAATGCCCAGCGTGGTGCCGAGTCCGACGCGCGCCAGCGTTTCCTGGCGCAACTCGTAGGCCACGGCATCACCGATCCAGGCCAGCGAGAGCGGAATGATGGCCGCGGCCCCGAGCGCCACCAGCATGCGCGCCAGCACCAGCCAGTCCAGGCTGGCGGCGAAGACGGCAGCGATGCTCCCTGCGCTGCAGCCCAGCGTGGCCAGGGTCACGATGCGGAACTTGCCCAGCCGGTCCCCCAGCGGTCCGTAGAACAGCTGGGACAGGCCATAGACCACGGCGAACATCGACACCACCTGCGCCGCCTGCGCCAGGCTGACGGAGAACTCGCGCGACAGTTCGGGCAGCATGGCGTCGCACAGGCGCTGTGCCGTCATGCTGGCGAAGGTCGCAAACGACAGCAACAGGACAGAGCGCCGCGTGGCGGCGGAAATGGAGGCGTAACCAGAGGTCATGTGCAGTAAAGAGGTCAATCCGGCAGCGCGCCGCAAGCCGACGCCTGATGCACACAACGTGTCATTCTATTCAGGGATGGCGCGACGCGCTGCAGCCATCAGGCTTGCCCGCGCGCCCAGCGCGCCCAGCCCGGTCATGCTGCGGGCCATCGATTGCTACCAAATCAATAGCGACATACACATAGACAACAAGGGCCAAGCCGTGAATTCATGCATGGTTTTGCCATAATCCGGACATGCCCCACACCTCCCGCAACGATCCACACCTGATCGGCTGGCTGTCGCTGGCGCAGCTCATCAGCTGGGGCAGCGTGTTCTACACCTTCGCCCTGTTGCTCGAACCGGTGGAACGCGAGTTGGGTCTGAGCCGTGCGCAGTCTTCGCTCGGCTTCAGCCTGGCGCTGCTGGCCGAAGGGCTGCTGGCCTACCCGGTGGGTCGCCTGATCGACCGCGGCCATGAGCGCGCCGTGATGACCGGCGGCTCGCTGCTGGTGGCCCTGTGCCTGGCGCTGCACAGCACCATCAGCAGCATGGCCGGCTTCTATGCCGTCTGGCTCGGTCTCGGCGTCGGGCTGGCGGCCACGCTCTACCCACCGGTCTTCGCCGTGGTCATCCGGCGCTTCCCCAACGACTTTCGTCGCGCCATCATCACCATCACGTTTCTGGGCGGGCTGGCCAGCACGGTGTTCATCCCGCTGTCCGCCTGGCTGATCCACGCCTTCGGCTGGCGCCACGCCCTGCTGGTACTGGCCGCACTGCATCTGCTGGTGTGTGCGCCGCTGCACGCGCTCGTGCTGCGCCATGCGCCGGCGGGCCACGGCCACGCGGCACACCATGAGACATCGCGCCCAAGCCCGATCAAACACCATCTGCTGAGCGCCCCCTTCCTGCTGGTCGGCCTGTTCATCGTGCTGCTCATGGGCGTGACGGCGGCGCTGCCGGCGCACATGGTGAGCCTGCTGCGCGAGAACGGCCTGTCCGAGGCCTGGGTCATTGCCGTGCCGGCGGCCATCGGCGTGCTGCAGGTGCTGGGGCGGGTGCTGCTGTATTTCTTCGAACACCACATGGACCTGCACCTGGCCAACCGGCTGATCTCCGGCCTGATTCCACTGGGGCTGCTCGTGCTGCTGATGGCCCCCCGGTTCGGCAGCGCCCAGGTGGCGCTGGTGCTGCTGTTCGTGCTGCTCTACGGCATGGGCAACGGCATGCTCACCATCGTCAAGGGCACGGCCGTCGCCGAATACGTGGACCGCACCCAGGTGGCCTCCCTCAACGGGGCACTCGGTGTGCCGATGGCCTTGGGCCGGGCGGCAACGCCGTGGCTGCTCGGACTGTTGTGGCACCCGGCCGGCGGCTATGACGCCGGCCTGTGGCTGATGCTGGGGTTGAGCCTGGTCGGCATGGCGGCCCTGGCCAGAGCCCAGCAGCTGGC
Source organism: Curvibacter sp. (assembly GCA_031426755.1). Lineage (GTDB taxonomy): Bacteria > Pseudomonadota > Gammaproteobacteria > Burkholderiales > Burkholderiaceae_C > Hylemonella. The sequence goes on from JASJPI010000001.1 coordinate 86,608, forward strand.
ACGCCAGCGGCGCCCGGCTGGGCCGCACGCACCCGGCTGAACCCGGTACTCAGTTGAGCGGCTGCAGGGTATTGCCCTCGACCCGCACGCGCGCGCCCACGCTGGCCGGTGCGGCCTGCTCGATGCTGCGAATGTCGCCGTCATCCATGCGCAGATCGACCCGGTAGGTCGTCACCTTCTTCATCTTTTTCTCGACCGCATTGCCGGCCATGCCGCCACCCACGGCCCCGGCAATGGTGGCCAGCGTCTTGCCATCGCCGCCGCCAAACTGGTTACCGACCAGGGCGCCGAGCACGCCGCCGGCCACGGCACCGGCTCCACTGCCCGTGCCCTCGCGCTCCACCGGTGTCACGGCGGTCACCGTGGCGCAGTTGAGGCAAACCTCCTTGGCTTGCGACACGCTCGTTGCCGCTGCGGACGATCTGGCGCCGCCGGCCGCCGGAGCGGCCGAGGGCAAGGCCTCAGGCGCCGGCTTGGCACTCCGGGCCACGGCCTTGCCCTCGGCGGTTTTCTTCGCAGGCGCGGTCGTCTTGGGTTCCACCGCTGGCGTACTCTTTTCTGCGCTCGGGGCGGGCACCGCCACCGGCACAGGAACCGGGCTGACGGCGGCTGTGTGCATCACCTCCTGGTGCGTCTGCACGTAATACAGCGACGAGCCCAGGGCGACCACGGCCACGCCCAATACGGCGATCGCGGCCCACAAGGTCTGGGTCCGGACCGGACGGGGTGTAGTTTGCGACATGTCGTTCATCTTGTGTTCCTCTTGCGAAAACGGCCCGCAGGCTGAAAGCCTCTGGCGCATCTCTGTTCAACGCGCCAACCACGCAACGGTAAACAGCTGCCGCCATGTTTTGCATGTCTGCTTTGTAAGCTTGCGTAAATCTGTGCGTCATGCAAGGCGACACATCCCCGCCCGTCGGCCGGGAAGCGCTGCAACCGCGCAAGACCCTGCACCCGTCAGGGCCGTCGGCCAGATCCGGTCAGAGGTTCGGCGCCAGCAGACGCTGCAGCGCCTGTTCGCTCAGGCCGCGGCGGCGCACCTGGTCCTGCAACTGGTCGGCGCCGATGCGGCCGACGTTGAAGTAGGTGCTTTGCGGGTGTGCCAGATAGAAGCCGCTGACGCTGGCCGCCGGTGTCATGGCCAGGCTCTCGGTCAGGCCCATGCCGATCTCGCCGCATTGCAGCAGTTCGAACATGTCCTTCTTCACGCTGTGGTCCGGGCAGGCCGGGTAACCCGGCGCCGGCCGGATGCCCTGGTATTTCTCGGCGATCAGCGCCTCGGGACTGAGGTGTTCCTGCGGCGCGTAGCCCCACAGGTCGGTGCGCACGCGGTGGTGCAGGCACTCTGCCAGGGCCTCGGCCAGCCGGTCGGCCAGCGACTTGAGCATGATGGCGGAATAATCGTCATGGTCGTCCATGAAGTACTGCTCCTTCTTCTCCACGCCGATGCCGGCCGTGACGGCGAACACGCCGACGTAATCAGGGGCGACACCCTTGGGCGCCACGAAGTCGGCCAGGCAGCGGCTGGGGCGCATGACGCCGTCGATCACCTGCTTCTCGGTCTGCTGACGCAGGCCGTACCAGGTGAGCGCCACCTGGCTGCGGCTCTCGTCGGTGTAGAGCTCGATGTCGTCGTCGTTCACGCTGTTGGCCGGGTACAGGCCGAGCACGGCATTGGCGGTGAGCCAGCGCCCTTCGATCAGGCGCTGCAGCATGCGCTTGCCATCCGAAAAAACGCGCTGCGCTTCCGCACCGACGATCTCGTCCTTCAGGATGGCCGGGAAGGCACCAGCCAGGTCCCAGGTCTGGAAGAACGGACCCCAGTCGATGTACCTGGCGAGCTCCGCCAGGTCGAAATTCTTGAACACGCGGCGGCCGATGAACTTCGGTTTCGGCGGTGTGTAGCCAGTCCAGGCAATCGGTGTCTTGTTGGCACGTGCCTTGTCCAACGGCCACAGCGGTGTCTGCTTCTTGCCCGCATGCTGCTGGCGCACGCGCTCGTAGTCGGCATTGAGCTCGTCGATGTATTTGGCGGCCTGATCCGACAGCAGGCCCTGCGCCACGCTCACGCTGCGCGAGGCATCGGGCACATAGACCACCGGCCCCTCGTAGTGCGGCGCGATCTTGACCGCGGTGTGCACACGGCTGGTGGTGGCGCCGCCAATCAACAGGGGAATCTTCTTGATGCGGAAGTGCTCGTCCTTCTGCATCTCGGCTGCCACGTACTGCATCTCTTCCAGGCTGGGCGTGATCAGGCCCGAGAGGCCGACGATGTCGGCCCCCTCGACCTTGGCACGCGCCAGGATCTCGTGGCACGGCACCATGACGCCCATGTTGACGACCTCGAAGTTGTTGCACTGCAGGACCACGGTGACGATGTTCTTGCCGATGTCGTGCACATCGCCCTTGACGGTGGCAATGATGATCTTGCCCTTGGCGCGCACATCCTCGCCGGCCGCTTCCTGCTGGCGCTTCTCTTCCTCGATGTAGGGAATCAGGTGCGCCACGGCCTGCTTCATCACGCGTGCGCTCTTCACCACCTGCGGCAGGAACATCTTGCCCTGGCCGAACAGGTCGCCGACGATGTTCATGCCGTCCATCAGCGGGCCTTCGATCACGTGCAGCGGGCGGCCGCCCTTGGCGAGGATGGCCTGGTAGGCTTCTTCCGTGTCTTCGGTGATGAAGTCGGTGATGCCATGCACCAGCGCGTGCGACAGGCGCTGCGCGACGGGGGCGGCACGCCATTCGTTCTTTTTGCTGTCGTCCTTGGAGGCGCCCTTGGCACTTTCGGCAATTTCCACCAGGCGCTCGCCGGCATCCGGCCGGCGGTTGAGCACCACGTCTTCCACCCGTTCGCGCAGCGTGGGCTCCAGCTCGTCGTAGACACCGACCATGCCGGCGTTGACGATGCCCATGTCCATGCCCGCCTGGATGGCGTGGTACAGGAAAACGGTGTGAATGGCCTCGCGCACCGGGTCGTTGCCGCGGAAGCTGAACGAGACGTTCGAGACACCGCCCGACACCTTGGCACCCGGCAGGTGCTGCTTGATCCAGCGCGTGGCCTCGATGAAGTCGACCGCGTAGTTGTTGTGCTCTTCGATGCCGGTGGCGATGGCGAAGATGTTGGGGTCGAAGATGATGTCTTCCGGCGGGAAATCGACTTCGTCCACCAGGATGCGGTAGGCGCGCTCGCAGATCTCGATCTTGCGCGCATAGGTATCGGCCTGGCCTTGCTCGTCAAAGGCCATCACCACGGCAGCGGCGCCATAACGGCGCAGCAGTTTGGCCTGGTGCTTGAACGCCTCCACGCCTTCCTTCATGCTGATGGAGTTGACGATGCCCTTGCCCTGGATGCAGCGCAGGCCGGCCTCGATCACCTCCCACTTGGAGGAGTCGATCATGATCGGCACGCGCGCGATGTCGGGCTCGGAGGCGATCAGGTTCAGGAAGCGCACCATGGCGGCCTTGCTGTCGAGCATGGCCTCGTCCATGTTGATGTCGATCACCTGCGCGCCGTTCTCCACCTGCTGGCGCGCCACCGCCAGCGCTTCCTCGAACTGGCCGTTCAGGATCATGCGGGCAAAGGCCTTGGAGCCGGTGACGTTGGTACGTTCGCCGATGTTGACGAACAGACTGCCCGCGCCGATGAGCACCGGCTCCAGGCCGGACAGCTTCATGGGGGGAATGGAAATTTCGGACATGCGACTCACCTGAGGGATTCAAAACAGGTGAGCGTCGTTGGGACATCCAAGCCTGACGACATTGAATGCCGCTGCAACGCTCCTTGGATCAGTCGTGATTTTAAAGGCTTTGCGGCCGGCCTGTTGGGTACGTGTACTGAATGAACTGGCACGAGCCAGTCATGTTGACGGCACGGGCTGCAGCGGAATCACGCGGTGCACCTGCACGGCCTTTTCCTGCACGGCCCGCGCACGCAACTGGCCGCAGCCGCCGTCCACGTCCTGCCCGGCTGATTGCCGCAGCTTGGTCAGGATGCCGCGCTGGTGCAGGCGACGCGCCATGTCGGCAGCGTGCTCCCCACTGGGCCGGCGGTAGGGCATGCCCTCACCCTCGTTGTAGGGAATCAGGTTGAGGATGGCGTACTTGCCGTGCAGCAGGCGCACCAGCCCTTCAACTTCTTCGTCGGTGTCGTTGATGCCTTCCAGCAGCGTCCACTGGTACTGGATCGGATAGCCGCTGGCGCGGGCGTAACGCTCGGCCGCCTCCACCAGCGCCTGCGGTGTCAGGCGCGGCGCCCGCGGCAACAGGTGCTCGCGCAAGTCGGCGCGTGTGGTGTGCAGCGACAGGGCCAGCGCCGGCCGCACCTGGCCTTCGTCGCGCGCCATCAAGGCCTCGAACACACGGGGATCACCGACGGTGGAGAACACCAGGTTCTTGTGGCCGATGTTGCCGGCCGTGCCCAACAGGTCGATCGCCTCCAACACGTTGTCAAGGTTGTGCGCCGGCTCGCCCATGCCCATGAAGACGACGCGCTTGACCGGCCGGCGTTGCCGCGCCAGCGCCACCTGGGCCACGATCTCGGCACTGCCGAGCTGGCGGATGAGGCCGGTGGTGCCGGTCATGCAGAACACGCAACCGACCGCACAGCCGACCTGGGTCGACACGCACAGCGCCGGAATGCGGCCCGGTGGCAGCAGCACGCTTTCCACCAGTTGGCCGTCATGCAACGTCACCACCAGACGCTGCGAGCCGTCCTCGCCCGGATGCTCGGAATGCAGCGTCGTCAGACCGGCAAGTTCACGCTCGATGGCCGGCAAAGCGACGCGCAGCGTGGTCGGCAGAAAGGCCTCGATCGGCCGCTTGCCATGGTTCTGCGGCAAGGCCTGCGACCACAGGCGCAGCACCCGGTGCACGTGGCGGGGATTGGCACCGAGCGCCTGCAGCCGCTGGCGCAGAGACTCGATGCGCATAAGGAGCCTAGGCCGCTTCGCGGTAGAACGGCCCGCTGTTCAAGGCCCGCGTGGCCAGCGGTGCCACCGCTTGATGGATGGCGCCGATGTGATCCGGCGTGGTGCCGCAACAGCCGCCGACGATGTTGACCAGCCCCTCGGCAGCAAACTCCTTGAGCAGGCGTGACGTGACTTCAGGCGTCTCGTCGAAGCCGGTCTCGCTCATCGGGTTGGGCAGGCCGGCATTCGGATAGCAGCTGATGAAGGTGTCCGGCGCGGCCTTGGCCAGCTCCTGGATGTAGGGGCGCATCAGCGCCGCACCGAGCGCGCAATTCAGGCCCACGGCCAGCGGCTGCGCATGGCGCACGCTGTGCCAGAAGGCGGTGACAGTCTGGCCGCTCAGGATGCGGCCGGAGGCGTCGGTCACGGTGCCGCTGATGAGGATGGGCAGGCGCTCGCCGGATTTCTCGAAATATTCGTCGATGGCGAACAGCGCCGCCTTGGCATTGAGGGTGTCGAAGATGGTTTCCACCAGCAGCACGTCGGCGCCGCCTTCGACCAGCGCCTCCACCTGCTCGTAATAAGCCGCGCGCAGTTCCTCGAAGCTGATGTTGCGCGCGCCGGGGTCGTTCACGTCCGGGCTGATGCTGGCCGTCTTGGGCGTGGGCCCAAGCGCGCCGGCGACGAAGCGCGGATGGTCGGGCGTGCTGAACTTGTCGCAGGCCTGGCGCGCCAGTTTGGCGGACGCCAGGTTCATCTCGCGTGCCAGGTGCGCCATGTCGTAGTCGGCCTGCGCCACGCTGGTGGCGCCGAAGGTGTTGGTCTCGATCAGGTCGGCACCGGCGGCCAAGTAGCCTTCGTGGATGTCGCGAATCACGTCCGGGCGGGTCAGCGACAGCAGTTCGTTGTTGCCCTTGACGTCCTTGTTGAAGTCCTTGAAGCGCTCCCCGCGGTACTGTGCCTCGCCGAGCTTGAAGCGCTGGATCATGGTGCCCATGGCGCCGTCCAGGATGGCAATGCGTTGGGCCAGGATGCCCGGCAGGGCCTGGGCGCGGGTGTAGTGGATGGGCTTCATAGACTGCCAATTGTAGAAAGTCCCGCCGCCGCGCGGGAAGTGCCACACCAAAACCCGGGACAATAGCGGGTATGAAACACCTGCTTCCCAAAGAAACCTGGGCTTTGCTGCAGCAAGAACCGGATGCGCTGTTTGTCGACGTGCGCATGGAAATCGAATCGCTCTACGTGGGGCGCCCACCGGGCGTGCACAACATTCCCTGGTACGAGTACCCGGAGCTCACGCCCGACCCGGCCGCCTTCGTCGCGGCCGTCGAGCGCGAGGCCGGCGGCGACAAAAGCCGCCCCGTCATCCTGCTGTGCCGCAGCGGCAAACGCACACTCGACGCCGGCCTCGCGCTGGAAGCTGCCGGTTTCACCCACCTGATCAACGTGCTGCACGGCTTCGAAGGCGACCTGGACGACAGCTTCCGCCGCTCGACGCTGAACGGCTGGCGCTTCGACGGCCTGCCCTGGGAGCAGATGTAATTTCAAGCCAAATTTAGCTCTAGCCCTTTTGGAATATGCGCTAGACGCTCCTGTTTCGATAGCAAACACCTTGTCTCTTCAAACCATCCTGCGCCAGGTCTTCGGCTACGAGGCCTTCCGCGGTCCGCAGCAGGCCATCGTCGACCACGTGGTGGCCGGCGGCGATGCGCTGGTGCTCATGCCCACCGGCGGCGGCAAGTCGTTGTGTTACCAGATCCCGGCCATTGCGCGCCAGCAGGCCGGGCACGGCACCACCATCGTGGTGTCGCCGCTGATCGCGCTGATGCACGACCAGGTCGGCGCCTTGCACGAAGCCGGCGTCGAGGCTGCCTTTCTCAACTCCAGCCTGTCCTCGGAACAGGCGGCGCAGGTGGAACGGCGCCTGCTGCGCGGCGAACTCACGCTGCTGTACGCCGCGCCCGAGCGTGTGACGACGCCGCGCTTCCTGGCGCAGCTTGATGCGCTGGCCGAGCGTGGGCAGGTGGCGCTGTTCGCCATTGACGAGGCGCATTGCGTCAGCCAGTGGGGCCACGACTTCCGGCCCGAGTACCGGGCGCTGACGGTGCTGCACGAACGCTATCCGGCGGTGCCGCGCATGGCGCTGACGGCCACCGCCGATGCGCTGACGCGTGCCGACATCGTGGAGCGGTTGCAACTGGAAAAAGCGCGACAGTTCGTCAGCAGCTTCGACCGCCCCAACATCCGCTACACCATCGTCGAGAAGAAGGACGCCACCACCCAGCTGCTGCGCTTCATCGAGCGCGAGCATGAGGGTGATGCCGGCATCGTCTACTGCCAGTCGCGCCGCAAGGTGGAGGACATCGCGCAGACGCTGTGCGACGCCGGCCTGAAGGCCCTGCCCTACCACGCCGGGCTGGACGCGGCCGTGCGCCAGACCAACCAGGACCGCTTCCTGCGCGAGGAAGGCCTGGTGATGGTGGCCACCATCGCCTTCGGCATGGGCATCGACAAGCCGGACGTGCGCTTCGTGGCCCACCTCGACATGCCCAAGAACATCGAGGGCTACTACCAGGAGACCGGCCGCGCCGGGCGCGACGGTGCGGCTGCCGACGCCTGGATGGCCTACGGCCTGCAGGACGTGGTGAACCAGCGCCGCATGATCGACGAGAGCCCGGCCGGTGAGGAGTTCAAGCAGGTGATGCGAGAGAAACTCGACGCCCTGCTGGCCCTGGCCGAGGCCACCGATTGCCGGCGCGTGCGCCTGCTCGGCTACTTCGGTGAAAAGAGCGAACCTTGTGGCAACTGCGACAACTGCCTGCACCCGCCGGCCGTGTGGGACGGCACCGACGCGGCGCGCAAGCTGCTCAGCACCATCTACCGCGTGCAGCAGATGAGCAGCATCAGCTTCGGCGCCGGCCACATCATGGACATCCTGCGCGGCAAGGACACCGAGAAGGTGAAGCAGTACGGCCACGAGACCCTGAGCACCTTCGGCCTCGGTGCCGAATTCAGCGAAGCGCAACTGCGCGGCGTGCTGCGCCAGCTGATCGCCATCGGCGCGGTGGCGGTGGACGGCCAGGCCTTCAACACACTGCAATTGACCGAAGGCTCGCGCGCCGTGCTCAAGGGCGAGGTCACGGTGCAGCTGCGCGAATCGGTCTCGACACCGGCCACCAAGCGCTCACGCCGCGCCGGCGTCACGGCACCGGCGGCCGTCAACCTGGGCGTCGATGACCAGGTGCGTTTCATCAACCTGAAGGCCTGGCGCGCCGAGGTGGCGCGCGAGCACAACCTGCCGGCCTATGTGATCTTCCACGACGCCACGCTGGCCGAGATCGCCCGGCGCAGCCCGCAGACGCTGGATGACCTGCAGGGCATCAGCGGCATCGGCGAAAAGAAGCTGCAGGCCTACGGCGAGGCCGTGTTGCGCGTCATTTCGCTATCGAATCCATAGCGTCCTGCGCTTATTTGGCGAGGGAGAGGCGGTCTTTTTTGTCTTCAACCTGAACCGGCTGCAGCCCCAGACCGGCCAGGTAGGTATCGAAAATCTGGCTGCCGGTGGCCACCAGATCAAAAGCGTCCGGATCGAGCAGCCAGTTCTGGATCAAGCCGTCGATCATCACGTGCAGCCCCAGCGCGGCGGTGTTCACATCCACGGACAGGGGACGCCCGCGCAATTCGGTCACCTGCTGCATCGCTTGCGTGGTGCGCGCCAGGCACTCGTTGCGCACCCGCAGGTGGCGCTCTTTCACCCCCAGCAACTCGGCCACGTACTCAACCTTGTGTGTGGCGATGTCGAACACGCGTTGGGTCTGGGCATCGGTCGCCGTCTTGCGCAAGGCCTCCAACATGGCCAGACGCAGTTCCAGCACCGGGCACTGCGCATGCATGGACACCGCACATTGCAGCGACTCCTCCAAGGGCAGCGACACGCGCTCCATCATGGCGTTGAAAAGATCGGCCTTGTCCTTGAAATGCCAGTAGATGGCGCCGCGTGTGGTGCCAGCTGCCACGGCAATCTCATTGAGCGAGGTGCGCGAGACGCCGCGCGCCTGGAACAGCTGTTCGGCGGCATCAAGCAGGCTGCTGCGCGTAGCCTGCGCATCGGCCTTGGTGCGACGAACCATGGGGGTACCCTCCAACGTATTTGTAATACCCCAACTATACATACATTCACGCCTGTATGTATACTGCTTTCTTTCAATCGACAAATTTCATCCGCAAAATGGTCTCTGCTGCGGCTTGCCGCCGGCCATTCACCCTTACTTCCCGAAGGAACGTCATGTCTGTCTTGATCGATATCAAGCCCGCGCCCTCCCATTTGCCGTCACGTGGCGGCTTGGCGCTGACCAGCCTGGGCTTCAGCCTGCTGCTTGCCGCCTGCGGTCCGTCGTCTGCGCCCGGGGGTGGCGGCCCCGGCGGCATGCCCCCCGCCGAAGTCGGCGTGGTCACCGTCACGCCGGGCGACATCGGCCTGGTGAGCGAACTGCCGGGCCGGCTGGAAGCCTCGCGCGTGGCGCAGGTGCGTGCCCGCGCCGCCGGCATCCTGCAGCAACGCCTGTTCCGCGAAGGCAGCGATGTGCAGGCCGGCCAGCCGCTGTTCCGCATCGACCCGGCGCCCTACGCTGCCGCGCTGGCACGTGCCGAGGCCAATCTGGCCCAGGCTGCGACGCTGGCCGAGCGCTACAAGCCGCTGGTCGAAGCCAATGCCGTGAGCAAGCAGGAATACGCCAACGCCGTCGCCGCGCACAAGGTGGCCGAAGCCGACGCGCAGACCGCACGCATCAACCTGGGCTACGCCAACATCACCGCCCCCATCTCCGGCCGCATCGGCCGCGCGCTGGTGACCGAAGGTGCCCTGGTCGGCCAAGGCGAAGCCACGCAACTGGCCGTGGTGCAGCAGATCAACCCGATGTATGTGAACTTCACACAGTCGGCCGGCGACGTCATGGCGCTGCGCCGCGCCATGGAACAGGGCCAACTCAAGCGTGCCGGCAAGGATGCCGCCAGTGTGCGCATCGTGCTGGAGGACGGCAGCGAATACGCCCAGGCCGGCCGCCTGCTGTTCTCGGACCTGACGGTGGACGCCACCTCGGGCCAGATCACGCTGCGCGCCGAAGTACCCAACCCGGGCGGCACGCTGCTGCCGGGCCTGTATGTGCGCGTGCGGCTGGAGCAGGCCCAGGCCAGCAACGCCATCACCCTGCCGCAGCAGGCGGTGACGCGTTCGCCGCAGGGCGATAGCGTGATGGTGGTGGGCGCTGACGGCAAGGTCAGCCCGCGCCCGATCAAGGTCGGCAACCAGCAAGGCGGCCAGTGGGTCGTCCTGGACGGCCTGAAGGCCGGCGAGCAGGTCATGGTGGACGGCTTCCAGAAGCTGCGCGGTGACGCCCCGGTCAAGCCGGTGGCATGGCAGCCGCCGGGCAGCAAACCGGCACCGGCGGCTTCGAGCCCCGCTCGCTAAAGGGATTCCAACATGGCGAAATTCTTCATCGAGCGCCCCATCTTCGCGTGGGTGATCGCGCTCTTCGTCATCGTGCTGGGCAGCGTGGCCATCACCCAGTTGCCGATCGCCCAGTACCCGCCGGTGGCACCGCCGTCCATCGTGGTGTCGGCCACCTACCCGGGCGCCTCGGCCCAGACGCTGGAAGACAGCGTGCTGTCGGTCATCGAACGCGAGATGAACGGCTCGCCCGGCCTGATCTACATGGAGTCGGTGGCGCAGGCCAACGGCACCGGCCAGATCACCATCAGCTACGAGCCCGGCACCAATGCCGACCTGGCACAGGTGGACGTGCAGAACCGCCTGTCGCGTGCCACGCCGCGCCTGCCGGTGGCCGTGACGCAGCAGGGCGTGCGCGTCGACAAGTCGCGTAGCAACTTCCTGCTGTTCACCATCCTGTCGTCGGACGACCCGGCCTGGGACCCGGTCGCCTTGGGCGACTACGCCTCGCGTAACGTGCTGCCCGAAATCCAGCGCCTGCCCGGTGTCGGCCAGGCCCAGCTGTTCGGCACCGAGCGTGCCATGCGCATCTGGATCGACCCTGCCAAGCTGCTGGGCTACAACCTGTCGGCTGCCGACGTCAGCGCCGCCATCCGCGCCCAGAATGCCCAGGTGGCTTCCGGCGAAATCGGCAGCCTGCCCAACGTGGCCGGCCAGGGCATCGCCGCTACCGTGGTGGTCAACGGCCAGCTCTCGGGTATCGAACAATTCGGCCGCATCGTGCTGCGCGCCAATGCCGACGGTTCCGCCGTGCGTCTGAAGGACGTGGCCCGGATTGAGTTGGGCGGACAGACCTATGCCACTTCGGCGCGCCTGAACGGCAAGCCGTCCACCGGCATCGGCGTGCAGCTCTCGCCCAGCGGCAATGCGCTGGCCACCGCGCAGGCGGTCCGCAACAAGCTGCAGGAGCTGGAGGCCTATTTCCCCAAGGGCATGAAGTGGGCCATCCCCTACGACAGCTCGCGCTTCATCAAGATCTCGATCTCGCAGGTGGCCGAAACCCTGTTTGAAGCCGTGGCACTGGTGTTCCTGGTGATGTTCCTGTTCCTGCAGAACTGGCGCTACACGCTCATTCCCACCATCGTGGTGCCAGTGGCGCTGCTCGGTACCTTTGCCACGCTGCTGGCGCTGGGCTTTTCGATCAACGTGCTGACCATGTTCGGCATGGTGCTGGTGATCGGCATCGTGGTGGACGACGCCATCGTGGTGGTGGAAAACGTCGAACGCATCATGAGCGAGGAAGGCCTGCCGCCGCGGCAGGCCACGCGCAAGGCCATGGGCCAGATCTCGGGCGCCATCGTCGGCGTGACGGTGGTGCTGATCTCGGTGTTCGTGCCGCTGGCGTTCTTCAGCGGCTCGGTCGGCAACATCTACCGCCAGTTCGCGGTCGTGATGGGCGCCTCGATCGGCTTCTCGGCCTTCTTCGCGCTCTCGCTGACACCCGCCCTGTGCGCCACACTGCTGCAGCCGGTCGAAGCCGGCCACCACCACGAAAAGAAGGGCTTCTTCGGCTGGTTCAACCGCGGTTTTGCCCGCACCGCCAAAGGCTATGAAAGCTGGGTCGCACGGCTGCTGCCGCGCGCTGCCCGCACGCTGGTGATCTACGCTGCCATCATGGCGACGGTAGCGGTCGTGTACACGCACCTGCCCTCCTCCTTCCTGCCCAATGAAGACCAGGGCACCATGCTGGTCAATGTGCAGCTGCCGCCGGGCGCCACGCAGGAGCGCACCTTGAGCGTGATGCAGCAGGTCGAGGGCTTCATCCTCAAGCAGCCGGAAGTGCAAAGCATGGTCGGCGTGCTCGGCTTCAGCTTTTCTGGCCAAGGCCAGAATGCGGCACTGGCTTTCGTCACGCTCAAGGACTGGTCCGAGCGCCACGCTCCGGGCAGTTCAGCGCAGGATCTGGCTGGCCGCGCCTTCGGTGCACTGATGGGCATCCGCGATGCCTTCATCTTCCCCTTGAGCCCGCCGTCGATTCCTGAACTGGGCTCCTCGTCCGGGTTCAGCTTCCGGCTGCAGGACCGCGCCGGCTTGGGCCACAACGCCCTGCTGGCCGCCCGCAACCAGCTGCTGGGTATGGCGGCCAAGAGCCAGGTCATCACCCAGGTGCGCCCCGATGGCCTGGAAGATGCCGCCCAGTTGCAGCTCGACATCGACCGCGACAAGGCCAACGCCCTGGGGGTGGGCTTCGATGCCATCAACACCGTCATTTCCACCGCGCTGGGTTCGAGCTACATCAACGACTTCCCCAACGCCGGGCGCCTGCAGCGGGTGATGGTGCAGGCCGATGCACCGGCGCGCATGCAGCCGGAAGACCTGCTCAAGCTCAGTGTGCCCAACAACCGCGGGCAAATGGTGCCGCTGTCGGCCTTCGCCAGCACACGCTGGATCCAGGGCGCCATGCAGACGGTGCGCTACAACGGTTATCCGGCCATGCGCATCAGCGGCAGCGCCGCGCCGGGCTACAGCACCGGCGCCGCCATGGCTGAAATGGAGAAGCTGGCCGCCCAGTTGCCGCGGGGCTTCGGTTTCGAATGGACCGGCTTGTCGCGCGAAGAAAAACTGGCCGGCGCCCAGGCCCTGATCGTCTACGCCTTTTCCATCCTGGCGGTGTTCCTGTGCCTGGCTGCGCTGTACGAGAGTTGGACCATCCCGCTGGCCGTCATCCTGGTGGTGCCGTTGGGCGTGCTCGGCGTGCTGCTGGCCACGCTGCTGCGCAGCTACGCCAATGACGTGTATTTCCAGGTTGGCCTGATCACCATCATCGGCTTGTCGGCCAAGAACGCCATCCTGATCATCGAGTTCGCCAAGGACCTGCAGGCCCAGGGCAAGAGCCTGGTCGCGGCGGCGCTGGAAGCGGCCCACCTGCGTTTCCGGCCCATCATCATGACCTCCATGGCCTTCACACTGGGCGTGCTGCCGCTGGCCATTGCGTCCGGCGCCGGCTCGGCCAGCCAGCGGGCCATCGGCACCGGCGTCATCGGCGGCATGATCACCGGCACCGTGCTGGCCGTGGTGTTCGTGCCGATCTTTTTCGTGGTGGTGCGCAGCGTGTTCAAGGGCAGCGCACGCCAACACCAGGTCCATGCGCACGATGCTGCGCACATGGGAGTCCATCCGCATGAGTAAACCTCTTTTCCTGCGCACCTGGCCGGCACTGGCTGCCGCCGCGCTGCTGGCCGGCTGCTCGCTGATTCCAAGCTACGAGCGACCGACCGCCCCCGTGGCCAGCCAGTGGCCTGATGCCAAAGCCGTTGCAACACCGACCACCGCGGCCGCCGATCTGGACTGGCAAGACTTCGTCGACGATGCCAACCTGCGCGAGCTCATCCGCCTGGCATTGGCCAACAACCGCGACCTGCGTCTGGCGGCGCTCAACATCGAGCAAACGCGCGCCCAGTATCAGATCCGTCGAGCCGACCAGCTGCCCACCGTCAGCGCAGCCGTCACCGGCAGCCGCCAGTCAACCTCGGAGCTCGACAAGGGCATCACCTCCAGCTATACCGCGGGTTTGAGCATCCCGGCCTCTGCAGCCTGGGAACTGGACTTTTTCGGCCGCCTGGGCAGTCTGAAAGAAGCGGCGCTGGCCCAGTACCTGGCCACCGAAGAAGCGCGCAAGGCAGCCCAGATCTCCCTGATCGCCTCGGTCGCCAGCACCTGGCTCAGCCTGCAGGCCAACACCGAGCTGCTGGACCTGGCGCAACGCACGCTCGCCACACGCGAGGACTCGCTGCGTCTGACCCGGCTGCGCTTCGACAATGGTGCCACCTCGGCGCTGGATCTGCGTCAGGCCGAGTCATTGGCCGCCGCCGCCCGCGTCGCCGGAGCCCAGCAGTTGCGGTTGCGGACGCAAGACATCAACGCCCTCACGCTGCTGGTGGGCCAAACCGTGCCCGAGCCCTTGCTGCGCGCCGCTACGGCCGCCCAACCCGACGCCTTGTTCAAGGATCTCCCGGTCGGACTGCCGTCCGACGTCCTGACACGCCGGCCCGACATCCGCCAGGCCGAACAGCAGCTGATCGCCGCCAATGCCAGCATCGGCGCCGCACGGGCCGCGTTTTTCCCGCGCATCACACTCACCGCCTTTGCCGGCTCGGCCAGCAGCAACCTGGACAATCTGTTCAAGAGCGGCACCTGGGGCTGGACACTGGCGCCCTCGGCGCTGGTGCCGATCTTCGATGGCGGCCGTAACCGTGCCAACCTGGAATCCGCCAGGGCTGGGCGCGAAATTGCCGTGGCGCAGTACGAAAAGGCGATTCAGACTGCCTTCCGCGAGGTGGCCGATACCCTGGCCGGCCGCGCCACGCTCGGCGAGCAACTCAAGGCCCAGCAGGCGCAGGCAACGGCGGAAGACGAGCGCGCCCGCCTGGCTGAGCTGCGTTACCGCAATGGCGTCGCGAGTTCGCTGGACTGGCTGGATGCCCAACGCTCTTTGTTCGCAGTGCAACAATTGCTCGCACAGACCCGGCTGGCGCAACAGCAGAACCAGGTCGTCCTGTACAAGGTACTGGGTGGCGGGTGGACGCCGCCGGGGCAGAAAGCGGAACAGAAACAGGCCGGGTTGTGACGCGCCGCCCGCGGGCGCGGATGAAACAAGGGCTTTCGCGGTAAATTGCTGCCATGCAAAAAACCAGCAAGATGCCGGAGGCCTTCTGCCTCGTGATGACCACCACGGCCTCCGAGGCCGAGGCAGAAACCATGGCCCGGCAGATCGTGCAGGCACGGCTGGCCGCCTGCGTGCAGGTGCAGGCGATCAAGAGTTTCTATGTCTGGAAAGCGCAGCCGTGTGCCGAGCAGGAGTGGCTGCTGCTGATCAAGTCCCGTGCGGCGGTCTATCAGGCGCTGGAGGATTTCATCCACGCCCATCACCGCTACGAAACACCCGAGATCGTGCAATTGCCGATCACGGCGGGCTCAGCCGACTATCTGCATTGGCTGGCCCTGCAAACTGGTGCCGGATAAGGCACCGGTCTTGCCACCTCAGTGGCTGCGGAAGCTGGTCTCGTAGGAGATGGCGGCGCCCGTCATGGTGTTTTGCAGACGGGCAATCGCCCGGCGATGACGCTCGCCCCGGGCGCCATCACGCTGATGCTGGCGATGCTGCTGGATCAGCGTGTTGAGCTTGCTGCGGCAGGGGTCGAGAACCCCGGCCAGATGCAGGGCGATGTAGGCGACATGGTCGGCATGGGTCTGGCGGAACTCGTCAGTCCACTCCTTGAAAAGCTGCCATTTGTAAGTGCCCTTTTCTGGCACCTTGATGGGATCTTTGTGCATAACCGCAATACAAAAATTGAGGAAATGGAAGCCTTACCGGCCAGCATCCCGGTACCCCCGGGCAGGCTTGGTCAGACCTCCGCCATGTGGTTATCACGTATCAGACCCGTCCGCGGTTGACATCAATCTGAAATTTTTTGATTTCACGGCGGCTGGACAGCCCCAAAAGCCACTCTTTAAGCATGGTTATTACAGGAATCCCATGCCCCGCGCCTCACGCACCTCCGGTTTGATGCGATGCTCAGCCTCCAGTTGCGCCAGAAACTCTGGCGCATCCATCTCCGTCGCCAAAATGACCGCCTGACGGCGCACGGCAGCAAAGTCGCCCAGGCAAAGCTGATCCAGCACCGCCAGCCGCACCCGCAGGTCGCCCCCGAGCCGAGCGGCATCGCCGCCCAAGACCTCGGTCACGAACATGGCTTCGCGCTGCACCACCGTCAGCGGCTTGAAGCGGATCTTGAAGGTGAAACGCCTCAGCGCGGCCTGATCGATGCGCTCCAGCAGGTTGGTGGTGCAGATGAAGATGCCGTTGAAGCGCTCCATGCCCTGCAGCATTTCGTTGACCTCGGTGACCTCGTAGGTACGTTGGGCACCGCGCCGGTCCTGCAAGAAACTGTCGGCTTCGTCGAGCAGCAGCAGCGCGTTCTCGCTCTCGGCTTCGGCAAACATGGCAGCCATGTTCTGTTCGGTCTCGCCGATGAACTTGCTCATGATGTCGCTGGCCTGGCGGACCATGAGCGGGCCGCCCAGCACGTTGGCAATGTGTTCGGCCAAGGCCGTCTTGCCGGTCCCCGGCGGGCCGTAAAAACACAGGGTGCCATGCCCGCGTGCCTGCAGGGCCTGCACCATGCGCGTCACCTCGTAGCGGCTCTCCAGGTTGAGCATGTCCAGCTGGTAACGCGTCACCATGCGTCGCGCCAGGACACTGCTGTCCCGGTTTCCCAGCGCCAGATCGGCGTTGTGCAACTGACGCTCGATCAGCGATTCCACGCGCCGAGCCTCGGTTTCGGCCGCCTCAGGCGCCCTGACAGCTTGCGGGGCGGTTTCTCCGACCAGCCCGGCAAAGCGCACCGCGGTGCGGATCTGGGCCGGCGTCAGCCCCTTGCGTGCCGTCAAACGGGCAACGAAAGCATCCGACACCGGCACCCCTTCGAGGGTCTTGCGCACCAGCCCCTCGCGCGCACCTGGCGCCGGGGACTTGAGCTCGAGGTGATAGGCGAAGCGACGGCGGAAAGCCGGGTCGATCTGCTCGATGCGGTTGGTCACCCAGATGGTGGGCACCGGGTTGGACTCCAGGATCTGGTTGACCCAGGCCTTGCCGCTGACGCTGCCGCTGGCCGGCACGGCCACCTGCTCGGCACGTGCCAGCAACTGGGCGGCTTCGGTCGAGATCGGGGGAAACACATCCTCCACCTCGTCGAACAGCAACGCCGCCTGGGCACTGCCCTTGAGAAAGACCTGGGCGATCTGCAGCGAGCGGTAGCGGTCACGGCCGCTGAGCGAGTTGCCGTCACGGTCGGCATATTCGACCTCGAACAGGTCCAGCCCCGCCATCTGGGCCACCACCTTGGCCAGTTCGGTCTTGCCGGTGCCGGGCGGGCCATACAGCAGCACATTGACGCCGGCCTCCTTGCGTGTGACGGCATTGTGCAAGAGGGCACACAGCATCTGCGCATCCTCATCGACGAATGCGAAGTCGCCGGGTGTCAGATGGCTCTTGGCCGAGGGTCGGGTGAACACCGCCATCAGCTCGGACTGGTCGCGGTACTGCCGCATCAGCACGGGTGGCAGTTTTTCACTGACCTTCATCAGGTCGGCCAGGTCGGTGATGTTGTGCTCGGAGATCAGGTTGTCCACCAGGCCGATGCGTTCCAGGCGCGAGCCCGCACGCAAGGCCTCGCCCACCTCCGTAGGGTTCACGCCCGCCACCTCGGCAATCACGGCGTAGGCCTCGGGGGCGTTGCTGACCTTGAACTCCACCAGCACGCTACGCAACTCGCGCTGGTAGCGCGCCAACGTGCCGTACAACAGCAAGGCGCGCTCGGCTTGGTTGAGTTGCAGCAGGCCGGCCAGGGCGTCGATGTTCTTCTCCACCAGCGTGGACTGCTTTTTCAGGGTTTGTGCCAGCCAGTCACGCGTCACCGCCAGCACGGCCAGCAGGTCCTTGGGCTGGTCCTTGGCGTACTCGTCAAGATAGAAGAACAGTGTGCCCTCCTCGTAGGGACCACGCCAGTCGCCGAAACGGGCCAGAAACTCGCCGCCACTCAGCGACTCCTGACCTTGCCACAGTTCATTGCCAGCACATCGACGGAGCAGGAATTCACGCAGACGCTGCAGAACGGGCGCGGGCCACACCAGGTGCCGCCCGGCCAGCGACACGACGCCGGCCAGGTCGCGCCGGGCGTTGAACCCTGCCCCCATGCGGGCGGTCAGGGTCAGGATGAAATGCGAGCACATCAGGTCCAGCACCGGCGCCTGCCCGAGCCCCGGTGAAACGAGGACCTGTCCGTTCGTCCTCTCGGCAATCAAACGCTTGACCATCAAACGCCTCCTGCACGGAATCTGCGTAGGTCACGATAACGCAGACTGCGCCGGGATGGAAGTCCTTGTCCGCAAATGCCTGATAGCCGGCAAAAACCCGGTTGACGGCCGCCCGGGGCTGGGTCAGGCTTGCGGGTTGACACTCACCCCGCATCCGGAGACCGCATGAATACCACCCAATTGCAGACCGCACTGACGGACTATTTCGCCCCCTGGATCCAGGCACTGGCGCTGGAGGTGGTGGCCGGCGATGCCCATCAGGTCATGCTGCGCTTGCCGCACAGCGAACAACTGGCACGTACTGGCGGCATGGTGTGCGGCCAGGCCATGATGGCGGCGGCCGACACCGCCATGGCGCTGGCCATCTTCAGTCACTTCGGACAATTCCGTCCCTGCACCACGGTGCAGATGAGCAGCAGCTTTCTCAAACCCCTGTCGGGACAGGATGGCCTGGTTGAAGCCCGGCTCCTGCGGGCCGGCAAATCCCTGGCCTTCGGCGAGATCGACATCCGCAGCGCCGCCGACGGCAAAAGCGTCTGTCGTGCCTCCACCACCTACGCGCTACTGTAGGTGCGGCCATCCTGGTCCGGGTCAATTCCAGCCGATGACGTCCAGCCCTTTCTCGCTGAGGCAGCGCTGCACGAAGTGGCGGTAGGTGCTGC
The DNA here is from genome assembly GCA_031426755.1 of Curvibacter sp. Lineage (GTDB taxonomy): Bacteria > Pseudomonadota > Gammaproteobacteria > Burkholderiales > Burkholderiaceae_C > Hylemonella. Next base: position 105,501 of record JASJPI010000001.1, read on the forward strand.
TCGGCTTCTCCTGCATCGCCCCACTCACGGCACCGGCCGTTCCCCCGACTGCGGCCCCGGCGGCGGCGGCGCGCACCACCCCCTCCGTATCGCGGCCCGTGACCAGGGCCCCGACCGCCGCTACCGCACCGACCGTGGCGGCCCCTTGTCCAGCCCGACGTGCTGTCGCATTGTTTTTCTCCTCAGGCGTCAGGCCGGCTGCCTGGGCCCGTCCCGTACAGGTATCGACTTCCTGCCGGGCCCTGGCCTCCCCCATCCGGTTGAAAGCGGCATTCGGGTACAGCACCGGACGGGCCGACGGGCTGCTGGGGCCTGTAGCGGCACAACCGGCCTGAAGCAATAGCGTCAAAGCCAAGAGGGAGAGTCGGTATTTCATGTTCACCTAACGGAGATTTCTGTACCCAGGACGACAAGGGCGGGCGCCACCGGTTTGCGAAAATGTAAAATTCGGTCAGTAGTCATCTTTGTCGCATCAAGAAGGAAACATCATGTCGCATCCGACCCCCGCGCACGACGCCAGCCAAGCCGATCCGCTCGAGAGCATCGTGCACGCCATTCCTGTGGTCATCCCCACGGTCGGCGCCCTGCTGATTTTCCTGCTGGCTTTCATCGCCGTCTTCATGGGCTGAACCCCGCTGCGTCACAGGCCCAGGCCGCAACCGCGCTGGTTTGCCGGCCCGGCGCTCGGTGCGCATGATGCGCCCCTCCGCGGGAATCGGCATCCATCCCTCTCCATCCCGACCCAGGTTGCTGCCGCCTGACTGTTGCGGGACTGTAAATCCGTTTTTCCTTCAGGTGCCATGCCGGGCTCCTGACGTCCCTTCCGCGCTCCACCTTGGCTGGCCAACGAACCGTCGCCAGCATGCTTGTTGCACCTTCAAATTTGGAGCGGCATAACATCATGCATGTTTTGCATAGATTTTGACCGTCACAGGGGCGTAACAAACAAGCAAGTTCATACAATGAGACTGGCCGGCGGAATTCACTATTCCGCCGGCCATTTTTTCAAAGCTGGCGCGCCGACTCCCCCGACGGAAACCCGCCGGCTTCGAAAAGATTATTTTCAACAGGAGCTTTTTCATGAATTCCCCCGTGATGCAGGGCATCCACCTCAATGCCCCGAGCTATGTCAAAAATCCCCAGCTGCTGGCCTGGGTTGCCGACATGGCCGCCCTGTGCAAACCCGCTGCCATCCACTGGTGCGACGGCAGCGACGAGGAGTACCAGCGCCTGTGCGACCAATTGGTCAAGGCCGGCACCTTCATCAAGCTCAACGATGCCAAGCGGCCCAACAGCTTTTTGTGCCGCTCGGACGCCAGCGACGTGGCCCGCGTGGAAGACCGCACGTTCATCTGCTCGGCCCGCAAGGAAAACGCCGGCCCGACCAACAACTGGGTCGAACCGACCGAGATGCGCGCCCTGCTGCAGTACGGCACGGCCGACGGCAAGCCCGCCCTGTTCAATGGCTGCATGAAGGGCCGCACCATGTATGTGGTGCCCTTCTCCATGGGGCCGCTGGGCAGTGACATCGCCCACATCGGCGTCGAACTCTCCGACAGCGCCTACGTGGCCGTCAACATGAAGCTCATGACACGCATGGGCAAGGCGGTCTATGACGTGCTGGGCACCGACGGCGAGTTCGTGCCGGCCATGCACACGGTGGGCGCCCCTCTGGAAGCAGGGCAGAAGGACAGCAACTGGCCCTGCAACCAGACCAAATACATCGTGCATTACCCTGAGACGCGCGAGATCTGGTCCTACGGTTCCGGCTACGGCGGCAACGCCCTGCTGGGCAAGAAGTGCTTCGCGCTGCGCATCGCCTCCAACATGGGCCGCGATGAAGGCTGGCTGGCCGAGCACATGCTGATCCTGGGCGTGACCAACCCGCAGGGCAAGAAGTACCACGTGGCCGCCGCCTTCCCCAGCGCCTGCGGCAAGACCAATTTCTCGATGCTGGTGCCGCCGAAGGACTTCGTGGGCTGGAAAGTCACGACCATCGGCGACGACATCGCCTGGGTCAAGCCTAGCAAAGACGGCCGCATGTACGCCATCAACCCGGAAGCGGGCTATTTCGGCGTCGCGCCCGGCACCAACTACAAGACCAACCCGAACTGCATGGATTCGCTCAAGAGCGACGTGATCTACACCAACGTCGCGCTGACCGATGACGGCGACGTCTGGTGGGAAGGCATGGACGGCGAAGCGCCGGCGCACGCCATCGACTGGCAGGGCAAGGACTGGACACCGCAGATCGCCAAGGAAACCGGCGCCAAGGCCGCGCACCCGAATTCGCGCTTCACCGTGGCTGCCACCAACAACCCGGCGCTGGACCCCGAGTGGGACAACCCCAAGGGCGTGGCGATCGACGCTTTCATCTTCGGTGGCCGCCGCTCCAACACCGTGCCGCTGGTGACCGAGGCCCGCAACTGGGTGGAGGGTGTCTACATGGCCGCGACCATGGGTTCGGAAACCACCGCCGCCATCATCGGCCAGCAGGGCGTGGTGCGCCGTGACCCGTTCGCCATGCTGCCCTTCACCGGCTACCACATGGGCGACTACTTCCAGCACTGGCTCAACCTGGGCGAGAGGGTTGCCGCCCAGGGCGGCCGCCTGCCCGCCATCTTCACCACCAACTGGTTCCGCAAGGGCGAAGACGGCAAGTTCGTCTGGCCCGGCTACGGCGAGAACATGCGGGTGCTGAAGTGGATGATCGACCGCATCGAGGACGAGGCCAAGGGCAAGGAACACTTCTACGGCCTGAGCCCGAGCTACGAGGAGATCAACTGGAAGGGCCTGGACTTCACCCCTGAACAGTTCCACGCGGTGACCAGCATCGACAAGCAGCAGTGGCTGGCCGAGCTCAAGCTGCATGATGTGCTGTTCGAGCAGATCGACGCCCGCCTGCCCAAGGCGCTGCGCGATACGCGCGAGCGCATCGAGAAATTGCTGTCCGCCTGATCCATCTCGCCGGCGCTGCTGCGCCGGCCGACAAACAAAAAAGCCACCGCATGCGGTGGCTTTTTTTATGAAGCAAATCCAGTGATCAGGCTTCTTCTCGCGAGCGGGCCGCTTGCAGATCAGCCATCACACGCCCGTCCTTGCGCGCCAATTCCCACAGGCGCTCATCGGCGCGCTGGCGAGCCACGCGGCGCGACCAGCCGTCCAGAGCCTTCATCGCACGCGATGCGACGCGGCGTGCCGTGTCAGCCAGCAGGGCAATGGCCGCGAAGCCCACCACCCACAGCACGACCCAGCCAGCCAGCAGATGGCCATCGGCCCAAGTGTCGACCAATTGGTCGGCCACCACGACAAGCGCCGCCACCATGGCTGCCAGCAACATGGCCGCCAAGCCTTTCGTGCTGTCGAAACCTTTACGCATCTGGCCGGCAACAGCCACCGCATTCTCAAAGCGGGCAACGCCCGGATGACGACTGGGGTATTCAACGTGGACAAAGTTGGTCATGATGAGCCTCCTTGGCGAAACAAAATCTTTGCGATGGCGTGATATTAGGGTTATCTCTAATGTTGTTCAACTTTATTGTTGTGATGCACAATATTCATAACAGTGATATATTGATTCGGCACCATGAACCCGCTCAAATTCCGTAGCCTCGATCTCAATCTGCTTCGTGTCTTCAACGAAGTGATGACCGAACGTAGTTTGACTCGAGCCGCAAGTAAGCTATCACTCACACAACCTGCTGTCAGCAATGCCCTGCGGCGCCTGCGTGAAACACTTGGTGACGATTTGCTGCGTCGCAGCGGTCAAGGCTTGGAACCCACCCCGCGGGCGCTGGCACTCTGGCCCACAGTGCAGGAAGCACTGCGCCAGCTGGAGGAGATCCTGTCACCCGGCAGCTTCGTTCCGGCACAGGCCAACACCACCTTCGTGCTGGCCACCGCCGACTCCACCGCGGCAGAACTGATTCCCGGCTTGGTGAAAGTGATCGACCAGGACGCCCCCGGCATCACCATCCGGGTGGTGCCCCTGACCACCCGCGATCCGCGCCGGCTGCTCCAGGAAGAAGCGGCCGACATGGCGATCGGTTACTTCCCGGCCGTCATTGCCAGCCTGACCGCCCAGGCGGAGGCGGGCGAGGCTGTGGCCTTCCATCACCAGCGCCTCTACTACAGCAAATACGTGTGCGTGATGCGGCGCGACCACCCGCTGGCCAGTGAGCCGCTGACCCTGGAGCGCTACTGCGAGGCGCGCCATCTGCTGGTGAGCTTCTCCGGTCGGCCCTATGGCTTCATCGACCAGGCGCTGGCCTCGCTCGGACGGCAACGCCACATCGTGCTCACCGTCAACCAGTTCTTCACCGCCGGCCGGGTGGTGGCCACCTCCAACCTGCTGACCGTGCTGCCACGCCACTTCGTCAGTGTGACCGGCATTGCCGACCAGCTGGAGTTGCGCGACCTGCCATTCGAGGTACCCGCCATTCACGTGGATGCGTTATGGCACCGGCGTGTACATCATCACAGCGCCCATGAGTGGCTGCGCGGCGTGGTGGCGCAACTGCCCAGCCGCGCGCATGCGGACAAGCTGAGCTCCAGCGTCATCGATCTGGGACAATGAAAACGTGAAGATCCAGCTGCTGTCCGACCTGCACCTTGAAGCCGAGCCCGGCTTCAAGCCCACGCCGGCACCGGGCACCGATGTGCTGGTCTTGGCAGGCGATATCGGCTCCTACCAGCACGGCTCGCAACTGGCGGATGCTGATTTTGGCCTGGCCCGCTTCTCGCCACGGCACGGCTGGCCGACGCCGGTGCTGTTCGTCCCCGGCAACCATGAATACGATGCCCAGGACTTTGACCTGGCGCACGATCGTCTGCGCGAGGCCTGCGCCCGGCTGGAGATCCGCCTGCTGGAACAGGAAGTCGTGACGGCGGCCGAGCTGCTGGGTTCTTCGGCGCCTGCCGTGCGTTTTGTCGGCACGACCTTGTGGAGTGACTTCGATGCACTGAATCCGGCCGCGCAGTCCGCCAGCGGCACGCTCACCCAAGTCCTGCAAGCGCGTGACAATGCCTTTCGCGCGGCCAACTTCTATCTGCGCAAGACCGGCGGCACGCGCGATGGACAGCCCATGCTGGCCGAGCAGGTGCGTGAACAGTCCCTCGCCTGCCAGGCCTGGTTGCACGACACCCTGGTTCAATCTTTCGCCGGCGATACCGTGGTCATCACGCATTTCGCCCCCAGCCTGCAAAGCGCCGACCCGCGCTACGGCCTCACACCGGGAACGGCCGGCTTTTGCAATACGCTGGACCACCTGCTGCCGCATGCCCAGCTGTGGCTGCACGGTCACCTGCATTGCCCGAGCGACTATGTTCGGCATGGCTGCCGCGTGGTGGCCAATCCGCTGGGTTATGCTCGCAAGGGTGAACAGGCGCAATTCAATCCCACTCTGTGCCTGAGTCTGCCTGACCACGCTGGCGGTCTGTTTGATGCGAGTCGAGAAACGCCGGCAGTCACTGGATAAACTAACGCTTTGGAAACGAGGAGCTGACCATGAAAATTCTTCTGGCCGTTGACGGCAGTGATTACACCAAACGCATGCTGGCCTACCTGACAACCCACGACGAGTTGTTCACTGCCGCCAACCAGTACACCATCTTCACCGTGCAGCCGACGCTGCCGCCCCGCGCCCGTGCCGCTGTTGGCAAGGAAATCGTGGACAAGTACTATTCCGAAGAGGCCGAAAAGGTGCTCAGCCCGGTCTCCAAGTTCCTCACACGCCACGGCATCGACGCCAAGAGCGTGTGGAAAGTCGGCCATGCCGGCGAGAGCATCGCCAAGATGGCCGAATCCGGCAAGTACGACCTGCTGGTGATGGGCTCCCACGGCCACAGCGCCCTGGGCAACCTGGTGATGGGCTCGGTGGCCACCCAAGTACTGGCACACTGCGAAGTGCCGGTGCTGCTGGTTCGCTAAGCCTGTTTGCTGCACACCCACCTCCAGCGGAGGTGGGTCACTTCAGGGGCGCAACGGCAGGTCCGTGGCGTCGGCCGCCAGCGTGTCCCCCATCCACTGACGCAGGTCCTTCCACATGCGCTGGATCTCGACATTGCGGGGTGTCAGCAAGGCGCTGGGCAGCTCGATCGTGACCACCGGCATGCCTTTGTGCACACCGCCGTAATTGCCCAGCGAGCCCGGGAAGATGCCGACCTGATCCAGGTACAGCCGACCGAGCCGGCTCGGCGGCTGGATCGGACCATCGAAGTCCAGCACGCCATACGGCGCGTGGATGCTGACGATCAGATTGGGCTGGAAACGCTGCATTTCCTCATACAGAAATTTCGATTCAGGCTCGCTCAGCGGCGCCTTGCCCGGCCAACGGCGCGGGTCTTTGCGCGTCCGCTTTTCCCAGTAGAACGGCGCATCACGCTCCCAGTTGGGCGTGGGGAAATTGCGGTTGAGGTCCACGCCGTTGGCGTTGACCCGATGCGAAGGCCGGTTGAACAACCCATCCGGATTGAGCGCCGGGATGAAGCGCCAGTGCGTACGTTCCGGCGCCTCCTGCGCAAACCGGATCCAGTGCAGCGCCACGGACGAAGAGGACAACTCGTCGCCGTGCATGCCGCCGATCACCAGTACGCGCAAGCGCGCACCTTCGGGTCGGACGTCACGCGTGTAAATCGGTCGCCCCTTGACACTGCGGGCACTGGAGTCCTGCAGCTGCGCCTGCTCGCACAGCGCACGCTGAACGTTGGGTAAGCGGGCATAAAAATCGTCGCACGCCCGACCGGCGTGAGCGGTGCCCGCCGCACTCAGCACGACCGCCAGGGACAGCATCCGAAAACCTAAACGCATGGCGTAATTTTATGCCTCCGGCCAACGGGGCTGGCCGCGCCCGGATGGCGGCGATTTCAGGTACATTGCCTGCATGTCTTTGTCTGTTGCGGGCCTGCAGGCCCGCCCCCCGAGCTTTTCTCAAACCGAATTCCGTACCGCCCTCGGCATGTTCGCGACCGGCGTGACCATCGTCACGGCGCGTGCCGCCAACGGCCGCCTGGTAGGACTGACGGCCAACTCCTTCAACTCCGTCTCGCTGCATCCGCCGCTGGTGCTGTGGAGCCTGTCGCATGCCGCTGCGTCCATGGCAGTGTTCAGCAGTGGCTCGCACTACGCCATCAACATCCTGGCCGCCGAGCAGCAGGCACTGGCGCGGCGCTTCGCCACCAAGGGCGTAGACCGCTGGGCCGGGGTCGAATTCACGGAAGGCAGCGGCGGGGCCCCGCTGCTGGCTGGTGCTGCGGCCACCTTCGAGTGCTTCAACCGCAGCCGCTATGAAGAAGGCGACCATGTCATCTTCGTCGGCGAAGTGGAACGCTGCGCCCACCGCACCGGCGCCTCGCCGTTGCTGTATCACGGCGGCAAGTTCTACGCCGAGCATCCACTGTGAGAGGGCACACCCCCAGGCTGCGCGCACTGCGTGTCGCTGCGCCACCCCCTTGCAGGGGGCAACGCCACTGGACCGGCAAAGCCGGCTCCACGGCGTTTCCCGGTTGGATCACTTCATGCACACGTTTCTGCTTGCACAGTAGCCAACGGGGATGAGCACACGCAAAGAACACCTCGACGGCATGGCCGCCGGCCTGCTGCTGGTTTGCTGCATGTTCTGGGGCTTCCAGCAGGTGCTGGTGAAAGCCACGCTGCCGGAGTTGCCGCCGGTCTTCCAGGCCGGGGTGCGCTTTGTCGGCGCCGCGCTGCTGCTAGTGCTGTGGTGTCGCTGGCGCGGCATTCCCCTGCTGACGCGGGATGGCACGCTCTGGCCCGGCCTGCTGGCGGGCACGCTGTTTGCCGGCGAGTTCGCCTGCCTCTATATCGGCCTGCAGTTCACCACGGCCTCGCGCCTGACCGTGTTCCTCTACACCTCGCCGTTCTGGGTCGCGCTGCTGCTGCCGTTGTTCGTACGCGCCGAGCGCTTGCGCCCACTGCAATGGCTGGGCCTGCTGCTGGCCTTTTGCGCCCTGGTGTTCGCCGTACGTGAAAGTTTTATCGCACCGACAACCGAGCAGCAGTGGCTGGGCGATGCACTGGCGTTGGCCGCCGGCTTGTCCTGGGGCCTGACCACCGTCACCATTCGCGCCAGCACCCTGGCCCGGGCCTCGGCTGAAAAGCTGTTGTTCTACCAGGTGGCCGTCAGTGCCGCCATCCTGCCGCTGCTGTCGCTCGCGCTGGGTGAGACCTGGACTTGGCCGTTCAGTCCCTTTGCTGCCACCTCGCTCGTGCTGCAGACGGTGGTGGGCGCCTTCGCCAGCTACCTGGTATGGATGTGGATGCTGGGGCGCTACCCGGCCACCAAGATCTCGGTGTTCGTCTTTCTCACGCCGATATTTGCGCTGCTGTTCGGCACGCTCTGGCTGCATGAGCCGGTCACCCCCACCTTGCTGACCGCGCTGGCGCTGGTGGCCGGTGGTATCGTGCTGGTCAACCGCAAACCCGGCTGAGCCCCTGCGGTCTTTTCGGACCGGCCAGGGCATCGCGGCACAGGAGTACGTCCACCATGCACCCCATCGCTCTAACCCGTCGTCAATGGCTGGCCTGTGCTGGCGCGGCCACTCTCGCCACCACCCCCAGCCCGGGCTTCGCCCAGGCCTGGCCCAGCAAACCGCTGCGCCTGGTGGTTCCGTTCGCACCGGGCGGCAGTTCCGAGATCGTGGCCCGTGCCGTGGCAGCCGAACTGGGCAAGACCCTCGGCCAGAACGTGTATGTGGAGAACAAGCCCGGCGCAGCCGGCAACATCGCCATGCAGGAAGTGGCCCACTCGACCGACGAACACACACTGGTGCTGGGACATATCGGCACCCTGGCCGTCAACCCCTACATCTTTGCCAGGCTGCCCTACCACCCGACCCGGGACTTCGCCCCGGTGACCCTGCTGTCGAAGGTGCCCAGCCTGTACGTGGTGCACCCGGACTTGCCGGTCCGGAACCTGCGCGAATTCGTGGCTTATGCCAAGGCACGGCCGGGCCAGCTCAACTACGGTTCCGCCGGCAACGGCAGCGCCGGCCACCTGGCCTTCGAATACCTGAAGATGACGACGGATACCTTCGTGCTGCACGTGCCCTACCGCGGCACCGGCCCCATGCTGACCGACCTGCTGGCCGGCCGGCTGCAGGCGGCCGCGGTCGGTGCGCCGGCCCTGCTGCAGTTCATCAAGACCGGCAAGCTGCGCTGCATCGCCACCGGCACCAGCCAGCGGCTGCCGCAGCTGCCCGACGTGCCCACCGTGGCCGAACAGGGCTACAAGGGCTTCGAGATGACGCAGTGGTACGGCCTGCTGGCGCCGGCCTCATGGCCCAAGCCGCACCTGGCCAAGCTGGAGGCCGAGGCCATCAAGGCCGTGCGCAGCACGCTGGTCAGGGACAAGCTGGCCGTCGACACCGCCCAGGCCATCGGCAACACCAGCGCCGAATTCGCCGCCTTCATCCAGGCAGAACAGGCGCGTTGGCAACCGGTGATCGCACGCGCCCAGATCAGGCCCGAAGGCGCCTGACCGCGCAGCACGCGCGGTCCGCTCAGATTTTCTTCGCCGCCTTGAGCCGGTCGATGGTGGCCTTCTCGGCCGCGAAGGTGCGCGCCGCATAGGCGGTGTAGTCGGCGGTGTTCATGTAGATCACCGGCTGGTAGAACTTGTCGAGCGTCTCCAGCACCTTCGGGTCTTCCAGCGTCTTCTTGAAGGCGTCGTGCAGGATTTTCACGATGGCCGGATCCATGTTCTTCGGCCCGCCGATGCCGAACGGCGACTCGCTCACCGTGTCCCAACCGCTTTCCTTGACGGTCGGCACATCGGGGAAGGCCTTGTTGCGCTCGCGCCCCAGCGTGGCCAGCAGGCGCAGCTTGCCGGCCCTCACATGCGGCGCGAACTCGGTGGTGCCGCTCATGAGCTGGATGTGGCCGCCCAGGATGGACTGCATGATCTCGGCCGAGCCCTTGAACGGAATGTCGGTCAGTTCGATGCCGGCCTTGGCGGCGAATTCCTCGATCGCCAGGTGCGGCGTGGTGCCGGTGCCGGTGTGGCCGTAGGCCACCTTGCCCGGATTGGCCTTCGCGTAGGCCACCATCTCCTTCAGGCTCTTGTACGGCGCATCCATGGTGGCGGCCAGGCCGAAGGTGTAGCCCGTCAGGCAGACGATGTGCGTCAGGTCCTTGACCGGATCGAACGGCATCTTCTGCATGTGCGGCAGGCGGTAGATGCCCAGCGGCAGCTGCGTCAGCGTGTAGCCGTCGGGTTTGGCGTTCAGCATGGCGGTGGCACCCAGCGTGCCGCCGACACCCGGCTTGTTCTCCACGATGACGGTGCCGCCCAGCGCGCGGCCGGCGCTCTCGGCAAAGGCGCGCATCACGGCGTCGCTGCTGCCGCCGGTCGGCCAGGGGGCGATCAGGGTGATGGGGCGGTTCGGAAATTTGTCCTGCGCCAGCGCGGACGAGCTGACGATGGCGGGCGCGGCGAGCGCCGCGGCACCGGCCAGCAGCTGACGCCGGTTCACTTGGTGGCGGGGGAATTCATTCATGACGGTCTCCTGGGTTCTTCTGTGCATGGATCCAGCCGCATTATTGGCAGGCCCGCACATCATGCAGGTCACCCAGGCGACCCGGCAAGACCGTGAATTCCCTAGCTTGTGTGAACAGGCCCTACACCACCCCGGCCTGGTGCAAGGCCGCGATGCGCGCCGCATCCAGCCCCAGCTCGGCCAGCACCTCGTCGGTGTGCTCACCCAGGGCCGGCGGCGCGCGGCGCAGCACCGGCGGTGTGGCCTGCAATCGGAGCGGACTGGCCACGCTGGCTATTGAATTGATCGCTGTCTGCGCTTGTGCGACGGGACTGCAAGGCTGATTCAATGCCAAACCGCGGGCCTGCACCTGGGCATCGGCAAAGCCCTGGCCGATGTCGTTGATCGGGCCACAGGGGACCGCCTTGTCCTCCAGCAGCGCCACCCATTCGGCGGTGCTGCGCGTGCGCGTGACCTCTGCCATCAGCGGCACCAGCATCTCGCGGTGCGTGACGCGTTTCGTGTTGCTGGCAAAGCGCGCATCCGCCGCCCACTCGGGCCGGCCGGCGGCGGCGCAGAAGCGCGCGAACTGGCCGTCGTTGCCGATGGCCAGCAGCATGGCGCCGTCGCGCGTGGGGAAGTCCTGGTAGGGCACCAGGCTCGGGTGGCTGTTGCCCTGGCGCATCGGCACCTTGCCGGTGTTGAGGAAACCGCCGGCCTGGTTGGCCAGGATGGCCATGCCGACATCCAGCAGCGCCATGTCGATGTGCTGGCCCTCGCCGGTGCGGTGCCGCACTTCGAGCGCGGCCAGGATGGCGGTGGCGGCATAGACACCGGTGAAGATGTCGGTCAGCGCCACGCCCACACGCTGCGGGCCGCCGCCGGGCACGCTGTCCGGCCGGCCGGTGATGCTCATCATGCCGCTCATGGCCTGGATCATCAGGTCGTAGCCGGCGCGCTCGGCATACGGCCCATCCTGGCCGAAGCCGGTCACCGAGCAGTAGATCAGACGCGGGTTGATCGCCTTCAGGCTCGCGTAGTCCAGCCCGTAGTGCGCCAGGCCGCCGACCTTGAAGTTCTCCACCAGCACATCGCTCTGCTGTGCCATCTGCTTGATCAGCGCCTGGCCTTCGGGCTGGGCCAGGTCGACCGTGATCGAGCGCTTGTTGCGGTTGGCGCAGGTGTAGTAGGCCGCGTGCTCGGTCTCATGGCCTTGCGCGTCCTTCAGGAAGGGCGGCCCCCAGTGGCGCGTGTCGTCGCCGGCGCCGGGACGCTCGACCTTGACCACATCGGCCCCGAGGTCGGCCAGGATCTGGGTACACCAGGGACCGGCCAGCACGCGGGAGAGGTCCAGCACCTTGATGTGCGGCAGGGCGGAGGGTTTGTCGGTCATGGTATTTCTCTCATTTCTTTGCGCCAGCGTATCACCTGCTCCGAGGGGCGAAAAGGAGGTTAACGGTCAGCGACGCAACACATACCTTCGCTGCTGAATGGGGTTGGGGGTGGCGGCCGATTTGGCAAAGCGCAGCGCCTATGAGGCCGCCGCCCCCAACCCCATTCAGCCACCAGAAAAAAGCCCCCAAGAATCAGTTCGCGAACGCCGCAATACCCGTCTGCGCCCGACCCAGGATCAGCGCATGGATGTCGTGCGTGCCTTCGTAGGTGTTGACCACCTCCAGGTTGACCAGATGGCGCGCCACGCCGAACTCGTCGGAAATGCCGTTGCCGCCCATCATGTCACGCGCCAGGCGTGCGATGTCGAGCGCCTTGCCGCAGGAGTTGCGCTTGAGGATGGAGGTGATCTCCACCGCGGCGGTGCCCTCATCCTTCATGCGGCCCAGGCGCAGGCAGCCCTGCAAACCCAGCGAAATTTCGGTCTGCATGTCGGCCAGTTTTTTCTGGATCAGCTGGTTGGCCGCCAGCGGGCGGCCGAACTGCTTGCGGTCCAGCACGTACTGGCGCGAACGGAACCAGCAGTCCTCCGCCGCCCCCAAGGCACCCCAGGCGATGCCGTAGCGCGCCGAGTTCAGGCAGGTGAACGGGCCTTTCAGGCCCTGCACTTCGGGGAAGGCGTTTTCCTCCGGGCAGAACACGTTGTCCATCACGATCTCGCCGGTGATGGAGGCACGCAGGCCGACCTTGCCGTGCACCGCCGGTGCGGAGAGGCCCTTCATGCCTTTTTCCAGCACGAAGCCGCGGATCGGACCGACCTGGCCGCCTTCGCTGACCTCGCGCGCCCAGACCACGAACACGTCGGCGATCGGGCTGTTGGAGATCCACATCTTGTTGCCCACCATGCGGTAGCCGCCGGCGGTCTTGTAGGCGCGGGTGGCCATGGAGTTGGGGTCGGAGCCGTGGTCGGGTTCGGTCAGGCCGAAGCAGCCGATCCACTCGCCGGAGGCCAGCTTGGGCAGGTACTTCTGCTTCTGCGCTTCCGAGCCGAACTCGAAAATCGGCACCATCACCAGCGAGGACTGCACGCTCATCATCGAGCGGTAGCCGGAATCGACACGCTCCACTTCACGGGCGATCAGGCCGTAGGCCACGTAGTTCAGGCCCGGGCCGCCGTACTGCTCGGGGATGGTGGGGCCGAGCAGGCCCAGTTCACCCATCTCGCGGAAGATGGTCGGGTCGGTCTTCTCGTTGCGGAAGGCGTCCAGCACGCGGGTGCCAAGCTTGTCCTGGCAGTAGGCAGCGGCGGCATCCCGCACCATGCGCTCGTCATCGCTGAGCTGCTGGTCGAGCAGAAAAGGGTCGTTCCATTGAAAAGCGGCGTTGGCCATGAGAGGTTCTCCAGAAAGTTGACGTCATGGTACGGGCCATTGGCGCTCGGGGCAAACGAGAAATTTTCACCCAGATATGAATTATTTGCATGTATAAACCACACCCTCCAGAGACTTCTCCTTTGTTGTTCTCTAGAAAGCCTCTCCTGCAAACCATGAGTTGTGTATATTCAGCACACCATGCGCCGCAAAATTCCCTCGCTGCAAGCTTTGGCCTGCTTTGATGCTGCCGCCCGCCACGAGAGCTACACGCGCGCCGCACAGGAGTTGGCGCTGACGCAAAGCGCGGTGTCACGCCAGATCGGGGCACTGGAGGAGTTTCTCGGCATCGCGCTGTTCCGGCGCACGCGCCACGGCGTGGCACTCACCCAGCCCGGCGCCGACTACGCGCGCCAGATCGCGCCGCGCCTGCAGGCGCTGGAGCGCGACACGCTGGAGGCCATGTCGCGCCAGGGCACGGCCGGCACGATTGCGCTGGCAGCGGTGCCCACCTTCGCCACGCGCTGGCTGCTGCCACGCCTGCCCCAGCTTGCCGCGCAGCACCCGGAGCTGGTGGTGCACATCGAGACGCGGACCCGCCCCTTTCTGTTCGCCGACACCGGCTTCGACGCTGCGCTGTACTCCGGCACGCCCGAGCAGGTCGCCAACTGGGCCGGCACGCGCGCGGTGGCCTTGATTGAAGAAGAAGTGGTGCCGGTCTGCGCCCCGGCCCTGCTCGGCGCGCGTAAACGACTGCAGCCCGCCGACCTGGCACGCCTGCCACTGCTGCAGCAAAGCACGCGGCCCGAAGCCTGGCGCCAGTGGTTCGAGGCCATGGGCGTGGACGCACCGTTCGCCCTCTCCGGCCCGCGCTACGAGCTCTACTCCATGACGGCCGCCGCCGCCGCCCACGGCCTGGGTGTGGCGCTGGTGCCGCGGTTGCTGATCGAACCCGAGCTCACACGCGGTGAGCTGGTGGTGGCCTGCAACCGCCCCCTGAAGAGCGGGCGGGCCTACTACCTGGTGACCCCCGAACGCGGCGAAGGACGGCCTGCGCTGGCTGCGTTTCAGACCTGGCTGAAGGCTCAGATCGTGACGAGCTGAATCACAGGCCCTGTTCGCCGGCCGCGCGCTGCGCAGTGGCGCGCGGAACCCAGCGCTCGTTGAAAGAACACCTGCCCGGATCCTCCAGCATGCGATGCTCGTCGGTCATCCATGCCGATGCGAAATTTTCGATAGCCATGTCAGCTCCCGCAGATGGCGGCGCCTGGACGCCGTCAGGTTTCAGGGGGGTTATTTCGCGGCGCGACGGCGCGCTTCCAGATGCCGGCGGCAGCTGGCATTGATGACCCGCAACTCGGCGAGCGTCTCGTCGATCTGGGCGCGCTTTTGTTCCAGTTCCCGGATGGCGGCATCGGTGCGGTCGATCACGTAACTCAGCTGCTGCGCACGGCCTTCGCCGTGATCACCGTACAGGTCGAGATAACGCTTGATTTCGGAGAGCGGCGATCCGATGGCTTTGGCGCGAAGAATCAGCGCCAGTCGCGCCCTGTCGCGTCGGGTGTACACGCGCGCACCGTTGACGCGTCTGGGCGCCAGAAGGCCCTTGTCTTCATAGAAGCGCAGCGCGCGCAGGGTGATGCCGAACTCGTTGCACAACTCGGTGATGCCGAACAGCTCGGCGCTGACCTCGTCACGATGCGAGTCGACAAAGGCCTGCGCGTCTGTCGTCGCCAGCGGACTGGCCGCAGCGTCACGCTTGCGGCGTGCGCGCGGCGTTTTGGCGGAGGGGATCGTTGAGGCCACGCCTGGTGTCCGGGATTCGGGGAATCAGACGACGCGCTGCAGGCGCATGGCGACGCTCATGTCGCCCGACACCTTGAGCTTGCCCATCATGAATCCCGTGGCAGGCTCCAGATCGCCGTTGAGCAGCGCGTTCAGGTTGTCCAGCGTGATGCCGACCGTGCAGTCGGCATCGTGGCTGACATTGGTCACGGTGTTGGGCGTGGATTGGCCGTCGATGTAGATGACGCCATCCGCGCCGCAGTCGAATTTGAGCGTGGCACCAAGTCCGCTGTCGGCACCCACCTTGTTGCGGATCGCTTCGGTGCAGGCTTCGAGGTTCATGGTTTTCCTTGAGAAGTAGGCATCCAATGCGGCGCATGGATTGCGGCCGGATCGTATCCGGGCCGGATGACGTGAAGTATAGGGGAAATACCTATACGAAATCTGATTGACGTTAACGTCACCCAAATGTCAAATGCAAAACGATCAAAAGGATGACATCCCATGCCAGCTATTCGCTCCAGGATCAACGCCAAGTCGGACGCTTTCGCCGCCAACGCGCAACGCATGCGCGACTTGCTGACGGAGGTACAGCGCCTCGAACAGAGGGTGATTGCCGAGTCCGAGTCCAAGCGTGACAAGTTCGCGGCGCGCGGGCAATTGCTGCCGCGGGAGCGTGTGGCGCGCCTGCTCGATCGCGGCGCCCCCTTCCTCGAGCTCAGCCGGCTGGCCGGACTCAACATGCACGATGACGACGGCAAGAAATCCGTGCTCGGCGGCGGCTCCATCATCGGCATCGGCGTGGTGGCGGGCAAGCGCTGCCTGATTTCCGCCAACGACAGCGCGGTCAAGGGCGGCACGGTAGCGCCGATGGGCTTGCGCAAGGTTCTGCGCGCGCAGGAGATCGCACGCGAGAACAAACTGCCGGTGATCTACCTGGTCGAAAGCGGCGGCGCCAACCTGATGTACCAGAGCGAGATTTTCGTGGAAGGCGGCCGCAGTTTCGCCAACCAGGCACGCATGTCGGCCGAGGGCCTGCCGCAGATTTCGGTGGTGCATGGGTCTTCCACAGCGGGCGGTGCCTACCTGCCCGGTCTGTCCGACTATGTGGTGCTGGTGCGCGGGCGCTCCAACATTTTCCTGGCCGGCCCGCCGCTGGTGAAGGCCGCCATTGGCGAGGACTGCACGGAGGACGAGCTCGGCGGCGCCGAAACCCACGCCCAGGTGACCGGCCTGGGCGAGTATCTGTGCGAGGACGATGCCCACGCCATCGGCATGGCGCGCGAAGTCCTGGACAAGCTGAAGTGGGATCTGGTGCCCCAAGAGACGGGTTTTGCAGAGCCCTTGTACGACGAGCAGGAGTTGCTGGGCGTGGTGCCCGCCGATGAACGCGAGCCCTACGACGTACGCGAGGTGATTGCGCGCCTGGTCGACGGCTCCGATTTTCTGGAGTTCAAGGCCGAGTACGCCGGTGAGATGATGTGCGGCCACGCCCGCGTGCAGGGGCGGCTGGTCGGCATCCTGGGCAACAACGGCCCGATCCAGCCCAGCGGCTCCACCAAGGCCGGCCAGTTCATCCAGTTGTGCGACCAGACCGGTACGCCGCTGATCTTCCTGCAGAACACGACGGGCTACATGGTGGGCTCGGCAGCCGAACGCAGCGGCGCCATCAAGCACGGCTCCAAGATGATCCAGGCGGTCGCGAATGCGCGGGTGCCCAAGTTCACGGTGGTGCTGGGCGGCTCCTACGGCGCCGGCAACTACGGCATGTGCGGCCGCGGGTTCGATCCGCGCTTCATCCTCTCCTGGCCGACGGCCCGCACCGCCGTGATGGGCGGCGCGCAGGCCGCCAAGGTGATGGACATCGTCAACCGGGCCAAGATCGAACGCGCCGGCATGGCGGCCGATGAAGAGGCCCTGAAGGCCATGTCCGACGGGCTGCGCCAGCGGCTCGACAAGGAATCCGCCGCCCTGTTCGGCACCGCACGGCTGTGGGATGACGGAATCATCGACCCGCGCGATACGCGCCGTCTGCTCGGCTTGTGCCTGGCCCTGGCGGAAGAGGCCCAGCGCCGCACCTTGCACCCCAACACCTTTGGCGTGGCGCGCCTGTGAATGCATTCCCTTCTGTCGCAACCGGTTGTCCGAACGAAAGGTTTTCATGAAATTCACCCCTGAACACGAACAGATCGCCGACACGGTCCGCAAGTTTGTCGCCAAGGAAATCAACCCCTGCCTGGCCCAGTGGGAAGCGGACGAACAGTTTCCGGCGCATGAGGTCTTCAAGAAGATGGGCGACCTGGGCCTGCTGGGCTTGAAGTACCCCGCCGAATACGGCGGCATGGGGCTGGATTTCAGCTATTCCATGGTCATGGCCGAAGCCCTCGGTGAGTGCAATGCGGGCGGCGTGCCGATGGCCATTGGCGTGCAGACCGACATGTGCACGCCCGCCCTGGCGCGCTTCGGTTCGGATGAGCTGCGGCGCGAATTCCTCGCGCCCTCCATTGCGGGCGACCTGGTCGGCTGCATCGGCGTGAGCGAGGCGGGCGGCGGCTCCGACGTGGCCGCGCTCAAGACGACAGCGCGCAAGGACGGCAGCGACTACCTCATCAACGGCTCCAAGATGTGGATCACCAACGGCCTGCAGGCGGACTGGTGCTGCCTGCTGGCCAACACCTCGGACGGCCCCGTGCACAAGAACAAGTCGCTCATCATCGTGCCCATGGACAGCCCGGGCATCACGCGGCAGAAAATCCACAAGATCGGGATGAACTCCTCCGACACGGCGCAGCTGTTCTTCGACAACGTGCGCGTACCGCAGCGCAACCTGATCGGGCAGGAGGGCATGGGCTTCATGTTCCAGATGCTGCAGTTCCAGGAAGAGCGGCTGTATGGCGCCGCCGGCGCCCTGCGCTCGCTGGACCGCCTGATCGATCAGACCATCGACTACACCCGCCAGCGCAAGACCTTCGGCCGGCCGATTCTGGACAACCAGGTGGTGCACTTCCGCCTCGCCGAATTGCGCACCGAGGTCGAAGCGCTGCGCGCCCTGACCTACCGGGCGGTCGAGGCCTACATTTCCGGCAAGGACGTCACCAAGCTGGCCTCGATGGCCAAGCTCAAGGCCGGCCGCCTGAGCCGCGAGGTGTCCGACAGCTGCCTGCAGTACTGGGGCGGCATGGGCTTCACGGCGGACAACCCGATCTCCCAGTCCTATCGGGACAGCCGGCTGATTTCGATTGGCGGCGGCGCCGACGAAATCATGCTGGGCATCATCTGCAAGCTCGAGGGCACGCTGCCCGGCAAGGCCTGAGCATGGCTGCATCAAGCCCTCCCGGCGACGTGGCAGCACTGGCGTACGACACGCTGGCAACCCGGCTCGCCGGGTCCGTCCTGCACGTCACGCTCAACCGCCCCGAGTCGCGCAATGCCATGTCCCTGCAGATGGTGACGGAGTTGCGCGCCGCACTTGCCAGCGCCGAGGCCAGCGGCATCGTTCGCGTGGTCGTGCTGCGCGGGGCCGGCGGCCATTTCTGCGCCGGCGCCGATTTGAAGGGCATGGCTGCCGCGCGCATGCGCGCCATGCAGAACGAGCCGCCAAAGCAGTCATCCGGCATCACGCTGGACCCGGTGGCACAGGTCAATGCGCAGTTCGGTGAACTCTGCGTTGCCTACGCGCGCACCCCTTTGGCCGTGGTGGCCGTTCTGGAAGGCGGCGTGATGGGTGGCGGGTTCGGTCTGGCCTGCGTGGCCGATGTGGCCCTGGCTTGCGAGTCCGCCGCGTTCCGGCTGCCGGAAACCGCCCTCGGCGTCGTGCCGGCCCAGATCGCGCCTTTTCTGGTGGAACGCCTGGGCTACTCCCAGGCCAAGCGGCTGGCGGTGACCGGCGGACGCCTCGATGCCGCCCAGGCGCTGACCCTGGGCCTGGTCCATGCCATGCACGCGCCAGGCCAGATCGACACGGCGCTGGCCGCCGTGCTGAGCGAGATCCAGGCCTGTGCCCCCGGCGCCATCGGCGCCACCAAGGCGCTGATGGCCAAGGCCCGCTTCATCTCGCCCGCCGACATGGTGCAAGAAGCCGCGCTGGTGTTCTCCCGCGCGGCCCAGGGGCCGGAGGGGCTGGAGGGCACGGTGGCCTTTCTTCAGAAACGCAAACCAAGCTGGGCACGGCCATGACGTTCTCCAAAATTCTGATTGCCAATAGGGGCGAGATCGCCTGCCGCGTCATCCGAACCGCGCGCGACCTGGGTTATCGGACGGTGGCGGTCTACAGTGATGCCGACCAGGCAGCGCCCCATGTCCGCCTGGCGGACGAAGCCGTTCACATCGGTGGCTCGGTAGCCGCCGACTCGTACCTGCGTGGCGGGGCCTTGATCGAAGCCGCCCGCAAGACCGGCGCCGACGCCGTTCACCCCGGCTACGGCTTCCTGAGCGAAAACGCCGGCTTTGCCCAGGCCTGCCTGGATGCCGGACTGGTATTCATCGGCCCGCCGCCTGGCGCCATCGAAGCCATGGGCGACAAGGCACTGGCCAAGCGTCGCATGATGGACGCCGGCGTCCCCTGCGCGCCGGGCTATCTGGGCGAGGATCAGGACGACGCCCGGCTCACCCGGGAAGCGCTGCAGCTGGGCTTTCCGCTGCTGGTCAAGGCGGTGGCCGGTGGCGGTGGCCGCGGCATGCGGCTGGTGCGCGCGGCCGATGAAATCGCACCGGCCCTGGCCGGCGCCCGGCGCGAGGCGCAAAGCGCATTTGGCGACGGCACCCTGATGCTGGAACGCCTGATTGACAACGGCCGGCATATCGAAATCCAGGTCTTTGCCGATGCGCACGGCCATGCCGTGCACCTGGGTGAACGCGACTGCACCGCCCAGCGCAGAAGGCAGAAGGTGATTGAGGAAGCGCCGTCGCCCGTGGTCAGCCCGGCGATGCGTGAAGCCATGGGCCGCGATGCCGTGGCGGCAGCGCTGGCGGTCGGCTACCGCGGTGCCGGCACGGTGGAGTTCATCGTCGATGCCGACCTCCAGCACTACTTCCTGGAAATGAACACGCGCCTGCAGGTCGAGCATCCGGTGACCGAGCTGGTGACCGGCTTTGATCTGGTGGCGTGGCAACTGCTGGTCGCGGCCGGGCAGCCCTTGCCGGCAAGCCAGGCCGACATCCGGCTGACGGGCCACGCGATCGAAGCGCGTCTGTATGTGGAGGATCCGTATGCCGGCTTTGCTCCGCAAACCGGAACCGTGCGCTGGTGGCGCCCCCAGCAGGCCCTGTATGCCGGCGTGCGCATCGATGACGGCATTGAAGAAGGCAGCGAAATATCCCCCTTCTACGACCCGATGGTGGCCAAGGTCATCGTGCATGGGCGTGACCGCAACGATGCGATTCGACGTCTGCGCGCTGCCCTGGAGAACGCGCCCCTGCTCGGACTCCGCAACAACGGCCGCTTCCTGGCAGATCTGCTGAACCATCCGGCGTTTCGTGCCGCCGCGATGACCACCACCCTGATCGACCAGTGGCAGGCGCACGGTGAGCCGCTGCTGCAACGCCCCTTGCCGGATGACACGGTCTGGTGCCTCGCAGCAGCAGCGTTCGCCCTGCAGAACGGCGCCGGCTGGCGTGCCGACAGCGTGGCCGCGTTTGATCTTCCCCTGCGATGCGACGAGACCGCGCGCACCCTGCGCGTCAATCCGGATCGGCAGGGCCAGGTCAGCGTCTTGCTGGATGGCCAGACCCGACGGATCAGGATCGTCCACTTCAGGGAGGGCGAGCTGCGCTTCGAGATGGAGGGGGTCACGCGGCGTGCCGTGGCGGTAATGCACCAGGGTGCGCTGCACATGGCCGTGGACGGCGCTTCCTTCGTCTTCACCGACGTGTCGCCCTTCCCGGAAAAAGATGCATCGCAGGACCCCACCAAGGCCCACGCGCCGGTGGCGGGCAAGGTCACGCAGATCCAGCTGGCGGTGGGCCAGCGGGTTGAAGCCGGGCAGGCCCTCGTGTGCGTCGAGGCCATGAAGATGGAGATGTGGCTGTCGGCCCAGGCGGCCGGCACGGTAGTGGCACTGCACGTGCAGGTGGGCGAGCAGGTGGCGTCCGGCGACTTGCTGGTCGAGATGGAACTCGAAGTCGACAAGGAAGCATGATGGAAAAAGCAGTTCTCACTTGCGCCCTGACGGGCGTGCTGACCAATCCGAAGCAGCACCCGGTCCCGGTGACGCCCGCCCAGATGGCGGCCGAGGCGCGCGATGCCTTCAATGCCGGCGCGTCCATCATGCATGTGCATCTGCGCATGCAGGAAGAGGGCATGGGGCACATGCCGTCGTGGGATCCCGCGGTTGCCGAATCCGTGGTCAACGCCATTCGCGAGGCCTGTCCCGGCGTCATCATCAACCTGACGACGGGCGTGATCGGCAAGGATGTTTCGGGCCCCCTGGCCTGCATCCGCCACGTCCGGCCGGAGATCGCTGCCTGCAACGCCGGCAGCCTGAACTACCTCAAGCTCAAGGACGACGGCCAGTGGGCCTGGCCCCCCATGGTGTTTGACAACCCGGTGGCCAAGGTCCAGCAGTTTCTGGATGTGATGGAGGCGTGCCACGTGCACCCCGAATTCGAGTGCTTCGATGTCGGCATCGTGCGCTCGGTCGGCATGTACCTGAAGGCCGGGATGCTGAAGGCCACGATGGGACGCGCCGAGTACAACCTGGTGATGGGCGTGGCGTCGGGCATGCCGTGCGACGCCGACCTGCTCGCACTCCTGCCGCGCTGGATCGCGCCCGACAGCGTCTGGCAGACCACCCTGATCGGCCGCGCCGAAATCTGGCCGGTGCACCAGAAAACGGCCGATCTGGGCGGCATGCTTCGCACCGGGCTGGAAGACACCTTCTACCTGCCCAACGGCGAACGTGCGCGCGGAAACGGTGAGTTGATCACGGCGCTGGCCCAATGCGCACGCAACGCCGGCCGGTCAGTGGCCAGCGCAGCCGAGGCACGCGTTCTGCTCGGGCTCGCGCCATGATGAGCGCCGCCGCCAGCCCCGCCCCCCAGGTTGCGGGGGTTCCCTTTGTCGCGGCACCAGCCCAGCTGCTGGCCACCGCAAAGCAACTCGGCGCCGCCCCGGCCTACTACGAGCGCGGCGCATCCCAGTGGGAGCCCACCAGCTGGAGCAGCTATGCGGACCAGGTCCGTTGCGCGGCAAGCGCCTTGATTGCCCTGGGCGTCCAGCCGGGCGAGGCAGTGTGCATTCTCGGCTTCAACCGTCCCGAGTGGGTGATCATGGATCACGCCGCGATGATGATCGGTGCCGTGGCGGCAGGCATCTACTGGACCAGCGCCGCCAGCGAGGTCGAGTACATCATCGACCATTCGCATTGCGCGGTACTGCTGGCGGAAAACGAAACGCAATGGGCCAAGGTGGCAGACCGCCGCAGCCGGCTGCCGCGGCTGCAGCGCGTGGTGATGATGCGTGGCACCCAGGCCGGCGATGCCTGGCAGCTCAGCTGGGATGATTTTCTGGCGCTGGGCGAGCCCAAGCACCAGACCGAGGTGGACCGCCGCCTGGCCGCGCTGAAACCCGATGACCTGGGCACGCTGATCTACACCTCGGGCACCACCGGTGCACCCAAGGCCGTGATGCTGTCGCACGGCAACCTGATGTGGACGTCCGCAGCCTTGACAGCCGCCTTTGGCGCCAACCCGGCGGATCGCCTGATCTCCTACCTGCCGCTGGCCCATGTCGCCGAGCAGCTGGGCGCCATCCACAACCACGTGAACGCCGGCTTCACGCTGTACTTTGCCCAAAGCATCGAATCCCTGGGAGACCATCTCAAGGAGGTTCACCCAACCATCTTCTTCGGCGTGCCGCGTGTCTGGGAAAAGATGCACGCCGGCATTGCAGCCAAGCTTTCAGGCGCCGCCGGCGTCAAGGCCCTGCTGGCGCGCTGGGCGATCAACGTCGGCCAGCGCTGGCACGCCCGCCAGCTTGCGGGCCAGGCGCCGGGGGTGCTGCTGCGCGCTCAGAAGGCCCTGGCTTCGCGACTGATTCACCAGAAGGTGCAGCAAGCCCTGGGGCTGGACCAGGCCCGCCTGATGATCTCCGCCGCGGCGCCGATTGCACCCGAGAATCTGCGCTTCTTCACCGGCCTGGACCTGCTGATTCGCGAGGTCTATGGACAGTCCGAGGATTGCGGACCGACCTCGATCAGCCTGCAGGGAAGCACCCGCATCGGCGCGGTGGGCAAACCGCTGGCGGGCACGGAGGTGCGCATCGCCGACGACGGCGAGATCCTGGTGCGCGGCCCCCATGTCTTTCAAGGCTACATGGGCCGACCCGAGGACACGGCGCAAACCCTGGTCAACGGCTGGCTGCATACCGGCGACCTGGGCCGCTTTGACGACGATGGCTATCTGTATGTGTCGGGGCGCAAGAAAGACCTGCTCATCACGTCGGGCGGCAAAAACATATCGCCCGCCAACATCGAGGCCGAGTTGATGGACCTGCCGCTGGTGGAGCATGGCGTGGTCTGCGGCGACGGCCGGCATTTTCTGTCCGCGCTGCTGACATTGAAACCCGAGGCCTTGAAGACGTTCCTCGAATCCCAGGGCATCACGGCTGCCGTGGGGGCAGAGGCCTGCCGGCATCCACGGGTGCTGGCCGAACTGCAAAAAGGCATTGATGCGATCAACCAGAACCAGGCGCGCGTCGCATGGGTTCGCAAGTTCACCGTGCTGGACGAGCCCCTGTCGGTCGACACTGGCGGGCTGACGGCGACCATGAAGATCAAGCGCAAGGCGGTGATCGAGCGCCATCGCGAGGTGGTCGAAAAAATGTATGCGGACTGAGCGCGCCGCTGCGACCTGTTTGAAAGGAATGCCATGAGCTACGGTTCGGTATTTGCAAAAGATCTGTTCGCCGGCAAAGTGATGCTGGTGACCGGCGGCGGCTCCGGCATCGGCCGCTGCACCGCGCATGAGCTGGCCGCGCTGGGGGCGCACACGGTCCTGATCGGCCGCAAGGCCGAGAAACTCCAAGCGGTGATGGAGGAAATCATCCAGGACGGCGGCGCCGCCAGCTTCCACGTCTGCGACATCCGGCAGGAAGAGGCCGTCCAGCAGACGGTGGCCGCCGTGGTTGCGGCGCACGGCCGCATCGATGGCCTGGTCAACAACGCCGGCGGCCAGTACATGACGCCCCTGGAGGCCATCAGCGCCAAGGGGTGGGAAGCGGTGGTCAACACCAATCTGACCGGCGGCTTCCTGATGGCACGGGAGTGTTTCCTGCAGTCCATGAACCAGCACGGCGGCAACATCGTCAACATCGTGGCGGACATGTGGGGCTCCATGCCCGGCATGGGCCACAGCGGCGCAGCGCGTGCCGGCATGGTCAGCTTCACCGAGACCGCTGCCATGGAGTGGGCCGGCCGCGGCGTGCGGGTCAATGCGGTGGCGCCGGGCTACATCGCCTCCAGCGGCATGGACAAATACCCACCCGAGATGGCGCCGATGCTGCGCGAAATGGCCAAGACCGTTCCCCTGGGCCGCTTCGGCACCGAGGCCGAAGCGGCCGCCGGCATTGTCTTTTTGCTCAGCCCGGCGGCAGCCTTCATCAGCGGCAGCACGCTGCGCATCGATGGCGCCAGGCCGCAGGTCCGCATGGGCTGGCCGATGCGGGTGGCCGACGAGAAGACGCAGCAGCGCGATGCCATCAAGCCGTTCAACGGCTTTCACCGGGCCCAGACGCCGAAGGTGTTTTCCTGACAACCCTGAACGACGGGTCTGTATGACCCACAAGGAAGCAGCATGTCGATGACCGAGACCCTGGACGAAGATGCACGCATGATGGAAGACGCCGCGCGGCGCTTCGCGCAAAGCGAGATCGCCCCGCATGTGGGCGCCTGGGATGAGGCCGGCGAATTCCCGCGCAGCCTCTACCAGCGCGCCGCCGAACTGGGCTGGCTGGCGTTGGGCTACCCGGAGGAATTCGGCGGGACGCCCAGCCCCTGGCACTTGCGCAATGCCATGACCATTGCACTGGCGCGCTACGGCGGCAGCGGTGGCCTGATGGCCGGCCTGTTCAGCCACAACATCGGGCTGCCGCCCGTCATGCGGCACGGCAGCACCGCCTTGCAGCGGGAAGTGATCCCCGACGTACTGCGCGGCGAAAAGATTTCCGCGCTGGCCATCACCGAACCCGGCGGCGGCACCGACGTGTCGGCCCTGCGCACCACGGCCGTGCGCGAGGGCGACGAATACGTGGTCAACGGCGAGAAGGTGTTCATCACCTCCGGCATGCGCGCCGACTGGCTGACCGTGGCGGTGCGCACCGACCCGAAGGACAAGGGCCCCATGGGCATCTCGATGCTGATGGTGCCGGGAAATGCGCCCGGCCTGTCCCGCAGCCCCCTGAAGAAGATGGGCTGGCTGTGTTCCGACACGGCGCATCTGCGCTTCGACGGCGTGCGCGTGCCTGCCCGCTACCTGGTCGGCGAAGAGGGTTCGGGCTTCAAGATGATCCTGACCAACTTCAACGGTGAGCGTTTGTCCATGGCGGCCATGGCGCTGGGGTTCGCCGAGTGCTGCTACGACGAGGCGCTGGCCTGGGCACGCCAGCGCAAGACCTTCGGCATGGCGCTGGTGGACCACCAGGTGATTCGCCACAAGCTCATGGACATGAAGATGCGCATCGAATCCACCCGCGCCTGGCTCGACGCGGTGTCGGCCCGGGCCGACACCGGCGCCAAGGGGGCCGAGTGGGTGGCGCAGGTGTGCCTGCTCAAGAACCACGCCACGCAAACCATGCAGTTCTGCGCCGATCAGGGCGTGCAGATCCTGGGCGGCATGGGCTTCATGCGCGGCACGGCCTCGGAGCGCATCTACCGCGAAGTCAAGGTCATGATGATCGGCGGCGGCGCCGAGGAGATCATGAAAGAGCTGGCGTCGCGGCAGCTGGGGCTCTGAGCCCCGGCTCAGAGCGGCTCCACCCGGTTGCGGCCCTTTTGCTTGGCCAGGTACATGGCCCGGTCAGCGGTGCCGACCATGTCATCCACCCCTTCTGCCGGAGATATGCGCCGCGTATGCAGGCCGATGCTGATGGTGAACTGCATGGGCCGCCCATCCGTCGCTTCGAAGTGGCTCTGTTCCACGGTCTGGCGCAGTTGCTCTGCCAGGATGGCAGCGCCATCGGCATCGGTGTCCGGCAGAACGACGAGGAACTCTTCGCCGCCCCAGCGGCCCGCCATGTCCTGGGCGCGCAGTCTTCCGCGAATGCAATCGGCCAGTTCGCGCAGGGCCTTGTCGCCGGAAAGATGGCCGAAGGTGTCGTTGATGCGCTTGAAGAAGTCGATATCGATCATCAGCAAGGTCAGGGCACGGTTGCTGCGCTGGGCCTGCGCCAGGTGCTGGGCCAGCGTTTCCTGAATGTAGCGGCGGTTGCTCAGGCCGGTGAGCTCGTCCTGCAGGGCCAGGGTACGGTTGCGTTCGTCGGCACGCTCCTTGGTCATGAGCACCAGCCCCAGACTGACGAGCACGATGGCAATGGTGGTCAAGAGAAACGTGCTGGCCTGAACCTGATTCGAATCCATGATGGACCGGATGTCCACCTTCTCCGGCCAGGTGCCCGCCAGACGCAACGCGAACATCAGGATCACCAGGACGAAACCTGTCACCACGAAATAGTGCCCCCGGCTGGGCGGGGTGCGTCGCTCCTGAACGGCGAGCACCAGAAGCAAGACGCACTGGAGCGCGAAAAGCGGCGAACTCAGCAGGATACGGCTCTTGGCCGGTTCGGACAGCATGAAACTGAAGGCCACCATCAGCACCGGCACCGGGCTCCAGATCAGCCAACGCGGCACGCGGCGCTGATGGAACTGGCACAAGCCTTCGGCAAACAACGCGAACGTCACCGCCAGCAGCCCGTTGGCCACGACGATGGAGACCGCGTCGCTGATCTGCCCGCGCAAACCCAGGAGGATGTAGGCCAGGACATGCGCTGCCAGCGCCGCTGCCCAGAAGGCCAGACCGTCGCGACGCGAACGGCTTGCCACCGATCCCAGGCAGATACTCAGCGTGGCCGTGACAAGGATGTTGACCAGCAGCAGGGTCGGTGTGTGCACCAGCATGAGGCCATTGTAGACAGCGCCTTGCTGGTGCGCAGGCCCCCTTCACGCCGTCAGGGTTGCTGCTGTTGCCTGCGCTCCGCAAAGGCCACATACCAGTCCAGGCAGGCGGCATTGGCCATGGCATCCCTGTTCACCACCTTCTCCAGCGGCTGGCCCAGCAGCAGCTTCTTGATCGGCAGCTCCTGCTTCTTGCCGGTGAGGGTGCGCGGGATCTCGGCCACCTGGAAGATCTCGTTGGGCACGAAGCGCGGCGACAGTGCCGTCTTGATGGCCTCCACGATCTTCGCCTGCATGGCCGCGTCAAGCGTGTAGCCTTCGCGCAGCACCACGAACAGCGGCATGTAGCTTTCCCGCCCCAGGTATTCCAGGTCCACCACCATGGAATCCAGCACCTCGGGCAGGCCTTCGACCGCGCTGTAGAGCTCGCTGGTGCCCATGCGCAGGCCGTGGCGGTTGATGGTGGCGTCACTGCGGCCGTAGATGATGCAGCCGCCCTGCGACGAGATCTTGAGCCAGTCACCATGGCGCCAGACCGGCCCCATCCCGGCCGGGCCATCGCCGCCGCCCGGCCGCCGCCCGTGGCCGGGCGGGTACATGTCGAAGTAGCTCCCGAGATACCGTTGGTTATCGCGGTCATTCCAGAAGTACAACGGCATGCTGGGAATCGGCTGGGCACAGACCAGTTCGCCCACCTCGTCGATCACCGGCTGGCCCTGCTCGTTCCAGGCCTCCACCGCGCAGCCGAGCAGACGGCACTGCATCTAGCCCGGCACCTGCGGCAGTTCGCGGTTGCCGCCGATGAAGGCGCCGGCAAAGTCGGTGCCGCCGGAAATGTTGCACCACCAGATATCGCCCCCACGGTCGCCCACTGCGTGTGGCTCCCTGCCCCCAGGCGCAGGCGTACCCTGCGCTTCGCTGGGGCCCGGGGCCTTCGCGCCTTGGGACGGCCCGGCGGCGCGCATGTCTTCGGCCTCCAGCTTCCTGATCTTTCTGAACTGCTCCGTCCCCCACTTCTGCGCCTCCTCGCTCAGTGGCGAGCCGGTGGTGCCAAGCGCACGCACCTGGCGCAGGCCCTCAATGCGGCTGAGGTCAATGCCGGCCTTCAGGCAGTTGGCAAAGAAGGCGGCGCCGGCGCCGAAGAAGGTCGCACCGACCGCCGCGGCGAAGCGCCACAAGGTGGTCCAGTCCGGTGCCACCTTGTTGCCGGCGGCATCGACCGTGCTGCCGCCGGGACTGCCGTCGAAGATGCAGCAAGTGGTGCCGTTGAGCAGACCGCTCATCTGCGCGTTCCACATCACCCAGCCGGTGGAGCTGTACCAGTGGTAGCGCTCACCCCTGCTGTTGGGTGCGTAGCTACAGCCCACGTCGTTGTGCAGTGACTTGAGCGCCAGCGCCACCACCAGCGTGCCGCCATGGCCGTGCACGATGGGCTTGGGCAGGCCGGTGGTGCCACTCGAGTAAACAATCCACAAGGGATGGTCAAACGGCAGCCAGAGCGGTTCGAAGGCCACCGTTTCAGCATCATTTTGGCCTGTCGCCCTTGTGAATATTGCGTAATCAGCTATGGAATCAGGAGCAATCGGGTTCAGGCCCAGGTTGTCATGCAGCATCACGTGTTGCACGCTGGGCAGGGCGGCGCGCAATTCGGCCACCACGTCGCGGCGGTCGAAATCACGCCCGCCGTACGTCACGCCGTCACAGGCAATCAGCACCTTGGGCTCGATCTGCCTGAAGCGGTCCAGCACCGCGGCCGTGCCCATGTCGGGGGCGCAAATGCTCCACACCCCGCCCAGGCTCACCACCGCCAGAAACGCCACCATGGCTTCGGGAATGTTGGGCAGGTAGGCGGCCACGCGGTCGCCCGGCTGCAGGCCCTGGCGCTTCAGGTGCAAAGCCAGCGATGCCACCTGGCGACGCAACTCCGGCCAGCTCAGCTCGCGCGCGGCGGTGCCGCTGGCCAGACTTTTCTCGTTGTGGCTGACCAGTGCCGGAAAGCCGGCGTCATGCGCGGCCGCCACATGGCGGAACACCTGCTGCACGTAGTTGACCTGCGCGCCCGGGAACCAGCGCGCGCCCGGCATCTTGTTGTCGGCCAGTGCCGCTGTGTGCGGGGTGGGTGACTGCAGGGCAAAGTAATCCCAGATGCTTTGCCAGAAGGCTTCCAGGTCGGTGACCGACCAGCGCCACAAGGCGTCGTAGGAATCAAACGACAGGCCGCGGGTCTCGCGCAGCCAGTCCTGGTAGAGGCGGATCTGGGGAATATAGGGGGCAGTCATGCTGTTCATCATGGCATGAACTTTCCGCTGCCGACTACTGCGTTGGCGACAGCGGGCTCCGGATTTACCCCGATTCCAGCATGGCCATTTGCATTTTCGTACGATTGTGCTAAATTGCACTCGCCATGAACATGGATGCCAAAACCGCCAAGAGCGAAATGACGCGCGCTGCCATCGTCGGCGCCGCGCTCGACCTCGCCGCGGCCGAGGGGCTGGAAGCCCTGACGCTGCAGGCGGTGGCGGATCGCATCGGTCTGTCCAAGAGCGGGGTGTTCTCGCGCGTCGGCTCGCGCGAGGTGCTGCAGAAGGCGGTGATCGAGGAATTCGGCCGGCGCTTTCTGGCCGACGTGTTCGTGCCCGCCATGCAGAGCCCCAAGGGGCTGCCGCGCCTGAACGAGATCGTGCGCCGCTGGCTGGACCGCATGAGCCGGCCGAATCCAAACGACTGCTGCATCTTCACGGCCGGCGCCTTCGAACTGGACGACCGTGAAGGTGAGCTGCGCGACCTGCTGTTCCAGGAGATCACGCGCTGGCGTACGGCATTGCGCCGCACCGTGCTGCAGGCCATCGAAGCCGGTCACCTGAAACCCGACACCGTGCCCGAGCAAGTGGTCGGCGAGATCTACGGCCTCGTCATCGGCCTGCTGCACGACGCACGCTTCCTGCGCGACCCGACCGCCGCTGCGCGCGCCACCGCCACCTGGCAGCGTCTGCTGCAGAGCTACCAAGCTTAACGCCCTCCTTTATCCGCGGACCCTGATGCCCCTCCTGTTTGTTTGCCCACCCATATTTCGCACAACCGTGCGAAGAAAGGAACTGCCATGTGGATCGTCTTTTCCGGCCTCGGCCTTTACCTGCTGATCCGCGGCGTGATGGCCGCCTTCGCCTCGCTGCGCAACCTGCCGCGCAGCAACCGCGACTGGATCTTCTACTGAAACCCCCTGCCTCCCAGCCCCGGAGTTCGCCATGACACACACGTCTTCGAAAACAGCCCCCACGTATGGCGGCAACAGCCCCGCCATCCGCCTGTTCCGCCTGGGCCTGGGCGCCTCGCAGCGCCTGTGGCCCAGCCTGGCCGTGCGCGCCGCCTACCGCCTGTTCGGCACGCCGCTGCCACCGCGCTGGTTCAACCGCCGGCAGCGCTGGCAAGCCGACTGGCAAATCGCGTCCTGGCCGTTCGAGCGTGCCAGCCTGACGCTCTACACCCGTGCCACCACCGCCCCCGGACCGGTGGTGTTGCTGGTGCATGGCTGGGGCGGCCACGCCGGCCAGATGCTGGCGCTGGCCGATGCCCTGGTCGCGCAGGGGCTGCAGGCGGTCCTGCTGGAGATGCCAGCGCACGGCCGCAGCGCCGGTGCCGTCAGCAACCTGCCGCAGTTTGCCCGGGCGGCGGAGTACGTGGTTGCCCGTCTGCAACAGCAGGGGCACACGCTGCACGCGGTGGTGGCGCATTCGCTGGGCGCCAACGCGGTCGCCCATGCCGTCAGTCGCGGGCTGGCCGTGCAACGGCTGGTGATGCTGGCGCCGCCGGCGTCACCGCATGAGTACACCCGGCTGTTCGCGCGCATGTTCGGCCTGAGCGAAGCCACACGCGCCGCCCTGCAGCAGCGCGTCGAGGCGCGCGAAGGCATCCTGATGCCGCAGTTCGAGCCGCAGGCGGTCGGCCCGCGCATCCGCGTGCCCACGCTGGTGGTGCATGACCGCGGCGACCGCATCAACCGCTTTGCCGACGGCCAGGCCTACCACCGCGCCATCGCGGACGCGCAACTGCTGGCCACCGAAGGCCTGGGCCACGCCAAGATCCTGAAGGACGCGCAGGTGCTGGCCGAGGTGGCGCGCTTCGTCGCCTGACGCGAACGGGCTTACTGCGTGCCGAAGATGCGGTCGCCCGCATCGCCCAGGCCCGGCAGGATGTAGCCATGGTCGTTCAGCTCGCGGTCGATGGCCGCGGTGAAGACCGGCACGTCCGGGTGCTCCTTGTACAGGGTGTTGATGCCCTCGGGGCAGGTCAGCAGGCACAGGAACTTGATCGATTTCGGCTTGCACTGCTTGAGGCGCGCCACGGCCGCCGCGGCCGAGTTGCCGGTGGCCAGCATCGGGTCGACCACCACCACATCGCGCTCTTCCATATTGCGCGGCATCTTGAAGTAGTACTCCACCGCCTGCAGCGTGGTGGGATCGCGGTACAGGCCGATGTGGCCCACGCGCGCACCGGGCACCACCGACAGCACACCGTCCAGGATGCCGTTGCCGGCGCGCAGGATGCTGGCGAACACCAGCTTCTTGCCGTCGATCACCTGGCCGGTCATGGTTTCCAGCGGCGTTTCGATCTGCACGTCCTGCAGCGGCATGTCGCGGCAGACCTCGTAAATCATCAGCGCCGCCAGTTCATTGAGCAGACGGCGGAAGCTGCTGGTGCTGGCTTCCTTCTTGCGCATCAGGGTCAGCTTGTGCTGCACCAGCGGATGGTTGATCAGGTGGACGTTGGCGCGGGCGGCCGGGTCGATGGGCATCATGGTCTTGTTCTTTCTGCCGGGGATGGCGGCAGGACGAATAGTGCCGCATTTTGCGGTCCTCGGGTTTGTCTGGAGCAGCTGGCACGATCCATGCCTTAGCATCGCCCCAACCCAACCCCCAGGAGAAACACAATGAGTCTGTTCCAATGGACCAAGAAGAGCCCGGACGTGCTGCAGCAGGGCGGCGTGATCGCCCCCGATGAGCGCCTGCCCTGGCCGCAGACCGCCGTCATGGGCGTGCAGCATGTGATCGCCATGTTCGGCGCCACCGTGCTGGCCCCCATCCTCATGGGTTTCGACCCCAACATCGCCATCCTGATGAGCGGCATCGGCACGCTGATCTTCTTCCTCGTCACCGGCGGCAAGGTGCCGAGCTACCTCGGCTCGAGCTTTGCCTTCATCGGCGTGGTGATCGCCGCCACCGCCTACGCCGGCAAGGGACCGAACGCCAACCTCGGCCTGGCCCTGGGCGGCATCATCGCCTGCGGTGCGGTCTATGCGCTGATCGGGCTGGTGGTGCAGGCCATCGGCACCGGCTGGATCGAGCGCTTCATGCCGCCGGTGGTCACCGGCGCCGTGGTGGCGGTGATCGGCCTGAACCTGGCCGGCATCCCGGTGAAGAACATGGCGGCGAGCAACTTCGATTCCTGGATGCAGCTGGTCACCTTCGTCAGCGTCGGCCTGGTGGCGGTGCTGACACGCGGCATGGTGCAGCGCCTGCTGATTCTGGTCGGCCTGATCGTCGCCAGCGTGATCTACGCGCTGCTGACCAACGGCCTCGGCCTGGGCAAGCCGCTCGACCTGTCGGGTGTCCTCAACGCCGCCTGGTTCGGCTGGCCGGCATTCACCGCCCCGGTGTTCGACATCACCGCGATGTCGCTGATCGCCCCCGTTGCCATCATCCTGGTGGCCGAGAACCTGGGCCACATCAAGGCCGTGACCGCCATGACCGGCAAGAACCTCGATGCCTACATGGGCCGCGCCTTCATCGGCGATGGCGTGGCCACCATGGTCAGCGGCGCGGCCGGCGGCACCGGTGTCACCACCTATGCCGAGAACATCGGCGTCATGGCCGCCACCAAGATCTACTCCACTGCCATCTTCTTCGTCGCGGCGCTGATCGCCATCCTGCTGGGCTTTTCACCGAAGTTCGGCGCCGTGATCCAGGCCATCCCGCTGCCGGTGATGGGCGGCGTCTCCATCGTGGTGTTCGGCCTCATTGCGGTGGCCGGCGCCAAGATCTGGGTCGACAACCGGGTCGACTTCAGCGAGAACAAGAACCTGATCGTGGCTGCCGTCACGCTGGTGCTGGGCACCGGTGACTTCACCTTGAAGTTCGGCCAGTTCGCGCTGGGCGGCATCGGCACCGCCACCTTCGGCGCCATCCTGCTGTACGCGCTGCTGAATCGCAAGCGCTGATTCGCTCTCAATTCAGTAGCTGCTCGCGCCCGTCGAATCTGCTTCGACGGGCGTTTTTACCTGCAGACTCAATCTGCAGCGGCTTGCGCCAGCCGCTCGCTTTTCCAATAAACATCGTCCCCGCCATTCATGCGGTTGAGCACGCGCGACAGCACGAACATCAGGTCGCTCAGCCGGTTGAGGTACTGGCGCGGCGTTTCCTTCAGCGACTCCTCGTTGCCCAGCGCCACCACCGCGCGCTCGGCACGGCGCGCCACGGTGCGGCAGACGTGGGCCAGCGCGGCCGCGCGCGTGCCGGCCGGCAGGATGAACTCCTGCAGCCGCGGCAACTGCTCGTTGTGCTTCGCCAAAGCCTCGTCCAGCGCCAGCACCGCCTCCGGCTTCAGCAGCTCGTAGCCGGGAATCGACAGCTCGCCGCCCAGGTTGAACAGCTGGTGCTGGATCTCCACCAGCAGCACACGCACCTCCGGGGGCATCTCTTCGCACAGCAGCACGCCGATGTGGGAGTTGAGCTCATCGACGTCGCCCATGGCGTGCACGCGCAGGCTGTTCTTGGAGACGCGGGTGTTGTCGCCCAAGCCGGTGGTGCCGTTGTCACCGGTGCGGGTGGCGATTTGCGTCAGGCGATTTCCCATGATGGCAACCTTGGATCAAAATACGGGTTGGCAGGACCAGACTCACGCCGGCCCAGAGAACACGATTATTCCCCAGCCCCCGAGTAGGCGCTGGTTTTTCCGTCCGGAGACCCTTTCATGAACGCACCCCCGCAAGCCGCCCACCTGTTGCCCGATGTCCAGCAGCGCGAGGTGCCGCAGGCCTTGATCGACGCCCTCAAGGCGCGTTTCGGCGAGCGCTGCTCTACCGCGCAGGTGGTGCGCGAGCAGCACGGCCGCGACGAGTCGGCCTACACCAGCGTGCCGCCGCCGGCCGCCGTGGTCTTTGCCGAGAGCACGGCCGACGTGGCCGACGCGGTGAAACTGGCCAGCGAGCACAACGTGCCGGTGATTCCGTTCGGCGTCGGCTCCTCGCTGGAAGGCCATCTGCTGGCGGTGCAGGGCGGCATCAGCCTGGATGTCTCGCGCATGAACCAGATCCTGTCCGTCAACGCCGAGGACCTGACGGTCACGGTGCAAGCGGGCGTGACGCGCAAGCAGCTCAACGACGAAATCAAGAGCACCGGTCTGTTCTTCCCCATCGACCCCGGCGCCGACGCCAGTATCGGCGGCATGAGCGCCACCCGTGCCAGCGGCACCAACGCCGTGCGCTACGGCACCATGCGCGAGAACGTGCTCGGTCTGGAAGTGGTGACCGCCAGCGGCGAAGTGATCCGCACCGGCACGCGCGCCAAGAAAAGCAGCGCCGGCTACGACCTGACGCGCCTGATGGTGGGCAGCGAAGGCACGCTGGGCGTGATGACCGAGATCACGCTCAAGCTCTACCCGCTGCCGGAGGCGATCTCGGCCGCCATCTGCTCGTTCCCGAGCATCGAGGCCGCGGTGCGCACCACCATCCAGATCATCCAGATGGGCATTCCGATCGCGCGCGTGGAACTGATCGACGCCCACACCGTGCGCATGGTCAACGCCTACGCCAAACTCGGCCTGCGCGAAGAGCCACTGCTGCTGATGGAGTTCCACGGCTCGCCCGCCAGCGTGAAGGAGCAGGCCGAGACGGTGCAGGACATCGCCAGCGAGTTCGGCGGCAATGCCTTCGAATGGGCCGTCACGCCGGAAGAACGCACCCGCCTGTGGACCGCGCGGCACAACGCCTACTTTGCCGCCATCCAGAGCAAGCCGGGCTGCCGCGCCATCAGCACCGACACCTGCGTGCCGATCTCGCGCCTGGCCGACTGCCTGCTCGACTCGGTGGCCGAGGCCGACGCCACGGGCATCCCCTACTTCCTGGTCGGCCACGTGGGCGACGGCAACTTCCACTTCGGCTACCTGATCGATCCCGAACTGCCGCAGGAGCGCGAGATCGCCGAGGTGCTGAACCACAAGCTGGTGGCGCGTGCGCTGCAGCTGGGCGGCACCTGCACCGGCGAGCACGGCGTGGGCCTGCACAAGATGGACTTCCTGCTGACCGAGGCCGGCAGCGGCGCGGTGGACATGATGCGCACCATCAAGCGCGCGCTCGACCCGAAGAACATCATGAACCCGGGCAAGATCTTCGCGCTCTGACGTCGGCCTTAGCGCGGCTTGCGCGCGACCACGGTGCAAAAGCGCTTGACCGTGCCGCCGGGCGCCGCGAATTCGCTGATCTCGTTCTGCAGGAGTTCCCAGCCGGCGAAACGCTGCTGCAATTCGGTGGCCGTGAACAGGCAGTGCTCCGTGGGCTCGAACATGTCCTGGTAGGTGGTGCCTTCAATCAGCACGTTGACGGCCGCATGGCCGCCGGGCCGGACACGCCGCTGCAACTCACCCAGCACCCTGAGGGCGGTGGGGCAATCGAAAAACATCAGCAGGCCGATGGAGACGATGCCGTCGTAGTCGGCGCTGATCCGGTACTGGCGCAGGTCGGCCAGTTCGGCCCGGACCGGCAGTGCCTCCGCCACCGCCCGCTGCTGCATGTGCGCCACCGCGGCCCGGCTGGCGTCGAGCGCCGTCACGCGGCAGCCTTGCCGTGCGGCCGCAAACGCCAGGTTGCCCATCCCGCTGCCGAAGTCCAGCACCTCGCCCTGCAGGTAGGGCAAGGCCAGCGTCTCGAACGGGTTCAACGCCAGGGCCTCAGCCGAGGCGGAACGGGCGAACTGCTGGTCAAA
The DNA here is from genome assembly GCA_031426755.1 of Curvibacter sp. GTDB lineage: Bacteria > Pseudomonadota > Gammaproteobacteria > Burkholderiales > Burkholderiaceae_C > Hylemonella. The sequence goes on from JASJPI010000001.1 coordinate 141,621, forward strand.
AAACGCGATGCTTCGGGTCATGGTGCGGGAAGGAAACTCGATGGGTCTGGCATTGTGCAATAACGGGCCGCGGGAGCACGCAGCACGACGCGCCCTGCTGGAGGCCCACCGCCCGGGCAAGCGCCGGGCGCAGGGGCCCGCCCTCTTGGGTACGCTGTCCCGTTGCCAGGAAAGCGCGGGTTTTCCCTTGGCCGGGAATCCTTGATTTAAGTTAATTTCGCCTTCCTAACCACTGGAGAGACGACATGTTCAAGCACATCACCGGTTTGGCCATTGTGTTGGCGGCACTGCCCGTGGCGGCGCAACCGGCTTCCGATCCCGCCGAGGTCGACGCCGTGGTGGCCGCCGTCAAGGCCGCCAATCCGGATCTCAAATCGCTGTGCCAGAAAGGACCGGACGGCATCCGCAAGGCCTCTACCGAAGCCGTGATGGGCCTGATGGCCACCGGCAAGGTGAAAGGCAACCCGCAGGCCGTGGGCGGCGAAGCCGGCCAGAAAGTCGGGCGCGAGTGCCGCGGCGGTTGATGGGCCGCTGAACAGCAGTTCGACCCGAAAGCCGGCGCTGGCCGGCTTTTTTGTTGGGCCCCTTCCCCTCCTCACCCCCAGGACAACCGCGCCATGATCATCTCCACGCCCTCACGCCTGCTGGCCTCAACACTGCTACCACTCGCCGCCTTGCTGCTGCCCGTGGCCCGTGCGGCCTCTGACGCCGAGATCCAGCTCGTCTATGACGGTGTGCGCAGCAAGTTTCCGGACTTCAGTGCCTATTGCAAGCTGCCGGACGCCGAGAGAAGGCAGGCCACGGTCCAGGTCACGATGGCCCTGGCCGGCGCCAAGAAGCTCACCGACCCGTTCGGGGCCGGGCCGCAAGCAGGTGTTTTGTTGCGCCGCGATTGCGGGGATGCGCCGGCCGCAGCAACAACGACCAGCGATCTGGGCAAGGTACGCTGGGTGGCCAACGCCAAGCCCCTGACGTTCGAAGCGGACAGACAGACCCTGGGCATGCTCACCACCGCCACGTCCCTGGCGAACCGCATTTACACCCCCGAAGGCGCAGGCCCGTTCCCGGCCGTCGTGTTGAACCACACCATCGGCGGCGTCAGCCAGCACATGCTGGTGCAGGCCAAGGCCTTGCTGGACGCCGGGTTTGCCGTGATGGTGGTGGACAGCTATGGCCCGCGCGGCATCCGCCCCGGCACCATCCTGTTCCCGGCCGAGGTTGCCAAGGACGCCTACGATGCGCTGGCCCACCTCGAGCGACAGCCGTACATCGACAAGACCCGGATTTTCCAGAGCGGCTATTCGCTCGGCGCGATCGCTGCCGCCCTGCTGGCCAGCCCGGAAGGCGCGCAGGTCTTCAAGGCGCCGGGCCGCTTTCGTGCCTCGGTCGGCCACTACGGCACCTGCGCCCTGCACAACAACCCCTCGTCGCCCAAGCTGGAGATGCTGTCCGCCGACAGCGACCGCCCGGTCCTGATGCTGATGGCCGAGCTCGACATCGAAACACCGCCCAAGAACTGCTTCCCGCTGCTGGAACAGATGAAGGCGGCGGGCAAGGCGGTCGATTGGCACATCTACCCCAACACCAGCCACGGCTGGGACAAGGCGGAGAACAATGGCTACGTCTACCGCAGCGCGAGCGGCGAGAGCATGACCTACCGCTATGACACCGCCGTCACGAAAGATGCCACCGAACGCATGATCGCGTTCTTCAAACGCTACAACTGACCGCGGACGTTCAGCAGCACCCGCTTACTTGCCCAGGTACGTGGCGAGCAGGTCGAAGAAGCGCTTGTAGAACTTCTCGTCCTCGATCGTCTTGCCGGCCACCTTGACCAGCGCGTCAGTGCTCTTGCCCCAGGGCAGGGCAATGCCGCCGCCGGACACGCTCAGGCTGGCGGCGCCGGAGGTTTTCTTGAGTTCGTAGGTGGTCTCCACCGCGTTGACGAACACCGTCGTGCCGCTGTCGCTGGCCTTGCACACCACATCGAAGTCGATGGTGACGTTGACGTCGTCATCGGGCTGGAAGTCTTTTTTGGCGCGCACGTTCTGCGCTTCGGCCCGCTCGATGCGGTAGCCCTGGCTCAGCAGCGCATGCTGCGCCGCTTCGCAGGCTTGCGCCTCGCCCTGGCGGAATTTCTTGAAGTACGGCGACTCCTTGCTGAACGCCTCGTCCGGGTAAACGCTGGGGGTTCCGCAGGCGGCCAGCAGGGCCAGCGTTAATAGCGCCGTGTTGAGCTTGAGGGTTCGGCAGAGAGTCTTCATGGTGTGTTGGTCTTGGGCGGTCCGTGCGGGTACTGTGGCGCCTGGTTTTATTGTGCCTGCTTGCGAACGAGCAGCGCAATGCCGCCCAGGATGGCCGCGGAAGCCAGCAGCTGCAGCGCAGCAGAGTAGGAAGTTACCGGCGAAGGCAAGCAGCGCACAAACTGTGAAGCTAACAAGTTTGGTTGTCTTCATTCTTATCGCAAGAACGCCTGCTATTTTTGACTTCATCTCACTAGTTTGTTGTTTTTCTTTTTGCCCACTCTCGACACAAACTGATTAGCAGCTCCGTGATGTGTGACATCGCAGCAACCGCTTCAATCCATCTTTCCTCATCAATGTGTTTCTGTGTCGGTCCAAGTGCTATCTGAAACTTACTGCCTTCATCATGATCAGTGAAAAGCGAAAAGATGTGCTTCTCAGAAAGATGTATGAACCCTGACCCCGACTCGTAAACCTTTTTAATCCAAGGCTCCGTCTTGGCCATCTCATCTCTGAGATATCCATCATGCAGTCTGTCACCACCACTTGTTTTTTTCTTGTTAATCGATTGCCCTTTTAGGATCTCGTGTGACAGTGCGCCCGGATCATCAACCAGACGCAATGCATACAAGCGAAGAACCGTATCCAATTGCATCCGGATAAAAGGAATCGCTCCCAAGAAGTTTTGTCGCTCAAGCAAACAGATAAAGGCATCTATATTGCTTCTGGATCTATTCAATGCGGCGAGGTAAAGGAAATCTTCTGAATAAAACCTGCCCCCATCTGCTTGCATGATTGACTTGGCAAGATCAATTTGAGACTGATCCGTATCACGCAAGCGCGCCAAGTATTCTTCTAAAGTTTTCATGCCTAAGATTCGAGTCGGTACACCCACACCGGCTTCCCCTGCGCCCCTTCCAACTTCGCCACCGGCGTCAGCCCCACCGCCTCAAACTCCAAGCTCACCAGCCAAGCCCCCGGCTTGAGCTCCGCCCGCGCCTTCTCGATCGCGCGCGGCATGCTCTCGGGCCGTTGAAACAGGTAGACCAGGTCATAACCCGACCAGTCCGCTTTCCAGATATCGCCCCGCACTACCTGGGCCCAGGGGCAGCGGCGCGCGCAGAGCCAGCGCAGCGGCCAGCTCCATTCGATGCCGCGCAGCTCGGCCAGCGGGTAGGCCTGCCGCAGGGCGTCGAGACCATGACCCAGGCCACAGCCAGCGTCCAGCACCTTGGCGCCCGGCGCCAGCGGCGCGACGTTGGGTAGTTCGTTCAAGGCATCGGCCGGGGTGGGAAACAGCGGTGCATCGCGCCAGGCGTTGAGCGGGTAGATCAGGGCCAGCAGCGCCAGCGGCAGCAGCCAGCCCCAGGCCGGCAGGGCCAGGCCACCGGCCAGCAGGGCCGAGAGCGGAAAGCCCAGGCCGATGATGAGGCAGCGCCACCAGGTCGGGCCCAGTACGCTCAAGACCACGCCCGCGCCGGAGGCCAGCACCAGCGCCAGCACGGCGTCCAGCCCGGTATGCAGCAGGCCGACGAACAGCAGCCACGCCAGCCCCCAGGCCAGGAGCGCCGGCAGGGGCCAGGGCAGACGGGCCAGCATGCTGGTGGCCGGGTTGGCTTAGTGGCCGTTGCCGTTGCCGCGCAGGCGGTCGATCAGGCCGTTGAGTTCGTCCAGCGAGCCGAACTGGATGCTGAGTTCGCCCATCTCTTCCACGCGGCCGTGGCGCTTGACGCGTTTCTTGACGCGCACTTCGACCTCGGCGGTCAGCAGGTCGGACAGTTCTTCTTCCACGCGCTTGAGGTCGCGCGATTTTTCCTTGCCCGGTTTCTGCGGTGTGAGGGAGAACTCGGCGCCGAGTTTCTTCACCAGATTCTCGGCCTCGCGCACCGACATCTTCTTGGCGGTGATCTGGTTGGCGGCAGTGATCTGCGCCGCGCGGTCCAGCGCCAGCAGAGCGCGGGCGTGGCCCATGTCGAGGTCGCCGGCCATCAGCATGGTCTGCACCGGCTCGGCCAGGTTCAGCAGGCGCAGCAGGTTGGAGGCGGCACTGCGCGAACGGCCGACGGCCTGCGCCGCCTGTTCGTGGGTGAGCCCAAACTCCTTGATGAGGCGTTGCAGGCCCTGGGCCTCTTCCAGCGGATTGAGGTCTTCACGCTGGATGTTTTCGATCAGCGCCATGGCGGCGGCGGCCTCGTTCGGCACGTCGCGCACCAGCACCGGCACGCTGTCCAGCCCGGCCAGCTTGGAGGCGCGGAAGCGGCGCTCACCAGCAATGATTTCGAACTTGCCGGCGTTCGGGCCGTCATGGAGCTTGCGCACCAGGATCGGTTGCATGATGCCCTGCGCCTTGATGGATTCGGCCAGTTCGTACAGCGCGCCCTCGTCCATGCGGGTGCGCGGCTGGTACTGGCCGGCCACCATGTCGGTCAGCCGCAGCGAGGCCGGCTGGCCGGCGTTGGCGCCGACCGCAGCTGCCGCCTCGGCGGCTTCGTCCACTTTGGGGCCCAGCAGGGCTTCGAGTCCACGGCCCAGGCCTTTGGGTTTTTTGGTCACCATATCTATCTGCTCTCTCTCACAAAAGTGTTCGTTTCATTCGCGCGGGCTGCCGCCCAGCGAGGTCAGTACGCCGCGCCAGAGCGCGTCGCGTTCTTCACCAGGTTGCGGGTCCTGCCGGCCGCTGGCCTGTTCCCAGGCCGAGGTCATCACCATCACGATGCCGCTGGCAGGTTGCACAAATAGGGTCTGGCCGTGGATGCCCTGCATGGCAAAGCTGCGCTCGCGCATGGGGAAGAGCCAGAACTGGTAGCCGTAGCCGAAATAGGACGTGGCGCGGCGCGGGCGGAAAGCCGGGGGCTGGCGCGCGGGGTCGGTGGCGTCGAGCAGGTAGTCCAGCGGCAGGAGTTGCTGCGCGCCGTTCGGACCCTGCACCTTGCCGTCATGGGCCAGCAGCAGGCCCAGGCGGCCCCAGTCACGCAGGCTGGCGTTGAAGGCGCCGTAGGCCTGCTCCTGCCCGTCGGCCCCGATGCGCCAATAGGCGTTGTGCTCGGCGCCCATGGGTTTCCACAACCATTCGCTCGTGAGTTCGGCCATGCTACGGCCGGTGGCGGCAACTAGCACGCGGCCCAGCACATCGGTCTCGGCGCTGGCGTAGACGAACTTCTCGCCGGCTGGAGAGTGCCGATCGGTGATGGAGCGCAGCACCTCGGTAGGGGTGCCTGCGCTGCGCACGCCGGCCGAGGCACGCGACAGGCGGGCGATATCGTCCCTGCCGTCGTAACGCTCGGTGAAGGTCATACCCGAACTCATGCGCAGCAGCTGGCGCACGGTGGTGGCTCCGTAGGAACTGCCGACCAGGGCCTTGATGTATTTCTCCGCCGGGTCGTCGAGCGAGGCGATGTGCCCGCGCGCCTGGGCCATGCCCACCAGGATGGACGTGACGCTCTTGGCCATGGAGAAGGAAATGAACCGCGCGTCCTCACGCCGGCCATAGCGGTAATGCTCGGCCACGATCTCGCCGTTTTTCAGCACCAGCAGACCCGTAGCGCGCTGGCGCTCCAGGTACTCGGCCAGGGTGTAACCCATGTTGCGGTAGCGGTAGCTGATGACGGGCGGTTGTGCGGCATGGGGCAGCGGCGAAACAAACGCAGGGTCGCGTGCGACCAGGCGGGTCTGCACACCGGGCACCTGGTCCAGCGCCGACCAGGAACCCACGCGGTAGGGGTTGCTGTACCAGGAGGCCGCATCACCCCGGGGGTAGCCGCGGGCCTTGCCCAGCAACTCTTCGTCGGGCTCGGCATGCAGGGGCAAAACCAGCAGGGCCAGCGACAGGGCCACAAGGCGGGTGTGCATCGCGTTCATGCAGCCACTCCACTGGCGGGCAAGGAGAGCAGACCTTGCAGCAGGACCTGGCCCCGGGACCAGTCGCCCAAACCCGAGTCGGCGTTGATGTGGCCGGCGTTGCCCAGGTCCACCAGTTCGGCACCCCAGTCGCGTGCCAGGCGGTCGGCTTTCTCAAACGTGCAATGCACGTCGTCGCGGCTGGCCACCAGAATACTTTTGAACGGCAGGGAATAGCGCACGATGGGCGACCAGCTCGGCAGCAGTGGCCGCAGGGCCTCGCGTTCCACGTCGCCCGGCGCCACCAGCAGCGCCGCCTTCACGCGCTGCGCGTTCTGCGAATGCGCGGCCCAGGCCGCGACCTGGATGCAGCCCAGGCTGTGCGCCACCAGCACGGCCGGCTCGTCACAGTGCAGCACGGCTTCTTCCAGTTGCATCAGCCAGTCGCCTCTGAGCGGGCGTTCCCAGTCGTGCTGCTGCACGCGCGTGTAGCCATGCGCCGCCTCCCACCGGCTTTGCCAGTGTGCCGGACCGGAGTTCTGCCAGCCGGGCAGGACGAGGACGTTGGCAGGCTTCATTTGCTATGATTTTGATAGCTATTGGCGCAGTAAATAAAAGGGCTAAGGCCGGATTTCGCTTGGAAATCACATGGCCTTGATGCGCTCCACCATTTCCTCGGCGAAGCTGACGAAAGCCTGCGCGCCCTTGGACGACGGGTCGAACACCACGCCCGGCACGCCGTAGCTGGGCGCTTCGGCCAGGCGCACATTGCGCGGGATGACGGTGTTGAACACCTTGTCGCCGAAGTGGGCCTTGAGCTGGTCGCTCACCTGCTGCTGCAGCGTGATGCGCGGGTCGAACATGACGCGCAGCAGGCCGATGATCTGCAGGTCCTTGTTGAGGTTGGCGTGCACCTGCTTGATGGTGTTGACCAGATCGGTCAGGCCTTCGAGCGCGAAGTACTCGCACTGCATCGGCACGATGACGCCGTGCGCGCTGCACAGGCCGTTGAGCGTGAGCATGGACAGGCTGGGCGGGCAGTCGATCAGCACGAAGTCGTATTCGGCATCCACTTCGGCCAGCGCCTGCTTCAGGCGCTTTTCGCGCCGCTCCACCTCCACCAGTTCGACCTCGGCGCCGGCCAGTTCGCGGTTGGCACCCAGGATGTCGTAGCTGCAGCCGCCTTCGATCAGCTTGTCGCTCTTGGCCCGCGCTTCCGCAATGGAGGCCGACTCCAGCAGCACGTCGTAGACACTGAGCTTGAGCTGGCGCTTGTCCACGCCCGAGCCCATGGTGGCATTGCCCTGCGGGTCCAGGTCCACCATCAGCACGCGCTGGCCGACCTTGGCCAGACCCGCCGCCAGGTTGACCGTGGTGGTGGTCTTGCCGACGCCACCTTTTTGGTTGGCAACGCAGAAAATTTTGGCCATGGCGTGGTGTCCCTTGTGTCTTTGTAGTTAGCGAGTGAAAGCAAGTCGCAGGCCGAAACCGACCAGGCACAGGCCGGCCAGTTTTTCCAGCACGCGGCCGACCAGCGGGTTGGCGCGCAGGTGGCCGGCCAGGTGGTGCGTCAGCAGCGTCATGGTCAGGCCGTAGAGAAAGGTCAGGACGGCAATCGTCAGCGCCATGAAGCCAAAGGTGGGCAGGCCCTGGTGGCGGGCCGGGTCGACGAACAGCGGGAAGAAGGCCATGTAGAACACGATGGCCTTGGGGTTGAGCAGGGTGATCATCATGGCCTGGCGCAGGTAGTGGCCGGCCTTGATGTGGAGCACCGGCGCGGCACCGGGTTTGGCCAGCAGCATCACCCCACCCAGCCAGGCCAGGTAGGCGGCACCCAGCCACTGCACGGCATGGAAGGCCGTCGGGTAGGCCAGCAGCAGCGCTGCCACCCCGGCCACTGCCGCCCACATCAGCACCTGGTCGCCCAGGATCACCCCGAGGGTTGCCGCCAGCCCGCCGCGCACCCCACCCTTGCCGGTGGAGGTGATCAGGGCCAAGTTGCCCGGGCCGGGAATCAGCAGAAAAATGATGACCGTGGCGACAAATGCGCCGTAGTCCGCGACACCGAACATGGGGGAATTCCAGGAAACCGAAGGCCTGAGTTTACGTTAGGTTGGGCACGCGCCCGGACGGTTGCAGCCGGTGAATTCCCTGCCCCGCCAGCCAAACCGGGCCGGCACTACCCGGCCACTGCGGCCTCAAGCCTGCGGGCGCATCCAGACGATGCAGCGCTCGGCACCCAACCCGGGCACGGCCAGTTGTTCCACGTGAAACACTGCCACGTCGGCCGGCAGTTGCGCCAGCTCGTCGGCCGGCGGCTTGCCCTTCATGGCCAGCCAGATGCCGGCCGGCGCCAGCGCGCTGCGCGACCAGTTGGTGAAGTCCACCAGCGAGGCGAAGGCGCGGGAGCTGACCACGTCATACCCCTCGGTCAGGGTCTCGACCCGGGCATGCAGGCCGCGCAGGTTCGGCAGCTTGAGCGCCACCGCCGCCTGCTGGACGAAGGCCGCTTTCTTGGCCACGGTATCAACGCAGGTGACGGCGATGTCCGGGCAGCAGATGGCAATCACCACCCCCGGCAGGCCGGCACCGGCACCGACGTCGAGCAGCTTGAAGCCGGCGCCATCGGCCGGCGCCCTGCCCTGCAGTTGCTGGCGCAAGGGCCGGATGACGGCCAGACTGTCGAGCAGGTGGTGGGTCAGCATCTCGGCCGGGTCCCGCACCGCCGTCAGGTTGTAGACCTTGTTCCATTTCTGGATCAGGGCCAGGTAGTCGAGCAACTGGGTGAACTGGGCTTCGCTCAAGTCCAGGCCAAGCGCCCGCGCCCCGTCTTTCAGGGTGGCTTCTAGCGTCGCGCTCATACCCCGGTCGCTTCCGTCTCTAGCGTGGCAAAGCCTTTGAAACCACTCTTCTTCAGGTGGATCAGCAGCAGCGAAATGCTGGCCGGCGTGATGCCGGAGATGCGGGATGCCTGGCCCAGGGTTTCCGGCCGGTGCTTCTGCAGTTTCTGCCGCGCCTCGATCGACAGGGCCGAGACCTGCAGGTAGTCCAGGTCGGCCGGCAGCTTGAGGCCCTCGTAATAGGCGGCGCGCTCGACCTCGTCCTTCTGGCGGTCAATGTAGCCGGAATACTTGGCGGCGATCTCGATCTGCTCCACCACCGTCTGGTACAGATCGCCCAGTGTTTCACGTGAAACACCGCCGACCGGCCGGTCCGGGCCGGCGCCTTCCGATTTCGGGGTGGCGTACTTGCCGCCGTCCAGCGACATCAGACCGGCGTAGCTCACGTCCGGCCGACGCAGCAGGTCGAACAGGTTGTACTCACGCTCGATGGTGGTGCCCAGCACGCGCTCGGCCTCGGCTGCCGCCAGGATGCGCGGGTTGACCCAGGTGGCTTTGAGGCGTTCTGTTTCACGTGAAACAGCATCGCGCTTGCGGCTGAAGGCGTCCCAGCGGGCGTCGTCCACCAGACCCATCTGGCGGCCGGCTTCGGTCAGGCGCATGTCGGCGTTGTCTTCGCGCAGCTGCAGGCGGAACTCGGCCCGGCTGGTGAACATGCGGTAGGGCTCGGTCACGCCCTTGGTGATCAGGTCGTCCACCAGCACGCCGAGGTAGGCCTCGTCGCGGCGCGGCAGCCAGGCGGCTTCGCCCCGGCACTGCAGCGCGGCGTTGATGCCGGCGAACAGGCCCTGGGCCGCCGCCTCTTCATAACCGGTGGTGCCGTTGATCTGGCCGGCAAAGAACAGGCCGCCGATCTGACGCGTTTCGAAACTGCTTTTCAGTTCGCGCGGGTCGAAGTAGTCGTACTCGATGGCGTAACCCGGGCGCAGGATGTGGGCGTTCTCCAGCCCCTTCATGGAGCGGACCAGGTCGTACTGGATGTCGAAGGGCAGGCTGGTGGAGATGCCGTTGGGGTAGTACTCGTGGGTGGTCAGGCCTTCGGGCTCCAGGAAGATCTGGTGGCTGTCCTTGTCGGCGAAGCGGTTGATCTTGTCTTCCACGCTCGGGCAGTAGCGCGGGCCGACGCCCTCGATCTTGCCGGTGAACATGGGGCTGCGGTCAAAACCGGAGCGGATGATCTCGTGCGTGCGCTCGTTGGTGTGGGTGATCCAGCACGGCAGTTGCTGCGGGTGCATGGCCGCATGGCCCAGGAAGCTGAATACCGGCACGCCCTGCCCTTCGTTCATGCCGCCGGGCATGCCGTCGCCGGGTTGCTCGGTACATTTTGAGAAGTCGATGCTGCGGCCGTCCAGCCGCGGCGGGGTGCCGGTCTTGAGCCGGCCCTGCGGCAGCTTGAGCTCCTTGAGGCGGGCGGACAAACTGACCGCCGGCGGATCGCCGGCGCGGCCGGCCGCGTAGTTGTTCAGGCCGACGTGGATCTTGCCATCCAGAAAGGTTCCGGCTGTCAAAACGACCGTCCGGCTACGGAAGCGGATGCCGACCTGGGTCACCGCCCCCACCACCCGGTCGCCTTCCACCATGAGGTCGTCTACCGCTTGCTGAAACAGCCACAGGTTGGGCTGGTTTTCCAGCCGGCGGCGGATGGCGGCCTTGTAGAGAATGCGGTCGGCCTGGGCGCGGGTGGCGCGCACGGCCGGGCCCTTGGAGCTGTTGAGAATGCGGAACTGGATGCCGCCCTCGTCGGTGGCAATGGCCATGGCACCGCCCAGCGCGTCCACCTCTTTCACCAGGTGGCCCTTGCCGATGCCGCCGATGGAAGGGTTGCAGCTCATCTGGCCCAGGGTCTCGATGTTGTGGCTCAGCAGCAGGGTCTTGCACCCCATGCGGGCGGCCGCGAGCGCGGCTTCGGTGCCGGCATGGCCGCCGCCGACGACGATGACATCGAATTCTTGTGGGTACAACATGGTGCAGGGGATGACCGTCAGGCGGTCTGCGCAGGGGAAAGAACCCGCAATTTTAGCCGGCCGGGCCGATTTACGCGACAATTGGGGATATAAATCCGGCCCTTGCCCAGGTGCCACCTGCACCAGGCGCTACAAATTTAATAGCAAATTACATGGATTGCCGTCCCGGCTGTGGCGCCTGCTGCATTACCCCCTCCATTTCCAGCCCGATTCCTGGCATGCCGCAAGGCAAACCGGCCGGTGTGCGCTGCATCCAGCTCGATGCCGCCAACCGCTGCCTGATCTTCGGCCAACCCGGGCGGCCGGCGGTGTGTAGCAGCCTGGCGCCCTCGCCCGCCATGTGCGGCACGACCGACGCGCAGGCCATGAACTACCTGACGCGGCTGGAAAAAGAAACCGCGCCGACTTGATTTCAAGAAGGCGCGGAGAAACCGTAGCGAGCAGGTCGAGGTTGCGCCGAGAAGCGCAACCGTACCCTGGTACGCTGACAACCTCCGTTGCGGCGAGGCAAACTAATTGCGCGCAGCGCTTGTTATGCCGGAGCCAACATCACAGGTGCAAGATCGGCCTGCGCAGTAGGTTTATGCGTGCCTTCTCAGAAGGGGTAATGACGCGGCGTGGTCTGCATCGTGATCCAGCGCAGCTCGGTGAATTCGGCGATGCCGGCCTTGCCGCCGAAACGGCCGATGCCGGAGCCCTTGACGCCACCGAAGGGCATCTGCGCCTCGTCGTGCACCGTGGGGCCGTTGACGTGGCAGATGCCGGAATCGATGCGGCGCGCCACGTTGAAGGCACGGGCGATATCGCCACCGAACACGGCCGAAGACAAACCGTACTCGTTGTCGTTGGCGCAGGCCACCGCCTCTTCCACGCCGTTGACGCGCACGATGGCCTTGACCGGGCCGAAGGTCTCCTCGTGGTAGATCTTCATGGCCGGCGTCACATGGTCGAGGATGGTGGCGGGCATCAGCGTGCTGGTGGCCTTTTCACCGCACACCAGTTTGGCGCCCTTGGCCAGCGCATCGTCGATCAGCGCATTGCAATGCTCCACCGTGCTCATGCCGATGACCGAACCCAGCACCACCGGCTCGGGCTTGCGCGGGTCACCCAGCGGCAGGGCCCGGGCCTTGTCGACGAACTTCTTGACGAAGGCGTCGGCAATCTTCTGGTCGACGATGATGCGCTCGGTGCTCATGCAGATCTGCCCGCTGTTGGCAAAACAACCGAAAGCCGCGCCGTTGACGGCATCGTCGATGTCGGCGTCGTCCAGGATGACCATCGGCGCCTTGCCGCCCAACTCCAGCACCACCGGCTTGAGGTACTTGGCGCAGGTCATGGCGATGATCCTGCCCACGCGGGTGGAGCCGGTGAAGTTCACGCGGCGCACGGCCGGGTGGGCCACCATGGCTTCCACCACAGCACCCGCGTCGGCCGGGGCGTTGGTGATGTAGTTCACCACGCCGGGCGGGAAGCCCGCGTCCTGGAAGGCCTCAATGATGAGCTGGTGCGTGCGCGGGCAGTTCTCCGAGCCTTTCATCACCACGGTGTTGCCGCAGGCCAGCGGCACGCAGATGGCACGCACGCCCAGGATGACGGGGGCGTTCCAGGGCGCGATGCCCAGCACCACGCCCGCGGGCTGGCGCACGGCCATGGCCAGCGAACCCGGGATGTCGGAGGGGATCACCTCGCCGGCCACCTGGGTGGTCAGGGCAGCGGCCTCGCGGATCATGCCGGCGGCCAGGAAGACGTTGAAGCCGGCCCAGCTGCCGGCAGCGCCGGTCTCGGCCGCCACGGCTTCGATGAACTGCGGCGTCTTGGCTTCCAGCGCGTCGGCGGCCTTGAGCAGCAGCATGCGGCGCTCGCTGGGGCCGGTCTGGCTCCAGGTCTTGAAGGCTTCGGCAGCCGCCTCAACCGCCATCACCGCGTCGGCCGGGGAAGCGGCGGGCGCGCGCGAGGCCACGGTGCCGTCCAGCGGATTGCGGCGCTCGAAGGTGGCGCCGCGCTCGGCCGTGACTTTCAGGCCGTTGATGAGCATGGACATGTCGGACATAGTTTTCTCCTTGAGGAAATCGATTCGTTAAACGGTGGTGGTCTTGCGGCGGCGATGCACGGCATCGGCCGCGGTGGTGTGGTCGGTGACGTCGGCGCCCAGATAGGCCTCGCGGATCACGTTGGAGCGCTGCAACAGCCGGGCCGGGCCGCTGGCGACCAGCACGCCACGCTCCAGCACATAGCCACGATCGGCCACGGCCAGCGCTTTCTTGACGTTCTGCTCCACCATCAGCACCGTGGTGCCGTTGTCGGCGATGCGCCGGGCCATGCCCAGCAGTTCGTCCACCATCTTCGGGGCGAGGCCGAGCGAAGGCTCGTCGAGCATGAGCAGGCGCGGCGCGCTCATCATGGCGCGCGCCACGGCCACCATCTGCTGCTCACCGCCACTCATGGTGCCGGCCAGCTGGTGGGCACGCTCGCGCAACTTGGGAAAGTCGTTCATGACCTGCTCGATGCGGCGTGCGCGATCAGCACGGTTGACCAGCCAACCGCCGAGCTCCAGATTCTCCAGCACGCTCATCTGCGGGAACAGCTGCCGGCCTTCGGCCACCAGCGTCACGCCGTCGCGCACGATCTCATGGGTCTTCTCGGGCAGGTCATCGCCGTCGAGCAGCACCATGCCCTGGCGCGGGATCAGGCCCATGAGCGCCTTGAGCAGCGTGGTCTTGCCCGCGCCGTTGGGGCCGAGGATCACCGTCAGGCCGGGCTTGACCTCGAAGCGCAGGTCACGCAGCACCAGGAAGGGACCGTAACCGGCACTCAGGCCCCGCACCTGCAGGTGCGCGTGCTGGTTGTCGCCCAGCACGAAGGGCGTGTCGCGGTACCACATCATGCGGCCACCTCCTCTTCTTCTGCCGAGGGCTCGGCCATCTCGTCACCCAGGTAGGCTTCGATCACTTCCGGGTTGCGCACCACGTTGTGCGGGGTGTCGTCGGCGATCTTGCGCCCCTGGTGCAGCACGATGACGCGCTCCACGTGGCGCAGCAGCGTGGTCACGGCGTGCTCGATCCAGATCACGGTCAGGTCCAGCTCATCGCGCAAGCGGCGGATCAGGCGGGCCATCTCCTCGATCTCGGACTCGGTCAGACCGGCAGCCACTTCATCGAGCAGCAGCAGCTTGGGGCGCGTCGCCAGCGCCATGCCGATCTCCAGCAGACGTTGCTGCGAAGGCGTGATCGCCGCCGCCGGCAGCTCGGCCTGCGCGGACAAGCCGATGAGTGACAGGATGCTCGCGGCATCGCGCAGGGCCCAGGGCACGCCGACTTCATCGCCCCAGAACAGGTACTTGCGGCGGCGTTTGCCCGCGAACTTCAGGCCGAACTCGATGTTGGCCGCCACCGGCATGTCGGGGAAGACGCGCGGCGTCTGGAAAGTGCGCGCCACGCCGTGGGCCGCAAAACGATGCGGACCGCGACCGGTCAGGTTGTGGCCGTGGGCGATCAGGCGCCCCGCGGTGGGCACCTGCACGCCGGAGATGGCGTTGAAAAAAGTGGTCTTGCCGGCCCCGTTGGGCCCGATGATGCCCACCAGTTCGCCGGGCACGAAGTTGGCACTGACACCATCGACGGCGACCAGGCCGCCGAAGCGCACGGTCACGTCGTGCGCCTCCAGCAAGGGTAAAACTTGCTCAGACAAAATGGCTCTCCTTCTCGCGGCGCTTGAGGCGCTGCTTCTCGCGTTCTTTCTCGCCGCTGAGTTCGCGCCTGAGGTCTTTCGTCCAGTCGCGGCTGTCGTTCCACCAGCCCTTGAAGGTTTCCCCCCTTAACGACGCCAGGCCACCGGGCAGATACAGCACGCACAAGATCAGCAGCAGGCCCAGCGACATCAGGTAGATCTGCGGGAACTGCAAGCGCAGCGACTCGGCCAGCACGCTGAAGATGATGGCCGCCAGCAGCGGGCCCCACAGCGTGAGCACACCGCCAATGAGCGTGATCAGCACGGTCTGGAAACCGATGAAGGGGTTGAACACGGTGTGCGGGTCGATGTAGGTCCAGCGCACCGCCATGGCCGCACCGACGGCGCCGGCAAAACCGGCGGTGAGTGCGAAGCCGGCGATCTTGACCAGGCGGGTGTTGACGCCCAGGGTCTGGGCGCGCTGCTCGTCGGCGCCGATGCCCATGAGCGCCAGGCCGAAGCGCGTGCGCCGCACGACGATGGACACGGCCACCGCCAGCACGGCCAGGGCCAGCACCGTCAGGTAGATGGTGTCGCGCTCGGGCACCACGGTCAGCACGCGGCCCACGGTGCCGGTGACCGTTTTCTCGAAATAGGTCACGGCATGCATGATGAGTTCGGTCATGCCGAAGGTCAGCACGGCGAAATAGGTGCCGCGCAGGTGCAGCACGGCCGCGCCCATGACCACGGCCACGACGACGGCCATACCGGCACCGATGGCAATGGTCTCGACCCAGCTGAACTGGCCCAGCAGAATGGCCGTGGTGTAGGCACCGATGCCGAAGAAGGCCGAGGTGGCCAGCGACAGATAACGCGTGCTGCCGCAGAACAGGCCCCAGCTGGAAGACAGGGCCACGTACATCAGGCAGGTCAGCGCCATGGAGACGACGAACTCGCTGGCATAGAACGGCAGGGCCAGGGTCCAGCCCGTGAAGGCCAGCAGCACCAGCAAGTCGCGGATGAGGAATTGACGGGAAGTCATGCGATCAGGCTTTCCGGCTCTTGCGGGTGAACAGGCCTTCGGGACGCAGCAGCAGCACGGCGATGAACACCACGTAGGACAGCAGGGCCTTGAGCGAGGGATTGGTGAAGTGCATGCCCAGCGCCTCGATCACGCCCAGGAACAGGCCGCCGATGAGGGCGCCGCCCATGCTGCCGAAGCCGCCCAGGGTGATGACGATCAGCGCCGTCACGGTATAAGGCTGGCCCATGTACGGGGTGATGGTGTAGGCCATGGACAGCAGCGCGCCGGCAATGCCCGATAGGCCCAGGCCGATGCCGAACATCAGCGGGTGCAGGCGCTTGGTGTCGATGCCCATGAGCTGCGCGCCGATGGCCGACTGCATCAGGGCGCGCACACCCTTGCCCAGCAATGTCATGCGCAGCAGCGCGATGAGCGCGCCGCTGAACAGCAGGGCCAGGCCGAACACCAGCAGCTTGTTGGCCGCGAACTGCGCCTCGCCGAACTTCACCGGTTCGGTCAGGTAGTCGTAGCCTCGCAGGTCGCCGCCCCACTGCCAGGACACGAAGTTCTGCACCAGAAACATGAGACCGAAGGCGACCATCAGGCCGCGCGCCTCGAAGACATCGAGGTTCGGCGAGGTCGCGGTCAGGCGGCGAAAGCACAGGAAGTGAACAGCAACGCCGAGCACCATCAGCAGCACAAAGGCCACCGGCACCATCAGCAGCGGCGACAAGCCGAACTGCGTCTGCACCAGCCAGGTCAGGTAGGCGCCTACCATGAGGAACTCACCGTGTGCAATGTTGAGGATGCGCATCAGCCCGTACTGCAGGTTCAGTCCGAGCGCGACGAGCGCGTAAATGCCACCGGTGATGAGACCGGAGGTGATGAGTTCAAGCCAGGCAGTGAGTGACATGCAAAGACAATGCGAGAAACAGGGGGAGTTATCGAGCGAACACCGCGGAACCGGCTTAGCCGGGCCGCTGGTGTTGCCCCCCTCCGGGGGAAGGCGGCCTCAGGGCCGACCAGGGGTGCTTTACCAATTCAGGGGGTCACCAATTCGGTTTCGGCGCCAGCTTGGCGGTAGCGACCTTGGCCGGCCACACCACTTCGAACTCGCCCTTTTGCCACTGGCTCACCGTGCCTGGTGTGCCCACGTTCTCGCTGCCGACAAACTTGATGTCACCGAGGATGGTCTTGTGGGTGGTGTTGGCCACGTAGTCACGGATGGCCTTGCGGTCCAGGCCCTGCGCCTTGACGGCGTTGGTGAGGATTTCCAGCGAGGCCCAGCAGGCACCGCTGGCCCAGCGGTCCGGCTCCTTGCCGCCGAACTTCTTGGTGTGCGCGTCGAAGTAGGCCTTGGCCCCGGCGCTGGTCTTGCTGTTCCATGAACCCATGCCCAGCACACCTTCGGCGCCGGCCGGCGTCATGACGTTGCGGTAGAGCTGGAAGGCGGTGCCCACGGACGCGTAGAAGAACTTCGGGTTGAAACCGACTTCCTTGGCCTGCTTGCTGGCCAGGATGGTGTCGGGCGGGTAGGTGAAACCGATGAAGGCATCCGGGTTCTTGTCCTTGATCGAGCGCAGCACCGGTGACAGGTCCTTGACGCCGCCCGGATAGCTCTTGTCTTCCACCATGCGAATGTCCGTGCCCTGCAGCGCCACCTTGAGCGCAGCAAAGTTTTCCAGGCCGAACAGGTCGTCCACGTAGATCACCGCAATGCTCTTGACGCCATTGGCCTTGAGCATGTCGACCAGGGCTTCGGTCATGGGCTTGGGCTGCTGCAGCATCAGGAAGAAGTAGGGCAGCTTCATCTCGATCAGGCGCTTGGACAGGGCCGTCGGCGCCAGGAAGGGATAGCCGAAACGGTTGGCCAACGGCGCGACCGCGAAGTTGGCGTTGGAACCCCAGGGCGGCAGCACCAGATCGACCTTGTCGGAGCCCATCAGTTTTTCATAGGAACGCACGCAGGTTTCGATGTCGCTGCGGTCGTCGGAGCTGATCAGCTCGATCGGACGGCGCACGCCCTTGACATCCAGGCCGCCGGCGGCATTCTGCTGCTCGGCCCACAGCAGGTAGTTCGGCTCCTGGCTGACCTGGGCCCCGCCGGTCCACGGACCGGTGCGGGCGATGGCATAGCCGATACGAACCGGCTTTTGCTGGGCCAGCAGCTGGGGCGCAAAAGCGGCAGCACCGACGGCGGCCGCGCCCTTGAGCAAGGTACGTTTTGTTTCTTGAATCATGTTGTCTCCAGTGAAAGTGATCTTTCGGGAATTGGACAGGCGATACTAGAAAACCTCGCGAGGCATGGCTTTGCTGAACGTGCACAAAGTAGTTGACGGTTCACGCAAGAACATCAGGGATAACCCTTGTCCTCACGCCGCCTCTGAATTTGTCACTGCGCCCATAATCGCGAAACCATGCATCGCCCAGCCCAGCACCGGAGCCCCGCATGACGGCCCCCACCGCCGTCACGACGGACGATTTCGCGCCACGCGAGCGCGCGCCGGTCTGGTGCGAGTGGATCTGGAAGCATTTCGGCGGCCTGGAGTCCGACCTCTACGGCGACACCGACTTCGACGGCCACATGGCTTCGGCGCGCGCCGGCGACATCATCCTCACCAAGCTCGAAGCCAACCGCCACCGCGTGATCCGCACGCAGGACATGGTGCGCGCCAGCGACGAGGGCTACCTCAAGATCGTGGCCCCGATGAAGGGCCGCGCCGGCGTCGAGCAGATGGGGCGCCAAGCCTGGGTCGCCCCCGGCGCCTGGACCATCTACGACACCACCGGCAGCTACGCGGTGGCCAACCCGGAACGGGTGGAACACCTGATCGTCATGCTGCCGAAAGCACAGATGGTCGAGCGCGGCCTGCGCCTGGACACGCTGATGGCGCGCCCGGTCGGCGGCGCCAGCGGCATTGCCCGCGTGGCGCTGACCACCATGCGCAGCACCTTCCAGGAACTGCCACACATGAGTGCCGACGCCGCGCGCGGCGCCGGCGAGCTGATCGCCCAGCTGGTGCGTCTGTCGCTGATCGAGCTGTCGGGACAGGAAACCGCGCTGACGCAGCGCGCGGCGCTGAAAGACCGCATCCGCGGCTACGTCGCGCTGCACCTGCGCGACCCCGAACTCACGGTCGACCAGATCGCGCATGCACTGAACTGCAGCAAGCGCCACCTCTACAACGCCTTCGCCGAAGAAGACCAGACGCTGGCCAGCTACATCCAGCACCTGCGGCTGGACGCCTGCCTGCGCGAACTGCAGCACCCGATGGCGCAGTCGCGCCCGATCACCGACATCGCGCTGTCCTGGGGCTTCAACAACCTGTCGCATTTCAGCCGCGTGTTCCGCGAGCACACGGGCCTGAGCCCGAGCGAGTTCCGCAACCAGTCCCAGACGCGACTGCAGCCGCATTGATCTTTGCGCCGGCTTGGTGAACAGTAGCGGATCATCGCAACCAGATCCGCCCGTCCAGGAGACACCATGCACATCCCCTCACTCAAGGAAGTCGTCAGCGCCGACGAATGGCAGCTGCGCTGCGACCTCGCCGCTGCCTACCGCCTGGTGGCCGCCTACGGCTGGAGCGACCTGGTGTTCACCCACATCAGCGCCCGCATCCCCGGCCCGGAACACCACTTCCTCATCAACCCCTACGGCCTGATGTTCGACGAGATCACGGCCTCCAGCCTGGTCAAGGTCGACCCCGACTGCAACAAGCTCAGCGACTCGCCCTTCCCGGTCAACCCGGCCGGCTTCGTCATCCACAGCGCCATCCACCAGGTGCGCGAGGACGCCGGCTGTGTGCTGCACACCCACTCGCGCGCCGGCGTGGCGGTGAGCGCGCAGAAATGCGGCGTGCTGCCGATCAGCCAGCAGTCCACCTTCGTGCTCGGTTCCTTGGCCTACCATGACTACGAGGGCGTGGCCCTGCGCGACGACGAGAAACCGCGCCTGCAGGCCGATCTGGGCAACGCCAACTACCTGGTGCTGCGCAACCACGGCCTGCTCACCGTGGGCCGCAGCATCGCCGATGCCTTCCTCGCCATGTACACCTTCGAGGCCACCTGCCGCATCCAGCTCGATGCCCAGGCCGGCGGCGAACTGGTGCACGTAAACCCGCAAATCCTCACCGGCGTGGCCGCTGCCATGAAGACCGTCACCGTCGGCCAGGGCGCGGGGCTGGTGTGGCCCGCACTGCTGCGCAAGCTCGAACGGCTGGACCCAGGCTACAAGACCTGAGCCCCACAAATGCTATATTTTTGATAGCTATCGGCGCAGCAAATACTAGGGCTACTTGCCAAAAATCTTCTTCAGGCCCTCGCTCGCCTTGTCACCCAGGCTGGCCCCGGTACCGGTGCCGACGCCGGGCATGAGCACCGTGCCGATGGCCGCACCGATCATGGCGCCGCGTGTCAGCGTCACCTGCGGCTCGCTCACCGTGCCGCCCAGCGCCAGCGGCACGCCCACCGCCCCGCCGAGCTCCACGCTGATGCGCCCGCTCAAGGCCTGACTCGGCGAGACGGCCACCTGCCCAGTGGCACTGAGCACGCCCGAGCTGGCCACCAGGTTGCTCAGTTCGATCGCCTTGCCCTGTGTGCGCACCTGTCCGGCCAAGGTATCCAGCGGGGTCTCACCGCCGCGGCTCATGCCCACCGTCTTCACCGCACGGGCCAGATCGATGCCGTGCACCACCGCCTGGTGCACGGTGAAGGTCGACTGGGTCTGCAGCGCCTCCAGCAGCGCTCCGGGTTTGCGGGTACGGGCATTGAACGTTGTGCTGGCTTCCAGCCGGCCGCTCAGTGGCTGTGCCGCCTGCGACTTCGGCGTCGGTTCGGGCGCCGTCAGGCGTGACACTTCCACGTCGCGCGTCTGCAACTGGCCCTTGAGCGCGAATTCGGCCCCCGCTTCCTTGGCGGGCTGCAATTCGAGGCGCCCCTTGACCGTACCACCGGCCACCTGCAACGCCACCCCCCAGGCCAGCCGGTCGGCCTCACGTTGCAAGGCGAGCTTGCTGCCCTGCAAGCGGCCCTGCACGACCTGCGCCTCCAGCTGCTGCGGCCAGACATCCGGGCTCAGGGTGGCGTCGGCCTGCAGCGTGATGGCCGCCCCCTTGGCGTCCACCCAGGTCAGGCCGTCGAGCACGGTGCGGCGCGGCAGCAACTGCCACGGCACGTCACCCTGCGGCTGATCCTGGGGTCTGGCCTTCTTCATTGCGGCCAGCAAGGCGTCGATGCCGGGCTGCGGCAGCACGGCACGGCGCACGACCAGCGTCGCTGGCGCCGCCCGGCCCTGCAGCAGATCGGCCCACACCGGCCGCACCTCGACGCGCGCCACCGTCAATGCCGGTTGGGTCTGCAGCGCGATGTGGTCCACCGCCACAGCCGGCAGCGGCCACAACGCCACGTCGATGCGGCCCAGCGTCACGCCCACCCCGAGCGCCGTGCCGGCTTGCTGTTCGAGGCGGTGGCGGAAGTCGTCGGTGCCGATCCAGCGCTGCAGCGCCAGCACCCCGGTTGCCAGCAACAGGAGCAGCACCAGCAGGGCCAGGGCGATCCATTTGAGCGCGCGTTTCATGCCGGCATTGTGGCATCGGCTTGGGGGTGCAGGCTGCGCTGGCGCCAGGCCAGCAGCGCCCCCAGCCACAGGGCCAGCGCCGAAAACACCAGGCCGCGGCTCAGGCCGCCGGGGCCGTCGGCAATCCAGCCCACGATGGTGGGGCCGACGATCTGGCCGGCGGCAAAGACGATGGTGAAGGCGCTGATGCCGGCGGCCCACTGCTCCGATGGCAGGTTGTGCCGCACCAGCGCCGTGGTGGACGCCACCACCGACAAAAACACGCCACCGAACAACAGGCCGGAGGCCAGCACCACGCCCCAGGCCGAGGTGAGCGCCGGCAGCACCGTGGCCACGCCGAGCAGGGTATTGAGAATCGCCAGCGCCTGGCCGCCACGGTAGCGGTCCAGCAGACCGGCCCACAGCCGCGCCGAGACCACCACCGCCAGCCCCAGCAGCGCGTAGAACCCCGTGACGGCCTGCGGTGCCACACCCTGCTCGCGCAAGAGGGCAATCACAAACGTCATGTAGCCGATGTAACCGACGCCGAACAGGCCGTAGCCGGCCAGCGCGTAACCCAGCGGGCGCCAGTGGAACGCGGTCGCCGGCGCAGCAGGCCCGGCGGCCGGCGCGGCACCGAGCTGGCGCAAGCGGCTCGCCGGCCACCACAAGGCCGCTGTGGCGGCACAGCAGACCGCCGCCAGCGCCCACCAGGCCCAGGCCCAGCCATGCGGCACCCCGGCCGCAGCGCCCAGCACCAGGGGCACGCCGAGCGCCGACAGCGTGATGCCCCAGCCCGTTCCGCCGTAATACAGCCCCAGCAGCAGGCCGGCACGTCGCGGCTGCAGGGCACCCATGCGCGCCGCCAACAGGCCGCCGGCAATGAAGATGAAGGCACTCGCCACCCCGGCCAGCAGGCGCTGCAGCAAGAGCGGCGCCGCGCCGGTAAAGAAGCCGCTCAGCCCCATGAACAGGCTGGCCAGCAGCGCGCCACCCAGCAGCAAGCTCACCGCGCCCAGACGTTGCATCAGCCGGGGCGTGGCCAGGGCGCCGAGCAGGTAGCCCAGGGCGTTGGCGGTGTTCATGGCGCCGGCCAGGGTGTAGCTCCAACCCAGGTCAGCGCGCATCACCGGCAACAGCAGGCCGTAGGCAAAGCGCGTGATGCCCAGCGACACGGCCGCGGCCAGCGAGAGCGCCAGCGCCAGTCCCATGAGCGACAGGGGGGAGGCTTGAGAAAGCGGCGAGTGGCGCGACATGATGTCCAGCATTCTGCGGGAAAGCCGAGCGCCCTGCCCCCGGGTCCTGTCACAAAGACAGCAGCCTGTCCCAGGCAAGGGCTTCGGCGAATCCGTAGGCTATGCCGTGTTCCCTCCCCATCGTGAAAGAAAGTCTCCATGCGTTCCCTGTTTGATCCCGTCCAGGCCGGTGCCCTGTCCCTGTCCAACCGCATCGTCATGGCGCCGCTCACGCGCAACCGCGCGCCCGGAGCCCTGCCCAATGCCTTGATGGCCACCTACTACACCCAGCGCGCCTCGGCCGGCCTCATCATCACCGAGGCCACCGCCATCAGCCACCAGGGCCAGGGCTATGCCGACGTGCCCGGCATCTGGAGCGAGGAACAGGTGACACGCTGGAAAGTCATCACCGACGCCGTGCATGCAGCCGGCGGCAAGATCGTCATGCAGCTCTGGCACGTCGGCCGCGTCTCGCACACCGAACTGCAACCGAATCACCAGGCACCGGTGGCGCCCTCCGCCCTCACCGCCAAGACCAAGACCGTGCTGATCAAGGACGGCGTGCCGACCTTCGTCGAGACGTCGGCACCGCGCGCGCTCGAACTCACTGAGCTGCCCGGCATCGTCAATGACTACCGCCGTGCCGCCCGCAACGCCATCGCCGCCGGCTTCGACGGCGTGGAAGTACACGGTGCCAACGGCTACCTGCTCGACCAGTTCCTGCGCTCGGGCTCCAACCAGCGCACCGATGCCTACGGTGGTGCGATCGAAAACCGCGCCCGCCTGCTGCTCGAAGTGATGCAGGCCGTCTGCGAGGAGATCGGCGCCCAGCGCACCGGTTTGCGCCTGTCACCGGTGACGCCGGCCAACGACGCCAGCGATGCACATCCGCAACCGCTGTTCGAGCATGTGGTGCGTGAACTGGCCAAGCTGGACCTGGCCTATATGCACATCATCGAGGGCGCCACCGGTGGTCCGCGCGACCATCAGCAAGGCGATACGCCGTTCGACTATGCGGCCCTGCAGGCGGCCTACCGTACCGCCGGCGGCAAGGCAGCCTGGATGGTGAACAACGGCTATGACCGCCCACTGGCGGAACAGTCGCTCGCGCAGGGTGCCGACCTGGTGGCCTATGGCCGCCCCTTCATTGCCAACCCCGATCTGGTGCGCCGGCTGCGTGAAGGCGGCCCGTTCAATGCGGTGGAGCGCGCCACCCTCTACGGCGGTGGCGAAAAGGGTTACACCGACTACCCGGCGGTGGCCTGATCAAGTCCGCCACTCAGTGGCCGCCCTCTTCGGCGGCCCACAGGCGGTGTGCGTCCACCAGCACGCGGGTCACGGCTTCCTGCGCATCCCAGCGCGCAGCATCGGCGGCCAGCGCGGCATCGAGTGCCGTGCGCCGCGCCTGCAAAGCCTCGGTCAGGGTGACCTCACCCAGGCCGTAGGCCTTGCCGGCCAGTTGGGCGACATTCGCCATGGCCTGTTGCACGGCGGCCTGCCGCTGCGCCACGGCCACGGCGTTGGTGGCCTGCAGCACGGTACGCTGGGCCGTCGCCTCCACCCGTTGCCGCGTCTGGACCAGGCGCTGTTCGGCAGCATCAGCCAGCGCCAGCGTGGCGCGCTGCTCGCCTTCACGGTAGGCGCCGGGCAGCGGGATCGACACATAAACACCGACGATGTTGTCCTGGCCGCTGCGCTCGCGTGCCGCGCGCACCCCCAGCAGCGGGTCGGGTCGGGTGTCGAGCCGGGCCCGTTCACTGCGCAGACGTGCCTGGCGCAACTCGGCCTCGGCCAGTTCGATCTCGTGGTTGTCGCTCACGATGCGCTGCAGCCAGTCCTGCGCCGAGCCTGGCAGGGGCGGCGCACCCGCTGCGATGGCCAGCGGAACGCTCCCGACCGCCAGACCGGGAAAGCGCTTTTGCAATTCCTGCCGCTGCATCTGCTCGCGTGCCAGCGCCAGCTGCTCGGCGGCCTGGGCCCGGTCATGCTCGGCCTGCGCCATCATCTGGTCCATGCGCGGCGCATCACCGGCCTTGACACGACGTGACGCCACCTGCAGTTGCTCCTGCGCCAGCGCGGCCTGCTGCGTCAGCACCGATGCTGCACTGCGTTCACGTTGCCAGCCGTACCAGGCCGCCACCAGGCTGCGCACCGCCTCATGCCACACATCGGCATAGGCCGACTGGCCCGCCGCCACCCCGGCATTGCCGAGATCGCGGTCGGTCTGGGCCTTGCCGCCCCAGCGGATGCTGCGCTCCAGTGCCAGGTCGCTCTCGGCATAGTCCGGCCCGGCGGTTTCCTTGCGTTGCTGCGCACCCAGTTTGAGGTTCCATTCATGGACACCGGCCGCCAGCTGCTGACTGCGCGCCTGCGCCACCGCCATGCCGGCACGCGCGGCCTGCACCTGCGGCAGGGTTGATATCACCTCGCGTGTCGGGCTCACCGGCGGCAGCGACAGCTGGGCCACCAGGACATCGGCCTCATTGGCCAGCGCGCTGGCCGTCAGCCCCAACGCCAGAACGCCCAGCAGGAAACGGCCTGCCTTCAACTGCTTCATGCCAGCCTCCCGAATGCCTGCAAGGGCACGGCCCAGTAAAACACCTGGGGCGATTGCAGCACCTCGCGCAGACGCACCACCAGCGGCGCCACATCGCCGCTGCGCATCGCCATGTGCACAAAGACCCGGCGCGCGCGTCCCTGGACCTGCTCCATCGCCGTGGTCAGCGGCGCATGACCCCCGATGCCATGACCCTGGATCACGGAAAAACCAGGCACCAGATCGGTGTGCTGGCGCAGCAGATCGAGCATTTCTTCTTCGAGCGCCAGCGGCAGCGCCAGCGTCAGCAGGCAATCCATGCCCGCGGCCCAGGGCCCTTCGGCCGGAAAGTTTGCATCTTGGTTCATGATGACGTCGCCACGCCAAAGCGGCGGAACAGAATGGGCAACAGCAGCAGCGTCAACGCGGTGGCACTGAACAGGCCACCGATCACCACCACCGCCAGCGGACGCTGGATTTCGGAACCCGGCCCGGTGGCCAGCAGCAGCGGCACCAGACCCAGGGCCGTGATGCTGGCGGTCATCAGCACCGGGCGCAGGCGGCGCAGCGCGCCCTGGTGCACTACCTCTTCCAGCGCCATGCCGCGTGCCAGCAACTGGTTGAAGTGCGTCACCAGCACCAGACCGTTGAGCACGGCAATGCCCATCAGCGCAATGAAACCCACCGAGGCCGGCACCGACAGGTACTCGCCCGACACCGCCAGCGCCACCACACCGCCCACCAGGGCAAACGGGATGTTGGCGAACACCAGCAGCGCCTGGCGCAGCGTGCCCAGGGTGGCGAACAGCAGCAGCACGATCAGGCCCAGCACCACCGGAATCACCAGAGCCAGGCGGGCGGCGGCGCGCTGCTGGTTCTCGAACTGGCCACCCCAGGTGACATGCACCCCCGGCGGCAAGGTGATGTTCTTCGCCACCGCGGCCTTGGCCTCGTCGACGAAGCCCACCAGGTCACGGTCGCGCACATTGGCGCGCACCACCGCCATGCGCGAGGAGTTCTCACGCTCGATCTTCACCGGGCCATCGACCACCTCCAGCGTGGCCACGTGGCTCAGCGGAATGGCCTGGCCGTCGGCCAGCGGCAGGCGCAATTGGGCAAAGGTGGCCGGCGTCATCTGCGTCGCCGCCGGGCCGCGCAGCAGCAAGGGCACACGGCGGGCATCGACCAGCACCGTGCCGACCGGCAGGCCCTCCACCAGCGTGCGCAGGTCGTTCTGGATCTGCTCCACCGACAGGCCCAGGCGGCCGGCGGCCACGCGGTCGATGACCACGCGGAAATACTGCACGCCCTCGTTCTTCACGGTGATCACATCCTCGCTGCCGGCAATGCCGGAGAGCAGCTTGACCATCTGCTCGGCCAGCTGGTTCAGCACCTGCGGGTCGCTGCCGAAGATCTTGACCGCCACGTCGCCACGCACGCCGGACAGCATCTCGGCGGTACGCATCTCGATCGGCTGGGTGAAACTCAGGTTGATGCCGGCGAACTCGGCGCCCACCTTGCGCACCTCGTCCAGCACGGCTTCCTTGCTGTCGAAGCGCCACTGGTCCTTGGGCTTGAGCACCAGGAAGGTGTCGGTTTCGTTCAGCCCCATCGGGTCCAACCCCAGTTCGTCGGCGCCGACCCGGGCCACGATGCTGCTGACCTCCGGCACCGCCGCCAGCACGCGGCGTTGCAGGGCCTGGTCCATCGCCACCGAGGTGTCCAGGTTGATGGACGGCAGCTTCTCAATCTGCACGATGGCGTCGCCCTCGTCCATCGAGGGCATGAAGGACTTGCCCACCAGCGTGTACAGGCCGACCGCCAGCAGCAGCAGGGCCAGCGAGGCCCCCACCACCAGCCGGCCATGACCCAGTGCCCAGTGCAGCATGCGGGCGTAATTGCGCTCCAGCCAGAGCACCAGCCGCGGCGCGGCATGGTGCCCGCCCTTCAGAAAGAACGAGGCCAGCACCGGAATGACGGTAAGCGACAGCAGCAGGGAGGTCAGCAGCGCGAACACGATGGTGACGGCCACCGGCACGAACATCTTGCCCTCCAGCCCCTGCAGCGTCAGCAGCGGAACGAACACCATCATGATGATGACCATGCCCGAGGTCACCGGCAGCGCCACCTCCTGCACGGCACGGAACACGTCGTGCAGTCGCAGCTTGCCGGCGGCGGAGGGACGCGCCTGCAGGTTTTCCACCACCACCACCGCCGCATCGACCAGCATGCCGATCGCGATGGCCAGGCCGCCGAGCGACATCAGGTTGGCCGAGAGATTGAACTGCTGCATCAGGATGAAGGTACCCAGGGCAGACAAGGGCAGGATCAGCGCCACCACCAGCGCCGCGCGCAGATTGCCCAGGAACAGCAGCAACAGCACCAGCACCAGTACGATGGCCTCCATCAGCGCCTTGGACACCGTGTTCACCGCGCGTTCGACCAGGTTGCCGCGGTCGTAGAAGGGCTGGATCGTGATGCCGGGCGGCAGGGTCTTGCCGATGATCTCCAGCCGGGCCTTGACCTCGCGCACCACCTTCTGCGCGTTGGCACCGCGCAGGCCCAGCACCAGGCCCTGCACCGTCTCCTGCTTGCCGTTCTGGCTGACGGCACCATAGCGCGTCAGGCTGCCCATGCGCACCAGCGCCACGTCGCCCACGCGCACCGCCTGGCCGTTGCGCTCGAGCACGGCGATGGCGCGCACGTCGTCGAGCGTGCGGATGCTGCCGTCGCTGCGCACCAGCAGCGACTCCTCGCCACTGGCCAGCCGGCCGGCGCCGTCATTGCGGTTGTTGGCCGCCAGTGCCGCCTGCAACTGCGCCAGCGAGATGCGGCGCGCCGCCAGCGCCGCCACATCCGGTACCACCTCGAAGGCGCGCGCATGGCCGCCGAGCGAATTGATGTCGGCCACGCCGGGAATGCCGCGCAGCTGCGGGCGGACCACGGTGTCGAGCAGGGTGCGCTTCTCGGTCAGCGTGGCCTCGCCCTCGATGGTGAACATGAACATCTCGCCCAGCGGCGTGGTGATCGGCGCCAGCCCGCCGGAAAGGCCCGCGGGCAACTGGTCCATCACGCCGGACAGGCGCTCGCCCACCTGCTGGCGCGCCCAGTAGATGTCGGTGCCGTCGGCGAAATCGAGCGTGATGTCGGCAATCGCGTACTTGCTCTGCGAGCGCAGCACAGTCTGGTGCGGCAGGCCCAGCAGTTCCTGCTCGATCGGGATCACCACGCGCGATTCGACTTCGGCCGGCGTCATGCCCGGCGCCTTCAGGATGATCTTGACCTGGGTCGACGACACGTCGGGAAAGGCGTCGATCGGCAGGTCGCGAAGCGCCAGGGTACCGGCGCCCACCAGGCTCAACGTCAGCACCATGACCAGCAGCCGTTGCGACAGCGCAAAGGCAATCAGGCGTGCCAGCATCACTTCCCCGCGCCGGCTTCAGCGCCCAGGCCGAGCCAGGCGCCCTTGATCGCGGCCACGCCCTTGACTGCCACCTCGTCCCCCGCCTTGAGTCCGGAGGTGATGAGCACCTCGCTGCCGCCCCCCGGGCCGGTGGTCACGACCACGGCGCGAAAGCCCTGCGGCTGGCGCACGAACACGTAGCGGTGACCACCCTGCTGCACCACGGCCGCCGCCGGCACGCTCAAGGCACCCGCCCCCGATGCAGCGGCGGAGCCCTGCCAGCGCAGTTGCACGAACTGGTTGATGCGCAGACAGTCCTCCTGGCCCATCAGTTCGGCGCGCAGCTGCACCCCTTGGGTCGCACTGTTGAGCTGCGGCGAGAGCGCGGTGATGCGCGCCGGCGTCTTGCAGCCGTCCACCCCCAGCGCATCCCCCACGCGCAGGGCCTGCGCCTGCTCACGGGAGGCCTGCAACTCGATCGCCAATCGGCCTGCGCGTGCGATGTGCGCCACCGGGCTGCCGGCTTCCAGCCGCTGGCCCGGCACCGCCATCTGTTCCAGCACGGTACCGGCCACCGGCGCCACCAGGGTCAGCTGAGGCGACAAGCCCGCCGTGCGGGATGCCTGGGTCAGCGCCGCCTCGCTGGCGCCGGCCAGGCGCAGCGCCTGACGGCGTTCGCGCGCGGCCAGCGCCGCCATCTCGTACTGGGCACGCGACTCGTTGCGCCGGTGCTCGGAGACGATGCCGTCGGCAAACATCTGCTCATCGCGCTGCGCCTTGCTCTGAGCCAGCCGGGCCTGGGTATCGGCCAGCAGCCACTCACGTTGCCATTGCGCCAGTTCCGGGCTCATGATGCGTGCCACCGGCTGACCCGCCCGCACCGCCTGCATCGGCGCCACCAGTACGGCTTGCACCACGCCGGCCACCGGCATGCTGACCACATCGCTTTGCTGTGCCGGCAACACTGCCGTACCCTGCAGCACCACCGCACCGGCACCGGCCACCTGGGGTTGCGCCGGCGCCGTGCTCACGCCAGCACCGGCATCCAGCTTGCTGCTCCAGGGAATCAGCTTGGCGGCATCCTGCGCCGCCACGGCGCCAGAAAAACCGGCCATGAAGCAGGCGACGCCCAGGGCGGCACGGGAAGGTCGGAGAGGAAACAGCATGGGCAACATAAAATGACCCGGTTCGTAAGACAACCGTCTTTTAACTCTACTCCACCCCGATTAAGGCCTGCTTAAGAACTGGCGGTATGACCCGGCCCTGTCATATCCCCATGGTAGGCTCAAGTTTCCCATGTCAAATGTCCGTCTTCGCCGCACCTTGCCGGCCGCGTGCCTTGCTGTTGCCTGCGCAACGGCAGGCACTGCCGCGCAAGCCCAGACCCCGGAGGAAGGACAACGGCTGTCACTGCACGCCCAGACCACCTTCATCTGGCAGGCCAAGCCGGCCTTTCACGCCGGCTACAGCGGCACCAACAGCCTGAGCCCACTGGAAGAACGCTCCTATTCGCTCACCGCCACGGCCGACCTCGGCCTGCGCCTGTGGGACGGTGCCCAACTGCACCTCAACCCGGAAGCCGCCAAGGGCGAGCCGCTGTCACGCCTGACCGGCGCCGGCGGCCTGTCCAACGGTGAGCTGGCGCGCACCTCCGGCCCCGACCTCCATGCCTACCGCGCGCGGCTGTTTCTGCTGCAGCGCTGGAACGCCGGCGGCGAGACCGAAACCATCGAAGCCGGCTTCAACGAGGTCGGCGGCACCGCCAGCACACGGCGCTGGACGCTGGCGGTGGGCAACTTCTCGCTGCTCGACTACTTCGACACCAACCCCTACGCCAAGGACCCGCGCAGCCAGTTCTTCAACTGGGCCTTCATGACGCATGGTGCCTGGGATTACGCCGCTGACTCGCGCGGTTACAGCAACGCCGTGCTGCTCGACTACAGCACCCCGACCTGGGCCGTGCGTGTGGCACGTGCGGCCGTTCCGGTGGAGTCCAATGGTCTGGCACTGGACGGCAATCTGGGCAAACACTACGGCGATCAGATCGAGATCGAGTCCGACCTGCCGCTGCATCTGCCCGCCGGCCCGCTGCGCGCCAGCGTGCTGTGGTTCCGCAACCAGGCCGTCATGGGCAGCTACACCGACGCCATCGCCCTGGGCGGCGTACCCGATGTCGGCCTGGTACGGCGTGAACAGACCAAGACCGGCTGGGGCCTGACCCTGCTGGCACCGCTGGCCGAGGACGCCGGCCTGTTCCTGCGCCTGAGCGGCAATGACGGCGGCACCGAGACCTACGCCTTCACCGAAATCGACCGGCAATCGGCCGTGGGTGGCCAGTTCACCGGCCACCGCTGGGGCCGGGGCGCCGACCGCTGGGGCGTGGCCCTGGCTGTCAACGAGATCTCCGGTCCGCACCGCGATTACCTGAAAGCCGGCGGCCAGGGTTTCTTCCTGGGCGACGGTGCGCTCAACTATGCGCCGGAACGCGTCTTCGAAACCTGGTACCGCTGGGCCCTGCCGGACTGGGCCACGCGCACCGGCAAAGTGCAGTCCGCAGTTTCGCTAGGCTGGCAGCACATCAGCAACCCGGGCTACAACCAGGACCGCGGGCCGGTGCAGGTCTACTCGTTGCGCTGGCACAGCGAGTTCTAGGCACCTAACCCGACGCCAGTACGCGGAAACTCACCGACGCGCACAGGCCCTGGCCGCCGGGCGCATCGCCCAGTTCGAAGCGGGCATGCATCACTTCGGCGAATTTGGCGACGATGGCCAGGCCCAGACCAGCGCCCTGGCCCAGCCGGTCGGCCTGCACGCCGCGCACGCCGCGCTGCATCAGGTGGCGGCGCTCCTCCAGTGTCAGGCCCG
This sequence comes from Curvibacter sp., assembly GCA_031426755.1. Classification (GTDB taxonomy): domain Bacteria; phylum Pseudomonadota; class Gammaproteobacteria; order Burkholderiales; family Burkholderiaceae_C; genus Hylemonella. Next base: position 172,848 of record JASJPI010000001.1, read on the forward strand.
GCCCGTTGTCGATCACCGACAATTTCACCGTGCCGTCCTGCTGCGTCAACACCACCGTCACGGTACTGGCCTGTCCCTGTGGCGCACGGCCGTAACGCAGGGCGTTGTCGAGCAGGTTGCCCAGCACGCCCTCGATCAGCGCCACATTGCCCGCCACCCGCAAGGGCTGCTCCAGCCCCTGCACGCCCAGATCCACCCCGGCCGCATCGGCGCGCGGAAGGTAGCGCAGCACCGTTTCGTGCACCACGGCATCGAGCGCCACCGGCTCCTGCTGCACGCCGGCATCGGCCTCCTCGGCCAGCGCCAAGGCCAGCAACTGCTCCACCAGCCGGCTGGCGCGCGCTTCACTGGCGCCGATGCGCTGCAACTGCTCGCGCCACTGTGCCGGATCCTGCTGCGCCAGCCCGTATTCGGCCAGCGCGCGAATACCGGCCAGCGGGGTGCGCAGCTCATGCGCCACATTGCCGGAGAACTCACGCTGCGCCTGCATGCTGTGGCTGACGCGCGCCAACAGCGCATTGATGGCCGTGCCCAGGTGCTCGATATCGCTGGAACTGGCCGACACCGGCACCGGCGTCAGGTCCAGCGCATCGCGTTGCTCGACCGAACGCTGCAGCTCAGCCAGCGGCCGCAGCTCCTGGCCGATGATGCGCCGCAGCCACCCCGCCAGCAGCAGCAGCAGCAACACCTGCGGCGCCACCGAATACAGCAGCACGTTGTGCAGCAAGGCATTGCGGCTTCCCATGGTCTGCGCCACCACCACCACGAACGGGCTCGGCTCATTGCGCCGCAGCACCACGCTGCGCAGCGTCTGGCCCTGGTAGCTGATCTCGGAAAAACGGGTGCGCGCCGGTGCATCCGGCAACGGTGCGTGCAAGCCGGGGTGCCCGGCCATCACCGAACCGTCGGGCCGTTGCACCGCGAAGAACACGCTCTCGCTCTGGTCGAACAGCACCGCGCTCATCTCTTGCGTCGAGAGCTCCAACGCCAGACCGCCCGCCTGGGCCTTGACGCGCGAAGCCAGCGCATGGGCATCATCGAGCAGGGCGCGGTCGAACGCCTTCTGGGCGAAAAAGTAGGCCACGCCCACGGTCAGCGCCGTGCCCAGCAGCCAGGTCAGGGCCAGCGGCAGCAGCACGTGGCGCACCACGCGCGCACGCAGCGAGGGCTTGCGTGGCAGCGCCGGCCCCGGGCGGTCTGGCACGGCACTCAACCCGGCTCTCCCGACACCGGCTCCAGCACATAACCCAGGCCGCGCAAGGTCCGGATGCCGGCACCACTGTGGCTGAGCTTCTTGCGCAAACGTGAAATGAAGGCCTCCAGCGCGTTGTCGCCCAGCGCTTCGTCAAAACTGGAGAGCTTGTCCGACAGCGTACGCTTGCTGATCACCCGGCCCGGTGGCGTCATCAGCTCCCACAGCACCTCGAACTCGCGCGCCGGCAGCTCCAGCAAGGCCGCACCGATGGAGAACCGACGCGCCTTGCGGTCCAGCACCAGGCGGCCGATCTCGAAACGGTCCTCGGTGCCCTGGGTGCGGCGCACCAGGGCGCGCAGCCGCGCCTCGACCTCGGCCAGCTCGAAGGGTTTGCCCAGGTAGTCGTCGGCACCGGCGTCCAGCCCGGCAATGCGTTCCTCGGTCCGGTTTCTTGCGGTGAGCACCAGCACCGGCGTGCGGTCGCCGCGGGCGCGTGCTTCGCGCAGCACGGTCAGGCCATTGGCCGTCGCGCTGGACGGGCCGCTGGTGGCGGGCAGGTTGAGGTCGAGCAGCACGGCGTCGAAGGGTTGCACGCGCCAGAAATGACGGGCCTGCTCCAGCGTCTGGGCCTCGTCCACCCGGTGGCCGGCATCGCACAGGCTGTGCCGCATCACATCGCGCAGGACGGGATCGTCTTCGACCAGCAGGATTCTCATGAAGGCAGCATCAGCAACAGGAGGGCTCTACGCGTTTTCACCAGGCGGGAAGTCAGCCAGTGGTCAGTAGGCACTTTCGACAATCGGTCCATGAGCATACGACAGTTCTTTCTGCTTTCAAGCCTGCTGCTGGCGCTGCCCGCCCTGGCGCAGACACCCGCCAGCGCAGCGGTCTCCCTGGAACAGGCCCTGCAGGCCGCCCGCAACAACCTGGACGTCGCCCTGGCGCGCAATGCCCTGGCGGCCGCCCGCGCCGACGTGGTGAGCGCCAACCGTGCACCGTTCCCGGTCCTGACCGCCAAGCTCGGCCAGATGGACCTGCAAAACGGCATCGGCGATGGCAACTTCATGACGGAAAAGCGCGTCGACAAATCGATCGGCCTGGACTGGACCTGGGAGCGCGGCAACAAACGTGAACTGCGCACCCTGACCGCCGAGCGCGCCGCCTCCGCCGCCCAGGCCGACCTGGACGAGATCCGTACCCAGCAGCTGCTGGGCGTGCAGGCAGGTTTCTACAACCTGCTGGCCGCGCAGGAACGGCTGGCCCAGGTCACGCTGATCGAACGCAGTGCCGCCCAGCTGGCCAGCGCCGCCCAGAAAAGGCTTCAGGCCGGCGATCTGGCGGCGCAGGACGCGGCCCGCACCGAGATCGAAGCCCAGCGCGCCCGCTCCGACGTCCAGCTGGCCGAGCTGGATCGCCAGCGCGCCGCCCTCCTGCTGTGGCAATTCACGGGGCTGCCCACGCCGCCCGATCGCTTGCAGGCGCAAACCGACTGGCCGGCCCTGGCTGGCGACCGGACCGTGGCACACCACCTCGATGTCCTGGTGGACGCCCGCCCCGATGTGCGGGCCGCGCAGGCCCGGTTGCAAGCCGCGCAGGCGGCCCTCGATGGCAGCACGGCGCAACGCCGCTCCGACATCACCTGGGGCGCCTCCTACGACCATTACCCGGGCACCTCCACGGCGCTGATGGAACTGCGCATGCAGATGCCGCTGCAGTGGGGCTACAGCTACCAGGGCGAGATCGCACGGGCCACTGCCCAGCTGGCCCAGGCCCAGGACGCGCTGGAAAAAATCCGGCGCCAGGCCCAGGCCGAACTGCAGCGCCTGCAGCAGGAAGCGCTCAACACCGCCCAGCGCGCCCGCATGTATGAAACCGACATCCTGCCGCGCGCGCGCAAGGTGGCGGATGGCGCCGAACTGGCCTACAGCAAGGGCGCCATGTCGTTGACCGATCTGCTCGATGCACGGCGCACCCTGCGCGCCACGCTGCTCGATGCCCTGGCGGCCCGCGCCGACTACGCCAAGGCCACCGGCGCCTGGCAGTTGCGCACCCAGGCGGAAGCAAGCACCGCCGCCCCCACCCACTGAATACCGTCCCATCCAGGTGTCGTCAAACCATGCTGAACCGTTTTCTGCCCCTCCTTGTCCTGTCCGCGCTGGGATTGAGCGCCTGCACCGAAGCCCCCGCCCCCAAGGCGGACGCGCCCGCGCCCATCGTGCAGGGCCATCAGTTGCGCTTTGCCGCCGGCCACCCGCAGCTCGCCCTGCTGACCCTGAGCGCCGCTGCACCGGCCCGGGCCATGACCGTCGAACTGCCGGCCAAGCTGGTATGGAACGAAGAACGCACCCAGCGCATTTACCCGGCCTTTGCCGGCCGCGTCATGGCCATCAAGGCCGACGTCGGCCAGAAAGTCCTGTCCGGCGCCCCCTTGGCCCTGCTCGCCTCGCCCGATTTCGGCCAGGCGCAGAGCGAAACCGCCAAGGCCGAGGCCGATGAACGCCTGATGAACAAGGCACTGCAGCGCCAGCGTGAGCTGTTCGAAGCCGGCATCGTCGCGCGCAAGGAACTGGAGCAGGCCGAGGCCGAAGCGGAGCGCGCGCGCGCCGAGGTGGAACGCGCACGCGCACGCACCCGCCTGTATGGCAGCGGCAGCGGTGTCAACCAGCAGCTGGCCTTGAGCGCCAGCATCGGCGGCGTGGTGGTGGAGCGCAATCTCAACCCGGGTCAGGAAGTGCGACCCGAGCTGGCCGGCCCGGGCGTGCCGGCGCTGTTCGTGGTGACCGATCCGTCCTCGCTCTGGCTCCAGATCGATGCGCGCGAGTCCGAAGTCGGCACGGTACGGCCAGGCGCCACGTTCGAGCTGACCATCGCCGCCCTGGCGGGACAGAAATTCGAAGGCCGCGTCATCAACGCTTCGGACTTCATCGATCCCCAGACCCGCACCATCAAGATCCGCGCCCTGGTGGCCAACCCGCAGCGTCTGCTCAAGGCCGAGATGCTGGCCACCGCCCGTTTCGAACGCCTCTTCGACAGCGGGGTGGTGGTACCGGCCTCGGCCGTGCTCCTGCATGGTGCCGGTCACTCGGTGTTCGTGCAGACACGCCCTGGCGAATTCGAGCCACGCGCGGTGGAACTGGCCTACCTCGGTCCGAAGGAAGTCGTCGTTTCCAGCGGCCTGCAGGCCGGTGAGCAAGTGGTCAGCGACAACGCCCTCCTGCTCGCGCGTCAATTTCGGCAAGCACAGAATCAGGCCCAAGCCGTTACCGGATCTGCGCCAGGCGCTACCAAAACAGAAGCGCCCGGCAAATCTGACACTGGGGCAGCACAAAAATGAAGCGCCTCATCCAGTACGCCCTGTACCAGCCGCTGTTCATCATCCTGGGCACGCTGCTGTTCGCGATGGCCGGCGTCATCGCCTTCAAGAACCTGTCGGTCGAGGCCTTCCCCGACGTCACCGACACCCAGGTCACCGTGATTGCGCTCTACCCGGGCCGGGCCGCGGAAGAAGTGGAAAAGCAGGTCACGCTGCCGATCGAGATGGCGCTCTCCGGTCTGCCCAACTCGATCCGCGTCTTCTCGCACACCCAGTTCGGCCTGTCCTTCACCGTCGTCACCTATGACGACGCGGCCACCGTGCTGCAGGTGCGCCAGCAGGTCAACGAGCGCCTGCGCAGCGTGGACCTGCCGCCCGGCGTGGAAGCCAACATCGCGCCCAACGCCACGCCGGTGGGCGAGGTCATGCGCTACCGCCTGCGTGGCGACGGCAAGTCCACCACCGAGCTGCGCACACTGGAAGACTGGGTGGTCGAGCGCGCCCTGCGCCAGGTGCCGGGCGTGGCCGACGTGGTGGCCATGGGCGGCTTCATCAAGCAGTACGAGGTGCAGCCCGATCTGGACAAGCTGCGCGCCTACAAGCTGTCGTTCCAGAGCCTGCTCGACGCGCTGGGCCGCGGCAACTCCAACGTCGGTGGCAGCTACGTGGCCCAGGGCGTGCAGCAGTACGCCATCCGCGGCATCGGTCTGCTGCGCTCGGCCGACGACATCGGCAGCATCGTGGTGGCGACGCGCAACGGCACGCCGATCCTGATCCGCGACATCGCCAAGGTCAGCATCGGCGCCGTGCCACGGCTGGGCACGGTGGGGCAGGATCTGGACGACGACGTCATCACCGGCATGGTGGTGATGCGCAAGGGCGAGAACCCGAGCGAGGTGCTCAAGGGCGTGAAGGACAAGATCGCCGAGCTCAACGAGCGCAGCCTGCCCCCCGGCGTGCAGATCGTGCCTTACTACGACCGCACCTGGCTGATGGGCAAGACCCTCTCCACCGTGTTCAAGAACCTGGTGGAAGGCGCGCTGCTGGTCTCCCTCGTGCTCTACCTGTTCCTCTCCAACCTGCGCGCCAGTCTGGCGGTGGTGGTGGTGATCCCGCTGGCGCTGCTCGCCACCTTCCTCGGCCTGAAGATCATGGGCGTGCCGGCCAACCTGTTGTCACTCGGCGCCATGGACTTCGGCATCATCGTCGACGGTGCCGTGATCGTGATCGAGAACATCATGCACCGGCTGGAAAAAGACAGCGAGACCATGCCCGAGAGCGAGCGGCGCCAGGCCATCATCGAAGCGGCCAACGAAGTCGGGCGGCCGACGCTGTTCTCCATGCTGATCATCATTGCCGCGCACATCCCGATCTTCGCGCTGCAGCGCCACGAAGGCCGCATCTTCCAGCCCATGGCCTTGTCGGTCACCACGGCGCTGGTCGGCTCGCTGATCTTCTCGCTCACGCTGGTGCCCTTGCTGGCCTACTGGATGCTGCGCCGCAAGCTGCCGCACGGCGACAACCGCCTCGTGGCCAGCGCCAAGCGGCTCTACGAGCCGGTGCTGCTGTGGGCTCTGAGCCACCGGCGCCAGGTGGTGGCCATGGCACTGGGCGCCTTCGTGCTGGCCATGGTGGCGGCCGCCCGGCTGGGCTCGGAGTTCCTGCCCGAACTGAACGAGGGGACGCTCTGGGTCAACCTGCGCCTGCCGGCCAGCGTGGCCAACGACGAGGCGGCGCGCATCCTGCGCAGCGCCCGCCAGGCCTTGCTGACCGTGCCTGAAGTCCGGACCACCGTTTCCAAGGCCGGCCAGCCCGAGGACGGCACCGACCCCAAGACCATCAGCATGGCCGAGGTGTTCGTCGACATCAAGCCGCAGGAAGAATGGCGCCGGGGCTTGACGCACGAGCAGCTGATCGCCGAGATGGAGCGCGCCGTCAGCGCCATTCCCGGCCTGGTGCCGGTGTTCTCGCAGCCGATCCGCGACAACGTGCTGGAATCGATCTCGCAGATCGACGGCCAGATCGTGATCAAGATCGCCGGCGACGATCTGGCGGAACTGCGCCAGACCGCCGAAGCCATCGAACGCGAGATCCGGCAGGTGGCTGGCGTCTACCGCGCCGAAATCGACCGCCTGGGTGAACTGCCGCAACTGGTGATCGACATCGATCGCGACCGGGCCGCCCGTTACGGCCTCAACGTCGCCGACGTGGAAGACGTGATCGAGGCCGCCCTGGCCGGCAAGGCTTCCACCCAGTTATGGGAGGGGGAGCGCAAGTTCGCCGTGGCCGTGCGCTTGCCGGCCGAGCGACGCAGCATTGCCAATCTGCCGGCCACGCTGATCGCCACCCCCGACGGCGGCTACACCACGCTGGGCAACGTGGCCGACATCCGCGAAACCAGCGGCGCCATGAACATCGCACGCGAGGCCGGGCGGCGCACCATGGCCATCGGCATCTTCATCCGCGACCGCGACATGGGTTCGGTGGTGAAGGACATGAAGGCGCGCGTGGCCAGCAACGTCAAGCTACCGGCCAACTATGCGATCAAGTGGTCGGGCGAGTTCGAGAACCAGGAGCGCGCCATGCAGCGGCTGTCGCTGGTGGTGCCGATCTCGCTGCTGCTGATCTTCGTGCTGCTGTTCGATGCCTTCGGTTCGTTCAAGAAGGCGGTGCTGATCCTGGTCAACGTGCCGCTGGCGCTGATCGGCGGCTTCATTGCGCTCTGGGTGTTTTCGATTCCGTTGTCGGTATCGGCGGCCATCGGCTTCATCGCGTTGTCCGGCCAGGCCGTGCTCAACGGCGTGGTCATGCTCTCGGTGTTCCAGCAGCTGCGCAACGCCGGCCATACTGTGCTGGAAGCGGCGCGCCTGGGTTCCCTGCAACGCCTGCGCACCGTGCTCATGACCGCCATGCTGGCGGCGCTTGGCCTGTTGCCGATGGCCTTGTCGCACGACATCGGATCGGAAACCCAGCGCCCGCTGGCCATCGTGGTCATTGGCGGCCTGGTCACCGCCACCTTGCTCACGCTGGTGCTGCTGCCGGTGCTCTATGTGGCCTGGTTCTCCAAGCTCAAGGTCGACGAGCAACTGGCCAAGCCAACCACCCGGCCCTGAGCGATACCTCCGTCAACCCTCGCCGAGACCGATCGGCGAGGGCGCCCGCATCACGATGCGGGTGAACAGGCGGTCGTAGACCGGGTCGCGCGGGTACTTGCCGGTCAGCGGATCGCAGTTGGTGGCAAAGGCCGCATCCAGCGCCTTCCAGTCCTCCGCCGTCAACACTTTCTCGGCCTCGGGCATGATCACCGTCTCCTCCAGCCGCATGTGCTCGAGGTAGAACGCCAGGTAGCGTTTGGCCGCCTCGTCGAAGGCCGCCCGGCGCGACTCGCCCAACAGCTCCCAGGCCAGCAGCAGGTGCTGCAGCTCGCGCACCGCCGACTCGCCGTAAGCATGGTCCTTGTCGAGTTTGTCCAGGGCGTCCTTCAGGTGTGGCGCCCGTGCCCGCACCGGGGGAAACAGCAGTTCGCTCTCCTTGGTGTGGTGCAGGCGTTCGGGGAATTCGTCGATGTAGAACAGCATGGCGCGCAGCACATCGAAGAAGTTCTCCGGCTCGCTCGCGGGCCCACGCTGGACCATCATGCGCAGGGACTGCAGCATGGCCGCCAGCGCGGCATGCTCGTCGTGGATGATGCGGATGCTTTCATGACTCATGACAAAACTCCTCGGGTCAGGGCAACTTGTTCAATTTGTTGCCTCAAGCTTGTCATGGCAGCATCGCCGCAAGCTTGACAAAGGTCAAGCTTTGCTCACATCCTCAGGTCAGCAGGGCCCGCACTTCGTTGTCAATCCGGAACTGGCGCACCACCTGGGCCAGGCGGTCGGCCTGCTCACGCATGGATTCGGCGGCGGCGGCGGACTCCTCCACCAGCGCCGCATTCTGCTGGGTCATGCGGTCGATTTCGTTGACGGCCTGGCTCACGTTGCCGATGCCATCCGACTGGCTGGTGGAGGCCACGCTGATCTCGCCGATGGTGTCGCTCACGCGTTTGACGCCGCCCACGATTTCCTCCATCACCCGGCCCGCCTCCTCCACCAGGCGCACGCCGCCATCCACGGCGGTCACGCTGTTGTCGATCAGGCCCTTGATCTCGCTGGCCGCTGCGGCCGAGCGCTGGGCCAGTGAACGCACCTCGCTGGCCACCACGGCAAAACCACGACCCTGTTCGCCGGCACGCGCCGCTTCCACCGCGGCATTGAGCGCCAGGATGTTGGTCTGAAAGGCGATCGAGTCGATCAGGCCGATGATGTCGCCGATCTTCTGGCTGGCCTGCGAAATGCTCCGCATGCTCTGCACCGCCTGCCCCACCACCGCGCCGCCACGCTGCGCCGCCTGCGACGCCGTGGCGGCCAACTGGTTGGCCGTCTGCGCCGAAGCAGCGGTGTGCTGCACGTTGCCGCTGAGGTGGGAGATGGAGGACACCGTCTGCTGCACGTTGCTGGCGGTCTGCTCGGTCCGGCTGGACAGGTCCTGGTTGCCGGTGGCGATCTCGCGGCTGGCGGTGGCAATGCTTTCGCTGGAATCCCGTACCTGGGACACCATGCTGCCCAGCCCGGCGCGCATGGCGTCAAGCGCGCGCTGCAGGTCCGCCACTTCGTCCTTGCCTTCGACCTGCATCCGCTGCGACAGATCGCCGCTGGCAATCGCCTGGGCCAGGCCGCGCGCCTGCTCCAGCGGCGCGCAGATGGCCTGCATGTTGAGCAAGGTCAGCGGCACCACGACGAGCAGCGAAAACACCACCAGCCCGGCAAAAATGAACAGCGTTTGCTGCAGGGCCGCACCCTGGCCCTCGACCGCCTGCTTGGCGTTCTCGCGCAGCGCGGCGTCGACCTGCTGCAACAGCTTGTCGGCTTCATCGAATTCAGCCACGGCTCGGCCGCTCATGCGGTTGGCAATGGTGGCCGTCTCGTAGGCACTCGCTTCCAGTTGTCCCGCCACCTGGCCGAACATGGTGCGATAGGCTTTCATGTGCTCCGTGGCTTTCTGCAGCCGGGGCTTGTCGGTCTCCGAAGCGCCGCCAAGCAGCTGAGCCATCGCCTGCTCGATCTTCTGGGTGTCGGCCTGCCACTTGTCGCGGATCGACTTGATGGCTTCGGGCTTCTCGTACTGGATGATCATTTCCTTCTCGTACCGCCGCACCTGGCTCATGTCGTAGCGCAGGCTGCCCAGCCGCGCCACCCCGGCATGCGCCTGGTTGACCTCCTGCTCACCCAGGTTATGAATCCGGAACATCCCCAGCATGCCGGCACCGCCGAGCAGGCCCAGCAGGCACATGACCACCACAATCGCACTGATCATGCGAAAACGGATCGTGAATTGGCGCATCAAAACAAAAATACTCGACATAGGTCCCCGTCCCCGATTTGGTAATTCCAAAAAGTGATTCTAGGCGCCTCTACATCGGTTACGGCTTACATATCCCGCGGCCGCCAACGCCGCAACAACAGGGCGTTGGTCATCACGCTGACCGAACTCATGGCCATGGCGGCACCCGCGACCACCGGATTGAGGAAGCCCAGAGCAGCCAGCGGAATGCCCGCCACGTTGTAGATGAAGGCCCAGAACAGGTTTTGCCGGATCTTGGCCACTGTCCGGTCGGAGACATCGAGCGCCGCCGCCACCAGCAGCGGATCACCGCGCATGAGCGTGATACCCGCGGCATGCATGGCCACGTCGGTGCCGTTGCCCATGGCCAGGCCGACGTCGGCGGCCGCCAGCGCCGGCGCATCGTTGACGCCGTCGCCCACCATGGCCACGACATGTGGGCCCCCACGCTTGCCACTGCGTGTGCTGCGCTGCCCCGGCGCAGCCAATGCCTGCGCGTCGCTAGGCGTGGGGTGCGCCCCGGCTTGGGACGGCCCGGCGCCGGGGCTACGCCCTTCCTCCTTGAGGCTGGCAATCACGGCCGCCTTGTCGCCCGGCAACACCTCGGCCAGCACCTCGCCGGCTTCCGGCCGCAAGCCCAGCCGGCGCGCCATGGCTTCGGCCGCGCCGCGGTTGTCACCGGAGATCATCACGGTACGGATACCACGCGCGCGCAGCGCTGCCAGTGCCTCCTTGGCCCCTGGTTTGGGTTCGTCACCAAAAGCCATCAGGGCCCGTAATGTCAAGCCGGAGGTGGTGCGCTCCAGCATCGCCGAGACCGTGGCACCCTGGGCCTGCAGTTCGGCGGCGCGGGCCGCCAGCGCCCCCAGGCCGACGCCCAGCTCATCCATCCAGCGCAGGCTGCCGATCAGGTAGCTCTTCACCCCGACCTCGCCCTCGCTGCCGCGGCCCGGCACCGCACGCACGTTGTCGGGGGCTTCGATCGCCAGACCGCGGGCCTGGGCGGCCACCACGACGGAACGCGCCAGTGGGTGTTCGCTGCCGCTTTGCAGGCTGGCTGCCGCGGTCAGCAGGGCGGCTTCGTCCTGGCCTGACATGGTCTCGAAACCCAGCAGCCGCGGCTGGCCCACCGTCAGCGTGCCGGTCTTGTCGAAGGCCACGGTGTCCACCTTGTGTGCCAGCTCCAGCGCCTGCGCGTCCTTGATCAGGATGCCGAACTTGGCCGCCACGCCGGTGCCGGCCATGATGGCGGCCGGCGTCGCCAGGCCCAGCGCACAAGGGCAGGCGATCACCAGCACCGCCACCGCATGGATGATGGCCGTCTCGCCCGACGCGCCGGTCCACAGCCACCCCAGCAGGGTGATCAGCGCCACCAGCAGCACCACCGGCACGAACACCGCCGACACCTTGTCCACCAGGCGCTGGATCGGCGCCTTGGCGGCCTGCGCGTCCTCCACCAGGCGGATGATGTGCGCCAGCACGGTCTCGCTGCCGACGGCCCCCACCTGCATCACCACGCGGCCCTCGCCGTTGATCGAACCACCGGTGAGCTTGGCGCCCACGTCCTTGGGCACGGGCAGGGGTTCACCGGTCAGCATCGACTCATCGACCTGGGTATGGCCCTCCAGCAGCGCGCCATCCACCGGGAAGCGCTCACCCGGGCGCACCACCAGCTTGTCGCCCACCAGCACCTCGGCTACCGGCACGTCTATCGTGCCCCCACGCTCCATCACTTCGTGTATCTCGCTGCCCCCCAGGGGGGCCGTGCCTTGCTTGGGGCGGCCCGGCGCTGCGGCTGCGCCGTCGTTCTGCATCAGGTGCGCCACGTCCGGCCGCAGCGCATGCAGGGCACGGATGGCGGCCGTGGTCTGGCGCTTGGCACGGGCCTCCAGCCACTTGCCCAGCAGCACCAGCGTCACCACCACTGCCGAGGCTTCGAAATACAGGTGCACCATGGCACCGTGTTCTGCCGTCAGCCACAACCACAGCGACAGCGCCCAGCCGGCCGTGGTGCCAATGGCCACCAGCAAATCCATATTGCCGGTCAGGGCCTTGAGCGCATGCCAGCCCGCCACATAAAAGCGTGCCCCCAAGATGAACTGCACCGGCGTCGCCAGCAGGAACTGGGCCCAGGCCGGCAGCATCCAGTGCAGGCCCAGCAGGTCGCCCAGCATGGGAACGACCAGCGGCGCCGACAGCAGCAGGCCGATGGCCACCGGCGCAAAGCCGGCCCAGGGCGAGGCGTCGCTTTCCTTTTCCAGCGCATCGGCGGCACGTGGCTCATAGCCGGCATCGCGCACGGCGCGGCGCAGACGCGCTTCCATCTGTTCCGAAGGTTCGAAACTCACGCGTGCCGACTCGGTGGCCAGGTTGACGCTGGCCGCCGTCACGCCGGGTACTTTCTTCAGCGCCTTTTCGACGCGCGTGACACAGGAGGCGCAGGTCATGCCGCCGATACCAATGTCCAGGGAGGGCGTGGCGCCAGGGGGAGTTGTCGTGTTCATGCGTGAATTCTGAACCTTGCCATCATGTCAGGGTCAAGTTCGGCCTCGGATCAACCTTGTTGTCAGCAAGGTTGGCGCGCCACGCTTGACCTTCCCACCGTGGCAAGGTTCAGGATATCCTTTCGTTCATACGGTCAACATCATTTTCTGAAGGAATCACACCATGAACCAGACCTTTGAAGTCACCGGCATGACCTGCGGCCATTGCGAAAAAGCCGTCACCCGGGCCATTTTGCAACTCGACCCGCAGGCCGAGGTCAAGATCGACCGCAGCATCAACCAGGTCGAGGTGCAGTCGCAGCAGCCGCGCGAGGCGCTGGCCAAGGCCATTGCCGAAGAAGGCTACGCCGTCGCCGCCTGACACGCAATGCACGCACCATGGCTCGCACCCACTGGCCCGTCAACATCGGCACCGCGGCCGAGCTCTCCGGCATCTCGGCCAAGATGGTTCGCCATTACGAATCGCTCGGCCTGCTGACGCGCGTGGCGCGCACCGACAGCGGCTACCGCCAGTACAGCGAGGCCGATGTGCACACCCTTCGCTTCATCAAGCGCTCGCGCGACCTCGGCTTCTCGATGGCCGAGATCGCCGAACTGGTGGCGCTCTGGCAAAACCGGCGCCGCACCAGTGCCAACGTCAAACGCATCGCACAAAAGCATGTGGCCGAACTGGCCGCGCGCATCGAAGCCATGCAGGCCATGCAACGCACCCTGCAGCAACTGCTGCACCACTGCCATGGCGACGAGCGGCCCGACTGTCCCATCCTCGACGACCTGGCCAGCCAATCGAGCCCCAACCCGCTGGTCGGTTGACGCCCATCGATTCGCCTCCAATAATGACCCAAACCCACTTCACAGGAGTTGCACCATGAAATCCAATGTCGGCGGTATCGACCGCGTCCTCCGCATCCTCGTCGGTGTCGTGCTCATCGCCTTGGCGGCCACCAACACCGTGGGCTGGTGGGGCTGGCTCGGCATCGTTCCCCTGGCCACCGGCCTGCTCGGCTGGTGCCCGCCCTACGCGCTGCTGGGCTTCAACACCTGCAGCGTCAAGGATGCCCCAAAATCCTGATCCAGCGCCCTCATGCGCCGCCAATTGCTATTGTTTTGATAGCTGACGGCACCTATTTCACAAGGGACATAAGCCAGTTTTGTTCTGAAACCCGGGCACATGCCCACCCGCTTCCATGAACATGCCCTCCGTCCAGTCCCCGCGCCGGGTTGAACGCCTCATCACCGGCCAGCCCACCCGCGACGGCGCCGGCGTCAAGCTCACGCGCGTGCTCACGCACGACCTGCAGCACCGGCTCGACCCCTTCCTGATGCTGGACAACTTCGCCAGCGACGACCCGAAGGACTACGGTGCCGGCTTTCCCGACCATCCGCACCGCGGTTTCGAGACCGTCACCTACATGATTGCCGGGCGCATGCGCCACCGCGACAGCGCCGGCCACGAAGGCCTGCTGCAAAACGGCGGCGTGCAATGGATGACGGCCGGCCGCGGCCTGGTCCACAGCGAAATGCCGGAGCAGGAGGAAGGCGTGATGGAGGGCTTCCAGCTCTGGCTCAACCTGCCGGCCAAGGACAAGCTGTGTCCGCCTTGGTACCGCGACATCCAGAGCAGCGAGATTCCCGAATTCACCAGCCCGGCCGGCGAGGGGGAAGACGCCCGCGGCGGCGTGCATGTGCGTGTCATCGCCGGCAGCAGCCACGGGGTGGCCGGCGCCATGCAGCGGCCGGCCGCGCAGTACCCGACCGAGCCGCTGTACCTGGACCTGCACTTCCCGGCCGGTGGCGCCACCTTCGCGCAGCCGCTGCCCGCCGCCCACAATGCCTTCGTCTACGTCTACCGCGGCACCGTGCACGTGGTTGACGACGAGGACAAGGCCACGCCGGTGCCGCTGCACCGCATGGCCATCCTGGACAACACCGGCGACGGCGTACGCCTGCAGGCGGACCCCGGCAGCGAACCGGCGCGCGCCCTGCTGATTGCGGGCCGTCCCCTGGGCGAGCCGATCGCCCAATACGGACCCTTTGTCATGAACACGCGCGAAGAGCTGATGAGCGCGGTGGAGGATTTCCGCAGCGGCCGCCTGGCCTGACGACACACGGCGGCACCGAACTTTACACAGCCTTCGCACGCCGTCATGACCCGGATACACAGCGCGCGCAGACTCCGTTTCACTGTTGTTCCGACAGGCTTGTTGAAAGGAAGTTGCCCATGAAATCCGTTTTCAAACCCGTGCTGCTGGCCGGCCTGATGGCCGTCACGCTTTCCACCCTGGCGCAACCGGGTCCCGGCACCGGTCCTGGCCCCGGGCCGAGTGCCGGCAGCCCCGCCGCCGACCCCGAAATCCGTGACCGCATGCAGGCACGCATGCAGCGCCACATGGACCGGCGTACCGCCAGTCTCAAGGCCAAGCTCAAACTCGGCGCCGAGCAGGAAAGCGCCTGGAACGCCTATGTCGCGGCCATGAAACCACCCGCCTTCAGCCAGCACCCCGGCCGCGCCGAGATGGACAAGCTCACCACGCCCGAGCGCCTGGACAAGATGCGCGAACTGCGCAAGCAGCGCGAGGCCGAGATGGACAAACGCGATGACGCCACCCGCGCGTTCTATGCCACACTCAACGCCGAGCAAAAGAAAGTCTTTGATGCCAACACCGGCCGGCCCTGGGGTGACCGTGGCAGCCGTGGCGAGCGTAGACCACGCAAGGACTGAGTCCTGAAATCAACCCGATCCCAGCCCGATGCACAAACAGGCGCCCCTCACTGTCCGCACCATTGAAATCCATCAACCCATGCGCTGGCTGGCCCTGGCCTGGCGCGACATGGCCCGCTGCGGCCTGGTCAGTTTTGTGCATGGGGCCGCGCTGTGTGTCTTCGGCCTGCTTCTGATGATCGCGGCGCGCCACCAGTTCTGGCTGCTGGCCGGCGCCTTCTCGGGTTTCCTGGTGGTCGCGCCCGTGCTGGCCACCGGTCTGTACGCGTTGAGCCGGGCCGTCGAGCGGGGTGAACCTGCGTCCTTCAGGCTGGTGCTGCAGACCTGGCTGAGCTGGCGCCGCCATGGCAGCAGCCACGACGGCAAGGACTGGCGCCTGGTGCGCTTCGGTCTGCTGCTGGGCCTGGCCGGCACCGGCTGGGTCCTGACGTCGGCCGCGCTCATCACGCTGCTGTCGCCGGTCCCGATCGAGCGACCGCTCGACTTCCTGCGCTTTGTCGTGCTGGCACGCGACAACTATCTGTTCGAGCTCTGGCTCGCACTGGGCGGCATGATGGCCGCGCCCATGTTTGCCTCCAGCGCCATTGCCCTGCCCCTGCTGCTGGACCGCCGCGTGAGCGTGCTGCAAGCCGTGGTGACAAGCTGGCAGACCGTGCTGCTCAACCCGGGCCCCATGGCCTGGTGGGCCTTTCTCATCATGGGCTTCTCGCTGCTGGGACTGTGCTCGGTACTGCTCGGCCTGGTGGCCGTGGTGCCCATGCTGGGACATGCCAGCTGGCACGCCTACCGCGACCTGGTCGATGCCTCGGCCCTACCCGAGCGAACCGCAACGGCCGACACGGAGGTTCGCTGATGTTCGGCTACAGCGAAGAGCAGATCGCCGCCTTTGGCCTGAGCTTTGGCGTCGGCGCCTTCATGCTCTACATGTTGTTCATCATCGGCCACCTGGCCTGGGAATCCAAGGCCGGCCGCTTCGGCACCTTTGTGCTGTTCCTCGGTCTGGCATTCGGCATGGTCGGCTTCGCCGCCAAGTTCATCATCCAGTGGGTGCTCGAAAAATAGCCGCCCGCGCCCACCACAAGGACTTCCGCGGGAAACGCCGTGGAACCGGCTCCGCCGGGCCACTGGCGTTGTCCCCCACAGGGGGAGAGGGCGGCTACACGCAGTGAGCCGCCAACAGGGGGGGATCTACACCAGCGGCCGGATACCGATCAGCATACCGTGCAGCCAGAACGCCACCGTGGCCCAGGCGGCCGCGCCCAACACGACGGTCAGCACGGTGGCCGTGGTCTGCCCTGTCGGGTAGACCACGCCGGCCGCACGGTCACGCCGACGTGCCGCGGCAAAGCTGGCCACCGCCCACAGCAGGAACGCGCCGAACAGGATCTGGTGCACCAGCATGCCGTTGGACAGCAGGTGGGCCAGGGCCCAGACCTTGACACCCGCGGCCATGGGATGGTGCAGGCGTGCCTTGATGCCATTGCCCGGCACATAGGCGGCGGCAAACAGCACGAAAGCCAGCAGCGTCAGCAGACCGGCCAGGTGGCGCATGCCTGCCGGCGGCGTCCACAGCACCGCCGGCTGCTCACGCGCCACGCCGAAGCCCCAGACCACAAGCGCCAGGCCGGCCAGCGACAGCAGCGAATACAGACCCTTCCACGTGCCTTCGCCCAGCTGCGCGCGCATGCGGGTACGCCAGCCATCAGCCACGATGCGCACGGAATGCACGCCGAGAAAGACCAGCAGGCCCAGAATCAGGTAGCTCATATCAATGTCCTCGTGTCTCAGGCCGCCATCACGCGGTTCTTGCCGGCGCGCTTGGCCAGGTACATGGCCCGGTCCGCACGCTGGATGGCCTCCAGTCCCGCCTCATCGGGAACGAACTGTGCCACGCCGGCACTGAACGTGATGAGGATTTTTTCATTGCCATCGAGAAAAAAGCGCCGGGTCAGCTCGCGCTGCAGGCGTGTCATCGCCTCCACACCTTTGTCCAGCGACGTATCGGGCAGCAAAATCACGAACTCCTCGCCGCCGTAACGTGCCAGCGAATCCTGCGGTCGCATGCACTCGCGCGCCACCGTCGCCAGGTGCGCCAGCGCAGCATCGCCGGCCGCATGGCCGCGTTCGTCGTTGATCTTCTTGAAGTTGTCGATGTCCAGCAGCGCCACGCACAGCGGGCTGTCGCGCCGCTGCATGCCCGACAGCTCACGGTGCAGCGCCTCGTCCAGGCCCTGGCGGTTCAGGGCGCCGGTCAGCGTGTCGTGCCGGGCCTGGGCACTGACACGATCCAGTTCCTGGTGCAGCTTGACCAGCTCGGCCTCGGTACTCTGCGTCTTCTCGCGCATGGCATTCAATTCGTCGCGCACCGTCAGCGACTCGTTGGCCATGGCCCGTGTGGCGCCGATCACTTCCTTAAGGACCGGCGCGATCTCTTCGACATTTTTGGCCTGCTCGATCAGGCGCACACTTTCTTCCATCTTGCCGTGGTAGCTGCTGCTCGACTCCGTCATCCTCGACAAACGCTCAATGAACGTTGCCAGCATCTGCCGCAACTCTTCCTGTGCTTCCTGCGCCCGCCCCTTGGCTTCGGTCTGCTTGAAGATCACGTCCTTGAGCCGGCGCTCCACGTCGTCGAGGCGGCGCAAGGTCAGCGGCGGCGTAGCCGCCTTCATCAGCGCATCGGCCTGGCCCTTGAGCCAGCTGTCGTCCACGCTCAGCTCACCGATGTTCTCGATGATCAGGTGCAGCAGCTTGAGCAGCGTGGCCTTGATTTCGGCCTGGTCCTCGGCCGCAAAGGACAGGCGATGGCTGAAGTTGGCCAGCAGCGCCTTGATGCCGATCAGATCGGACGCGGGGTCACGCAGGGTTTGCAGCAGCTTGGCCACCTGCTCCTGAAAGCGGGCATCGTCGCCGCCCAGCGCCGGCAGGCTGTACTCCACCAGGCGCGCGATCTGCTCCATGAACTCCGCGGTAAAGGCGGGAACGGAGGCGATCGGCGCCACCGGTTCAGGGGCTGATTCGTGGGGCGTGCCGCCCGGCAGTGCAAAGCCGACGTAGCCCAGCAAGGCGTTTTGCACCCCCTGCCAGTTGCGCTGGCCAATGGCGTATTCCAGCAGGCCTTTCTGCTTTTCCTGGCCCGGGTTCTTGGTCGGCAGCGCCTGGGCGATCAGCCGCAGGGGCTCTTCCGGAAAAGGCTGCACATGAGGCACGCCGGCGATCTCGTTGTAGATCGACTGGTAGTTGACCGGCGTTGGCACCAGCTTTCGGGTCGTCAGCTGCTTGAGCGTTTCGCGTGCAATCTCAAATGGTTTTTTTTCTGTCATGGCAATCCGTTGGGACATTGCTTCCCGGCAACTCTGGACGGGCGCACCGGAGACTGGAAATGATTATGCGGTCATCCCGAAGCGGCGACAACGCCAGATGCCCATGCCGCCCGGAACAGCCCGCTCAAGCGCGCGCATACTGCGCCACCAGCGCCGGGATGGCCGGTCTGGCACAGCGCTGCAAGGCCATCAGCAGTCCATGGTCCGGCTTGGCCACGCCATGGCGGGTGCGCAGGTCATGCAGGATGCGGCCCAGCAGTTCAGCGGCCATCTCGGCATCGGCCAGTGCGCGGTGGGCGGCACCGGTCCGTGGCAGGCGGTGGTAATCCACCAGCGAGCCCAGCTTGTGGTTCGGTGCCTGCGGGTAGAGCCGGCGCGCGAGCAGCATGGTGCACGCGAAGGGCTGCGGCGCGGGCAAGCCCAGGCGCGCCAACTCGCCGACCCAGAATTTCCGGTCGAACGCGGCGTTGTGCGCCACCAGTGGCGCGGTACCGACAAAGCGGCTGGCTTGCTGCATCACCTCGGCGGCATCCGGCGCGGCCGCCACCATGGCGTTGCTGATCCCGGTGAGTTGCGTGATGAAAGACGGAATGCGCACGCCGGCGTTCATCAGGCTCTGGAAGCGGTCCACCACCCGAGCCCCTTCCAGCATCACGATCGCCACCTCGGTGGCGCGGTCGCCGTGATCGGGCGAGATGCCGGTGGTCTCGAAGTCGATGACGGCGATGGCGCTCATGCCAGGCCGCAGCTCAGGCCTTTTTCAGAAAGCAGGCCTTGAGCATGAAACCGCCCTGGTCGGTCTTGCAGTCGACCTCGTGGTCGCCCGCGCCGGTGGGCAAGCGGATGCTTTTGACCTTGGTGCCTTTCTTGAGCACGATGGACGAGCCCTTGACCTTCAGGTCCTTGATCAGGATGACCGCATCACCGTCCGCCAGCGGGTTGCCATTGGCGTCGCGCACCACGCCATCGCCCTCCGCCGCGTCCTCTTCATCGGCGGAAGCCGCCATCGGCCATTCGAAGCCGCAGTCCGGGCAGACGTAGTTGTCGCCGTCCGGGTAGGTGTTTTCCAGGCCGCACTGGGGGCAGGCCGGCAAGATGTCAGACATGTGGATTCCGTGTTGACGTGAGCAAAGGCCTGCCGGTCGGTCCTTGATGGATCAAGGACTTACGCGCCATCTTCCATCAAAGCTTTGCCGGAACTTTTATCAAAGATTTGCCGAAATCGGGAATCGGAAATCTAAGTATTGCCGGTGCATTTTTTGAGTCACTCAATTGTACAAAGACTCCCGGGAAGTGTCCAGAAATCGAGAGGCCGTTATTCATGTGCACCCTTCGATGCAGAAGGTCTGCAAAGCAGCGATTGCTGCCGGTCGCGTACGTGCCGTCAGTTCACGGTGTCTTTTAGGAAGCGGACATCCAGGCTCCCACCTTCTGGCTGCATCGACGACCGGTTTAATGGGACATAGGAAAAAACCGCAAGCAGCGCACTTGGAAGCCTCAATTTATGAGTTCAATCACTCATCAACCTCTGTCTCTGGTCGAGGCGGAATCCAACCGTCGGACTGAAAAACAGTCAATACGTCAGAGTACTTTTCGGTTCGATGCGCGCGATGAACGTGCTGGTAAAAACGAACTCGCGCGTAGATTGTCGGCAGCTTACCTGGCGATGCGTTGCGAAGTAAGGTATTAATCCGGCCTCTTAAAGATTGAATATTTCAGGGATTTCTGGTATCCACGAGCCCATGGACAAAGAAGACGCGAGATACCAAACCCTGCAGACACTGCACGAGCGGCGCAAGCAGGTGATCCGGCTGCACAAGCGGGGCATCAAAGTCATGGAGCTGGTGCAGATGACGGGGTTGAGTTACCCCACTGTTCGCAAGACCGTTGACCTGTACGAGCAAGGCGGTTGGGCCGCCATCAAACCGGCCAGTCGGGGGCGCAGCAAGGGAGACGCCCGACTGCTCACACCCGAGCAGGAGCTGCACATCCAGAAGATGATTTGCGACAAACGTCCTGAGCAATTGAAGATGGACTTCTTCCTGTGGAGCCAGGCGGCTGTGATGCAACTGATCGAACAGGAAAGTGGCTTGAAGTTGGGCGTACGCACGGTGGGCAAGTACCTGACGCGCTGGGGGTTTACACCCCAGAAACCCATCAAGCGGGCGTACGAACAGCGCCCCGAGGCGGTCAAAGCATGGCTTGATGAACACTACCCGGCCATCGAAGCCCGGGCCAAGGCCGAGGGAGGCGAGATTCACTGGGGCGACGAGACCGCACTGGCCAACACCGATGTGCGGGGCAGAAGCTACGCCCCGGCGGGCGAAACACCGGTGGCCTACACGGTGGGCAACCAGCGCCAGAAGCTGTCGATGATTGCGACCGTCACCAACCGGGGCAATGCCCGCTGGATGATCATCGATAAGGCGTTCAACGCCGAAAAGTTGATCGAATTCCTGGAGGCGCTGATCCAAGACACGGACAGGAAGGTCTTCCTGATTCTGGACAACCTACGGGTACACCGCAGCAAGCCGGTCAAGGCTTGGCTGGCGGATAAGACCGAGCAGATCGAGGTGTTCTACCTGCCCAGTTACAGCCCGGAACTCAACCCCGAGGAGAGGCTCAATGCAGACCTCAAGCAGGCCATGGGCAAGCGGGTTCCGGTGCGCACCAAAGCCAAGCTGAGGGAGGCCGCCAACGAACACATGGCGATGCTGGAGAAGTCACCCGAGCGGGTGATGAGCTACTTCCAGGATCCGCGGGTGAAGTACGCCGCTGGTTAAGACTTCATGGGGCCGGAGCAATAGGCTAGATTTCGGCCTTCGTGTGCGGTCGCCACGTTTTGAGCTACGGCTCTTATTGCATACCGCCAAAGCAGATGTACTTCATCTCCAGGTACTCGGCGATGCCATGGCGCGAGCCCTCGCGGCCCAGCCCCGACTCCTTCACGCCCCCAAATGGCGCCACCTCGTTGGAAATGAGCCCGGTGTTCACGCCCACCATGCCCGACTCCAGGGCGTGCGCCATGCGGAAGCAGCGTGCCAGGTCACGGCTGTAGAAGTACGAGGCCAGCCCCACGTTAGAGTCGTTGACGGCCGCGAGCAGGCTTTTTTCGTCCGAGAAGCGCGCGACCGGCGCTAGCGGGCCAAAGCTCTCGTGCTGCATGCAGTCCGCGTCGACGGGTACCTTAGCCAGCACCGTGGGCTCGAAGAACAGCTCACCCATGGCACTGGTCTGGCCGCCGCAGACCACTTGCGCGCCGCGCTGCAGGGCATCAGCAAGGTGCCGTTGCACCTTTGCCACCGCGGCCTGATTTATGAGCGGGCCCTGCGTGGTGCCCGCGTCCAAGCCATTGCCGAGCCTGAGCTGCTGCACCCTGGCGCTGAAGCGCTGGATGAATTCGTCGTACACGCCCTCTTGCACGAAGAAGCGATTCGCGCACACGCAGGTCTGGCCGGAGTTGCGGTACTTGGAGGCCATGGCACCCTCCACCGCCGCATCCAGGTCGGCATCATCGAACACGATGAAGGGCGCATTGCCGCCCAGCTCCAGCGAGAGCTTTTTCACCGTCGGTGCGGACTGGGCATACAGCAGCTTGCCCACCGCCGTGGAGCCCGTGAACGAGAGCTTGCGCACACGCGCATCGCCCAGCCACGCGGGACCGATCTGCGAGGCATCGCCCACGACCACGCTGATCACCCCTTTCGGAATGCCCGCCTCGTAGGCCAGCGCCACCAGCGACAGCGCTGTCAGCGGCGTCAGCTCGGAGGGCTTGATCACCATGGTGCAGCCTGCGGCGAGCGCGGGCGCGGCCTTGCGGGTGATCATCGCCGCCGGGAAGTTCCACGGGGTGATCGCCGCGCACACGCCCACGGGCTGCTCCGACACCATGAGGAATTTATCGCGCGTGGGCGATGGAATGGTCTCGCCATACACGCGCTTGGCCTCTTCGGCGTACCACTCGATAAAGCTCGCCGCATAGCCGATCTCCCCCTTCGCCTCGGCCAGGGACTTGCCTTGCTCGATCGTGAGCTGCTCGGCCAGCGCCGCGCTGTGCTGCTGGATGAGCGCAAACCACTGGCGCAGCAGTGCCGAGCGTTCGGCCGCCGTGCGCGCGCTCCACGCGGGGAATGCGGCCGCCGCGGCGTCCACGGCGGCGCGGGCGTCATCGGCCCCGCAGGCGGCGACGCGCGCCACGAGGCTGTTGTCGAAGGGGTTGCGCACGTCGATGGCCCGGGCGGCATCACCCACTGCGGCGCCATTGACCTCGCAAGACAGTGTGGGCGCTGGTGCGTTGCCTGCGCGAATGAAAATGCTCATGGAAGGAATCTCTTGTTCAAATGCTTCAAGAAAAATGAAACAGCCCGCGCGGGCGGGCTGTTGGAGAGGGTAGCGGGATCAGTTCACGCGCGGAAGATTCGCAGCCTTGATGGCGGCGCCCATGATTTCGCGCCCCTCCACCAGCTTCTTGCGATAGTCCTCGCCGGTGATCGCCACCGGGTCGACACCCGCCGATTCAAACGCCTTGGCCAGCTCGGGGCTGCGCGCGGCCGTCATGGCGATCTGCTCCACCTTGTCGCGAATAGCCTTGGGCGCGCCCTTAGGATAGGCCAGGCCAATCCACGAGTCGATCTCCACGTCGTAGCCCTGTTCCTTGAGCGTGGGCACGTCTGGCAGCTCCTTCCAGCGCATCGGACTGGCACTGGCGAGCAGGCGCATCTTGCCGGCCTTCACGTACTGCACGATGTCCGACGGGTTCTGCACGATCACATCCACCTGGCCGCCGAGCAAGGCGGACACGGTTTCCGCGCCCGACTTGTAGTTCACCTCTTCAAACCGCCCGCCCGTCTTGCGACCCAGCTCGTACATCGCAATGTTGTTCGGCGCCGAAGGCGCACCAAAGAAGATCCCCTTGCCTTGCCTGGAATACTGGACCAGATCCTCCATGGTCTTGAAGGGCGAGTCCGCACGCACCGCCACACCGTAGCGGTAGCGTGCGACACCGGCGATGAAGTCGAAATCGTCAACCTTGTAGTCCACCTTCATGAGGTGCGGCGTGATCGCAATCGTGGAGTACGTGACCAGCCCCATGGTGTAGCCATCGGGCCGCTGCTTGGCGAGATAGCCCACGGCCAGGGTGCCCAGTGCGCCCGCACGATTCATGGACACCACGGGCTTGTTGAGCTGCCGCTCCATCGCGTGGGCCAAGGCGCGGCCCGCGACGTCGGTGTTGCCACCAGCGCCATAGTTGATGAGCAGCGTAACTTGGCGTTCTGGAAACGCGTCCGGGTTCTGCGCGTGCGCCTGCATGCTCACGGCAGGCAACAGCAGGACCAGGGTGCTGGCGGCGATCAGCATGCGCTTGCCGCGCAATGCGGTGGAAAGTGTCGGTTTCATGGGTCGTTGTCTCTCTATATCAGGTGCTGATCTCACTTCAGTTCATATAGAAGCCGCCGTTCACATCAATGACTGCGCCATTGGTGAACCCGGCTTGTTCGCTGGCCAGGTAGGCGATGGCATAGGCTACCTCCTCCGGGTCACCGATGCGCCGCATCGGAATCTGCATGGCATATTGGCGGTTGACCTCTTCGCCGGCCTGCAGCGCCATCTGCGTGAGGATGCGCCCGGGCGCCACGCAGTTGGTGGTGATGCCGAATGGCCCCATCTCCGAAGCGATGGAGCGGCTCAACCCCAGCACGGCCGACTTGGTCAGCATGTAGGCGGGGCCTGCCACCACGGACTTGCTGCGCCCCGCGAGCGAGGAAACATTGACGATGCGGCCCCAGCCCTTGCTCTTCATGCCGGGCAGCGTGAGCCGGCACAGGCGTAGGATGGACAGGACATTCACGTCGATCATGCGCTGCACTTCGTCTTCGTGCAGCGTGAGAATGCCATTCGACTGGCCTTGCGCGTTCTTCAAGCTGATGCCCGCGTTGTTCACCAGAATATCGATGTTGCCGTGCTCCCGCGTGATCTGCTCGACCACGCTCATGCACTGCGCCGCATTGGCCACGTCCAGCGGCAGGGACACGGCATTGGCGCGCAATGCCTCGGGAACCTGCGAGAGATCGGGGGCCGCAAGATCGGTCAGAACGACGCGGCGCCCCTGTTCGAGCAAGGCAATGGCCGTCGCCAGGCCAATGCCCTGGGCGGCGCCCGTGACGAGCGCAACACGCACGGGCTGCGGCTGGAATGCTTGGACTGTGTTCATGAGGATCAATTCGCCTCTGGCGTATAGAAGGTGATGGGCGGGAAAGCGTTTTCGGTGCACATGACTTCGATGAGCGTCGAATCCTTGGCGGCCATCGCGGCCTTCAGTGCCGGGGCCAATTCAGCCGGTTTGTTCACGCGCACGCCTTGGATGCCGCAGGCACGGGCCACGGCCGCATGGTCGACGCTGGCGAAATGCACGGCCGAAGTGTGGGCGTCGAATTTCACGTTCTCCGCATGCTTTTGATAGCCCAGGATGCCGTTGTTGATGAGCAACGTGATCACCTTGATGCCCATGCGCTTGCTGGTCTCCATCTCCGACCAGACATGCGCGAAGCCGCCATCGCCAACCAGGCAGAACACCTGGCCTTGCTGGCCGCGCGCCTCCTGCGCAAGTCGCACCCCCATCGCCATCGGCATGCCCCAGCCCAGACCGGCAAGGCCGCGTGGCGTGATGAAGCGC
Source organism: Curvibacter sp. (assembly GCA_031426755.1). Classification (GTDB taxonomy): domain Bacteria; phylum Pseudomonadota; class Gammaproteobacteria; order Burkholderiales; family Burkholderiaceae_C; genus Hylemonella. The sequence continues at coordinate 197,960 of JASJPI010000001.1, forward strand.
TGCCCTGCCTTGCGCGCCGTGAGGTAGTTGGTGACCCACAACGTGGAGTAACTCGCGTCGGCCACCACCGTGTCGTCCGCGCTGAGCAGCGCGTTCAGCTCGTGCATGATGCGCTCGGGGCGGATAGGGGACTCGTCGCTCAAGCGCACGCCCGCCGACTCATCGAGGTACTTCTGCTTGCCTTGCGCGATGCCTGCGGCGATCTGCGCGCGCTGCGCGCTGCGTGCCGACAGGTCCTTGCCCTTCAGCAGGTCGAGCATGGCTTGCAGGCCGCGCTTGGCATCGCCCACGAGGCGCAATGCGTCGTAGTTGCGCCCCACTTCCTGGCCATCCAAATCGAGATGGATGAAGCGTGCATGGTTGGGATACAGCGTCCAGCTGTCCGTGCCGTTCTGGTTGGTGCGGTTGCCGATGAGGAAGACCACATCCGCGCCCGTGACGAACTGCTTGTTGTAGCGGCCCGACGCGTTCGGGCCCATGCAATTGGCCATCACGCCCAGGGACAGCTCCGCGGTTTCGTCGACCGTGCCCTTGCCCATGTTGGTAGTGCCCACGGGGATTGAGAGCGCATTCGCCAGCGCCGTCAGCTCTTGCGTTGCGCCGGAGATATGCACGCCGCCGCCCGCCAGGATCACCGGTGCCTTGGCATTGAGGAGCAGCTCGAGCGACTGCTCCAAGGCCTGCGCATCGGGTGTCGGGCGATCAAGCGGAAACTGGCCCAGCGATTTCGACGTGCGCGGCACGGACGAGGCGACAGCCGGCTCGTTCAGCAGATCGGCCGGCAGCATCAGGGCCACGGGCCCGGGGCGGCCGCTGCACGCGGCGATGATGGCCTGCTCCACATAGTCTTCCACGCGTGAGGCCACATCGACGCGGCGCACCCATTTGGTCACGGGCTTGAAGAGCCCCATGTGATCGAGGTCCTGGAAGGCGTTCTTGTCGGTCTGGTCGCGTGCCACATCCTGCACCAGTGCGATCACGGGGATCGACACCTTCAGCGCTTCGGCCAGCGGTGCCACGAGCAACGCCGCAGCCGGGCCGTTTTGTGCTGTGATCACCGAGGGCTTGCCGCTGATGCGCGCCGCGGCATCGGCCATGTAGCCGCCCGCGTTTTCAGTGCGATAGGCGATCTGCTTCATTCCCAGCTCTTCAGCCGCCAGCACGAACATGCTGGGGAGACTTTGGCCGAAGAACTGCGTGATGCCGTGTTTCTTGAGTGTGCGGGCCACGAGGTGGCCCACGGTGTCCTGCTTGTTCAAGCCGGGATAGGTGAGAGGTTTGGACATGTTGTAGTGCGCTTTCAAAAACTGAAGAGCTTCTTTTTTTATAAAATTCTTCAACGTCTATATTTTATAAATTAATTCAGCCAACTTGGAATAAGGGTAAATACTAGGTTCAGTGCGGTGCAGCCTGGTTCGCTCACAACGGGGCCATTCGTTGCTTTCAAGCGGTTCTGGGCACCGCGCGGCCCCCTTTGCCACGGCGCAATTCCGCTACCATCCCGTGTAGCCCTGCCCTACAGTTGCCGCGGCGCCCATGAAGCAGAGTGCGTCCAACCAGGAGAGGTATATGAACGAAGCGAATCTGACGGATGTCGTCAGAGAGAAGATCATCAACAAGCTGATTCACGCGGAGTACCGGCCCGGTCACGCGTTCAAATTGCGTGAAATGATCGAATCTGAAGAGTTCGAAGGCATCAGCCAGACACCGATCCGCGAAGCACTGCTGCAACTCGTGGCGCAAAGCATTCTGGTGGGCCAGCGCGGCTTCACCATCCGCGTCCCCTCGCCCACCGTAGAGAGCCTCAGCGAGGTGCGCGGCATCCGTATCGACCTCGAAGTGAAGGCCGCGATCGCAGGCATCGACCGCTGGGACAAGGCCCGGCTCGACGCGCTCGCGCGCGTGCACAAGGAGCTCATGAAGGCCAAGAAGACGGGCGACCCCGATGGCATACTCCGCGCCAACGTTCGCTTTCATTTCGCCCTGTACGAGCCCGCGCAGATGCCCTATCTGCTGTCCATCCTGCGCCAGCTCTGGGCCATCACGGGGCCCAGCATCCGCTATCTCTACGAGAGCGGAGCACCCGTGACCTTGCCGGGCAGGCACAAGCACGAGGACATCATCCAGGCCCTGCGCAAGCGGGATCTGGATTTGCTGAAATCCGCGATCGAGGCCGATGGCGTGCTGCATGGCGAGCACATCCTGCATGTCGTGCGCGACCAGCTCAGCCCCGAAGCATTGGCCATTCAGCCCTTCAAGAAGATCGAGGGCACGCGCAAGCGCGAACTCATCGGGCGCATGATCAAGCAGCACCAAGACTGACTCCAGGCGTGAGGCGCATCGCGCCGGCAAGGCCCATGCCTTGCCAGCGCGATGTGCTTTCTCAGCGTTGCCCTGTGGCTATCAGAGCGTGTTCACGATCTCAGATCGCGCCGCGCTTGCCCCAGGTAGGCAACGGCATGGCCGTCGGCTTCTTCACGCCGAACGGATCAGGGGCCACCGTCACGATCTTGCGCGCGCGCCATTGGTCGTAGGTCGGGAAGGCGCGCGTGTTGTTCTGTGTGGCGGGATCAAACTTCATGCCCCATCCCACGATGGTCGAACCCACGGGCATGTCGAGCGCCAGCGCGGCCTGGCGGATCTTCTCGGTGTCCAGGCTGCCGGCCGCGGGCAGGATGCGTTTGAGCAGCAGGTACATCGCCGTGAAGCCCATGCCCGTGTGGGCCGAAGGTTCGCGCCCATCGAACTTCTTGCGATGGTCTTCATGGAAGCGCTTGAACAATGCGGCCGCTTCGGGCGTCAGGCCTTCGGGATTGAGTTCACGTTGGTGCCCGCATTGAACACGCCGTTCACATCGTCCAGCATCGCATCGGCATACTCGCCCACACACCGCTCAAACGTCAATATTGCCGGCACGCAGCGCATTGGTCTCGATGAATTCGCGGCGCGGCTCGACCTCGTCGCCCATCAGCATGGTGAAGACGCGATCGGCTTCGATGGCGTCTTCAATCTGCACGCGCAACAGACGGCGTACCTGCGGATCCATTGTGGTTTCCCACAACTGCGCCGGGTTCATCTCGCCCAGGCCTTTGTAGCGCTGGCGAGCCGTGGCGTTTTCCGCTTGTCCAATCAGCCAGTTCATGGCCTCGCGGAAGTCGCTGACTTTTTCTTCCTTCTGTTTTTCACCTTCGCCGCGCATGACCCGGGCACCTTCGCTCAACAGGCCACGGAAGGTATGGGCTGCCTCGGCCAGCGCCGCGTAGTCGGCACCATGCACGAAGTCCTGCGTGATGATGCTGCTCTTCACATTGCCGTGGTGACGGCGGCTGATGCGCAGGATGGGTTTGTCGGTGCGAACGTCAAACTCGCCCGCCACTTCCGCATCCAGCAGCTTGGCCTGCAAGGCGGCGGCCGAGGCTTCGGCTTCGGCCACCGTGTCCAGATTCAGGCTCACGCCATCCGCAATGGCGCGCAGGGCTTCGGCGTCCATGAAATTGTGCAAGCGTGCAATCACCGCCTCGGCCAACTGGTGCTTGCGTGCGAGCTCGGCCAGCGTGTCGCCGCTGATGACGCTTCCCTTGTCGCCGCCGGTATGGATGGAGGCGTTGATCAGGGCAATGCGCAGCAGGAAGGCATCCAGCGCAGACGCATCCTTGAGATAAAGCTCCTCCTTGCCGGCCTTGACCTTGTACAGCGGCGGCTGGGCAATGTAGATGTGACCACGCTCGACCAGATCAGGCATCTGACGGTAGAAAAAGGTCAGCAGCAGCGTGCGGATGTGGGCGCCGTCCACGTCGGCATCGGTCATGATGATGATGCGGTGGTAGCGCAGCTTGTCGACATTGAAGTCATCCACCCCCGACTTGCCGGATTCGACCGCCGCCTTGCCGATGCCGGTGCCCAAGGCCGTGATCAAGGTCACGATCTCGTTGCTGGTCAGCAATTTTTCGTAACGCGCTTTTTCCACGTTCAGGATCTTGCCGCGCAGCGGCAGGATAGCCTGGAATTTCCGGTCGCGCCCCTGCTTGGCCGAGCCGCCGGCGGAGTCACCCTCCACGATGTAGATCTCGCACAGCGACGGGTCTTTCTCCTGACAATCCGCCAGCTTGCCGGGCAGGCCCATGCCATCGAGCACGCCCTTGCGGCGCGTCATTTCGCGCGCCTTGCGGGCCGCCTCACGGGCGCGGGCCGCTTCCACGATCTTGCCGCAGATGATCTTGGCGTCGTTCGGTCGCTCTTCCAGGAAATCGGTCAAAGCCTTGGCCACGATGTCTTCCACCGGGGCGCGCACCTCGGAGCTGACCAGCTTGTCCTTGGTCTGGCTGCTGAACTTGGGCTCGGGCACCTTGACACTCAGCACGCAGCACAAGCCTTCGCGCAGGTCATCGCCCGACACTTCCACCTTGGCTTTCTTGGCAAATTCATTCTGCTCGATGTACTTGCTGATGACGCGCGTCATCGCCGCACGCAGCCCGGTCAGGTGGGTACCGCCATCGCGCTGCGGAATATTGTTGGTGAAGCACAGCACCGACTCGTTGTAACCGTCGTTCCACTGCATGGCCACTTCCACGCCGATGCTGGTGCCGGGAATGCCGCCATAGCTGTCGGCCGGCCGCTCGCCCACGGCATGAAAGGCATTGGGATGCAAGACCTTCTTGTTGGCATTGATGAAGTCGACAAAGCCCTTGACGCCACCGGCACCCGAGAAATCGTCTTCCTTGTTGTTGCGCTCGTCCTTGAGGCGAATGCGCACGCCATTGTTGAGAAAACTGAGTTCACGCAGGCGCTTGGCCAGGATTTCGTAATGGAACTCGTTGTTCTGCTGGAAGATGTCGGTATCGGGCAGGAAGTGCACTTCGGTGCCGCGTTTTTCCGTCGCACCCGTGACCTTCATCGGTGACACTTCGAAACCGTCCACCGTTTCAATCACGCGGTTCTGAACGAAGCCGCGGGCAAACTCGAGCTGATAGACCTTGCCTTCGCGGCGCACCGTCAGGCGCAGCCATTTCGAGAGCGCGTTCACGCACGACACCCCCACGCCATGCAGGCCGCCGGACACCTTGTAGCTGTTCTGGTTGAACTTGCCGCCCGCATGCAGTTCAGTCAATGCAATTTCCGACGCACTGCGCTTGGGCTCGTGCTTGTCGTCCATCTTGACGCCGGTCGGAATACCGCGGCCGTTATCGGTCACGCTGATGGAATTGTCCGAATGGATGGTCACCACGATGTCATCGCAATGCCCTGCCAACGCCTCGTCGATCGAGTTGTCCACCACCTCGAACACCAGGTGGTGCAAACCGGTACCGTCGGAGGTGTCGCCGATGTACATGCCGGGGCGCTTGCGCACGGCTTCCAAGCCTTCAAGAATCTGGATCGAGCCCTCGCCATAGCCTTCCGATGCACCAGCCTGGTGGGCATCGATAACCGGCTGAGCAGTGGTAAAGGCCTCGGCGCTGGGCTTGTTTTCTTCAGTCATGACTAACTTCTCTATCGATTTCTCAAACTCTTGAATGACCAAACCCGCGATGGACGTCAGGTCCATGGCGGGTTGCAGCCTGCTGCTTGCTCAGCTTCAGATGCGCATCGGCATCACAACGTACTTGAAGTTCGCATTGTCCGGAATGGTGATCAAAGCCGAGCTGTTGGAATCCGACAGCTCAACCTTCACCATGTCCTGGTCCATGTTGGCGAGGGCATCGATCAGGTAAGTGACGTTGAACCCAATCTCGATGCTGTCACCGCTGTAGTCGATATCCAGTTCGTCCACCGCTTCTTCCTGCTCGGCATTGTTGGATGCCACACGCAGGGTACCTGGGTCGATATTCAGGCGCACACCCTTGAACTTGTCGCTCGTCAGAATGGCCGTACGCTGCAAGCTCGCCAACAGCGCCTGGCGACCCAAGGTGATGCCGTTCTTGTGGTTCTTCGGGATGACGCGGTTGTAGTCGGGGAACTTGCCTTCGACCAGTTTGGTCACGAACTCCATGCCTTCGAAACTGAACTTGGCCTGGTTGTTGGCGAACTGCATCTCGATGGCGCCATCGGCGTCGCTCAGCAGCCGCTGCATTTCCAGCACCGTCTTGCGCGGCAGGATCACTTCCTGGCGCGGCACTTCCACATCCAGCGTGGCGGAGGCAAACGCCAGTCGATGGCCGTCGGTGGCCACGAGGCTGAGCTGCTTGCCTTCGGCCACGAACAAGATGCCGTTGAGGTAGTAGCGGATGTCATGCACTGCCATGGCAAACGACACCTGGCCCAGCAAATCCTTCAATGTTTTTTGCGGCACACTGAACGAAGGTCCGAAACTGGCCGATTCCTGCACCAGCGGGAAGTCCTCTGCTGGCAGGGTCTGCAGCGTGAATTTGCTCTTGCCGCCTTTGAGAATCAGCTTGGCCTGGGCGGATTCGAGCGAAACCGTCTGATCAGCTGGCATGGTGCGCAGGATGTCGATGAGTTTGCGCGCACCCACCGTGGTTGTGAAATTGCCGGCATCCCCATCGAAATCGACCGTGGTGCGGATCTGGATCTCCAGATCGCTGGTCGTGAACTGCAAGGCACTGCCTGTTTTACGAATCAGCACATTGGCCAGAATCGGCAGCGTGTGCCGACGCTCAACAATGCCGGCCACCGATTGCAGGACCGATAGCACTTTGTCTTGTGTTGCCTTCAGGACGATCATGTCAATCTCTTCCTTAATTTCTTTATATAAAACTAGTAGTAGTAGTTAAAGGGCGACCATTTCTGTGGATAGCGCCATTTTCTCTTTTTTTATCAACGACTTGGCTTCTGTTGAAAGCTGTGTGCAGCCCTGCTTCCGATGTGTCCGCCGGACATGAACAACTTTGCTTTCAAGTCTTCTCCTGTGGATAACCATCGACTTGTTCCTGAACTATCCCCAGCTTTGTTCTTTTGACTGATTTTTCAAAATTTTGCCCCCCGGCTCAGCCCTTGAGGGTTTGTTCCAGCACATGCAGTTGCTGGTTCAGTTCCGTCAGCTGCTGGCGTTCAGCGGTAATTTTGCGCACGGCATGCAGCACGGTCGTGTGATCACGACCGCCAAACAGTTCACCAATCTCGGGCAAGCTTTTCTGCGTCAGTTCCTTGGCCAGGTACATGGCAATCTGGCGTGGCCGCGCAATGCTGGCGGGCCGTTTCTTGGAATACATGTCGGCCACTTTGATCTTGTAATAGTCGGCGACCGTTTTCTGGATGTTTTCCACTGAAATCTGGCGATTCTGGATGGATAGTAAATCGCGCAGGGCTTCGCGCGCCAGTTGAATGGAGATTTCCTTTTGGTTGAAACGTGAGTAGGCCAGGATTTTTCGCAGGGCACCTTCCAGTTCGCGCACATTGGAGCGCACGTTCTTGGCAACGAAGAAGGCCACTTCTTCCGGCATTTCGGTGCCTTCAGCCAGGGCCTTGTTGATCAGAATGGCCACCCGCATTTCAAGCTCGGGCGGCTCAATGGCTACCGTCAGGCCAGAATCGAAGCGCGACACCAGGCGTTCATGAATGTCGGCCAGACCCTTCGGATAGGTGTCGCTGGTCATCACGATGTGCGATTTCTTTGCCAGCAACGCCTCAAAGGCGTTGAAAAACTCTTCCTGGGTGCGGTCCTTGTTGGCAAAGAACTGGACATCGTCGATCAACAACAAATCCAGTGAGTGGTACTTGTCCTTGAATTCGTCAAAAGTCTTGCGCTGGTAGGCTTTAACCACATCGGAGACGAACTGTTCTGCATGGATGTAGAGAACTTTGGCGTTCGGGTGTTCGGCCAACAGTCGGTTGCCTACGGCGTGCATCAGGTGGGTTTTACCCAGGCCGACACCGCCATAAATGAACAGCGGGTTGTACAGCTGGCCCGGTGAACTGGCCACGTGCATGGCGGCAGCCCGGGCCATCCGGTTGGCGGTACCCTCAACCAGGGTATCGAACGTCAAGGCCGGGTTGAGCCGGTTTCTGGTGCTGCCAAGGGATTTCTCTTCCGCAGGCTCAAGCGCCTCTTCGGCCGAAAAGAATTCAGGCGTTTTGGTCAGAGCCTGAACTCGTTGGGAATTTTCCCTGGGGGTGAGCGCTAACTCAACACCAACGGGCTGACCGTAGATCTTCTCCAGAAGGGCTGCAATGCGAGCGCTGTACTGCGCTCGGACCCAGTCGAGCTTGAAGCGGTTCGCGACGAAGAGCGTGACCTTGGACAGGTCATCGGTCACTTGGGCCAGCAGCGGTTTGATCCAGGTGTTGAACTGTTGTTCAGGCAGTTCCTGCGCCAATTGATCGACACAGGTTTGCCATAGGCTTTGCCCGGCCTCATTGCCCACTGAACCAGGGTGGCTGTTGAATTGTCCCTCTGCCATGGTGGGTGATGATATCTGTGGATAGTTATTGTTTGTGATGCCCCAAATTGTAATTTATCAAGAATTTATCCACAATTTTTTTGAAAGCCTTGAATTTACGCCAATACACGATAAAACTGGCGCAAGGCGTTGCCAGGATTAGGAAAGTTTGCGATAATCTTGGGTTTCCCTGATTGTTCAGGGCAAGTCGAGCTTGCATTGACCACGGTCGCTTTTTCTTAGCGAGCCTTGGCAGATGCAGGCCAGTACAAAATTTCCGAGCTGAACCTTCAAGGATTTCAAGATGAAACGCACTTACCAGCCTTCCAAAATCCGCCGCGCGCGTACCCATGGCTTTCTGGTTCGCATGAAGACCCGTGGTGGCCGTGCCGTGATCAACGCACGTCGCGCCAAGGGCCGCAAGCGCCTGGCTGTCTGAGCCAGCTGTTCAGCGCACAGCTGACACGCAATACCTGCGCGACGCCCACGTGCAGCGGCTGAAAACCAGAGAGCAGTTTCAAGCCGTTCTGGCAGGTCGGCCCGTTGCGCGAACGACCCATTTCGCCATGCACAGCTCGGCACCGGATGTGACGACGGACAGCCCGTCGCCACCGTCGCTGCAGCACAGCAAGCTCGAACTTTTCAGCCCTGACCAGACCTGGATCGGGGCGATGGTGCCTAAACGCTGGGCCAAACACGCGGTCACACGCAATCTGTGCAAGCGACAGATCTACAGCGTCGCAGCGCATTTCGAACCCATCCTGCCTCAGGCCGCCTACGTCGTGCGACTGCGGGCGGCTTTTGATCGCGCGCAATTTAAAAGTGCCAGTTCCGAGCAACTGAAAAAAGCCGTCCGGGCTGAGATCGAATTACTGTTCAGCCGGGTAGCCACGGTTCAGACCAAGGTGGCTGCATGATGAAGTCCGCTCTGATGGCTGTGGTTCGTGCTTATCGTCTGCTGCTGAGTCCCTGGCTGGGCTCGGCCTGCCGTTTTGAGCCCACCTGTTCACTGTATGCTCTGTCTGCGCTGGAAAAGCACGGCGCAGCGGCAGGGAGCTATCTGACGCTGCGCCGTCTGGCGCGTTGTCATCCATGGTGCGCAGGTGGCCATGACCCGGTTCCGGAGGAAAAGCCCCGGTTCCTGACCCGTTTGCTTCCCCTTCCCTCTCAAAAGAAGTCTTCATGAACGATATTCGCCGCACCATTCTGTGGGTGGTCTTTGGTTTCTCGATGGTCCTGCTGTGGGACCAATGGCAAATCCACAACGGCCGTCAGGCCACTTTCTTCCCGACATCCAAGAGCGCGGCCACGGCGAAGCCGGCGGCCGGCGGCGCAAGTGCACCGACTGTTGCAGCACAGACACCGGCCGGCAGCGCCCAGATCGCAGTGGATGTGGCCGGCAAGCCGGCGGCTGCGCGCGAGCGCGTGGTGCTGAGTACCGACGTGCTGAAACTCACATTCGATACGGAAGGTGGTTCGCTGGTCCAGGCGGAGTTTCTCAAGCACCGGGATCTGAAGGAAGCCGGCAAGAATTTCGTGCTGCTCGACGAGAGCAAGGACCGCATCTATGTCTCCCAGACCGGTCTGATTGCCGGTGCAGCCGGCGGCACCTACCCGACGCACAAGACCGTGATGACACTCGTGCCGGGTGAGCGTGAACTCAAGGACGGCGCAGACGAACTGGTGGCGAAGTTCGTGTCGCCCGAAGTCGGCGGCGTCAAGCTGGTCAAGACCTACACCCTCAAACGCGGCAGCTATGCGCTGGACGTCAAGCACGAGGTCGTGAACAACAGTACCGCTGCGGTGGCGCCGCAGCTCTACATGCAGCTGGTGCGCGATGGCAACAAGCCGGTGGGAGAGGACTCCTCCTTCTATTCGACTTTCACTGGCCCGGCGGTCTATACCGAGGCCAAGAAGTACCAGAAAGTGGAATTCAGCGACATCGAGAAAAACAAGGTCGAGATTGAAAAGCAGTCGGAAAACGGCTATGTCGCCATGGTGCAGCACTACTTTGCCAGCGCCTGGCTGCTGGGCGATGGCATCAAGCGCGACTTGTTCATGCGCAAGGTTGACAACAATCTTTATGCCGTCGGCATGATTGCGCCGCTGGATGCGGTGGCACCAGCCAGCAGTAAGACAGTGGAGGCCCGTTTCTTCGTCGGTCCGCAGGAAGAAAAACTGCTGGAGACTCTGGCGCCCGGGCTGGAACTGGTGAAGGACTACGGCTGGCTCACGATTCTGGCCAAGCCGCTCTACTGGCTGCTGGACAAGCTGGAGCACCTGATCGGCAACTGGGGCTGGTCCATTGTGGCGCTGGTCGTGCTGCTGAAGGCCGCCTTTTACTGGCTCAATGCCAAGGCCTATGCCAGCATGGCCAAGATGAAAGCCATCAATCCGCGCATCATGGAAATGCGCGAGCGCCTGAAGGACAACCCGCAGCAGATGCAGCAGGAGATGATGCGCATCTACCGTGAGGAGAAGGTCAATCCGATGGGTGGCTGCCTGCCCATCATGATCCAGATTCCGGTGTTCATCGCCCTGTACTGGGTGCTGCTGTCCAGCGTGGAAATGCGCAACGCGCCCTGGATCCTGTGGGTCACCGATCTGTCGGCCAAGGATCCCTACTACATCCTGCCGCTGCTCATGACTGTGAGCACCATGCTGCAGACGGCGCTCAACCCGGCACCGCCGGACCCGATGCAGGCCAAGATGATGTGGATCATGCCGCTGGTCTTCAGCGTGATGTTCTTTGCCTTCCCGGCCGGTCTGGTGTTGTACTGGCTGACCAATAACATCCTGTCGATTGCCCAGCAGTGGATCATCAACAAGCGCATGGGTGTGCCGCCGCAGTTCAATCTGCCGAAGTTCAAGTGATAAACCCGGGGCCGCGCAAGCGGCCCTTTTGCATCCAGCACAAGACCTGATACCGTGCTCGCCCGACACCATGAACCGATCGCTGCCATTGCCACCGCTCCCGGGCGCGGGGCGGTCGGTATCGTGCGCGTGAGCGGCAAGAACCTGGAAAGCTTGATCACGGCTCTGTGCGGTCACGCCTTGAGCCCCCGGCATGCGACGTACCTCCCCCTCCGGGACCGGCAAGGGGCGCCGCTTGACCACGGGCTGGCCCTTCATTTTCCCGGCCCTCACTCCTACACCGGGGAGGATGTGTTGGAGCTGCAGGCCCATGGTGGTCCGGTCGTGCTGCAACTGCTGCTGGCGCGCTGCCTGGAAGCGGCGGCTGAGGTCGATCCCGCGACCGGTCGGCCGCGTCTGGCTGGTTTGCGTGTGGCGCAGCCTGGCGAGTTCACGGAACGTGCCTTTCTCAACGACAAGATCGATCTGGCGCAGGCCGAGGCCATTGCCGATCTGATCGATGCCAGCACCGAGGCCGCGGCACGCAGCGCCAGCCGTTCCCTGGCCGGAGATTTTTCACGCGAAATCCACGCCCTGCGGGATGCCCTCATTCACCTGCGCATGCTGGTAGAAGCCACGCTGGATTTTCCCGAGGAGGAAATCGATTTTCTGCGTCAGGCAGATGCGCAGGGCCAGCTCACGAGGCTGCAGCAACAACTGGCTACCGTGCTGCAGCATGCGCGCCAGGGTGCGCTGCTGCGCGAAGGCATCAAGGTGGTGATTGCCGGTCAGCCCAATGCGGGCAAAAGCTCGCTGCTGAACGCCCTGGCCGGTGTCGAGCTGGCCATCGTCACCCCGATCGAGGGAACCACGCGCGACAAGGTGCAGCAGACCATCCAGATCGAAGGGGTGCCGCTGCATGTGATCGATACCGCGGGTTTGCGCGACAGCGAAGACGAAGTGGAAAAAATCGGCATTGCACGAGCCTGGTCCGAGATCGAGGCTGCCGACGCGGTGCTGTTCCTGCACGATTTGACGCGGGCTGCAACGCCGAGCTACCGCGAGGCCGATGCTGCCATCGCCCAGACCTTGAGTGATAGGCTGCCGTCGCGCGTTCCGGTGCTCGATGTCTGGAACAAGATCGATGCGGCCGAGGCACCGCCGCCAGAGCAGGGCCTGGCCCTGTCAGCCAAAAGTGGGCTTGGTCTTGACGTTCTGCGGCGGCGTCTGCTGGAGATGGCTGGCTGGCAAGCCGCGTCGGAAGGTTTGTACATCGCGCGTGAGCGGCACGTGCAGGCCCTGCGTCGTGTGCAGGCCCACCTGGAGACTGCCGCGCAGCATCTGTCGGCACAAGCCCAGTCACTTGACTTGCTGGCTGAAGAACTGCGGCTGGGCCAGAACGCCCTCAATGAAATCACGGGTGAATTCACGCCGGACGATCTGCTGGGCGTTATTTTTTCCAAATTCTGTATCGGTAAGTAAGCGGGGACGCTGGTTCCGGGCCCCGGCCACTAAACTGATCCATGAACGCGGATACCGGCCAACCGTCGGTATTCAGTGGTCCATGAAAGAGGTTTATGTCCTTGCTCGACAACTGGTTTCCAAAAAAAGCACCGCCGGCAGAAAGCGCAAAGCGAGTGCAGACGGCGCATGCGGAACCGTCCAAAAACGCGGTCAGGCGCAAACAGCAGCGTATGGAGCGACGAGAGTTGCTGTACGTCGTGGTACGTGAAGCGATGGCTCATGCTGGGGTTCTGTCCGCCAGCTACAGTTTCAAGGTGTTGTCGCTGGAGCCGCAAGGGCGTCAATACCTCATCATGGTGGATCTCGCCCGGGATGTCGTCCACGAAAACAAGCAACAGGCCGACATTGAGAAGCAGGTCGTGCGCAATGCCAAGGCGCGGCACGACATCGTCGTTTCGGCCATCTACTGGCGCTTCAACGAGCGCCTCAAGGGGTCAGCACGCAACGCAGCGGTGAGGGCGTCCAGCCCGCCGGTTGCATCACATCGCTTCGAACCCATTGGCGAGGATGAAGTGGCGGCGCTCAGGCAAGCGCTGGCGATGGGCATGACGTCGGCACCGCCGACGGGCTTCGAAGACACCGAAGTGATCGTGAGCAAAGATCCTTACCCGGTACTGAGCCGCACCCAGTATGGCGATTTGAATTGATCGAGTGGCCTCAATGGCCGGCAAAGTCGACCAGCGTGAACAGCTGCAGGCCCGAAGCGCGCAACTTCTGCGAGCCGCCCAGCTCGGGCAGGTCGACAATGGCCGCACCCTCCATGACATGGGCGCCAAGCTTTTCGAGCAGTTTCTTGCCCGCCAGCATGGTCCCACCAGTGGCAATCAGGTCATCGACCAGCAAGACACGGTCACCCGCTTTGACCGCATCTGTGTGCAACTCGACCGTGGCGCTGCCGTATTCCAGTTCGTAGGTTTCTTCCACCGTGGTGAAGGGCAATTTGCCTTTTTTGCGGATCGGGATGAAGCCAACGGCCAATTCGTAGGCGATGACCGAACCAAGGATAAAGCCGCGAGCATCCAGGCCGGCCACCACGTCGGGCCGCATGCCGGGATCCATGTAGCGATGCACAAAGGCGTCGACCATCACGCGAAACACCTTGGGATCTTGCAGCAGGGGCGTGATGTCGCGGAACTGCACACCGGGCGCCGGCCAGTTGGGCACCGTGCGGATGTGGCTCCTCAGATACTCATTGATGTTGCGGTCTTGCATGGGGCACCTGTTGGGCGAGGCTTGTGTCGGCATGGTAACGGAGGAGCGCCGGTGGGGCTTTCAGCCCTTGAGCAGCCTGTCTTCGACCAAGGCCAGGGCTTCCGACCGGCCCGAGAGTACCAGGGTATCGCCGTTCTCCAGCAGCAAATCATGGGCCGGCGCCAGGTTTTTTCCGTTATGTCGACGCAGATTGACAACGCGGGTGTCAGGCAGCAATTGCGACAGTTGCTCCAGCGTGCGGCCGATCACTCGCGCACCGGGGGGCAGCGTGAAACTGGACAGGCGCTCCTGCGTGCTTTCATCTACGGCGTTGTCGTCCGCGCCGTGGAAATAACCACGCAGCAGGTTGTAGCGTGCATCGCGTTGGTCCTGCACGATGCGGATCACGCGCCGCATGGGCACGCCGACGAGTGCCAGCGCATGGCTGGCGAGCATGAGTGAACCCTCAATGGCTTCCGGCACGACCTCGGTAGCGCCGGCGGCGCGCAGCTTGTCCAGCGCATGGTCATCCTGCGTGCGCACGATGACGGGAACCAGCGGTGCATGAGAGCGAACATTGGCCAGCACCTTCATGGCGCCGGCAACATCCAGGTAGGTGATGACCACGGCACTGGCCCGGCTCAGGCCGGCGGCACTGAGGGCCTGCAGCCGTGCTGCATCACCAAAAACGACGCTGTTGCCAGCCGCAGTGGCCTGGCGTACGCGGTCCGGGTCGAGGTCGAGCGCAATGTAGGGGATCTTCTCCCCCTCGAGCATGCGCGCCAGGTTCTGACCGCAGCGGCCGTAGCCGCAGATGATGACGTGCTTGCTGGTGCCGATGGACTTGCGCGCGATATTGGTCATCTGCAACGACTGTTGCAGCCATTCGCTGGCCACCAGCTTCATCACGATCCGGTTGCTATAGGCGATGACGAAAGGCGTGGCCAGCATCGACAGGACCATGGAGGCCAGGATGGGATTGAGCATGGCCGCGTCCAGCAAGCCATGCTCGTGCGACAGGGACAGCAGCACAAAACCGAATTCGCCGGCCTGTGCCAGGTACAGGCCGGTGCGCAGCGCCACGCCCATGGTGGCACCCATGAGACGGGTCAGCAGGGTAATCAGTGAAAGCTTGAGCAGCAATGACAGCGTGATCAGCATCAGTACCAGGGGCCAGCGCTGCAGCAGAATGTGCCAGTCCAGCAGCATGCCGATGGTGATGAAGAACAGGCCGAGCAGCACGTCGTGGAACGGGCGGATGTCGGTCTCCACCTGTTGCTTGAATTCGGTCTCGGAGATCAGCATGCCGGCGATGAAGGCACCCAACGCCAGGCTCAGACCGGCGAGTTCGGTCAGCCAGGCCAGGCCGAGGGTGATCAGCAGCAGGTTGAGCATGAACAGTTCGTTGCTCTTGTGCCGTGCGACCTGGGTGAGCCACCAGCGCATCAGACGCTGACCACCCATCAGCAGCAGGGCCAGTAGTACGACGGCCTTGAGCAAGGCCAGGCCCAGGGCCGTGAACAGTTCATTGGCCGGGCTGCCCAGCGCCGGGATCAACACCAGCAATGGCACCACGGCCAGGTCCTGGAACAGCAGGATACCCATGACACGCTTGCCGTGCTCGCTTTCCAGCTCCAGTCGTTCTGCCATCAGCTTGACCACGATGGCGGTGCTGCTCATGGCCATGATGCCCGAGAGCGCCAGCGCCGTTTGCCAACTGATGCTCCAGAGAGAGGGCAGCAGCCACTTCAGCAGGTAGGCACCCAGCACCGTGAATACCATGGTCAGCAGAACCTGCAGCAAACCCAGGCCGAACACGTGACGGCGCATGGCGCGCAGTTTGGGCAAATTGAATTCCAGGCCGATGGCGAACATCAGGAACACCACACCGAACTCTGCCAGATGGCGGATGCCGGCGGAGTTCTGCGCCAGCGCCAGCGCGTTCGGGCCGATGACCACGCCGACCACCAGATACCCCAGCATGGGGGGGAGCTTGAGGCTGCGGAATGCCACCACCCCGAGCACGGCGGCAAACAGGTAGACAAGGGTGAGTTCAAGCGCGCTCATACCCGGATACTAGCAAGAGCAGACGCGCCCGATAAAATCCGGACATGACCTCCCAAAAAACCCAGGATCCGCCCTTCGATGCCGACAGGGCGCAGCAACTCGCCCGCGACACGCTGGAGATCGAAGCCGCCGCCGTGCTCGGCCTGAAATGGCGTGTCGGCGAAGCCTTTGCCAAGGCCGTGGCGCTGATGCTGCGGGTGGAGGGGCGCGTCGTGGTCATGGGGATGGGCAAGAGCGGGCACATCGGCCGCAAGATGGCGGCGACGCTGGCCTCTACCGGGACACCCGCCATGTTCGTGCACCCGGCCGAAGCCAGCCATGGTGATCTGGGCATGATCAAGACCACCGACCTGGTGCTGGCGATCTCCAACAGCGGAGAGTCGGACGAGCTGACGGCCATCCTGCCCATACTCAAGCGCCAGGGCGTCCCATTGATTGCGATGACCGGCCACCCGGATTCGACGTTGGCCCGCCATGCCGATCTGGCGCTCGACAGTGGGGTGGAAAAAGAGGCCTGTCCTCTGAATCTGGCGCCAACGGCCAGCACCACGGCGCAGCTGGCGCTGGGCGATGCGCTGGCCGTGGCCCTGCTTGATGCGCGTGGCTTCAAAGCGGAAGATTTCGCACGCTCCCATCCTGGCGGCATGCTCGGGCGCAAACTGCTGACCCATGTGGGTGATGTGATGCGCAGCGGCACCGCGGTGCCCAAGGTGGGGCTGGCAGCCGGTTTCAGTGAGGTGATGCGTGAGATGGGGGCCAAGGGGCTGGGTGCCACAGCCATTGTCGACGCGCAGGACCGCGTGCTGGGCATCTTTACCGACGGCGATCTGCGTCGGCTGCTTGAAAGAGGCGTGGATCTGCGCGCCGGTTCCGCGGGCCAGTTCATGCATCCCAACCCGACCACCATCACGGCCGATGCGCTGGCGGTGGAGGCTGCGGAACTGATGGAGGAGCGGCGTATCACCAGCGTGCTGGTGGTCGATGCGGAAGGGCGTCTCTGCGGCGCCCTCAACAGCAACGACCTGATGCGGGCCAAGGTGATCTGATGACGCCTGCTTTGAACTTTTCACCGGAGCTGTTGCTCAAGGCCCAGGGTGTCCGCGTCGCCTTTTTCGATGTGGATGGCGTCTTGACGGACGGCGGGCTCTATATTTCCGAGGCCGGCGAAACGCTCAAGCGCTTCAACACGCTGGATGGTCACGGGCTCAAGCTGCTGCAGCGTGCCGGCATCACGCCAGTGGTGATCACCGGACGCGACAGCCAGGCCTTGCGCGTTCGCCTGCAGGCGCTGGGCATCGTCCATGCGCATTTCGGCACCGAGGACAAGCGACCGGCGGCGGAGCAATCCCTGCAGGCGCTGGGCTTGGACTGGACGCAGGCCGCCGCCATCGGTGACGATTGGCCGGATCTGGCGGTCATGCGGCGCTGTGCTTTCGCCTGTGCGCCGCTCAACGCGCATGAGGAAGCCCGGGCCGTGGCCCACCATGTCACGCGTGTGCGTGGCGGTGAGGGTGCTGCGCGCGAGTTCTGCGACCTGTTGCTGGTGGCCAGCGGCCGCTATGCCGCCCTGCTGGAGGAGTGGCAGCAGTGATCCGCTTGTTGCGTGCGGCCTGGGATCGCCTGTCGATTTACCTGCCCATCATCTTGATGGGCGTGCTGGCGCTGGGAACCTACTGGCTGGTGCGCAGCACACCCGTCTTCGAGGCGCCCGCGCCGGACCAGCCGTCCAAGCATGAGCCGGATTATTTCATGCAGAAGTTTTCGGTCAAGACCTTTGACACCGCCGGCCGGCTGAAAAGCGAAATCTTCGGAACCGAGGCGCGCCACTACCCGGATACCGACACGCTGGAGATCGACAAGGTTCGCATCCGTTCCTTCAACGACAAGGGCCACCTCACCACCGCGACGGCTAACGAGGCCATCACCAACAGCGACAACTCAGAAGTGCAACTCATCGGCAACGCCGTGGTGGTGCGCGACGAGGCTGTGGACAAGTCGGGCAAGAAGATTCCGCGGGCGACTTACCGCAGCGAATTCCTGCACGCTTACATGGATACCGAACGCGTCAAATCGCACAAGCCGGTCGAGTTGACGCGCGGGAGCGACCGTTTCACGGCCGACAGGATGGATTTCGACAACATTGACCAGATCATGCAATTGCACGGTCGGGTGCGTGGCACGCTGGTGCCGGACGTCAAGAAATAAGTCGGCTGCGCATGAGCAAGCTGGCTTTCATCACTGGCGCCTCCAGCGGCATCGGCCAGGCACTGGCCTGGCGTTTTCATCAGGCCGGCTACCGGCTGGCCCTGGTCGCGCGCCGCACGCATGAGCTTGAATCGTGGTGTGTGGCTGGTGAAATAAGCGCAGACAGCTATCAAATCTATAGCGCCAATGTGGCGGATGTCGACAGTATCGTGGCGGCCGGCCAGGCGTGCCTGGCCGCACAGGGGGTCCCCGACGTGGTGGTGGCCAATGCCGGCATCAGCGTCGGCGTCGACACGGCCGACAGGGCGGATCTGGACGTGATGGCGCAGACCTTTGCCACCAACAACATCGGCCTGGCTGCCACGTTCCATCCCTTTATCGATGCGATGGCGCAGCGTGGCTCCGGTCGCCTGGTTGGCATGGCCAGCGTGGCGGGCATCCGGGGCCTGCCGGGGCACGGTGCCTACTGCGCCAGCAAGGCCGGGGTGATCAGCTATTGCGAAAGCCTGCGCGGCGAATTGCGCGGCAGCGGTGTGAAGGTCGTGACCTTGAGCCCGGGCTACATCGACACGCCGCTGACTCGGCAAAATCGCTATGCCATGCCTTTTCTGATGAGTGCCGAGGCCTTTGCCGAGCGGGCATACCAGGCGATCGAGGCCGGTGTCGGCTATCGCGTGATTCCCTGGCAGATGGGGCTGGTGGTCAAACTGTTGCGTTTATTGCCCAACGGGCTGTTTGACCGCATGCTGGCTGGCCGGCCGCGCAAGCACCGCCGCTCTGGCCACTGAAAAAACAAAAAGGCTCCCGAAGGAGCCTTGCTGGAAACGCGGTGTATCAAATCAGTAGCCGCGTCGCCCACCGCCACCGCCGCGCGGGTTGCCGTAAGGGCTGCGGAAGCCGCCGTCGCCGCCACCTTCATTGCCGCCACCATAACCGCCGCTGCCGCTGCCACCTCCGTAGCCGCCACCACCCTCGCGCCGGCCGCCGCCGCCATAACCGCCGCCACCACCACCACCGTAGCCGCCACTGCGCGGCGGACGTGGCTCCATCGGGCGCGCTTCGTTGACCACCAGGCTGCGGCCACTCAGCGGCTGGCCATTCATGCCGTTGATCGCGGCCTGCGCTTCGGCGTCACTGCCCATCTCGACAAAACCGAAGCCCTTGGAGCGGCCGGTGTCGCGCTCCATCATGACCTTGGCGCTGGTGACGGTACCGAACTGGCTGAAGGCTTGCTGCAAATCGTCGTCGCGCACCGTATACGGCAGGTTACCGACGTAAAGTTTATTGCCCATGCAGGGACTCCTGAAAGACTTGAAAACGAGCGATGGGGTCCCTGAAACGCAATCCATTTGTATCAACGATGCGAATTCGACAGATCACCGCAATCCTGTGGGAGGCCTCCTAGCCGCCGCGATTCGGTTTTTGCCATAGAAATGTTTTTCACACAAGTGGGGTTGCCGCTAGGTTGGCGGGGGCCTACAGGCATGAAAAAAGGGCCCCGAGGGCCCTTTTGAGATTCGAACAGCGAATCGATGCTCAGTAGTTGCGGCCACCGCCGTAACCGCCGCCGCCTTCGCGTCGGCCACCACCGTAACCGCCGCCGCCATTGCCGCCACCAAAGCCGCCGCCGCTACGCGGGGGGCGGGCTTCCATCGGGCGGGCTTCGTTGACCACCAGGCCACGGCCGCCGTGTTGCTGGCCGTGCATGCCGCTGATGGCAGCTTGCGCTTCGGCATCGCTGCCCATCTCGACAAAGCCGAAGCCCTTGGAGCGACCGGTGTCGCGCTCCATCATGACCTTGGCGCTGGTGACGGTGCCGAACTGGCCGAAGGCCCGCTGCAGATCTTCGTCACGGAAAGAGTAGGGCAGGTTGCCCACGTAAAGTTTGTTGCCCATGAAAGGACTCCTCAAAAAGACTCAGGTAAGGCGATGGAGTCTGATAGCCGCGAGCAACAAACCAATGAAGACTTAAAGCAGACGCAAAACCGACTTAATCACCGCAAATTCATACCACCGTTTTACAGTAGTACATAGCCATTATGCAGTGAATCCAGGGAAATACCCAAATAAATCGCCAATCCATGCGCCCAAACCCTCAAATATGGCTGCAAACGCACAACTGGCGGTCATTTTCAGTGGGTATCGCCCGTGTTACCAGTTGGCTTCGCGGTCCGGGGTTGCGCCGATTCGGTGAATGGACAAGTCGGCGCCATCGAACTCTTCTTCCTGACTCAGGCGCAGTCCCAAGGTGAGCTTGAGCACGCCGTAGACAACAAAGCCGCCCATCAGCGCCCAGACCACACCCATGGCGGTGCCGATGAGCTGGCCGCCGAAAGTGACGCCGCCCAGCCCGCCGAGCGACTTGCTGCCAAAAATGCCGGCGGCCAGTCCGCCCCAGGTGCCGCACAGGCCATGCAGCGGCCACACGCCCAGCACGTCATCGATCTTCCACCGGTTCTGCGTCAGCGTGAACATCACGACAAAGATGGCGCCAGCCATGCCGCCCACCACCAGCGCGCCCAGCGGGTGCATCAGGTCGGAGCCGGCGCATACGGCCACCAGGCCGGCCAGCGGACCGTTGTGCACAAAGCCCGGATCGTTCTTGCCCAGCAGCAGCGCCACCAGCGTGCCGCCCACCATGGCCATGAGGGAGTTCACCACCACCAGGCCGGAGATCTTGTCCAACGTTTGCGCACTCATGACATTGAAGCCGAACCAGCCGACCACCAGAATCCAGGCGCCCAAGGCGAGGAAAGGGATGCTCGACGGCGGGTGGGCCGACATGCCGCCGTCCTTGCGATAGCGGTTGTAGCGGGCTCCCAGCAGCAGCACGGCCGGCAGGGCAATCCAGCCGCCGACCGCATGCACCACCACGCTGCCGGCGAAGTCGTGGAACTCCTCGCCGGTGGTGGCCTTGATCCAGGCCTGGATGCCGAAGTGCTGGTTCCAGGCGATGCCTTCGAAGAAGGGATAGACGAAACCGACGATGACGGCGGTGGCAATCAGCTGCGGCCAGAATTTGGCACGCTCGGCAATGCCGCCGGAGATGATGGCCGGAATGGCGGCGGCGAAGGTCAGCAGGAAGAAGAATTTGACCAGTTCGTAGCCGTTCTTGGCCGCCAGCTGTTCGGCGCCGATGAAGAAGCTGGTGCCGTAAGCCACTGCGTAGCCGGCCAGGAAATAGACCACGGTGGAAACGGAAAAATCCACCAGGATCTTGACCAGCGCATTGACCTGGTTTTTGCGGCGCACGGTGCCGAGCTCCAGAAATGCGAAACCGGCGTGCATGGCCAGAACCATGATGGCGCCGAGCAGAATGAACAGGGTGTCCGCGCCCTGTTTGAGTGCTTCCATGAGAACCTCTCGTTTTGAAATGCTTGGTTTTGGTGCAGAAAATCGGTTATTTACCGATATGCACTAAGAGCAAGCAAAAAACGGGCCAAAGTGCTCCATGCCTGTGCGGACCATGCACCAGAACGAGTGCAAAAAGCGGGAGGGTGAGGCAGGTACCATCAATGGCATGGAAGCTTTTCTCGTTTCGACCGGTATCGTCACGCTCGCGGAAATGGGTGACAAAACCCAGCTGCTGGCGCTCATCTTGGCGGTGCGGTTTCGCAAGCCCTGGCCTATCGTGCTGGGTATTCTGGTCGCCACCCTGGCCAACCATGCCTTGGCGGGCGCGGTGGGGACCTGGGTGACGACCGTGCTGGGGCCCGACGTGTTGCGCTGGGTATTGGGTGCCTCGTTCATGGCCATGGCGGTCTGGATGCTGGTTCCCGACAAGATGGACGACGACGGCGAGGCCAACCCGTCGCCGCGCTGGGGCGTGTTCGGTACCACACTGGTGGCTTTCTTTCTGGCCGAGATGGGCGACAAGACGCAGATCGCCACCGTCATGCTGGCGGCGCAGTACCAGGCCTACACATGGGTGGTGGCGGGCACCACCTTGGGCATGGTGTTGGCCAATGCGCCGGTGGTCTGGCTGGGCGAGCGCATGACGCGGCGCGTGCCTTTGCGACTGGTGCACCTGGTGTCGGCCGCCATCTTTGCGGTCCTCGGCTTGCTGGCCCTGCTCGGCTGGGGGTGAGGCGCGCCTGCGCTTCTAGGCCTTGGCCTTGCGGCCGTAGATCACGTAATAGGTCAGCCCGACCAGCACACTGCCACCGACCAGATTGCCGGTAATCACCGGCAGCAGATTGCCCAGCATGCCACCCCAGGTGACCGGCACGGTCGCCCCCAAGGGGCCAAAGTGCTGCAGGAGCATGGCCAGCGGCATCAGGTACATGTTGGCGATGCTGTGCTCGAAGCCGGCCGCCACGAAGGCCATGATGGGCGGCACCACCGCCACCGCCTTGTCCACCACGCTGCGCCCGGCCATGGCCATCCAGACCGCCATGCAGACCAGCACATTGCACAGCACGCCGCGAAAGAAGGCCTCCACGGGCGAGAGATCCTGTTTGGCCAGCGCAATCTTCACCACCGTCTGTCCGACGGCGCCACCGTTGAGCCCCGTGTGGCTGCTGGCGTACACCAGCAACGCCAGCCCGGCGGCGCCGACGAAGTTGGCCAGACACACCAGCAGCCAGTTGCGCAGCACCTCATAACTGCTGATGCGGCCGTCGGCCCAGGCCATGGCCAGCAGGTTGTTGCCGGTAAACAGTTCGGCGCTGGCCACCACCACCAGCAGCAGACCCAGGGAGAAGACCAGGCCGCCCAGAATGGCGCTGGCGGAAAAGCCGAGGGAAGCGTCTGATTTGACGAGCACGAACAGCATCGCCCCCAGGCCGATGAAGGCGCCGGCCAGGAGGCCGAGCATGAGCAGCGGCAAGGTGGCCAGCCGCGCCTTGCTCACACCGACCGATTCGATGCGCTGAGCGATTTCGCTCGGGGCGTAGGCGTCGGATCCATACAGCTCGGACATGGGCAACTCCGGTATCGGACAGTGAAGACTTGGACTTATACTAACCCCAGCGCCGATTTGAACCCGATTGCGGGCGCCGGAACCCTGGAGTTCCGAAGTTCAGCTAAAGAGGCAAGTGTTTCGTTCATTTGAGACCCGGCCGAGCTGAAGCTATGCCGGGTTTTGTTTTTTGAAACACTGAGCGATGTTGATTGCCAAGCCCCAGTCGATGCAGTTTGATGCGGCCCTGCCCTTGCAGAGCGGCGCGAGCATTCGCGGCTATACGCTGGCCTACGAAACCTACGGCACGCTCAACGCCGACAGGTCCAACGCGGTGCTGATCTGCCATGCGCTCAACGCCTCGCACCACGTGGCCGGCGTCTACGAAGGCCAGGACAAGAGCGAAGGCTGGTGGGACAACATGATCGGCCCGGGCAAGCCGGTCGATACCGACAAGTTTTTCGTCATCGGCGTCAACAACCTGGGCTCCTGCTTCGGCTCCACCGGTCCGATGCACGTGAACCCGGATACCGGCAAGGTGTACGGTGCTGATTTCCCGGTGGTCACGGTGGAAGACTGGGTCAACGCCCAGGCCCGTCTGCTCGACGGCCTGGGCATCCAGACCCTGGCGGCCGTCATGGGTGGCAGTCTGGGCGGCATGCAGGCGCTGTCCTGGCCGCTGCAGTACCCCGAGCGCGTGCGCCATGCCGTGGCAGTGGCCAGCGCGCCCAACCTGAACGCCGAGAACATCGCCTTCAACGAGGTGGCGCGGCGCGCCATCGTGACCGACCCGGATTTCCACGGCGGGCACTTTTACGAACACGGCGTGATTCCGAAGCGCGGCCTGCGCATCGCGCGCATGATCGGCCACATCACCTACCTCAGCGATGACGTCATGAACGAGAAGTTCGGACGCGAACTCCGAAGCGCCGTCGGTGGCGCGGTGCGCGAAGGGTATCAATACACCACGCAGGACATCGAGTTCCAGATCGAGAGCTACCTGCGTTACCAGGGTGACAAATTCAGCGAATACTTCGACGCCAACACCTACTTGCTGATCACGCGCGCGCTGGATTACTTCGACCCGGCCCGCGCTTTTGGCGGCGATTTGAGCCGAGCGTTGGCCGTGGCGCAGTGCAAGTTTCTGCTGGTGAGTTTCAGCACCGACTGGCGCTTTTCGCCAAAGCGCAGCCGCGAAATCGTCAAGGCCCTGCTCGACAACCGGCGCGATGTCAGCTACGCCGAGATCGATGCCCCCCACGGGCATGATGCCTTTTTGCTGGATGACGCCCGTTATATCGGCGTGGTCAGCTCCTATTTTGATAGCATTTCGAAAGAGCTTGCCGCCGTGCAAGACGCGGAGGTTGCCCCATGAGCGACCGCAGTACGCTGGAAGCGATTGCCCGCCTCGTGCCGGAAGGCTCGCGCGTGCTGGACCTCGGTTGCGGCGACGGGGCCCTGCTGGCGCACCTGCAGACCGAGCGCGGCTGCAGCGGCTACGGCATCGAGATCGACGATGCCAACGTCCTGGCCTGCGTGCGGCGCGGCGTCAACGTGATCCAGCTCAACCTCGACGAGGGGCTGTCGATGTTCGGCGACCAGAGTTTCGACGTGGTGTTGCAGATCGATACCCTGCAGCACCTGCGCAATGCCGAGGTGGTGCTGCGCGAAACGGCGCGCGTGGGCCGCACCGGCATCGTGGCGTTTCCCAACTTTGCCCACTGGCCGAATCGCCTGAGCGTGCTGCGCGGCCGCATGCCGGTGACGCGCCGCCTGCCCTACCAGTGGTACGACACGCCCAACATCCGCGTCGGCACCCAGGCAGATCTGGAAGTGCTGGCACAGCGCAACGGCCTGAAGATCCTGGACAGCTTCGGCATCCACAACGGCCATGCTGTGCGCTTCGCCCCCAACCTGCTGGCCAGCACAGCGGTGCTCAAGTTCTCACGCTGAGAGGAAGCACCCCCCGAGCGGCTGCGCCGCTCCCCCTCAAGGGGGACGCACCTGGCGGCCTGGCCAAGCCAGTTCCGCGGGTGCCCTGGTTTTGCAGCTCGCGCTTTATCGGCTGTGGGTGGCACGCGGTGCCATGGATAACGCGTTGTGAGGCGCGGCGCTCAGGTGTTGAGATCGGCGCCGCGGGTTTCCGGCAGGAAGAAGTAGCCGACCACCAGGGCAACGAGCAGCAGCGCGGTCGGGTAGCCCAGGCCCACCAGGGTGCTGCCGGACTTGTCGGCGATCAGCGTCACCATGTAAGGCGAGAGCCCGCCAATCCAGCCGGCGGCCAGGTTGTGGGGCAGCCCGACGGCGGTATAGCGCGTGCGGGCCGGGAACAGCTCGGACAGCAAGGCGGTCTGGGGTCCCGTCACCAGGGCCACGGCCAGCACCGGGATCAGCAGCAGGGCAAAGATCAGCACCGGTTGCTGGGCCAACTGCTGCAGTCCGGCGTAGACCGGCAGGATCGAGGCGGCGCCCAGCAACAGCCCGGCCAGCACCACGGGCCGGCGCCCCAGCCGGTCCGACAGGGCCCCGCACATGTAGGTGAGCGGAAACAGGCACAGGGTCGCGGCCAGCGTGACCCAGCCGACCAGCACCGGGTCCATCTTCACCACCGTCTTGAGATAGACCGAGGCATAGACCTGGGAGCAGAAGAACAGCAGGCCGCCGCCGGCCGAGATGCAGAAGAACAGCAAGGCCATGCGCCCCAGGGTCTGCCGGTCGCGCAGGCAGTCGAGCAGCGGCGTCTTGGCCGTGTTGTTCTGGCGGCTCAGTTCGGTGAACACGGGCGATTCATGCAGGGCCAGGCGCGCTTTCATGCTGGCCAGCAACAGCAGTGCCGAGAGCAGGAAAGGGATGCGCCAGCCCCAGGCCTTGAAATCCGCCTCGCTCAACCAGGTCTGCAGCAGCACGATCTGCAAGGAGGAGGCCAGAATCCCCAGCCCGCCCATCCACTGCAGCACGCTGGTCAGAGCACCGCGACGCTCGACCGGGGCATGTTCGGCCAGGTAGACATTGGCGCCGCCGATCTCTCCGCCCATGGCGAGGCCCTGGACCAGCCGCAGGGTCAGCAGCAGGCCGGTGGCCGCCCAGCCCCACTGGGCATGGGTGGGTAGCAAGCCCACCAGAAAGGTGGCGACACCCATGATGCCGATGGTGGCGATGAACACCTTTCTGCGCCCATAGCGGTCACCGAAGGAGCCGAACAGCGCTGCCCCCAGCGGGCGCACCACCATGCCCATGCCAAACGTGGCCAGGCTGTAGAGCAGTCCCGCGACCGGATCGTCGGCCGGGAAGAACAGGACGGCGAAATGCACGGCCAGCGTCGCGAAGGTCAGGAAGTCGTACCACTCGATGAAGGTGCCAAAGCAGGCGGCCAGGGCGACTTTGCGATAGGCCGGGGCATCGGTACCCGAAGTGGGCGGCATTTTCAGAAAGGACAGGAAATTCAAGTGCATGCTTCCAAGTATGTCGCCTGTACCGTCCGTGACCGGGTCATCGCTCTTGGGTTGTGCGGCAGCGAGATGACATGGTCGCCCAGCGGCGTTGCCGGGGCGGCCTGGCAAGTGGCATCATAGCGACAGGGGCGAGCGGGTCGTGGCACGAAGGATGACCTGAATACCCGACGAAAGGCCAACTGCATGAATGATCGCGTACCCGAATCGATACTGGACAGTGCGCGCGTACTCGACGAGGTCAGTCGCGCCTGGGATGGCGACATCGTCCGCCAGCTCACCGACTACATCGCCATTCCGGCCAAGTCGCCGATGTTCGATCCGCAATGGGCTGAGCACGGCCATATCGACCGCGTGGTGCGCAACGCTGCGGCCTGGGTCGAGGCGCAAAAGATCGACGGGCTGCGGCTGGAAGTGATCCGGCTGGAGGGACGCACGCCGGTGCTGTTTTTTGAAGTGCCGGCCGCCACGGGCAACGGTGGGCAAACCGTGTCGACGCAGACGGTGCTGATGTACGGCCATCTCGACAAGCAACCCGAGTTCAGCGGCTGGCGGCATGACCTTGGGCCCTGGACACCCAAGTACGAGGATGGCAAGCTCTATGGCCGCGGCGGGGCTGACGACGGTTACGCCGTCTATGCCAGCATTGCCGCCATTGCAGCGCTGAAAAGCCAGAAGGTGGCGCACCCGCGCATCGTCGGCCTGATCGAAACCTGCGAGGAAAGCGGCTCCTATGACCTGCTGCCCTATGTCGATGCCTTGCGCGCGCCGGGCAACAACCGTCTGGGCGATGTCGGGCTGGTGATCTGCCTCGACTCCGGGGCCGGCAACTACGATCAACTGTGGCTCACCACCAGCCTGCGCGGCATGGCCAGCGGTGTGCTGAAAGTCGAAATCCTGAGCGAGGGCGTGCATTCCGGCGACGCCAGCGGCGTGGTGCCGTCGAGCTTTCGCATCATGCGCCAGGTGCTGGACCGGCTGGAAGACAGTGCGACCGGCCGGCTGCTGCCGCAGAGCTTTCACTGCGAGGTGCCGGCTGAGCGGCTGGCCCAGGCACAGGCCACGGCGGCCATCCTGGGTGAGGAACTGTACCGGCGCTTTCCCTGGGTGCACTACGACTGTGAGGGCGAGACCCGCGTGGCCCTGCCCATGACGACCGATCCCTTGCAGGCACTGCTGGCGCGCACCTGGGCGCCGACCTTGAGCGTGACCGGTGCCGAGGGCCTGCCCGAGCTGCAGAACGCCGGCAATGTGCTGCGGCCCTACACCGCCTTCAAGCTGTCCTTGCGTTTGCCGCCGCTGATCGACGCCGCGCAGGCAGTGCAGGAACTCAAGGCCGTGGTGGAGGACAACGCCCCCTACCAGGCGCGCGTGACCTTCGAGGGGATGAGTTCGGCCACTGGCTGGAACGCGCCTGCCAGTGAGCCCTGGTTCGAGCAGGCACTGAATGTGGCATCACGCAACTATTTCGGCGCTTCCTGCGGCTACATCGGCCAGGGTGGCACCATTCCATTGATGAACATGCTGTCCAAGGGCTTCCCCAAGGCGCAGATGATGGTCTGCGGCGTGCTCGGCCCCAAGAGCAATGCCCATGGCCCCAACGAGTTTCTGCATGTGCCGTATGCGCGCCGGCTGACGGCGGCAGTGGCGCAAGTCATTGCCCAGATGCCCTGAAAGTCCGGGCCTTGACGGAGTCCACCCTCTCCACCTTTGTGGCCAGCGACGGCGAGAACATTGCCATCCAGGACTGGCCGCTGGCCTACGGCCGCCAACTGCGCGGTGTGGTAGTTCTGGTGCATGGCCTGGCCGAGCATGCCGGACGCTACGACCATGTGGCACGCCGGCTCAACGACTGGGGTTTTGCCGTGCGCGGCTATGACCAGTACGGCCATGGCGAATCCGGCGGCATCCGCGGCGGTTTGCCCAATGACCAGCGCCTGTTCGACGATCTGGCCGATGTACTGGACAGCACCCGCGCGCGCATGAACCCCGCCACGCCGCTGATCCTGTTCGGCCACAGTCTGGGCGGGTTGGTGGTGGCGCGCTTTGTGTCCCTCAAACAGAGGCCGGTAGAGGGCTTGGTGCTGTCTTCGCCGGCGCTCGATCCGGGCTTGTCGCTCTGGCAGAAGCTATTGCTGTCCGTGCTGCCGCGCATGGTGCCGGATCTGTGCGTGCGCAACGGTCTCGATCCCCGGCGCATCTCGCATGACGCGGCCGTGGTGCAGGCCTACCAGCAGGACCGGCTGATCCATGACCGCATCTCGGGTCGCCTGGCACGCTTCATTGTCGTGACCGGTGCTGCCACGCGCGCGCTGGCTGCACAGTGGAGCGTGCCTACCTTGTTGCTGTATGCCGGTGATGACCATCTGGTCAGCCCGGCCGGCAGTCGTGCCTTTGCCGCTGCCGCACCCGCGGCTGTGGTGACCTCTTATTGCTTCGAGGGCGCCTATCACGAGATCTTCAACGAACTCGAGCGCGAGCCGGTGTTCGCGCAGCTCAAGCAGTGGCTGGATGCCCGCTTTTGAGCCAGGTACGGTTCAGTCCCGTGCCGCGGCTTGCCGCCGCAGTGCCAGCCAGAGCAACGCTGCTCCGGTGAGTGCCACGGGCACCAGCGAGCCATAGTTCAGCAGTTGCCAGCCTTGGGTGGTGACCAGCGCGCCCGAGGCGAACGAGGTGATGGCCATCACCGCAAACACGCTGAAGTTGATGGCCGCCTGGGCCTGGTCTTTCTCTTCCGGGCGGTAGGCCTGCAACGCCAGGGTGGTGCTGCCGGTGAAGAGGAAATTCCAGCCGACACCGAGCAGAAACAGCGCAATCAGGAACTGGTGCAGATCGACGCCGGTGAGCGCAATCACGATGCACAGTGCATTGAGCAGCACGCCCACGCCCATGATGGTCAGGGTACCGAAGCGCTTGATCAGATGGCCGGTGAAGAAACCCGGTGCGAACATGCCGATCACGTGCCACTGCAATACCAGCGCCGCGTCATCGAAGGGAAAGCCGCACACCTGCATCGCCAGCGGCGTGGCAGCCATCAGCAGGTTCATCACGCCATAGCCCAGCGCCGCGCCGACGGCAGCGACGAAGAACAGCGGCTGGCGCACAATCTCCCGCAGCGGCCGTCCGCCGTCCGTGCTTTTTTGCGCTGCCGGCAGGGCCGGAAAGTGCACGAAGGCCATCAGCCCCATGGCCAGCACGGCCACGACCGCCAGTGCCAGGTAAGCCCCGGTGAAGGGGGTGGCCAACAGGTTGCGGGTGTACTTGGCCAGGTTCGGACCGATGATGGCGCCGATCAGGCCGCCGGCCAGCACCAGCGAGACCGCCTTTTCGCGGTAGGCCGGGGCGGTCAGTTCCGCTGCGGCGAAACGGTAGAGCTGACCGTTGGCGCTGTAGTAGCCGGCCACCACGGTGGCCGCCACCAGCAGCCAGAAGTCGTGCTGCCAGGCGGCCCAGGCACACAGCAGGGCCGAGAGCAAAGCGACCACCAGGCCAATCTGGAACGAGGCCTGCCGCCCATAGCGCATCTGCGTGCGCGCCACCAGCCCGGTGCTCAAGGCACCGCCGACCACATAGCCCATCACCGGCAGCGTGGCCATCCAGCCCAGCGGTGCCAGGCTCAAGCCGACCAGGCCGTTGATGGCGATGAAGACGACGTTGTTGGTGAGAAACAGGCCCTGGCAGACGGCCAGCAGCAGCAGAGGGCGGTTCATGCGCCCAGTGTAAGCAATGCCAGTGCCGCCAGCGGTGCGGTTTCGGCGCGTAGCGTGCGTGAACCCAGCGTGACCGGGACAAAGCCACACGCCAAGGCGGCGGCTTCTTCGGCTGCGGTGAGGCCACCCTCGGGGCCGGAGAGAAAGGTCACCGGCCCCTGGCCGGCCGCGGCAAGCGCTTGCTGCAGGGGCTGGGTGCCGGCTTGCAGCGACAGCAAGAACCGGGCGCCGGTACCCAGCGTCCGGACCCAGTCCGGCAAGGCCAGGCTCTCGCGCACCTCGGGCACGCGGTTGCGGCCGCACTGCTCGCTGGCCGCAATGGCAATGCCCTGCCAGTGCGCACGCTTCTTGTCGGCCCGTTCGCCCTTGAGCTTGAGCACGCTGCGTTCGGCCAACAGCGGCTGAATGCTGGCGACGCCAAGCTCGGTGGCCTTTTCCACCAACCAGTCCATGCGCTCGTTGGCCGGCACGCCGAGTGCCAGATGCACTTCACGCGCTGTCTCCCGTTCCACCGGCGTGTGGGCGCCGACCTGCACCTGCACGTCGCTGCGGCCCATGCGCGTGATGGTGGCCTCGTACTCGCCGCCTTTGCCACTGAAGAGCGTGATGGCGGCACCCGGCTGCAGGCGCAGCACCTGCACATGGCGCGCCGCGCCTGCGGGCAGATCAAGCAGCGCGCCATTGGCCAGCGGCATGGGACAGTGAAAGCGAGGCATTTGCTATGAATTCAGGAGCTGTTAGAGCATATCTGACAAGGGCTTGGTGCCATTTTTATTTATACCCGGCCAAAGGCGTAGCCGCTGGCCTCGGTGATGCCCTCGACCTCGTCCACCAGCCGTAGCAGCGGCTTGAGTTCGATGTAACGTGCGCAGGTGGCACGGATGTACTGGATGAAGCGCGGCGCATCGGCCAGGTACTGTGGCTTGCCGTCGCGCAAGGTGAGGCGGGCAAAGATGCCGGCCACCTTGAGGTGACGTTGCAGACCCATCCATTCGACGCCGCGGTAGAACTCGCCGAAGTCGTCGCCGACCGGCAGGCCGGCGGCGCGCGCCTTCTGCCAGTAGCGGATGGTGACGTCGAGGACGAACTCCTCGTCCCAGCTCAGGAAGGCGTCGCGCATCAGGCTGGCGATGTCGTAGGTGATGGGGCCGTAGACTGCGTCCTGGAAGTCCAGCACGCCCAGGCGGGTTTCTACAGGATCATCACGTTTCGTCGCCGGGCCGCTCCAAGGCGAAACAGCCCCCTCGGGGGGCAGCGAGGACACGTCAGTGCCGAGCGTGGGGGCGATCAAATTCCGCGGCATGAAGTCGCGGTGCACGTAGACACTGGGCCAGGCCAGGTTGCGTTCGATGATCAGCGCAAACATGGCGTCCAGGGTCTGGCGCAGCTTGCCTTCCACCGCGATGCCGCGGTGGCGCGTCAGGTACCAGTCCGGAAAGAGCTCGAGTTCGCGCCGCAGCAGCGCTTCGTCGTAGGGCGGGAGCACGCCGGGGCGAGAGGCCTTCTGCCAGCTGATCAGTGCATCGACGGCTTGCAGGTACCGATCCAGGTTCGCGGGCGGGTTCTCGCGGTCGATCCCTTGCATCATGGTCTGGCCGCCGAGGTCGGACAGCAGCATGAAGCCCTGCGCCTCGTCCCAGGCCAGGACCTGGGGCACGTTCAGGCCGGCCTCCTGCATCAGGCCGGCGACCTGCACGAAAGGCCGGCAGTTTTCCTTGTCGGGCGGCGCATCCATGATGATGCGGCTGCCCTGGGCGGCATCGATGCGGAAATAGCGCCGGAAGCTGGCGTCGGCCGAGGCCGGCCGCAACGTGGCGGGTAGAAGTTGCTGGGACTGCGCCAGGGTAACGAGCCACTGACGGAAGGCGGCCTCGCGCTCAGGGGAGGCCCAGGCAATGGTGGTCTCGGGCATGGGGATGGCGCCAGGGTACGCGTCTGTTGGGGTCATGGATAATCCATTCTACAAACCCCGCCCATGTCAAAGCCCGATTCTCTCGATCTGCCGAATATCCGATGCGCCCGATGCGTGATTTGAACCCCAGGGCGCACTGCTCCACCACCGGCTTCCGTTTCATGGGGGCTTTGCTGGTTGCCGCCTTGCTGCAGATGGGCCTGGTCCAGGCGCAGGAAGTGGCGCCACCCCAGGCCGAGTCGCTGCTGTTACGCAGCAGCCCCCGCTTGCAGGAACAGGTACCCGCGGCGCAGCGAAGCAGCCTGCCGACCTTTCTCTTCGGTGACATCCTGAGCGGCCGTCCGGACTTGGACATGGTGGTCGAGGGTCGGGTCGAGCTGCGGCGTGGCGACACGGTGCTCCGGGCGGACCGGCTGCAGTACTACCAGCCTGATGACCTGGCCAAGGCGCGCGGCAATGTGCGCATCAATCGTGCCGGCAATGTGTTCGAGGGACCGGAGCTGGAGCTCAAGGTGGATGCCTTCGAGGGGTTTTTCACGCAGCCGGACTACCACTTTCTTTCCAATGATGCGCACGGCAAGGCCGAGCGGGTTGATTTCCTGGACGAGAACCGATCGGTGATCCGCAATGCGGACTTCACGACGTGCAAGCGCACGCCGGGGCCGAGCTGGGTGCCAGATTGGCTGCTGCGCGCTGCCACCCTGCGCATTGACAACGAAGACGCGGTTGGTGAAGCCGAAGATGCGAAGCTGAGCTTCAAAGACGTCACTTTTTTAGCTGTGCCATCGATCAGCTTTTCTCTCAGCGAAAAGCGCAAGTCCGGTTTGCTGGCGCCAACCTTTGGCGTCGGCAGTACCAGTGGCACCGAGGTGACCGTGCCGTATTACTGGAACATCGCGCCCAACCGCGATGCCACGCTGTATCCCACCATCATGAGCAAGCGCGGCATCAACTGGGGCGGTGAGTTCCGCTATCTGGAACCGCTTTACATGGGGGGCCTGCGTCTCGACTACATGCCCAACGACACGTTGCGCGGAAGTGACCGCTGGGGCTATGCTTACTCACACCAAGGTGCGCTTCAGACGGGGGTGCCCGCTATCGGAAACCTCGCTCTCAACCTCCGGTTCAACCGTGTCAGTGACGACAACTACTGGCGCGATTTTCC
Source organism: Curvibacter sp. (assembly GCA_031426755.1). GTDB lineage: Bacteria > Pseudomonadota > Gammaproteobacteria > Burkholderiales > Burkholderiaceae_C > Hylemonella. Next base: position 231,269 of record JASJPI010000001.1, read on the forward strand.
GAACGCCTCCAACTCGATGACGCAGCGGCTGCTGCCCAATGACGCCACCATCAGCTGGGGTCGGGGGTTTTTCTCGGCCTACCTGCGCACGCTCAAGTGGCAGACCCTGCAGGACCCGGGCTCGCCGATCACGCCGCCTTATGACCGCTTGCCGCAACTGGCGGCACGCTATGCCCGGCTGGATGCCGGCGGCTTCGAGTTTTCAGTCGATGGTGACTACACCCAGTTTGAGGCCGACCGGCGCCTGACCCTGCAACCGAACAGTCAGCGCAGCGTGCTGCTGGGGCAGATCAGCCGCCCTTTCCTAAGTGCTGCCGGCTTCATGACACCCAAGGTGCAGTTGCACTCGACTTCCTACCAATTTGACAGTGTGCTGTCATCGGGGGCAACCACAGCCACCCGTACGGTGCCGACCTTCAGCCTTGACTCCGGTTTGGTGTTCGAGCGCGATGCCAGCTATCTGGGGCGCGCCTTCCGTCAGACGCTGGAGCCGCGCCTGTTCTACGTGAACACGCCCTATGTCGGTCAGAGTCATCTGCCCAACTATGACTCGGGTGCCAACGACTTCAACTTTGCCAGCATTTACACCGAGAACGCCTTTGTCGGCAATGATCGTATTTCCGACAACAACTTGCTGACGGCCGGTGTGAGCACGCGCCTGCTGGATCCGAATACCGGTTCGGAGACCGCGCGTTTCGGCGTTGCGCAGCGTTACCGCTTTGCGGATCAGAACGTTACCTTGCCCGGTGGCACGCCCGCCAAGGAGCGTCTGAGCGATGTGCTGCTGGGTGCCGGCTTCAACTGGGATGAGCGTTGGGCGTTCGATTCGGTCGTGCAATACAACCCGACGACTGAAAAGTCGGTGCGCTCCACTGTCGGCGCCCGCTATAGCCCGGGGAATTACCGCGTGCTCAACCTGGCCTACCGTTTCCAGCGCAACATCAGCGAACTGGTCGATATCGGCTGGCAGTGGCCGCTCAGTCAATTGTGGGGTGGCAAGGGGCAGGAAATGGGCCAAGGCCAGGGTTCGGGGCGTTGGTACAGTGTGGGCCGGCTCAACTACAGCCTGAAAGACAGCCGACTGGTCGACTCCATTGTCGGTTTTGAGTACGATGGCGGCTGCTGGCTGGGCCGCATCGTGGTGGAGCGTCTGCGGACGGGCTTTGCTTCCTCCAACGAACGTATCATGTTCCAGCTCGAATTCGTCGGTTTTTCGCGGGTGGGTATCGATCCCCTGTCTACGCTGCAGCGGAATATCCCGCGCTACCAGTTACTGCGGCAGCAAACCAGCTCACCCAGTCGTTTCAGCAATTACGATTGACCCATCATGACCCTTCGTGTCCCGGCCCTGAGTGTGGCCTGTCTTGCCTGTTTCCTTGTCCTGCCGTCTCAGGCGCAGGGATTGCGTCCGGCCACGCGCATGACGCCCGCGGCAAGTACCGTGACGGCAGCACAGGGGGCGGTTCGCCAAGCCGACTTCATCGTTGCCGTGGTCAACTCCGAGCCCATCACCAATCATGACGTGGCGGTCGAGGTGCAGCGCGTGCAGCAGCAGTATGCGCAGCAGCGACAAGCCCTGCCCGACGTGCGTGAACTGACGCGCCAGGTGCTCGAGCGTCTGATCAATGAAAAGGCGCAGCTTCAACTGGCGCGCGAGACCGGTATCAAGGTGGATGAGCCGTCGGTTGACCAGGCTGAACAGGGCGTCGCGTTGCAGAACCAGTTGAGCGTGGCCGAGCTGCATCGGCGCATTGCGCAGGATGGCATCGCTCCCAGGCAATTTCGCGAACAGTTGCGCAACCAGCTGCTGCTCACGCGTCTTCGCGAGCGCGAGGTCGAGCCGCGCGTGCGCGTGAGCGATCTGGAGGTCGAGCAGTACCTGCAGGAACAGTTGGCGGCCAGCAACGTACCCAGCAATCTGCAAATCAACATCGCGCAGCTGCTGGTGGCCGTGCCCGAGAATGCCAGTGAAAGCCAGGTGGCCACTCTGCAGGCCAAAGCCCAGCGCGCCCTGGAGCGTGCGCGTTCCGGCGAAGACTTCACGGCCCTGGTGCGCGAACTCTCGGATGCGGCCGATCGTGCCAATGGCGGCCAGCTCGGCTTGCGTCCGGCCGACCGGTATCCCGCGCTGTTTCTGGATGCGGTCCGGCCTCTGACAGTGGGCGGCATTTCTGAGCTGGTGCGCTCCGGCGCCGGCTTCCACGTTCTCAAGCTGGTGGAGAAACGCAATGCTGGCTTGCCGCCGATGTCCATCACGCAAAGCCGGGCGCGCCACATCCTGCTGCGTCCGAACGCGCAACTGAGCGAGGCGGACGCACGCGACAAACTCAATGATTTCCGCCGACGCATTCAGACCGGTCAGACTGATTTCGCCACGCTGGCGCGCGAAAACTCGCAGGACGGCAGCGCGGAACAGGGCGGTGATCTGGGCTGGGCCTATCCTGGCCAATTCGTGCCCGAGTTCGAAGCCGTCATGAACCGGCTGGCGCCCGGGCAGATCGCCGAGCCGCTGATCTCGCGTTTCGGTGTGCACCTGATCCAGCTCCTGGAGCGACGCAATACCAGGCTGGGTGAGCGCGAGCAGCGCGAGATGGTGCGCAACATGTTGCGTGAAAAGAAGCTTGATGAGGCCTTCGTCAATTGGGCGCAGGACGTGCGTGCCCGAGCCTATGTCGAAATGCGCGAACCGCCGCAGTGACATGTGGCTCCCCGCATTTGTAGCCATGCCGTCCGATAGCTGATTTCGATGAAGCACATCCCGCGCAAACGCTTCGGTCAGCACTTCCTGGCTGACGACGCCATCATCGACGGCATCGTGCGTGCCATCGATCCGCGACCCGGGCAGGTGATGGTCGAGATCGGCCCCGGTCTGGCCGCACTGACGCAGCCGCTGGTTGAGCGCTTGGGCCGTCTGATCGTGATCGAGCTGGACCGCGATCTGGCGGCACGACTGCGTGCGCACCCGCAACTCGAAGTGGTCGAGTCCGATGTGTTGCGCGTGGATTTCACACAGCTGGCGCTTGCGCACAACGCGGCGAAGCTGCGTGTGGTCGGCAATCTGCCTTACAACATCTCCACCCCCATCCTGTTCCATCTGCTCGAGTATGTGGAGGCCGTGGAAGACCAGCATTTCATGCTGCAGAAGGAAGTGATCGACCGCATGGTGGCCGCGCCGGCCACCTCCGACTATGGCCGGCTGAGCGTGATGCTGCAATGGCGCTACGCCATGGAGAACGTGCTGTTCGTGCCGCCCGAAAGTTTCGACCCGCCGCCGCGTGTGGACAGTGCCGTGGTGCGCATGGTGCCGCGATCCAACCCGGCAGCGGTGGACGTCAAGCGCCTGAGCGAGATCGTGCAGGTGGCGTTCAGCCAGCGGCGCAAGCTGCTGCGCCACACCCTGGGCCGCTGGCTGGAAGAGAAGGGCCTGGCCGGCAGCTTCGACCTGCAGCGCCGCGCCGAGGAAGTGCCGGTCGCCGAGTACGTGGCCCTGGCCCAAGCCATACCCGCATGAAAAAAGCCACTGCATAGGCAGTGGCTTTTGTTCGGAGACACCCGCGGAACAGGCTTCGCCTGGCCGCTGGGTGCGTTCCCCGCCACCGAAGGATGAGCGGGGGAAGGCGCGTAGCGCCTCAGGGGGCGGCGGCTTACGCCGCCGTCAACCAATACCCCGCGTTGAAGGGGCTGCTCATGCGCAGCGCCAACGGCGACACGTCGAGCAGCTTGTCGGTCGGCATCTTTTCGCCGCCCTCTTCACCCAGATCGATGCCGGTGGCCACCGGTTCGCTGTTGATGCCTTCGGCTTTAGCCTCGTTCGCCCGTTCTGCTTGGCTGGTTTGTGCAGAACGGGCTACAGAAAAGAATAGAAGCACCTGAACGGTATCTTCCGGTCTCCCCAATAGTCCGCGGCATCACGGAAGATGTCGAGCAGCTGTTCGCGCGCTTCCTTGTCGAACTTGGCGTTTGCCGGGATGTGCTCCAGCACGGCAATGAAGCCGGGCTGCGGCCCCGACTTGTGCAGCGGGTCCGTCATGCAGTCATACAGGGCGTCGAAGTTCTTGCCGACATTGACGGCCAGCATGAACTGCTGGGCAATCAGGTCGAGTACGTCCTGCTTGGACTGGGCATTGGCCAAGTTGGCGTACAGGAAGTGGTGGCCCAGACCTTGGGCGGCTTCCTGCAAATCCTGTACCCGGAAGGCCCGGATCGACTGAACGATATTGGTTCTAACAGTACGAAGTGGTGTTTCCATCCCCGCGTCACTTTCTTGAAAAATACGAATCCTCTGACTACGGCACGATCCGGCGAAAACTCGCATAGTGATCGGCCGTGTAATAACAGGCATCCGGCGTCCTGGGTGCGCCGCCACACACAATCCGGCGGGCTCCCCGGTCTCGCGAGCCCGATGTCGGTACGGTGTACTCGCGGTAATAACCGCGTTTGTTGGCCGGGAGCAAGCGCTCACGGTTGCCAAATACCGTGCCATCCTTCTCGTATGGAAACGGGCCGCCCTGATGAATCAGGTGGTAGGTTTCCACACCCTGGCGGGGCAATTCCGCCATCGACACCGTCATGGCTGCATCGGCCCTCGCAGGGCCCTTGGCCTGTGCCAAATGGGGAACCCACGTTGCCACAAGCAAAAAGCCAGTAAGTACTAACTTGAAGCCCGTGCGAAGCAGCATGAAATAAAACCTGTCAATACCCTCGGGCTGACCCGAAAAGTTCAAGGACATGAGTGTCGCTGATTCGGCTCCAAAAAGCAAGAGGCTGCTCAAAACTTGAGCAGCCTCTTACAAATGGAAAAGAGGGGCTAGTTGGTGCCAACTAGCCCTTTTGGACTAGCGGCCGGCGTTGGCGTCAGCGACGGTCAGGGCGGTCATGTTGACGATTCGACGCACCGTGGTGCTGGCGGTGAGGATATGCACCGGCTTGGCCGCGCCCAGCAACACCGGGCCAATGGCGATGTTGCCGCCGGCTGCGGTCTTGAGCAGGTTGTAGGCAATGTTGGCGGCATCGATATTGGGCAGCACCAGCAGGTTGGCCGGACCGCTCAGGGTGCTGTTGGGCATCAGGGCGGCGCGGGCGGCATCGTCCAAGGCGACATCGCCGTGCATTTCACCGTCTACTTCCAGCCAGGGCGCTTGCGCGCGCAGCAGATCCAGCGTCTGGCGCATTTTGACGGCGCTGGGCTGGTTGCTGCTGCCGAAATTGGAGTGGCTCAGCAGGGCGGCCTTGGGACGCAGGCCGAAACGCACCATCTCCTCGGCCGCCATGACAGTGATCTCGGCCAGCTGCTCCGCCGTGGGGTCATAGTTGACGTGGGTGTCCACCAGGAACAATTGACGGTCCGGCAGCAGCAGGCCGTTCATGCAGGCATAGGTGTTGACACCAGCGCGGCGGCCGATGACCTGGTCGATGTATTGCAGGTGCAGACCGGTATTGCCCCAGGTGCCGCAAATCAGGCCGTCGACATCGCCCTTGTGCAGCAGCATGCCGCCGATCAGTGAAAGCCGGCGGCGCATTTCGATCTTGGCAACCGGAACCGTCACACCCTTGCGCTCGGTCATGCGGTGGTAGGTTTGCCAGAAGTCGCGGTAGCGGTGGTCCTGCTCGACATTGACGATGTCGTAATCCTGCCCTTCCTTCAGGCGCAGGCCGAATTTTTCGACGCGCTGGGCAATGATGGCCGGGCGACCGATCAGTGTGGGACGAGCCAGGCCTTCGTCCACCACGATCTGGGCGGCACGCAGCACGCGTTCGTCTTCACCTTCGGAATAGGCCACGCGCCGTTTGGCCGCCTTCTTGGCGGCCGTGAAGATCGGCTTCATGATGGTGCCGGACGCGTAGACAAAGCTCTCCAGCTTCTCGCGGTAGGCATCCATGTCGGCAATGGGGCGCAGTGCCACACCGCTGTCGGCAGCCGCTTTCGCAACCGCCGGGGCGATCTTGATCATCAGGCGCGGATCGAACGGCTTGGGGATCAGGTAGTCCGGGCCGAAGGCCAGCTTTTCGCCGGCGTAAGCCGCAGCCACCACCTCGCTCTGCTCGGCCTGCGCCAGTTCGGCGATGGCGTGAACTGCCGCGATCTCCATTTCCATCGTGATGGTGGACGCACCGGCGTCCAGTGCCCCACGGAAGATGTAGGGGAAGCACAGGACGTTGTTGACCTGGTTCGGGTAGTCGGAGCGGCCGGTGGCCATGATGGCATCGTCGCGCACGAGCCGGACTTCTTCCGGCGTGATCTCCGGCGTCGGGTTGGCCAGCGCGAAGATGATGGGCCGGGCCGCCATGCGCTTGACCATGTCGGGCTTGAGCACGCCGCCGGCCGACAGGCCGAGGAACAGGTCGGCGCCTTCGATGACTTCGGAAAGCGTGCGGGCGCTGGTTTTCTGGGCGTACTGGATCTTGTCCTCGTCCATCAGCTCGGTGCGGCCTTCATAGACCACGCCGGCCAGGTCCGTGACCCAGATGTTCTTGCGCGGGATACCCAGCTTGACCAGCAGACCCAGGCAGGCCAGGGCTGCCGCACCGGCACCCGAGGTCACCAGCTTGATCTGCTGGGGGTCCTTGCCGGCGACCTTGAGGGCGTTGAGGATGGCCGCGCCGACGGTGATGGCGGTGCCGTGCTGATCGTCATGGAAGACCGGGATCTTCATGCGCTCGCGCAGCTTGCGCTCGATGTAGAAGCAGTCCGGGGCCTTGATGTCCTCGAGGTTGATACCGCCGAAGGTCGGCTCCAGCGCGGCAATGATCTCGACCAGCTTTTCCGGATCCTTCTCGTTGATCTCGATGTCGAAGACATCGATGCCGGAGAACTTCTTGAACAGAACCGCCTTGCCTTCCATCACCGGCTTGCCGGCCAGGGGGCCGATATCGCCCAAGCCCAGCACGGCCGTGCCGTTGGTGACCACGCCGACCAGATTGCCGCGCCGGGTGTATTTGAAGGCGGCTGCCGGATCCTTGACGATTTCCTCGCACGGCACGGCGACGCCGGGGGTATAGGCCAGTCCCAAGTCGTGCTGGTTGACCAGCTGCTTGGTGGGTGCAATGGAAATCTTGCCGGGGGTGGGGAACTCGTGGTACTCGAGTGCGGCGCGGCGCAACTCATCGCGCTTATCGTTCGACTTCGGGGTCGTGTTGGACATGCATCGTCTCCTGCTGCAACCAGTTTGGCGGAAAAAGCAAACCGTAAGCCAATCCGTCAGCTTCTGTAAGGGATGGAATTGTAGACCTCGAAAGCACGTGGCCCGCAGATGTAATCAATGCAAACGGGTCGCTTGCTTTTTACTTTTACGCAAAGACGAACCATTCACGCACCTGCTCGGGGTTCAGACCGGGACAGGCGCAGCCTTCGTGGGGCTCGGTGGGCTGCCACGTCGGCGTTCCCAGGCTTTTTCGTGGAAGAAGAAGGCCACGGCCTGTACGGTGGGCTCGAGCAGGCTCAAGGTGAGCGCCATGAGCAGGTCGCCTGTGACCGAATAGGCCACGCCAGCCGCTACCGTGATGTGGAGCAGGTAGTAGCTGGCGGTTTTCTTGAGCGTGATCAGATGGGTGCGTGCGAAGTTGGCCATGGTGCCCCTCATTGGTTGAAAGCAATTGAATTACTATCTATGGTAGTTATTGGCTATGAATGCGGCCAATTGCTTTTGCCAAAGAAGGAAATAGCCAGCGCCCGACCGGGCGCTGGCGTTTTCAGGCGCGCATCAGGGCTTCGATCTCGCCGGCTTCGACGGGGACGTCGCGCGTGATCAAGTCACAGCCGCTGTCGGTGACGATGGCGTCGTCCTCAATGCGAATGCCGATGTTCCAGAACTCACGCGGGATGTGGTCGCTCGGCCGCACGTAGAGGCCGGGTTCCAGGGTCAGGGCCATGCCGGGCCGCAGGATGCGGCTGGGGCGGTTCTGGATGACCTCGCCCGAAAGCGGGTCGTGCCGCGAACTCACCGCGCCGAGCTCGGAGGGCTCCACGTAGCTGCCGCAGTCGTGCACGTCCATGCCCAGCCAGTGGCTGGTGCGGTGCATGTAGTGGGCAAAGTAGTGGCGGTGATGAATGGCGTCTTCCAGCGTGCCGACCTGGTTCCTGTCGAGCAGGCCGAGGTCCAGCATGCCTTGCGTCAGCACCTTGACGGCCGCCTCGTGCGGGTCGGTGAAGCGGGCGCCCGGCTTGGTGGCCGCCACCGCGGCGTTCTGGGACGCCAGCACCAGGTCGTACAGTGCGCGCTGCGGTCCGCTGAACTTGCCGTTGGCCGGGAAGGTGCGCGTGATGTCGCTGGCGTAGCCGTCGAGTTCGCAGGCGGCGTCAATCAGCACCAGTTCGCCATCACGGATCGGCGCGTCGTCAGCGCGGTAATGCAGCACGCAGGCATTGGCGCCGGCGGCAACGATGGAGCCGTAGGCCGGGTACTGCGAACCGTGGCGGCGGAATTCGTGCAGCAGTTCGGCGTCGAGGTGGTACTCGCGCACGTCCTCGCCTTGGCGCAGCATGCGCGCCGACAGCTGCATGGCGCGGATGTGGGCACCGGCGCTGATCTGTGCAGCACGGCGCATGACGACCTGCTCATGGGTGTCCTTGATCAGGCGCATTTCGTCCAGGAGGCTGCACAGGTCACGCTGGGTGTCGGGGCACAGCGCGCCAAAGCGCGCGCGTGCGCGCACCGACTTCAACCAGCCGTCGATGCGCCCCTCCAGCCCCTGGTGGGTGGCGAACGGGTACCAGACCGTGGCCTTGTTCTCCAGCAGCTTGGGCAAGCGCTGCTCCAGTTCTGTCACGGCAAAGGCCGCATCCACGCCAAGCGTCGCCGGCGCTGCCTCGGGGCCGAGGCGGATGCCGTCCCAGATCTCGCGCTCCAGGTCTTTCGGTTGGCAGAACAGCGTGGTGTGGCCGTCGCTGGTGATGACCAGCCAGGCATTGGGTTCGCCAAAACCGCTCAGGTAATGGAAGTAGCTGTCGAAACGGAACAGGAATTCGCTGTCGCGGTTGCGCAGATGTTCGGTTGCCGTCGGGACGATGGCAATGCCATCGGCGCCCAGTTGCTGGGCCAGCCGGGCGCGACGCTGGGCGTACAAGGAAGAGGTCATGATGTTTCGGTCTGGTTGAGCTGAGCCAGCCGCGCCGGGGTGCCGACATCGGTCCAGGCCCCCAGGTACAGCTCCGCACTGATCAGCTGATTGTCCATGGCCCGGCGCAGCAAGGGCGCCAGCGGGGTCTTGACGCCCTGCGGGTTGCCGGCCGGCACATCGCACCAGGGTGCCTCGAACAATTCGCGCCGGTACAGGCCGATGGTGCTGTAGGTGTACTTGACCTCGGCCTGGTTCAAGGCGAGTTGCAGGCCGGGGGTGGCGGGGTCGGGGCCCAGGCCGAAATCGCCCTTCGGGTTGTGCGCCGGATTCGGTACCAGCCAGAGGTGCGCCAGTTTGCCGGAGGCGGCAAAGCGGGCCACAGCTGCCGGCGAAAAGACGAAGTCCGGTGCGAACACATCACCGGCCAGGACCCAGAACAGTTCACCCAATTGAGGCAGGGCGCGCACGATGCCGCCGGCCGTCTCCAGCGCACCGCCGAAGTCCTGGCCCTCGTACGAGTATGAAATTGATAGCGGCACATGTCCATCTGACAAGGGCTCCGGGCCAAAATGACTTGGAATCTGCTCGCCCAGCCAGGCGGTGTTGATGACGATGTCGGTGAAGCCGTCACGCGCCAGCGCATCCACATGCCACTGCAGCAGGGGCTTGCCGCGCACCGGCAGCAGGGGCTTGGGCGTGGTGTCGGTCAGCGGGCGCATGCGTTCGCCGCGTCCGGCGGCCAGCACCATGGCTTTGATGGAAGAGAGGTGTTGCACAGGCTGCACTTTAGACGATTGCCGGTGCCAGAGCGGCCCAGGGCCGGCGCGCCGGGACCGGCTGGAAAGGGACCGGTAAAATACCGGGTTTCCCCTGACACCTCTTCCGGAGCGGCCCCCTACATGGCAAATACCCAACAAATGGCCAACGCGATTCGCGCGCTGGCAATGGATGCAGTGCAACAAGCCAACTCCGGACACCCCGGCGCTCCCATGGGCATGGCCGACATGGCGGTGGCACTGTGGGGCGAGCATCTGCGCCATAACCCGGCCAACCCGCACTGGGCCGACCGCGACCGCTTCGTGCTCTCCAACGGCCACGGCTCCATGCTGCTGTACGCGCTGCTGCACCTCACCGGCTATCCGCTGCCCATGAAGGAACTGCAGAACTTCCGCCAGCTGCACAGCAAGACCGCCGGCCACCCCGAAGTGGGTCACACCCCCGGCGTGGAAACCACCACCGGCCCGCTGGGCCAGGGCGTGACCAATGCCGTCGGCATGGCGCTGGCCGAAAAGCTGCTGGCCAAGGAATTCAACCGCAATGATGGCAAAGTGAACCACACCATCGTCGACCACCGCACCTACGTGTTCCTGGGCGACGGCTGCATGATGGAAGGCATCAGCCACGAAGCGGCTTCGCTGGCCGCCGCCTGGAAGCTCAACAAGCTGATCGCGCTGTACGACGACAACGGCATCTCCATCGACGGCCAGGTCACGCCCTGGTTCGTCGACAACACGGCGCTGCGCTTCGTCGCCTACGGCTGGAACGTGATCGGCCCGGTCGACGGCCACGATGCCGCCGCCGTGTCGCGTGCCATTGCCGACGCCAGGAACTCGGCCGAGAAGCCGACGCTGATCATCTGCAAGACCTCCATCGGCAAGGGCAGCCCGAACCGCGCCGACACCGCCAAGGCCCACGGCGAGCCGCTCGGCGCCGAAGAGATCAAGCTCACGCGCGAAGCGCTGGGCTGGGAGCACCCGCCCTTCGTCATCCCGCAAGCCGTGTACGACGACTGGAATGCCAAGACCAAAGGTCTGTCGCTGGAAGCCGCCTGGGACGCCAAGTTCGCTGCCTACAAGGCAGCCTACCCCGAGCTGGCGGCCGAATTCAAGCGCCGCATGGCCGGCGAACTGCCCAAGAACTTTGCCCAGGTGGCAGTGGATGCGGCGATTGCCGCCCACACCAAGGCCGAGACCGTGGCGTCGCGCAAGGCCTCGCAGCTGGCACTGGAAGCTTTCACCGCTGCCCTGCCCGAGCTGCTGGGCGGCTCGGCCGACCTCACCGGTTCGAACCTGACCAACACCAGCCACACGCCCAACCTGCGTTTCGACCAGGCCGGCGAACCCAACGGCGGGCGCCACATCAACTACGGCGTGCGCGAGTTCGGCATGGCCACCATCATGAACGGCATTGCGCTGCATGGCGGTTTCATTCCCTACGGCGGCACCTTCCTGACCTTCAGCGACTACAGCCGCAACGCCATCCGCATGGCCGCACTGATGAAGCAGCGCGTGGTGCATGTGTTCACGCACGACTCCATCGGCCTGGGTGAAGACGGCCCGACGCACCAGTCGGTCGAGCACGCCGCCAGCCTGCGCCTGATCCCCAACCTGGATGTCTGGCGCCCGGCCGACACCGCCGAGACCACCGTGGCCTGGGCCGTGGCGCTGCAGAACGCGACCAAGCCCACCGCGCTCCTGCTGAGCCGCCAGAACCTGCCCTATGCCCCGAAGAAGGACCTGGGCGACATCAGCCGCGGCGCCTATGTGCTGTCCGAGCCGGCGCATCTGGGCCTGAAGAGATCAGCACGAGCCGTCATCATCGCCACCGGCTCCGAAGTGCAGCTGGCGCTGAAAGCGCAGGAACTGCTGGCCGCGCAGAAGATTGCCGTGCGCGTGGTCTCCATGCCCAGTACCACCACCTTCGACCGGCAGACCGCGGCCTACAAGATGGCCGTGCTGCCCGCGGGTCTGCCGCGCATCGCGGTCGAGATGGGCGTGACCGAAGGCTGGTGGAAATACGGCTGCGCCGCCGTGGTCGGCATCGACACCTATGGCGAGTCCGCTCCGGCGCCGGTGCTGTTCAAGCACTTCGGCTTCACGCCCGAGAACGTGGCGGAAACCGTTCAGGCGGTCCTGGCCAAGAAGTAATTTTCGATTTGTTTTTTTAACTTCTCTTGAAAGAGTCCATCATGACGATCAAACTAGGCATCAACGGATTCGGCCGCATCGGCCGCATGGTGTTCCGCGCTGCGGTGCAGAACTTCTCCGACATCGAAGTGGTGGGCATCAACGACCTGCTGGAACCCGACTACCTGGCCTACATGCTCAAGTACGACAGCGTGCATGGCCGCTTCAAGGGTGAAGTCAGCGTGGACGGCAACACCCTGATCGTCAACGGCAAGAAGATCCGCCTGACGCAGGAACGCGACCCGGCCAACCTGAAGTGGAACGAGATCGGTGCCGACATCGTGCTGGAAGCCACCGGCCTGTTCCTCGACAAGGCCAGCGCCGAGAAGCACCTGGCCGCCGGTGCCAAGAAGGTGATCATGTCCGCGCCTTCCAAGGACGACACCCCCATGTTCGTCTTCGGTGTCAACGACAAGAGCTACGCCGGCCAGGCCATCATCAGCAATGCCAGCTGCACCACCAACTGCCTGGCCCCGGTGGCCAAGGTGCTGAACGACAAGTGGGGCATCAAGCGCGGCCTCATGACCACCGTGCACGCCACCACTGCCACCCAGAAGACCGTGGACGGCCCGTCGAACAAAGACTGGCGCGGCGGCCGCGGCATCCTGGAAAACATCATCCCCTCTTCCACCGGTGCTGCCAAGGCCGTCGGCGTGGTCATCCCCGAGCTCAACAAGAAGCTCACCGGCATGTCCTTCCGCGTGCCGACCAGCGACGTCTCGGTGGTCGACCTGACGGTCGAGCTCAACAAGGAAGCCAGCTACAAGGACATCTGCGCCGAGATGAAGGCCCAGAGCCAGGGTGCCTTGAAGGGCGTGCTCGGCTACACCGAAGACAAGGTGGTGGCCACCGACTTCCGCGGCGAGAGCTGCACCTCGGTGTTCGATGCCGAAGCCGGCATTGCGCTGGACAGCACCTTCGTCAAGGTGGTGAGCTGGTACGACAACGAGTGGGGCTACTCCAACAAGTGCCTGGAGATGGTGCGCGTGGTGGCGAAGTAAAGCTCACCGTGGCGGCGATGCCGCCTTCCCCCTTGCAGGGGGCGCAGGCAGCAGCCCGGCCGAGCCGGTTCTGCGCCTGCCCACGAACGAAAAACGCGCCTTCGGGCGCGTTTTTTATTTAGGTGCGGCGAGAAAGGTTGCGGCCGACAGCCTGCACGTGTGGTCAATGGCACCGGGCAGGGTGTAGAGCCGAGGCGCTTGCCGGAAGGCGAACAGCCGGTAGAGCTGGTACTGCGAGGCGTGACGCTCCGAGGTGGCGACTTCGTTGCGCGTCACGAAGAAAGGCGTCTCGACGCAGTACTTCGTCGTCTTCACTTCAATCAGGCGCTCGGCGCCCGAAGCCTCAAAGGAGAGAATGTCGTAGCCCGCATGATCGCCGCGCACCTTGGCCGTGTGTTCAATCTTGGCGGCCAGCGATTCTTGGCCGGCGTGGATCAGACGGGCGCGCTCGAAGTTCAGCACAAACAACTCACCGGCATTGCCCAAGGAGCGGTTCCGGGCTTCGCGCTCAATGTAATTGGTGGGCAATCGAATGATGGGGACAGAGGGCTCGGAGATTTTGTGTGACGCTGGACGAGGTTGGGGCCGCTCGGTCAGGGCGGCGAGGATGTCCTCGACTTCCGGCACAACGATGGGACGGTCGGCGTCGGTGGCAGCTAGCGTGAACAAGTCTGGCGTTTTATCGAGCCGTTCAGCCAAGACCTCGGCCAAGAGTGACTGATAGTTGGGCAGAGGTTTGTAGCCATTGATATAGGGAAAGCCGGCATCCAGCAGTGCAGCGCTGATGTTGGCGTGCTTGAACTCGATGGAAGAGTCCGAGCGACCTTGCAACAAAGGCTTGAGCGTCCGTCGATGTGCGGTCTTGTTGTACGGCGTGCCGGCAAGCTCTGACGCCAACATCGACAGGTAGTCAGCGACGATGGCCTCGACCTCGACCCGGCTCCAGTCAGTGTTGCTCATGACGGCCGGGGTCTGGCTCAGTGGTGATGCCCGTGCACCCCATGCGCATGGCCGTGGGTCACTTCTTCCGGCGTGGCGGCACGCACTTCCAGCACCTTGAGCGTGAAGCGCAGCACCTTGCCGGCAAAGGGGTGGTTGCCGTCGAGCAGCACCTGCGGCCCCTTGATCTTGACCACGTTGAACACCTGCTCGCGGCCGTCGTCGGTCATGCCGCGCAACTGGCCACCGACCTTCACGCCGGGCGGGAACTCGCTCTTGGGGATGGTGCGCACCAGGCTTTCATCGCGCACGCCGAAGGCGTCTTCCGGCTGCAGCACCAGGGTGGTGGCAAAGCCGGGAGCCTGGCCTTCCAGCGCGGCTTCGAGCTTGGCAAAGGTGTTGCCGTAGCCGCCATGCAGGTAGGCCTGCTGGCCGGACTCGGGTGGTTGGCCCGGGCCGGCGTTCACGGTGTAGTTCAGGGTGACAACGGTGTCTTTGGAGATGTTCATGGAAAAGTTCTGAATCAGAATAAAAATGAGCCTTAGCCCCTGTCAATCATGCGTTGGCAGCTATTTTTTTGATAGCATCTTGGCGGGTCAAGGGCGCCCGTATCGGGCGGTGAAGCTGGCCGTGGCCAGGGTGTTGGCATGGATCATGAAGCCGGTCAGCGCGGCGGTGGCATCGGCCGGCACGTCGAGCGTGTCGACCTTGAGCGCATGCACCGTGAAGATGTAGCGGTGCGGTGCGTCACCCGGCGGCGGGCAGACGCCGCCCCAGGCGTTGACGCCGTAATCGTTGCGGATCTGCCGTGCCGTCTTGGGCAGCGTGCTGCTGTTGGGCACGCCGGTGTTGCCCGGCAACCCGGTCACATCGGGCGGGATGTTGATCACCAGCCAGTGCCACCAGCCCGAGCCGGTGGGGGCGTCGGGGTCGTACACCGTGACGGCGAAGCTGCGGGTGTCTTGCGGTGCGCCGCGCCACTGGAGTGCCGGTGACTTGTTCTCGCCCGAACAGCCGAAACCGTTGAACTCGAAACTGGCCGGAATCATGCCGCCGGCCTGGATCTCGGGGCTGGAAAGCGTGAAGGTCATGGGGGTCTCCTGTGCGGGTCGAAGGCTCGCAGTCTAGGTGTTTGCGTCCCGGTTTGCCAGCCGGGAGCTCAGCCCAGGTGCTTGCCGACGATGCCAGCCAGCTCGAACATCGTGACCTGTGGCTTGCCGAACACCGGCAACAGCTTGGCGTCGGCATTGATGGCGCGCTTGTTGGTGGCGTCCTGCAGGCCGTTGGCCTTGATGTAGTCCCACAGCTTCTTGACCACCTCGGTGCGCGCCACCGGCTCGTTGCCGATGACGGCGGCCAGCGCGGCGCTGGGTGCCTTGCCGGCCGCCGGCTTGCGCGGGGCCTTCGGGGTGGTGCTCTTGGCCGGTGCTTTTTTGGCGGCGGCTTTCTTCGCCGGCACCTTCTTGGCGGCCGGGGCGGCTTTGGCCGTCGTCTTGGCCGAGGGCTTGCGCGGCGGGAACTTGCTGGGTGCGAACTCGAAGTTCACCTTGCCGGCCTCGGCGTCCCAGGCCAGCATGGCCTTGAAGGGGCGGCGCGTGCGCATGGAGACAAACTTGTCGAGCAGGTCGGTCTTGCCGGTGGCCAGCAGCTTCGTCATCTGCTCGCGCTCGACCGGCTGCTGCAGGATGATCTGGCCGCTCTTGAAGTCGCAGCTCGGTGTGGCCTGCGCCATCGTCGGCACCGATTTCTCGCAGACGTAGTTCTTGCCATGTTCGTACACCGCGCCGCCGCACTTGGGGCAGGCGCCAAGCGATTCCTTGGCCGAGAAGTCCACCAGCTCGCCGGTTTCCTCCGCCTTGTCGTCGCCGAAGTCGAATTCGAGCTTGTAGTTCTTGGCCTCTTCGTCGAACTTGATCACCATCTCGGCCGTGAACGGCCAGCCGGCCTTGGAGCGGAAGCCGTCCAGCGGGCCGATGCGCTTGTCGCGCAGGAAAGCTTCCACTTCCGCCACCTCGAAGGTGCGGCCGGCCGGCGTCTTGCCGAAGGAAAAGCCGCAGCCTTCGCTGTTGCCGTCCTTGCCGGTGCAGGCGTAGCGGCGGTAGTTTTCCTTCACCACGCCGCCGCAGTTCGGGCACGGCGTGGTGAGCGTGGCGTAGTCGCCCGGCACGGTGTCGCGGTCGTACTCCTTGGCCTTCTTGACGATGTGCTCGGTCATCTCGGCGATCTCGCGCATGAAGGCGTCGCGCGAGAGGCGGCCATGTTCCATCTCGGCCAGCTTGTATTCCCATTCGCCGGTCAGCTCGGGCTTGGAGAGTTCCTCCACGCCCAGGCCGCGCAGCAGCGTCATGAGCTGGAAGGCCTTGGCGGTGGGGATCAGTTCACGCCCTTCGCGCAGCATGTACTTCTCGGCGATCAGACCTTCGATGATGCTGGAGCGGGTGGCCGGCGTGCCCAGGCCTTTCTCCTGCATCGCTTCGCGCAGCTCGTCGTCTTCCACCAGCTTGCCGGCGCCTTCCATGGCGCCTAGCAGCGTGGCTTCGGAGTAGCGTGCCGGCGGCCGGGTCTTCAGGGCCTTGGGGTCGACCTGTTCGGTCTGCACGCGTTCACCCGGCTGCACGGCCACCAGGGTCTTGCCACTGTCCTCGCCCTCTTTCGTTTCGTCCTGCGCTTCCTTGCCGTAGATCGCCAGCCAGCCCGGCTTGACCAGCACCTTGCCTTCGCTCTTGAACGCGTGGTTGGCCGCGGTCGTGATGCGGGTGGTCACCTGGTATTCGGCGCTGGGGAAGAACACCGCCATGAAGCGGCGCACCACCAGGTCGTACAGCTTCTGCTCGGCGTCACTCAGGCCGCTGGGTGCCTGCAGCGTCGGGATGATGGCAAAGTGGTCGCTGACCTTGGCGTTGTCGAAGATGCGCTTGCTGGGCTTGATGTAGCCGCCCTTGAGCGCAGTGGCGGCGTGCGGCGCCAGGTGCTTCATGCCGGAGTCGGCCAGCATGCCGAAGGTGTCCTGCACCACCGGCAGGTAGTCCTCGGGCAGGTGGCGCGAGTCGGTCCGCGGGTAGGTCAGGGCCTTGTGGCGCTCGTACAGGCTTTGCGCCAGCGACAGCGTGGTCTTGGCGGAAAAGCCGAACTTGCCGTTGGCCTCGCGCTGCAGGCTGGTCAGGTCGAACAGGGCCGGCGAAGCCTGGGTGGTGGGTTTGCTTTCCTCGGTGACGGTAGCCGTCTGGCCGCGCACGGCGTCGGCAATGGCCCGCGCTTCCCGCTCGCTCCAGACGCGGTCGGCCCGCTGCTCCGGGTCGGGTTCCACGCCCTCGCTGGCCGGGGCCTTCTTCCATTTCGGGTCGAACCATTTGCCGGCGTATTCACCGGCCTGCGCGCCGAAGGTGGCATGCACCTCCCAGTAGTCGCGGCTGACGAACTTGCGGATCTTTTCCTCGCGCTCCACCACCACGGCCAGCGTCGGCGTCTGCACCCGGCCGACGGTGGTGAGGAAGAAGCCGCCGTCGCGCGAGTTGAAGGCGGTCATGGCGCGCGTGCCGTTGATGCCGACCAGCCAGTCGGCCTCGGAGCGGCTGCGCGCGGCGTCGGCCAGCGGCTGCATCTGCTTGTCCGTGCGCAGGGCATTGAAGCCGTCGCGGATGGCCTGCGGTGTCATGCTCTGCAGCCACAGGCGGCTGACCGGCTTGCCCAGGGGCTTGGCGCCGCCGGCGTACTGCTCGATCAGGCGGAAGATCAGCTCGCCCTCGCGGCCCGCGTCGCAGGCATTGACGATCTTGTCGACGTCCTTGCGCTTGGCCAGTTTCACCACGGCGTTCAGGCGCGTCTTGGTCTTGTCCACCGGCTTGAGGTCGAAGTGCGGCGGGATCACCGGCAGGTGGGCGAAGCTCCACTTGCCGCGCTTGACGTCGTACTGCTCCGGCGCCTGGATCTCCACCAGGTGGCCGACCGCGCTGGAGACGACGTAGCTGTCGCTCTCGAAGTATTCGTCGTGCTTCTCGAACTTGCCTGCCACCGGCGTGAGCGCGCGCACGATGTCTTGGGCGACCGAGGGCTTTTCGGCAATGACCAGGGTTTTGTTCAAAACTGCGTTTTTCATCTGACTACAATCCAGTTCTCGCGTGCGCGTACGCGCATGCACGTGAGCGCGCACACGCGCGCGCCCATACGGATTCACCTTACCAAATTTTTCAGCCGTGTCCAAACACCCCCCCGAAAATACCAGCCGCCGCATTCAAACCCGCCGTTCCGGCGTTCATGGCAAGGGGGTGTTCGCCGTGCAGGACATCGCCGAGGGCGAGACCATCATCGAGTACGTCGGGGAGATCATCGACTGGGCCGAGGCGGAGCGCCGCCACCCGCACGACCCGAAGGACCCGAACCACACCTTCTACTTCCACGTCGATGAAGACCATGTGATCGACGCCAAGGTCGGCGGCAACTCCTCGCGCTGGATCAACCACTCCTGCGACCCGAACTGCGAGGCCGACGAGGTGAACGACCGCATCTTCATCAAGGCCTTGCGCAACATCAAGGCGGGCGAGGAGCTGAACTACGACTACGGTCTGATCATCGACGCGCCCTACACCAAGAAGCTCAAGGCCGAATACCCGTGCTGGTGCGGCAGCAAGAACTGCCGCGGCACGCTGCTGGCGCCCAAGGACGACGAGGCGAAGAAGCCCAAGAAGTCGAAGAAGAAAAAGAGCAAGGCCAAGAAGGACAAGGCCAGGAAAGACAAGCGCTGAAGGTCGAGGCCATGGCAACAAGGCAAGGGCGATGCTGAACTGGCCGGCCGAGGCGATCTGGGAGGCGGTGGCGCCGACGCTGCCCGGCTTCACGGTCGAAGTGCTGCCGAGCATCGATTCCACCAACACCGAGCTGATGCGCCGTGCCCGTGCCGGGCAAACCGAGCCGGTGCTGCTGGTGGCCGAGACCCAGAGCGCCGGCCGCGGTCGGCTGGGCCGGGCCTGGCAGGGCGCCACGGCCGCCGATGTCGGTGCCACCCTGACCTTTTCCCTCGGCCTGCCGCTGCAGATGGCGGACTGGTCCGGCCTGTCGCTGGCGGTGGGGGTGAGCGTGGTGCAGAGCCTGCACCCGGATCTGCAGCTCAAGTGGCCCAACGATGTCTGGCTGCACGACCGCAAGCTGGCCGGCATCCTGATCGAGACGGCGAACAACGCCCCCACGCTGGCCACTGCCGCCGCTGGCACCTCGGGGCGGCCCGGCGGCGACGGTAGCGGCGCCATGCGCTATGCCGTCATCGGCGTGGGCATCAACATTGCGCCGCGCACGGCCACCGGTCTGGCCACGCCGCCGGCCTGGCTGCAGGAACTGGAACCCGGCATCGATGCCCCGGCCGCGTTGCTGCGCGTGGCCGCACCGCTGGTGCAGGCGGTCCAGCGTTTTGCAGCAGAAGGTTTTGAGCCGTTCCGGGCGGCTTTCCTGCGGCGCGATGCGCTGGCCGGGCGCCACGTGAACCTGAGCGATGGCACCCACGGGCTGGCGCAGGGGGTGGACGGCAGCGGAGCCCTGCTGGTGCATACTGCGGCGGGGTTGACCCGGGTCAGCAGTGCCGAGGTCAGCGTCCGTCCCTCCACCTGAACCCTGTTCGATAAGCATGTTGCGACTTCTTGTTCTGGCGCTGGTGCTGCTCAACGGCCTCTACTACGCCTGGTCCCATGATCTGCTGCGGAACTACGGCTTCGCGCCGGCTCCGCAATCCGAGCCGCAACGGCTGGCGCAGCAGATCCGGCCCGAGGCCATGCGCATCCTGTCGTCCGACGAGGCGCGCAGTGCCGAAGTGGTAGTCCAGGCGCCGGCCAAGCCGTCAGAGTGTCTGCAGGCCGGGCTGTTTGACGACGCGCAGGTGATCGTGCTGCGTAAAGCGCTCGAGGCGGCACTGCCGCCGGGCTCCTGGCTGCTGGACACGGCGGTCGAGCCGGCGCGCTGGATCGTCTACATGGGGCGTTATCCGAATGCCGAGGCCCTGGCCCGCAAGCGCGCGGAGCTGGCCAATCTCAATCTGCGCTTCGAGCCGCTGACCAATCCCGAGCTGGAGCCCGGCCTGTCGCTCGGCGGCTTTGCGACGCAGGCCGCGGCCAGCGAGGAGCTGGTCGCGCTCAACCGGCGCGGCGTGCGCACGGCGCGCGTGGTGCAGGAGCGCGTTGAGTTCCGGGGCAGCCTGCTCAAGATTCCGGCGGCCGATGAGGCCCTGCGTACGCGGCTGGCCGAGGTCAGATCAGCACTGGCCGGCAAGCCCTTGCGCAACTGCAAATAAGGCGGCACGGGCCGGCGAGCCGCTCAGCCGGCCTGGCTGTCGGTCTGCAACGCATCGAGATTGAAACGCACGGTGAAGCACGCCCCCGGCGGTACCTGGCCGGGCCGGGTGTCTTCCACACTGATGACGGCGTGGTGCTGGTGGGCGATTTCCTGTGCAATCGGCAGGCCCAGGCCTGAGCCGTCTGCCTCCACCCCCAGGGCGCGGTAGAAGGGCTGGAATACCAGTTCGCGTTCCGTCTCCGGGATGCCCGGGCCGGAATCCTCCACCTGCAGCAGGGCCACCTTGCCGAAGGGGTCGGCCAGCACGCGCGCCGTGATGACGCCGGGTTTCTCGGGACTCGACGGTGTGTAGTTGATGGCGTTGTCCAGCAGGTTGCGCACCAGCTCCTTGAGCAGGGTCGGGTTGCCTTCGAGCATGATGCCGGGCGTGCCGGGCTGCGCGCCTTCGAAGCCGAGGTCGATGTGCTTGTCCATGGCACGCGGCACGCAGTCGCGCACCACGTCCATGGTCAGGCGTGCCAGGTCGCAGGGCTGGCGGTGGGTGGTGGCGTTACCGCCCTCGGCGCGGGCCAGGGCCAGCAGCTGGTTGACGGTGTGGGTGGCGCGGATGCTGGCGCGGCCGATCTGCCGCAGGGATTGCTTGAGCTCCTCGGTGCTGGTGCTCTCGCGCTGGGCCAGGTCGGCCTGCATGCGCAGCCCGGCCAGCGGCGTCTTGAGCTGGTGCGCCGCATCGGCCAGGAAGCGTTTCTGCGTGGCGATCGAATCCTTCAGGCGCAGCAGCAGGTCGTTGACCGAGGCCACCAGCGGGGCCACTTCCAGCGGCACGGTCTGGGCGTCCAGCGGGCTGAGGTCGTCCGGCTTGCGGGCGCGGATGCGTTCTTCGAGCCGGTTCAGCGGCTTGATGGCCTGCACCAGTGCCAGCCAGACCAGCAGCACGGCCAGCGGCAGGGTGACGAACTGCGGCAGCATGACGCCCTTGATGATCTCGGCCGCCAGCACCGAACGCTTGTCCAGCGTTTCGGCCACCTGCACCAGGGCCATCTTGGCGCCCGGCAGGTTGAGCGGCACCCACATGTAGGCCACCTTGATGTCGAGGCCGTGGAATTCGTCGTCGCGCAGACGGACTTCGCCGGGCACGATCGGTTCGTCTTCCGGCGGCAGCGGGAAATCGCGCTCGCCGCTGAGGTATTCACCGCGCGCGCCGAGTACCTGGTAGTAGATGGTGTCGGCGTCGTCGGCGCGCAGCAGTTCGCGCGCCGGCAGCGGCAGGTTGAACTGCACGTGCTGCTTGTTCACCGTGACCAGCTGGGCCAGGGCGTTGACGTTGTATTCCAGCGCGCGGTCGAACGGTTTGCCGGCGATGTTCTGCGCCACCAGCCAAGTCAGCACCAGGCTGATCGGCCACAGCAGCAGCAGCGGCGTGAGCATCCAGTCGAGAATTTCGCCGAACAGCGAGCGCTGCTCGCGCTGGAACAGTTTCATGGAAAGCTAGCCCAGAACCTGCCCAGAGCCGAACACGACGTGCAGGCGCATGGAGGCTGCATGTTGCATCGCCGGGCCGTCCCAAGGTGAAACGCGGCCCCACGTCCAAGCAAAGCGCAGGACTAGCCTTCGCTGTGGGGCAGGGAGTCCCACGCAGTGGGCGACCGTGGGGGCCACATTCATCCGGGGATTTTCTCGAGGCAGTAACCGAGGCCGCGCACAGTGGCGATGCGGATCGGGCCCTTTTCGATCTTCTTGCGCAGGCGGTGGATGTAGACCTCGATGGCGTTGTTGCTGACCTCTTCGCCCCACTCGCACAGGCGCTCGACCAGCTGGTCCTTGCTGACCAGGCGGCCGGAACGCTGCAGCAGCACTTCGAGCAGGCCGAGCTCGCGCGCTGACAGCTCGACCATCTTGCCGTCGATGGTGGCGACGCGGCCGGCCTGGTCGTAGACCAGCGGGCCGTGCTTGATGTTGCTGCTGGTGCCGCCCATGCCGCGACGTATCAGGGCGCGTACGCGCGCCTCGAGCTCCTGCAGGCTGAAGGGTTTGGCCATGTAGTCGTCGGCGCCGTAGTCGAGGCCCTTGACGCGTTCTTCCACGCTGTCGGCCGCGGTGAGGATCAGCACCGGCAGGGCGGAGCCGCGCGCGCGCAGTTTTTTCAGCACCTCCAGGCCGTGCATCTTGGGCAGCCCCAGGTCCAGGATCAGCAGATCGAACTCGGTGTTGGTCATGAGGGCTGCGTCGGCCTCGGTGCCGCTGGCCACATGGTTCACGGCGGCGCCAGAACTGCGCAGGGTGCGCAGCAGGCCATCGGCCAGCACCTGGTCGTCCTCGGCAATCAGAATTCGCATGCATGTCTCCTTGGGCGGTAGCTCGACTGGCGCGGGCTTGTTCGCCAACCCTGATTTTAGGCGCTGCAGCGCAAGCCGGTTCAGCTGGCGTAGGCTTCCAGGCCGAGGGCAATGACGGCGGCGACCTCCTCGCCCACCGTCTGCTTGAGTTCGGCCTCGGCCTGAACCACGGCCTGCTCGAAGGCTTGGAGCCAGGCCAGGCCGGCGGGCGTGAAGTGCACCCGTTTGGCTCGCGCGTCACGGGCGTCGGCTTCGCGTGTCACCAGGCCCCAGGCTTCGCATTGGTCGACCAGCTTGCCCATCGCCTGCTTGCTCATGCCGGCCTGCTCGGCCAGTTCGGTCAGGCGCGAGCCTTCCAGTGCCAGATGGCGCGTGATGTGGATGTGGGCGGCGCTGACCTGGCCGCGCGCCGCCAGGTTGGACAGGGCCAGCGGCACCTCGGCGTTGTGCGCCATCAGGTGCAGCACGCGGGTGTCGAAGCGGCGCATGGCGTGGCCCAGCAGCCGGCCCAGGTGGGTCTGGCGCCAGCCATCGGCGGGCTTGTGCAGGGGGTCATGGGTCATTGGCGAATGGTAAACCAAGATGACTAAAAAATGGGTTTACTCGCATCTATCGCTCGCGGTAGACTACTGTTCAAGCATCCAGCCTGTGATTAAAACCACTGGATGAAACCAGCCACCCAACCGAACTTCAAGGAGATTTCCATGGACGCAACCACCGTCAAGGGCACGCGAGCCGATGCCGCCAACAGCGAAAAAGCCAAGGCCCTGCAAGCCGCACTGGCTCAGATTGAAAAGCAGTTCGGCAAGGGCACCATCATGCGCCTGGGCGAGGGTGAGTCGATCGAGGACATCCAGGTGGTCTCCACCGGCTCCCTGGGGCTGGACATCGCGCTGGGCGTCGGCGGCCTGCCGCGCGGCCGCGTGATCGAGATCTACGGTCCGGAGTCGTCCGGCAAGACCACGCTGACGCTGCAGGTCATCGCCGAAATGCAGAAACTGGGCGGCACCTGCGCCTTCGTCGACGCCGAGCACGCGCTGGACGTGCAGTACGCGCAGAAACTGGGCGTCAACCTGCCTGATCTGCTGATTTCCCAACCCGACACCGGCGAACAGGCGCTGGAGATCGTCGACAGCCTGGTGCGCTCCGGCGCGGTCGACCTGGTGGTGGTGGACTCGGTGGCGGCACTCACCCCCAAGGCCGAAATCGAAGGCGAGATGGGCGACTCCCTGCCCGGCCTGCAGGCCCGCCTGATGA
>JASJPI010000002.1:0-59100 GCA_031426755.1 Curvibacter sp.
TCTCCCAGGCCGGGATCTTGGTGGCGCCGTCATGGCTGCCGTTCTCGTCCGCATAGGCCGGGTGCGGGCTGCGCGCATACGGCAGGTCGAACACGTAGTCCATCTCGGCCGTGGTCAGCGGGATCGGTGGCGGATTGAGCCAGACGTCGCGCGCCGTGCTGCCCCCGCCATGCGCCTGCACCAGCGCGCGCGCATTGCCGGGGTTGGTCTCCAGGTGCAGCACGCGGTTGGCATGGGCGTAGAGCACCGGGTCGGACTTGACCTGCTCGTAGCTCGGCAGACGGACCACCGTGCGTTCGCGCGGTGGGCGCCGGGTTTTGCCCTGCAATGCCGGGTTGGCAACGAAGGTCAGCGGCTGGATGGCCGGATTGGCCGCCTCGCTGGCGCCCGCCTCCTTGGCACACGTGCCGCCCTTGGCCGCCGCCTGCTCGGACGTGGTCAGGTAGGGATTGATGTGGTCTTCGACGTGGCCCGGGGTGTCCACCTCGGTCGAATCGATCTCGAACCATTCCGTATCAGCCCCATGGGGTGACTCGCGCCGCACGAAGGCCGTGCCGCGCACATCGGTGATCTGCTGCACCGGCACCTTGGCCGCCAGCCGATGCGCTACTTCCACCAAGGCGCGCTCGGCATTGCCGTAGAGCAGCAGGTCGCATTTGCTGTCCACCACGAGGGAGCGGCGCACCTTGTCGCTCCAGTAATCGTAGTGCGCAATACGGCGCAGCGAGCCTTCGATGCCGCCCAGCACGACGGGCACATCGGGGAAGGCCTCGCGGCAGCGCTGGCTGTAGACGATGGCGGCGCGGTCCGGCCGCTTGCCACCGACATCGCCCGGCGTGTAGGCGTCGTCGCTGCGGATCTTGCGGTCCGCCGTGTAGCGGTTGATCATCGAATCCATGTTGCCGGCGGTCACGCCCCAGAACAGATTCGGTTTGCCCAGCGCTTTGAAAGGGTCGGCACTCTGCCAGTCCGGCTGGGCGATGATGCCGACGCGAAAACCCTGCGCTTCGAGCACGCGGCCGATCACGGCCATGCCGAAGCTGGGGTGATCCACATAGGCGTCGCCCGTGACCAGGACGATATCGCAGCTGTCCCAGCCGAGCTGCTCCATCTCGGCGCGGCTCATCGGCAGGAACGGAGCCGTGCCAAAACGCGCCGCCCAGTACTTGCGGTAGCTGGTCAGCGGCTTGGCGGCGCGCGGAAAAAAGGAGACGTCGACAGGGGCGTTCATGAGACCTCGGGGAACCTGCTAGTGTAAGGTTTTACGCTTGTCAGTGCCCATCTGAGGGCTTCCCCCAACGGCTCCGACTTGAGCCGGCGACAAATCTGCCCATAATGGCCCAGGCCCTTCACTGCCACAGGATGCCAGCCCATGCCCTCTCTGCAAACGCTCTCGAGTTTCTGGTCCGCCCCGGTGGTTGCGACCAATGTGATCGTCTTCCTCAACCTGCTGGGCGCCCTCATCCTGGGCCTGCTGGTCGGCTACGAACGCTCCTACCACGGCCGTGCTGCCGGCATGCGGACCTACGGCCTGGTCTGCATGGCATCCGCCGCACCCACTGTCATTGATTGGCGGCTACTCGCCGGACTGGTTCGGTGGCCACAACCCGCTGATCATGGGAGGTGACACCACCCGCGTGATCCAGGGCATCGTCACCGGCATCGGCTTCCTGTGCGCGGGCGTCATCATGCGTGAGGGCTTCAACATCAGCGGCCTGACCACGGCCGCCTCCCTGTGGGCCTCCTCGGTAATCGGCATTCTGGTCGGCGTCGGCTTCTACGCCGCGGTCATGGCATTGGCCCTGCTGTCGGCCATCTGCATGATGTGGATTTCCCGACTGGAGGAGTGGCTGCCGTCACGCCAGGCGGTCGCCATCACCCTGCGCTTTCGCACCGGCTTCGCGCCGGTCGAGAGCGTGCTGCGCAACATGGCCAGCGCCCGCGGTTATGAGATTGCCGGCGGCAGCATCTCCATTTCGCTCAAGGACGGGCATCTGGAGTGGCGCTTCGTCGCTGTCGCCCAGAGCCGGCAGAATATGGTGACCATTTCCGAGCTCGCTCAGGAGATGTCGCGCTTCGACGGCGTCATCAGCTTCAACCTCTCCTACGCACGCAACTGAGCTGCGGGACCAACGACATCCAGGGACCCAACCATGTCAGACCTACCTCATGCCGAGCTGGCAACCTTGTTCCAGACACAGCAGGCCGCCTTTGCCCGCGACCGTCTCCCCAGTCTGGCCGTCCGGCTGGATCGGCTGGAAAAACTGCGGCGCCTGCTGACGCAGAATGAGGAACGCATCGCCGCGGCGATCTCGGCCGACTTCGGCAACCGCTCGCGGCACGAAACCGCGGTTGCGGAAGTGTTCATCGTGCTGGGAGGAATTGCCCACACGCGCAAGCACCTCAAACGCTGGATGGCCACGCGCCGTGTTGCCACCTCGTTTCACTCGCTGCCGGGCTCGAGCTGGATCACGCCGCAACCGCTGGGGGTGGTCGGTATCGTCAGCCCCTGGAACTACCCGCTGCAACTGGCCCTGGCGCCGGCCGTGGAGGCCCTGGCCGCCGGCAACCGCGTGCTGATCAAGCCGAGCGAACTCACGCCTCACTTTTCCGAACTGCTGGCTCAACTGATCCAGCAGCACTTTGCCGCTGACGAGTGCGCCGTCGTCACCGGCGACGCCGACCTGGCCCGCGAATTCGTGCGCCTGCCCTTCGACCATCTGTTCTTCACCGGCTCCACCGCGGTCGGTCGCCAGGTCGGCACGGCCGCCGCCGCCAACCTGACGCCGGTCACGCTGGAGTTGGGCGGCAAATCGCCCGTGATCATCGACCCCGACTGCGATCTGGAAGAGGCGGCCCGCAAGATCGCCGCCGGCAAACTGCTCAATGCCGGCCAGACCTGCATCGCCCCTGACTACGCTCTGGTACCCGCCGACCGACTCGATGTCTTTGCGCAGGCCCTGGTGCGCGCCGCGCGCCGGCTCTACCCAACCCTGGCCGACAACGACGACTACACCAGCGTCATCAACCCGCGTCACCAGGCCCGTTTGCAAGGCCTGCTCGAGGACGCGCAGGCCCGCGGTGCCCGCGTCCTGCCCACCCATGCCACCGAAGAAGGTCTGGCGACAACGCGCAAGATGACGCCGGTGCTGCTGCTCGACGTGACGGATGAGATGAACGTGATGCAGGAGGAGATCTTCGGCCCGGTACTGCCACTTCGCCCCTACCAGAACCTGGAAGAAGCCATTGGCTACGTCAATGCCCACCCGCGCCCGCTGGCCCTGTATTGGTTCGGCCGCGACACCGCGCACCGCGACCAGGTGCTGCGCGAAACCATCTCAGGCGGCGTCACCCTGAACGACACGCTTTACCACGTGGCACAGGACAACCTGCCGTTCGGCGGCGTGGGCCCCAGCGGCAGCGGCGCCTACCATGGGGAAACCGGGTTTCGGCTTTTCTCCCACAACAAACCGGTGTTCTCCCAATCGCGGTTCTCGGGCGCCCGGCTGTTGCAACCGCCCTATGGCCAGCTGGCCGACAACATGATCCGCATCCTGAAGAAACTGGTGTGAAGTGAATACGACCATTCCTGGCTGTGCCTCGCTGCGGCCAGGCAGACGCCCCTGATAATCGCCTCATGCAACACCCTCCGGCCACGCCACGCACACAACCCCAATCCCTCGGCGACCTGTTTGTCTCCTTCACCGTGCTGGCCCTGCAGGGCTTTGGCGGCGTGCTGGCCGTGGCGCAGCGCGAACTGGTGGAACGCAAGCGCTGGATGACGAATGAAGAATTCGTCGAGGAATGGGCCGTGGCGCAGATCATGCCGGGCCCCAACGTGATCAACCTGGGCGTCATGATCGGCGGGCGTTATTTCGGCCTGCGCGGCGCCCTGGCAGCGCTGGCCGGCATGCTGCTCGTGCCCATGCTCATCATCCTGGTGCTGGCACTCGTCTATGCCCAATACGCCAGCCATCCCGGCGTCATGGGTGCGCTGCGCGGCATGGGCGCCGTGGCCGCCGGCCTGATTGCCGCCACCGGGCTCAAGTTGTTTCCCGCGCTGCGCAGAAACGTGCTGGGACTGGGCCCTTGCGTGGTGCTGTGCATCCTGTGCTTTGCCGCAGTTGCCCTGCTGCGCTGGCCGCTGGCCTATGTGCTGCTGGGACTCGGTCTGATCGCCTGCGTTCTGGCGTATCGCAAGCTGACCCCATGAGCGAAATCCTGCACCTGATCTGGAGCGACTGGCTTGAGCTGTTTCTCCACTTCCTCTCGCTCTCGCTGCTGGCGGTGGGCGGCGCCATCACCACGGCACCGGACATGCACCGCTTTCTGGTGGAGCAGCAAGGCTGGCTCAGCGACAGCCAGTTCAACGCCTCGATCGCCATCGCCCAGGCTGCGCCCGGCCCCAACGTGCTGTTCGTCGCGCTCATGGGCTGGCATGTCGGCCTGAACGCCGGTGGCCTGTTGCCGGCCCTGTTCGGCGTGCTGGTGTCCATGCTGGGCATCATGCTGCCCAGCTCCTCTCTCACCTACTACGCCTCACGCTGGAGCCATGCCAACCGCGAGCTGCGTGCCGTGCGCGCCTTCAAGCAAGGCATGGCGCCGATCGTGATCGCGCTGCTGATTGCCACCGGCTGGATTTTGGCCAGCGCCCATGGCGAACCGGCACAGGACTGGCCGCTGTGGCTGACCACCGTCGTCACGACGCTCATCGTCTGGCGCACGCGGCTGCACCTGTTGTGGCTGCTGGCCGCCGGCGGCCTGCTGGGCTGGTTTGGCATCCTCTGATCGCATGAAAACGCTCAACCTGATCGGCTGCGGACGCGTGGGGCGCACGCTGGGGCGGCTGTGGCACACGCAGGGCGTTCTGCAGGTGCAGGATGTCCTGACCACCTCGCCCGCGAGTGCTCAGGCCGCCGTCGACTTCATCGGTGCGGGCCGCGCCGTCGAATCGTTGGCGCAGATGCGACCGGCCGACTTCTGGATGATGGCGGTGCCAGACCGGCAGATTGCCGAGAGCGCGCGCCACTTGGCACAGGCCGGCATGCCACCCGCCTGTGTCTTTCACGCCAGCGGCGCGCTGGGCGCTGCCGAGCTGGCACCTTTGCGCGAGCGCGGCTGGCAGACCGCCAGCGCGCATTGCATCCTGAGCTTCGCGACGCCGGCGGCGGCCGTACAGCAATTTGCCGGCACGCCCTGCGGGCTCGAAGGGGATGCAGCCGCCCTACATGAACTGAGACCGGTCTTTGCCGCCCTGGGCGCTGAATGCTTTGGTGTTGAAGCCGACAAGAAGGTGCTTTATCACGCCGCCGCCGTGTTCGGCACCAACTTCCTGCCGGTGCTGCAGGCCTTGGCCGAAGACTTGTGGCGCGACAGCGGCGTCCCGCCCGAGCTGCTGCCCCGGCTACGCGCCTCGCTGCTGCGCAACGCCGTGGACAACGTGCTGGCACTCGGCCCGGCGGGCGCCCTCACCGGTCCTGCTGCTCGAGGCGACACCGCCTTGGTACAACGCCAGGGGCCGGCCGTGAGCGCATGGGATCCCACTGCGGGCGAGGCCTACCGGGCTTTAAGCGAACTCGCCCGGCGCCTGGCGCGCCACGGCAGCCTGCATCAGGACTGAGCCGGAGCACAGCCTTCGGCCCGGGGCCTCAGGCCTTGGGTCGGCCGAAATTGAGAATGCGCGTGGCCATCCAGGTTTCGGCCAGGAAGCAGGACAACGCCAGCATGAAGCAGAACACGCCGAGCAGAAAAGTCACGATGGCCCCACTTTCACCCTTGAAGCCCGTGGTCTCGCCCAAAAACAGCAGGATGATGGTCAAGCCGATCATGAAGGCGCACAGCGTAAGTGAGCCGATAGTGCCGTTGGCCAGCAGACCGCGCGTGCGCAACCGGGACAGCTCCCAGTGCGCCTCGCGAATGAACTCGGTATCGGTCGAGCCCTTCAGCCGCTCTTCCAGCACTCGGGCTCGGTCGATGATGCGCGCCAGCCGGCCTGCCACGGCAGCGATCATGCCCGACACGGCAGTCAACAGAAAAACAGGCGCAACAGCCAACTGGATGCCGTGGGTGACGGTGCTGGGATCGACAAAGATACTCATGTTTCGATTCTATTTCCGCAATGGTTCCAGCAGCGACGACAGACCGTTATGGTCAATCTCATGCATCAGTGCCAGCAGGCGGCCGATCTCTCCCGCCGGAAAGCCCTCGCGCGCGAACCAGTTGAGGTAGTTGCCGGGCAGGTCGGCGATCAGGTGCCCCTTGTATTTGCCGTAGGGCATCTGCGTCGTCACCAGACGCTGCAACTGATGCACATCCATGTCAGCCACCCGCCCGCTTGACCGTCCAGCCCTGTGCCTGCAGCAGGGCCACGACCTTGTCGCCATGGTCACCCTGCACCTCGATCACACCGTCCTTCACCGTGCCACCCGAACCGCACGTCGCCTTGAGCTTCTTGCCCAGTTCAGTGAGCGCCGGCGCATCCAGCGCCACCCCGGTGACCACCGTCACCGCCTTGCCGCCACGGCCCTTGGTCTGGCGCGACACCCGCACGATACCGTCACCGACGGGAGCCGGCTTCTTCAAATGGCACACGCACTGGGCCACCGGCTGGCGGCACTCCGGGCACATGCGCCCGCTGTCGGTGGAATAGACCAGACCACCGGTGCTGCGATGGTTTTTCATCATCTCAGTCCGGCGCGAATCTGGCGTTGAAGGTGGCGACGTCCGCTTCGTTCTCGAAGGTCGCCAGTTGCCCTTGCTTCATGTCAGCCAGCCGGCAGGCGGCAAACAGGCTGTAGCGGCCCTTGAGGTGCATGCTGGGCAGGTCGATCAGGGCGTAGGGATAAGGCACGAAGACTTCGTGCTCGAAAACCACGCGGTGCACGTTGCGTGGAGAAGGGAAAAGCTTGTAGGTGTCGGTGGTGATTGCAAGTGAAGACATCGGGTTTCGCGCGCCGGCTGATGGCAGGAAGCCATGATTGGAGCACGAATTTTCCGTGTCTTAAGCCTCACCCGCTAAACTGCGCAGTGAACCGCGCTTCATCCACCCCCATCAATTGGGGCATGTCCTGTGATTCCGCCTGCATCGCGTCGAGCCTCTTGCGTGCCTGGTACAGGAGTTCGTTCAGTTCACGCGCATAGCGATATGACGCGCCATGCGTGTGGTTGGCTAAAACTTGTCCGAGTTGCTGGATGGCCATGAACAGCAACGATATCTCTTCCAATGTTGCGGAACGGTCAATTTCTTCGAAACACATGGAACACCTCCCCGACCCAAGCGTGAGCATTCTCGACAGCGGCAACAGTGTCCAGAAAGCAAGGCGACTGCCGCATGAAGAAAAGAGGAAGAGCGATCACCCTGGCCAATGAAAACCCTTACCGCTGTTACATGGTAGTCACCGGCGGGCGCCTTTCCATCCCCCAAATGGGGGATAACGCCTCACGGACCGAGCAGCTTTAGGTGCTATAAGGTTTCTCTGATCGCCGATTCCTGTGGCCGTGGAGGTTTTTTCAAGGGGTTCTGCGCGTCAGGGGGGCTTCCTTGCACCAAGCGAGCAGGGATTCGAGCAACATCCAAAAAAAGGGGGATGTGATGCATTCTGTAGAACTCCTGGTGCACTCGATTGGCATTGTGTTTGCCGTCACGGCCGCCGTCCTGGCCTTGCGGCTGATCCGCCTGACAGGCGCACTGAAGGCCTGGTTGTTCATTGCCTCAGGCCTTGTCCTGCTGGCCGTGGTGAGTTTCGACCAACTGATCTTTCACAGCGGCATAGCGGGGGGAAAACTGGAACTGCTCCATCCCGCGCTCATTGACATCGCGTCTGTGGCCAGCTATGCCCTGCTGCTGGCAGGCGTCATTGCCAGCCGCACTGTTTTTCTGGAACGCAAGGCAGGCCTGGAACTGCTGCAGGCTCAGCTCGACCGGATGCGGCGCACCTCACCGGAGGCAGAGGCAGCCATGGCCCCCGGTGAATCCGCCGTCCGGCAGGCACTTCTGACACCCGGCAAAGCAGGCCTCCAGGTCCTGCCCGCGCTGGAGTACATGAAGGTGGAACAACAGCGGGCCGCCCAGACGCTGCAAGAGTGGCAAGCGGCGTTTGACACCGTCAGCACGCCGATTTTTCTCTACGACCGGCAATACCGGCTCATACGGGCCAACCCTGCCTATGCCAGCCGTGCCGGCATGGCCGTCAAAGACCTGCTCGGCAAGCCCTATTTCGAGATTTTTCCCAAGCTGCCAAGTCCGATCATCGACCCGCCACAGTATTCCCAGCAAGGCGTGGTCAGCAGCGAGCTGACCCTGGCAACCGGCGAGGCGTTCATCTCCAAGAGCCTGCCGCTCTACAACGAAGCCAACGAATACCTCTGCTCCCTGCACATTCTTGAAGAAGTGACGCAGGCCAGACAGGCGGAGAAATCGATCCGAAGGTTCAAGCTGGCACTCAAGGTGGTTTCGGCCTGTGTCCGGGAAATCCCACAGAAGAAGGACAGAGCGCAGATGCTGCAAGCCATCTGCAAGGTAGCCGTCAACAGCGGCTTTTACCGTCTCGCCTGGATTGGACGCGTGCAGAACGATGCCGCCCAGACACTGGAAATCCTGGCATCCCACGGTCAGCCCGCAGACCTGACACCCTTGCAGATCACGACCTGGGCCGATACCGAGGCCAGCAGGACACCCTCCACCGTGGCAATCAACAGCCGCAAGACATGCCTCGCGCAAGACCTGCTGCACGATCCCCAGTTCAGAAGCTGCCATCGCCATGCCGCAAAGCACCACCTCGCCTCGGCGGTCGCCTTGCCGCTCTTCAGGCAGAACGACATCTGGGGCTGCCTGACCTTGTATTCCGACGAGCCATTTGCCTTTTCCAATGAAGAAATAACCGTTCTAGACATATTGGGTTCAGGGATCAGCTTCGGCATTACCGCTTTCCGCGAGATGGCCGAGAACACGGCGCAGTTGCAGGAATATGCGCAGCGGCTCAGCGGCTTGAAAACCCATCTCGAGAAAATCATCGTGGCCCTGGAAACCGCGATCGAAGCACGCCACCCCTACGGCTCGGCGCACCAACGCCTGGTGGGCGAAATCGGCATGGCCATCGCCCAGGAAATGGGCTTGCCGGAAGAACAAGCCTACGGCGTACGTCTGGCAGGCATCTTGCATGACGTCGGCGAGATCAAGCTTCCCGAGGAACTCCTTTGCAAAACCGGCGGACTGACCGAAGAGGAGCGCCTGCAGATCAGACAGCACACGCAGGCCGGCTATGAGGTTTTGAGCGGGATCGATCTGCCGTGGCCGCTGGCGCAAACCGTGCTGCAGCATCATGAGCGCATGAATGGCTCTGGCTATCCGAGCGGACTCACCGGGGGCAACATTCTGCTTGAGGCGAAAATCATCGCCGTAGCAGACACCATCGAAGCCATGGCCTACCAGCGCCATGATCATCCCCGAATGGGCCTCCCCGCCGCCCTGGCGGAAGTGGAAAAGGGCAAGGGCACCCTTTTCGATACGGCGGTGGTGGACGCAGCCATCGGGCTGTTCCGGGAAAAGGGCTACCAGCCCTCCTGAAGCGGTCCGCCCCCACGCGCAACCCCACACCCACTTGCAATTGAAAAACCGATGAACACAGACCCCTTCATGCAAGCCGCCATCGAGGAAGCCCGGCTCGGCCTGGCCGAAGGCGGTATCCCGATCGGCTCGGTCATCGTGCACCAGGGCCGCATCATCGGCCGCGGGCACAACCGGCGCGTGCAGCGCGGCAGCGCCATCCTGCACGGCGAGATGGATGCTTTCGAGAACGCCGGCCGCCAGCCTGCCAGCGTCTACCGCGAGTCCGTGCTCTACACCACGCTGTCGCCCTGCAACATGTGCAGCGGCGCCATCCTGCTCTACGGCATCCCGAAGGTCATCATCGGCGAGAACCAGACGTTCCTGGGCGAGGAAGCCCTGCTGCGTTCGCGCGGCGTGCAGGTGGAGGTGGTGCAGGATGCCGCCTGCATCGCGCTGATGCGCGGCTTCATCGCCAGCCGGCCCGAGCTGTGGAACGAAGACATCGGCGTGGATGAGGCCTCACACTAAGCACATGCACAGCACCCCGCCCATTCCCAGCAAAGAGCAGATCGCGCTGCTCGATCCCTTCGAACGTCTCGGCCTGGACCGCATTGCCCTGATCACCTCGCCCGCGCAGGCCGAAAAGGCCTGCGAAGAACTGGCCGGCAGCACCCACTGGGGCTTCGACACCGAATCCAAGCCCACCTTCCGCAAGGACGAAGTGTCCGAAGGGCCGCACATCGTGCAGCTTGCCACGCTGGACAAGGCCTGGGTGTTCCAGCTGCACGACACCGCCTGCCGCGCCATGGTGGCGGAGCTGCTGGCCCTGCGCGGCGTCACAAAGGCCGGTTTCGGCCTGGGCGACGACCGCAAACGCATCACCTCCAAGCTGGGTGTGGAGCCGGCCGATGTGCTGGAGCTCAATACGGTATTCCGCCAGCAGGGTTACCGCAAGGAGATGGGCGTCAAGGGCGCCGTGGCGGTGCTGTTCAACCAGCGCTTCATCAAGTCGAAGAAGGCCACCACCTCCAACTGGGCCAACCCGCGCCTGAGCGAAGCGCAACTGATCTACGCCGCCAATGACGCCTGGGCCGCCATCCGCGTCTTCCACGCGCTGGGGCTGGGCCGGACCAGAAGTCCTGGCTAGACGCCGATCTCGTACATCGCATCACCCATGTAGCGGTGCGGCCCGAACACCGCCACCACGGCAGCCGTCTCGGCCGCCTGCCATTGCTCGAAGATGGCGCGTTCGGCATCGGTCAGCGCATCGGGAGATGGCACTTCACCGTAGGTCGCCACGATGCGCAGATAGGCGGCATAGACCGGCGCCACCAGACTGGCGTCGCCCAGCGTCTCTTCCAGCACCTGGCGAAAGCGTTGCTCGGCCGCACGGCGTTGTGCATCAGATGCACCATCGGCATCAAACAGGGTCAGGGTGTAGCTCATGAAGGCCGCAAGCTTAACCGCGTTCATCAAGGCTGTCATGACGACGCCCGGTTGTGTACAGTGAGGCCCTTGGTACAAGACAGGTGAATCCCATGGCGAAGACAAGTGAATGGCCCGGCAAGGTATTTGCGCTGCTCAAGGTCGGCAACACGGCGGCAGCCATTGCCCAGATCAAGGTGGCGCCGAGCGTGAAAGACCTCAAGCAGCTGCAGGCCGCCATTGCCGCAGCCAAGGTCACCGGCCGCTGGCGCGACGTGGACGTGGCCATCGAGGAAAACCTTGCCCTGCTCGCAGCGCCCCGGCTGCACCGCTCGCCCTGACTCCAACCGCCAGCACCCCGGGTAGAACCACATGAGCAACACACCGACCACCGCGCCCCAGCGCAAGCTCTGGCAACGCGCCTTGCTGATGCTGCTGATGGCCGTCGCCTTCCAGCTGACGGCCACGCTGCTGTGCGTACTCGCCGTCGTGCAGTTCGCGCTAGCGCTGGTCAATGCGCCCAGCACCCGCCTGAGCCACTTCGGCCGCAGCCTGGGGCAGTACCTGCGCCAGATTGCCGACTTCGTGGGCTTCGCCACGGAAGAGGTGCCGTTCCCGTTCAGCGACTGGCCTTGAGATTGGCCTAGCGCTTCTGAGGACGAATCCCGTGCCGGCCGCTGACACGAACCGCCTGGCGTCCGCCCTCGCCCTGCTGCAGCACAACGCCCGCCCCGAGGCGCTGGAAGGCCTGGCGCGCTTCGGCATCACCGGCGACAACCGTCTGGGCCTGTCCATGCCCGTGATCCGCCGCATCGCCCGCACCCTGGGGCACGACCATGCCCTGGCACAAGCCCTGTGGGACACCGGCATTCCCGAGGCCCGCATCGTTGCCGGTCTGGTCGCCGAGCCGGCACGACTGAGCTCGCGCCAGATGGACACCTGGGCCAAGGGTTTTGCCTCCTGGGATGTCTGCGACCAGGTCTGCGGCAGCGCCTTCCTGGCTTCACCACTGGCCTGGCGCAAGGTGCAGGCCTGGGCCACGCGCCAGGATGAGTTCGTGCGCCGCGCCGCCTTCGCCCTGCTGGCCACGCTGGCGGTGCATGACAAACAGGCCAGCGATGAAGACTTTGTGGCGGCGCTGCCCTGGATCGAAGCAGCCGCCGACGATGAGCGCAACTTCGTGAAAAAGGCGGTCAACTGGGCCTTGCGCAACATCGGCAAGCGCAACCCGGCGCTCAACGTGGCGGCCATCGCCGCCGCATGCCGCATTCAGCAACAGGGTTCACGCCCGGCACGCTGGATCGCCGCCGATGCACTGCGCGAACTCGGCAGCGAAGCGGTGCAGGCACGGCTGAAGGCCCAACACCCCGCGGCGCGCAGGCGCCGCTGATCCGCCGGGCCTCAGGCCACCTGGCCGCGGCGGCGCAGCAGCCAGGCCACGCCCAGCAGCAGCACCAGCCACACTCCGGTGCGCAGCACCATGGCCAGCAAGCTCTGCTCGGCCACACCCTGCCCCGCCTGCCGCAGGTAAGCGACCCCCACCAGTACCAGCAGGTTGAGGCTGAAGATCGCCAGGCTGGCAGGCAAGGCGCGTGGCAGATTGCGCCAGATCAGGAAGGCCGTTCCCACGTAGGCCAAACCCATGCCGGTGTTGTAGAGCAGCAGCGGTTGAAAAACGCGGTAGCCAGGATCGGCCCCGCTCAGCACGCGCCCGCCCGCAAAGAGCGTGGCTGCACCAAAAAACAGGGCCACGAGGGCAAGGATGAATTGCAGAAACTTCTGCGGACGAGAGGAAGACATCGCTGGCGGTCTGTTGAACGAAGACGGCGCCGAGTATCCGTGTCGTCGGGGTCGGCGGCACTGATATTTCTCAAACGCCGTGCACGCCGACCGGGGCAGCTTGCCGCCGATACATGCGCAAGCGCCTGAAAACCGCCGCCAGCCCGCGGCAGATGACCGGACCTACAAGCGCGCTGCCAGGCGCGCCGCCTGGTCGATGGCGCGTTTGGCGTCCAGTTCGCCGGCCTCCAGGGCGCCGCCGACCAGGTGCACGGTTTTGCCTTGCGTTTGCAGCTCGTCGGCCAGCGTGCGCAGCGGCAACTGGCCGGCGCACAGCACCACGGTGTCGCACGGCAGCCAGGTCGGGTTCTCGCGCTCTTGGCCGTAGCTGACCAGCAGCCCGTCGTCGCCGATGCGCTCGTAGTTCACGCCGCCCACCATCTTCACCTGCTTCATCTTCAGCGCGGTGCGGTGGATCCAGCCGGTGGTCTTGCCCAGGCCGTCGCCCAGCTTGCCGGCCTTGCGCTGCAGCAGCGTCACCTGGCGCGCCGGTGGGCTCACCTGCGGGCCTTCCGGGAGCAGGCCGCCACGCGCCTGGGCCGGGTCGGTCACGCCCCATTCGGCCTGCCAGGCCGGCAGGTCGAGCGTGGTGGAATGGCCGTCGGCCACCAGAAACTCCGCCACGTCGAAGCCGATGCCACCGGCGCCGATGATGGCCACGCGCTGGCCCACCGGCTTCCTGTGTTTGAGCACGTCGATGTAGCTCAGCACCTTGGCGTGCTCCTGGCCCGGGATCTTCGGGTCGCGCGGTGTCACGCCGGTGGCCACCACCACCACGTCAAAGCCGGCCAGGTCTTGCGCCTGCACCGGCTGGTTCAGGTGCAGCTGCACGCCAGTGGTCTCCACGCGCCGCGCCAGGTAGCGCAGCATCTCGTGGAACTCTTCCTTGCCCGGCACCACCTTGGCCATGTTGAACTGGCCGCCAATCTCGGGCGCGGCATCGAACAGGTGTACCTCATGGCCACGCTCGGCCGCCACGGTGGCGGCGGTCAGGCCGGCCGGGCCGGCCCCCACCACGGCGATGCGCTTGCGCTGCGTCACCGGGCGGTACACCAACTCGGTCTCGTGGCAGGCACGCGGGTTCACCAGGCAACTGGCGAGTTGGCTCTTGAAGATGTGGTCCAGGCAGGCCTGGTTGCAGGCGATGCAGGTGTTGATCTGGTCGGCCTGGCCCAGTGCGGCCTTCTTCACAAACGCCGCGTCAGCCAGCAGCGGGCGTGCCATCGACACCATGTCGGCACAGCCTTCGGCCAATACCTGCTCGGCCACCTCCGGCGTGTTGATACGGTTCGAGGTGACCAGCGGCGTGCCGATGCCGGCGGCCGCGAACTCGGCCTTCATCTTCTGCGTGACCCAGGCAAAGGCGGCACGCGGCACGCTGGTGGCGATGGTCGGCACCCGCGCCTCGTGCCAGCCGATGCCGGTGTTGACGATGCTGGCGCCGCCCTGCGCCACCGCCTTGCCCAGCGTCACGATCTCGTCCCACGCGCTGCCGCTGGGCACCAGGTCGATCATCGAGAGGCGGTAGATCAGGATGAAGTCCAGCCCCACCGCCTCGCGCGTGCGCGCCAAAATCTCGATGGGCAAGCGCATGCGGTGGCTGTAGTCGCCGCCCCACTCGTCGTCGCGCTGGTTGGTATGCTGGGCCAGAAACTGGTTGATGAAGTAACCCTCGGAGCCCATGATCTCCACGCCGTCGTAGCCGGCCTCGCGGGCTTTGACGGCACAGTTGACGAAGGCGCGGATCTGCCGCTCCACGCCGCGTGCGGACAGCTCAAACGGTTTGAAGGGTGAGATCGGCGACTTCAGTGCCGACGGCGCCACCGCCAGCGGGTGGTAGGCGTAGCGCCCCGTGTGCAGGATCTGCAGCGCAATCTTGCCGCCCGCCTCGTGCACCGCGCGCGTCACCACCTGGTGCCGGCGCGCCGCGCCCGAGGTGGCCAACGTACCAGCAAAGGGCTTGGCCCAGCCGGCGATGTTGGGGGCAAAACCACCGGTGACGATCAGGCCCACATCGCCTTCGGCGCGCTCGCGGCAGTAGGCAGCCAACTTACTCAGGTCACGCCCGTCCTCCAGCCCGGTGTGCATGGAGCCCATCAGCACGCGGTTCTTGATCTGGGTGAAACCCAGGTCCAGCGGCTGCAGCAGATGGGGGTACAGGGCCAGGCCGGGTTGCGGCGTGTTCAGGATAGAAGACATGAGGGCAACTCGCTTGCAATGATCAAGGTGCCGGGATCATAGGCCCAGCCCCCTCCCCCACGTGTCGCACCCGGTACTGCAGGCGGTCCTCAGAGCTTGGCGTACTCCAGAACTTCCTGCCCCATCAGCGCGCAACTGCCGCCCATGGGCGCATAGATCAGCCGCATGCGGTAGCGCGCCTTGTAGATGTAGCCCCAGACCTCCAGCACCTGGAAGCGCTGCTGTTCATTGGCGGGGTTCTTGAGCGAGGGCAGCTCTTTGACGGCCTTGTCGATCTCGATGCGGTCGTCACCGTCGGCATGGAAGTTGAGCAGCTTGCGGGCTTGGGCGATGGCGGGGACGGAACACTCGGGGGACTTTGCGTATGAGAGGCCCGTGACTCCCAGGAGAACACAGGTGATGACAGCATGGCTTGTTTTCTTCATTGGCTAGTCAATGACTTCAAGACTTCAATCATCGGTTGGTTCGAGCCCTAAATAGCTCCCAGAAACTGGTGAGACTGAGAATAGAAAAGTGTCAATCAGTCTTTAGCTGCCTCTTTGGCTACAGGCTTTGATTTGGCCTGTCGGGCCTTAGTTGCGGGCTTTGAACGACTCTTAGAGACTGAATCCGAAGCCCTCGCTTCTAAGCCGGGCATTGCGCCGACCGCAGGACTCGGGTAACCCATTCCAGTGATCATGTTACGGCATCGCTCCGCTGCTAGATAGAAGGCCGGCGCTACCAACTCATTTAGTAACGGCTCGGGCAAATCCTCCCCTTGCGGTTGATTGAATGTAACCACGCAACCGATCTCGCACATCGCCTGAAATGCGATTTTCCCCTCCTCACCAGCTTTCGGCTGACCAGTAACAGTCCTCTCGAATTTAAGGTCGAGTTCAGTCGGACTTCCTGGCACTTGAGTCACAGAAAGCTTCCCAGTATTTCGAAAAATCCCGCTTCGGGCCTCAACGTACGGAATAAACCGTTCACATGAGGCCTTTAATGTGGCCATATTCCTAATCTTGTAGGTCAATGGACGTGGCGATTGTTTTGCGTTTGCCAATCTTCACTCCCTCCAATGCCAAAAACTTGCTCTTCCTCGAATGACGCCTCGATCATCGTACGGAGCCTCCCAGAAGGTGCATCCTTCCCAACAGAAGCCTCTGTTGTAAGCCGCATTTCGCACGCCTGCTTGACCCACTCATTGAGACTAATATCTTCCTTGGCTGCGTTAACTGCGACTCGCTGATGAAGATGTGGACCAAGGCGAACATTGAATGTGCCTTTACAGGGGGCGTCAGGCACTTCCCCTAGTTCAGCGCAAGTTGCCAAGTAGTCATCTACTGCGGCCTCAAAAGCAGGCTTTAGCCCTCGAACATCGTTTGCACGGTAGCTCACGACGTCTCGAATGAACATCAAACGCCCGTAGACAAATTCCTCATCTAGATCAATCTCTAATGAACCTAGATAGCCCTTGTATTCTAAAAATTTACTCATTTGACGACCCCAGCATTTCGCAAACCTTGAAGGAGATCTTCCTGCGCATACGCTTTGACGATATTTCCCGGATGCGGTTCATGGATGAAGACTTTCACTTTGGTCTCCTTGTGGACAAACTTCCGACTCGATCCGCCACCTTTGAGAAGGGTGAAGTTGTAATGACCCATCAAGGTCACGGCCTCGTCCCAAGTGAAATCAGTACTCCTACTGAGTAAGCGATTCAACAACTTTTCTTTTCGACTCACTCAGACGCCTCTAGATTTATTGAATTATGCAACTATTTTTAGTTGCAATGAACCATATCTTGAATATCACCCCTATCCTCGTCAGGGCAACACAGGGGGCAAGAAATACAAAAACACATCGTAGGGGTGTAACGATTCCCTGTCATCACCCAAATGGGGGAGTCAAAACAAAATGGGCGCCGTGTGGCGCCCATTTCCGTGATGGATTGACTCAAAAAACCAGGATCAAATCGCCTGCCCCAAGCGCCCCACCCCCTCCTCAATCTTCGCCACATCCGCCGTGGCAAACGAGAGACGCAGTGTGGCGTGATCCGGGTTGCTGGCGAAGAATGGCGCGCCCGGCACGAAGGCCACGCCCTTGTCGATGGCGCGCTTGGCCAACTCACCGGCGTCTTTCAGCTTGCCATTGGCACCGGTGAGGCGGGCCCAGAAGAACAGGCCGCCACCGGGCTGGGTGAACTCGATGGCGTCGCCCAGTTCGCGCTTCAGGCTCTCGCCCATGACACGGGCACGCTCGGCATACACCTGGCGCACATGGGCCAGGGTGGCGGGCATGCGGCCGGCTTTGAGGTACTGAGCGGCGGTGGCCTGGGCGAAGGTGCTGGTGTGGGCGTCGCTGAACTGCTTGCACATGGTGGCTTTGGCCAGCAACTCAGGCGGGGCGATCATCC
Organism: Curvibacter sp.; assembly: GCA_031426755.1. Classification (GTDB taxonomy): domain Bacteria; phylum Pseudomonadota; class Gammaproteobacteria; order Burkholderiales; family Burkholderiaceae_C; genus Hylemonella. Next base: position 17,406 of record JASJPI010000002.1, read on the forward strand.
AGCCCACCCGCAAGCCCGGCGACAGCACCTTGCTTAAAGAGCCGCAGTGCACCAGCCAGTCGCGGCTACCGGGCACTTGGCTGCTTAGGGCCAGCAGGCTGGGCGGCGGGGCTTCGCCGAAGTAGAGGTCGCCATAGGGGTCGTCCTCAATCACCACCGTCTGCGTGCGCACCGCCATCTCCAGCACCTGCTTGCGGCGCGCCAGGCTCAGCGTGGCGCCGCTGGGGTTGCCGAAGGTGGGGATGAGGTAGACGAATTTCGGCTTGTGCTCGGCCACGAGTTTTTCCAGCGCGTCGGCCTGCACGCCATGTGCGTCGATGGGCGCGGCAATCACCTGCGCGCCGTAGAGGCGGAAGCACTGGATGGTGGCGAGGAAGGTCGGGCCTTCCACGACAACCTTGTCGCCGGGGTTGATGAGGGTCTTGCCGATCAGGTCCAGCGCCTGCTGGCTGCCGGTGGTGACGATCAGGCCTTCCGCCGTCACGTCCTTCGCGCCCTTGCTGGCCATGAAGGCGGCCAGCTGTTCGCGCAGCGGGTTGTAGCCCTCGGTGGCGCCGTATTGCAGGGCGGCGCCGGGTTCTTCGCTCAGGGCCTTCTCGGTGGCTTCGCGGATGCCGGCCACGTCGAACATGGCGCTGTCGGGGAAGCCACCGGCAAACGAGATGATGCCGGGCTTGCCCAGCAGCTTGAAGAGTTCACGGATGGCGGAGGTTTCGACGTTGTTGAGGCGGTCGGCGAATTGCATGGTTTTCTCGAAATACGAAACAAGGGTCTGGCACCAATGGTAGCCAAAGACGAAAGGCGCGTCAGATGCTATGAATTTAATAGCTACCGACATCCATTTGACAAGGAGCAGAGGCCAATTTGGCACTAATGTGGCAGCGGCAGCGGTTTGCCTTCGGAAGAAGACGGCACCGGGATGCCCAGCCAGTGGGCCACGGTGGGGGCGATGTCCACCACCTCCACGCGCTGGTCCACACGCCCGGGTTTCACCCAACGCGGGCCATAGGCGAGGATGGGCACATGGGTGTCGTACGCGTAGGGCGAGCCGTGGGTGGAAGTGGTGGTGCCGAACATCCAGTACGGCTTGAGGATGTACTGCACGTCGCCCGATACCTCGGGGTGCCAGGACTTGCGCATCGGCTCGAAGTACGACGTGCCAAACAAGTCGCTCCAGCGGTGCCGCCCGTTTGCCAGTTCGCGCCGGGTGTAGGCAGCGGCAAAGCCGGGTTCAGCCAGCAGCAACTGGCGCGCTTCCTGCGCCAGCGCATCGGCGTCGACCTTGGTTTGCGCCACCAGTTGCTTGTTCAGCAGCAGCGAAGAACCCGAGAAGCTGACCCAGTTGCCCGGGCCGAAGCGTTTCTCCAGGCCTTCGTTCACACGCGCCAGCACCTGGCTGCCGTTGACGCGGCCGGCATCCCTGCCCTGCGCTTTGCTGTATTCCGGTGCCGGCATGAAGCCGTGGTCGGCGGTGAGCATGGCGATGTAGTTGTCGCGGCCGACGGTGGCGTCCAGGTCGGCAAAGAAGGCCTGCAACAGGCGGTCGAGCTGCAGCAGGTGGTCGTGCGAGATGCGCGACTCGGCGCTGAACATGTGGTTCACGTAGTCGTGGCCCGACAGGCTGATGGCGAGGATGTCGGTCACCTCGTCATGGCCCAGGCCCTCGCCGGCGATGGCCGCGCGCGCAAAGTCGAGCGCCATGGCATCGACGAACGGACTGCGCAGCAACTGGCTGTAGAAAGCCGGCCCGGGGGTCTCGTCGGCCGGGGCGCCCATCATCATCGGCAGCTTGCCGCCGCGCGGACCGTACCAGGGCTGGTTGTCGGGCAGCGAGCGGGCGTAGGCCGCGTCGTTCAGCAGCGGCAGCCATTGCTTCTTGAAATAGCCGTCGGCCAGCTTGCGGCCGTTGAAACGGTCGACCCAGACCGGGTGCTGCTCCATGTAGTAGGTGCTGGAGGCGAACTGGCCGCTTTGCGCCATGTACATGTAGGCGGTGCCACTCTTGCCGGCAGGCAGGATGGCGCCGCGGTCCTTGCCGGAGACAGCGATGACCTTGGAGCGGGGATCGACCCGCCGCAGCACGTCGCCCACGGTTTCGGCGCGCAGATTCTTCGGGCTGGTGCCATCCAGCGGCTGGGTGGCGTGGCCGATGTAGCGGAACGCGGTGTCGCCGGTGCAGTACTCGCGCTCGCCGGTTACGACATCGCGCCATTCGTTGCCGATGATGCCGTTGCGGTGCGAGTAGGCACCGCTCAGCACGGTGGCGTGACCGGCACCGGTCACGGTGAAGGCGTGACCATAGTGCGCCTCGGCAAACCAGGCACCGCGGTCCAGAAAGCGGGCCAGGCCATCCGGCGCCAGTTGGTCGCGGTAGCCGGTGATCTGGCGCTGCGGCAGGCCATCCACCACCAGGAACACCAGCAGCTTCGGCTTGGTCTCGACGGGCGGGAGGGTTGCCGGTGCCGACGCGCAGCCGGCCAGCACCGCCGCCAGCAGCAGGGCAGCCCAAAAATGCAGGGAATGCGGGAAATGACGGAAAAACGCAGGCTTCATGGTCGCAATTGCAGTCGGTCTGCCGACGATCATCCCATGAAAACAAATGCTTTCAAAGAAAGCCGTCTCATTGGCAAAAGGCGATGTTTTTGTAGGCCAGAATACGCACCTGTAAGCGGCAGTCTGCAAGCCTTGTCTTCTCGTCGTGAGGCGGCAGTACTGGAAGCACGAGAGACAGCCCCACTGGAATTTTCATGTCCGATTTGTCCGTCTTCTTTCAGTCCGTCAAGTTGCCCGTGATGCCCGAGGTGGCCCACGCCCTCATCCGCACGCTGCATGAGGAAGACATCGTGCTGGCCGACGTACGCAACATCGTGGCCAAGGATCCCACCCTCACGGCCAAGGTGCTGCGCACCGCCAACAGCGCCTCCATGGGCCTGCGGCGTGAGGTCGGCACGCTGGACGCGGCCATTTCCATGATCGGCATGGCGCAGGTGCGAACCCTGGCGCTGACCGCCTGCATGAACGTGGCCTTCCCGGTGGCGGACGGCCTCAACCGCACCGAGTTCTGGAAAAACTGCATGGCCAGCGCCGGCTATGCGCAATGGCTGGCCAGCGCCGCGGGGCTGGATGCGCAGGAAGCCTGGCTCACCGGCATGATGGTGCGGCTGGGCGAGCTGATCATCGGGCAGACGATTCCGGTCAGCCTGGCCCACATCGAACGGCCGCCGCAAATCCCGGGCGACCGCTGGCGGCGCGAGCAGCAGTTGCTGGGCTTCACCGAGGCCCAGGTCACGGCCGAACTGGCGCGGCGCTGGCGCTTTCCGGCCGGCATCGTGCGCGGGCTGGACACGGCCTCCGACCCGCTGTCGACCCAGCCCTTCTGTCCGCTGGGCGGCGTGGTGCACCTGGCCAGCTGGCTGGCCGACATGGCTTTCAGCGGGCCCGACATCGTCGATGCACTGCCGGGCGCGGTGGTGGCCAAGCTCAACCTCACCCGCGACTGGACGCGCGGCCACATGCCGGCGCCCGAGGCCTTCTTCGACATCTCCTCCCTGTAAGATTCTGTCAGGGAGTTTTCAGAGGGGCTGACCGTCCGGGCTCTCGCCTTTGTTGCACGCGCACCATGAAACCGCCCGCCATCGCCGCCTTCTTCGCCACCCTCAAGGCCGCCAACCCGCAACCTGTGACCGAACTCGAATACACCTCGGTGTTCGAGTTGCTCACCGCCGTGCTGCTGTCGGCGCAGGCCACCGACGTGGGCGTCAACAAGGCCACGCGCCGGCTGTTCCCGGTCGCCAACACGCCGCAGCAGATCCTGGCCCTGGGATTGGAGGGGTTGGAGAGCTACATCAAGACCATCGGCCTGTACCGCAGCAAGGCCAAACACCTGATGGAGACCTGCCGCATCCTGGTGGAGCAGCATGGCGGCCAGGTACCGCGCAGCCGCGCCGCGCTGGAAGCCCTGCCCGGCGTCGGCCGCAAGACCGCCAACGTGGTGCTGAACTCCGCCTTCGGCGAACCCACCATGGCGGTGGACACGCACATCTTCCGTGTCGGCAACCGCACCGGCCTGGCGCCCGGCAAGACGCCGTACGAAGTGGAGATGCAGCTGCTCAAGCGGGTGCCGGCCGAGTACCTGATCGACGCTCACCACTGGCTGATCCTGCACGGCCGTTATGTCTGCCAGGCACGCAAGCCGCAGTGCTGGCAGTGCGGCGTGGTCGCCTATTGCGACTTCACGCCCAAAACCGAAGCGCCCTGAACGCGCCCGGCCGGAGCCGCGGTACAGATCGGCCACAATAAAGGTAACAAAATGTAAACACACATGAACATCGTTGATCCGAAGACCGTGATTCTGTTGGCCAGCCTCATGGCCGCGCTGATGTCACTGGTGCTGTTTTTCCAGTGGCGCAGCTTTCCGGATTTCATCCGGGGCCTCGGCAACTGGACCGCCGCGCTGCTGATACTGTGTTGCACCACGCTGCTGGGCGCCTTGCGCGGCAGCATGCCGGATCTGCTGACCATTGCCCTGCCCAACGTGCTGCTGTTCATCGGACTTTACCTGGCCTACCTCGGCAGCCAGCGCTTTCTTGGTCGCCCCACCGCCATACTGCGTTGGAGCCTCTTCATTGCCTTGACCACCCTCCCCGCACTGTGGTTCACCGTGGTCGAGCCGAATTTCCGCACCCGGCTGCTGATCCTGTCGCTGCCGCTGGGCCTGCAGTTTGCGTTGCATGCGCATCTGATTTACCGCCATGCAGGCCGCAGCTTCGCCAGCACCCTGCTGGTCGTGGTGTTGAGCGGCGGCGCCCTGCTCCAGCTTGTACGCTTCATCGTCCTGGGGCTGATGCCCGCGGAGCGCAGCACGTTCAATCCGGCCTCGCCGCAGCCGCTCTTCCTGGCGGCCTACATGCTGATCGTCCTGCTGATGTCGGTAGGCCTGGTGCTGCTGGCCACCGAACGGCTGCGCACCGAGCTGCAAAACCTGGCCGCGCACGACTCGCTGACCGACGCCTACACCCGCCGCCACATGAACGAGGCCTGCCAGCAGGAGCTGGAGCGCAGCCGTCGCCAGGGCCATGTCATGGCCTTGCTGCTGATGGACCTCGACTACTTCAAGCACATCAACGACACCCATGGCCATCAGCAAGGCGACCGGGTGCTGGTCGATTTCGTCACCCGCGTCAAGGCGCTGCTGCGCCGGCATGACCAGCTGGGCCGCTTCGGCGGTGAAGAGTTCGTGCTGCTGCTGCCGGAAACGCCGCTGGACGAGGCCCTGGCGGTGGCCGAACGCATCCGCGCCATGGCCGACCAGCCGAGGGGCACGACGCGCTGCAGCGTCAGCATCGGCGTCACCACCAACCGGCTCGATACCGACACGCTGGACACCTTGCTGGCCCGGGCCGACAGTGCGCTCTACCGGGCCAAGGAAAACGGCCGCAACCGGGTCGAGTTCGCCTGACGACGCCTGCGTCCGCTCAGAGCGATAGCTGGCGCCACGTCCCGAAGTCCGGTGCGTGCCGCGGCCACTGTTCGGCGCGCGCCAGGCGCTCGATGCCTTGCGCCAGCAGGTCCATGGCACGGATCACACCAGCGTGCGTGATCCATACCGCATCGGCCTGCTGCTGCAGCGTCTCGGCGCGGGCGGCTGCCACGCGCTGCAGCAACTCGTCCACGCTCTCGCGCCCGCCAAAGCGCAAGGCGCCGAAGTCGGCCATCCAGGCATCGAAGGCGGCGGGCGGAATCGCGTCCCAGCGCACCCCTTCCCAGCAGCCGAAGTCCATCTCAGCCAGGCGCGCATCGGGTTTGAGCATCAAATCTGGCCGCAGCCCTTGTATTTCCTTGGCCAGACGCTCACATCTTTGTAGCGGCGAGGTGATGAGACGGATGCCCTGCGGCAGCGTTTGCGCCAGTTGCGCGGCGCAGGCCCGGGTGGCCTCGGCATCGGCCGCCACGTCGCTGGCGCCGTAGCAGACGCCCGGCGCCACCAGCGGCTGCGCGTGGCGCACCAGCCAGAGTTTCACAGGCTGACCGCCAGCCCGAAGTAGAAGGCCAGCTCGCACACCTGCTGCGTGGCGCCGAGGCAATCACCGGTGTAGCCCTGTAGCCGGCGCGTGAACAGGCGCCACATCCCCAGCCAGGCCAGCACGGCGGCCAGCAGGGGCACGGGCCACAGGATGCCAGGGTAGTTCCACTGCACCAGGGCCAGGGCCAGCAGCAGCCATACGCTGGCGGCCAGCAGGCTGCCGCCGCTGATCTGCTCGACCAGGGGCCTGGATTTGGAGCGTGCCGACTCGCTGACATAGGGCAGCAGGCGGATCAGCAGCAGCGGCAGGAAACGCGAGGTCACATGCGCGGCGAACAGGGCGGCACAGGTGAGTTCCAGATCAATATCGCCCAACATCGCCAGCAGCGCCACCTTGGTCAGCAATGCCAGCACCAGGGCCAGCACGCCGAAGGCACCGACGTGCGAGTCCTTCATGATGTCCAGTGCCCGCTCGCGGCTGTGGCCGCCGCCCAGGCCGTCGGCCACATCGGACAGGCCGTCTTCATGCAAGGCGCCAGTCAGCAGCACGGTCAGCACCGTGCTGAGCACAGCCGCCACCAGCGGCGCATACGCCACGTCCGGCAAGAGCAGCCGCACCGCGGCATAGCCCAGCGCCGCCACTCCGCCCACCAGCCAGCCCACGCCGGGAAAGTGCGCCGTGGCGGCACGCAGCAAGGCCGGGCTGTAGCCGACCCAGGCCGCCAGCCGCCCCGTCACCGGGATGCGGGTGAAGAACTGGAGGGCCAGCAGGACGTGACGGATGAAATTCATGGATGACTGCAGGGACTCAGGCGGATTTTGCCGACACGCCAGCCGACTCGAAGCTCGCCATGTCGCGCAGCATGACACAGGCGGAAGTCAGCAGCGGCCAAGCCAGCGCTGCACCCGAGCCCTCGCCCAGGCGCAGGCCGAGGTCGAGCAACGGATGCGCCTGCAGCTGCGCCAGCATCAGCGCATGGCCGCGCTCGCCCGAGCGGTGCGCGAACACGCAGCGTTGCAGCACCTGCGGCGCCAGCCGGCTGGCCACCAGCACGGCCGAGCTGGCGATGAAGCCGTCGACCACGATCACACGCCGCTCGGCCGCGGCCTGCAACACCGCACCGGCCATGGTGGCGATCTCGAAACCACCGAAGGCCGCCAGCACCTCCAGCGGCGCCTTCGCATCGGGGTGTTTGAGCAGCACCTCACGCAGCACCGTGACCTTGCGCGCGATGGCCGCATCGTCCAGCCCGGTACCGGCGCCAGTGCAGTCGGCGATGTCGAGATCGGCCAGACGCGACAGCAGCAGCGAAGCGGCCGAGGTGTTGCCGATGCCCATCTCGCCCAGCAGCAGCGCGTTGCCCGGCAAGCCCTTGACGAGCTCGACACCGTTGGCCAGCGCCTGGGCGCACTGCGCCGCCGTCATGGCCGGGCCGGCCGTCGAATCGGCCGTGCCGGGTGCCACCTTGCGAATCAGCAAATGTGCCCCCACGCTCGGCACTTCGTGTCCTCGCTGCCCCCCGAGGGGGCCCTCGTCACGCGGCGCGAAGTCGTGGCGCACGCCGCAGTCCACCACGGTGAGCGCGATGCCGTGCTGGCGCGCCAGCACGCTGACACAGGCGCCGCCGGCGAGGAAGTTCTCCACCATCTGCCAGGTCACGTCGCTCGGGAAGGCCGAAACGCCGCGCGCGGCCAAGCCGTGGTCGCCGGCGAACACCACCATCTGCGGCGCGCGCAGCTCAGGCGTTTCGCTGCCCAGGATCAGGCCGAGTTCCAGGGCCAGCGATTCGAGACGGCCCAGGGACCCCAGCGGTTTGGTCTTGTTGTCGATCTTGTGCTGCAGGCGCTGCGCGAGCGCGGTGTCGGTGATATCGGGAATGGCGGGAAGCGTGAAAGTCATGGTCAAGTTCTCGTTTAAAAAATCGTTCAGCGTTGGATCAGCGCATCCAGCACGCCCGGTTCGAAGTGCTGCGCAATGAAATCGGCCATGCACTCGAACACCGTATCCAGCGTCGGCACCTGGGCGCCGTGCCGGCCGAACAGCGCCTGCAAAGCGGCCGGGTCTTCGAACAGGCCGTGCAGGTAGAGGCCGAGCACGTTGCCGGCGGCGTTCTGCCAGGCCAGGCCAGGCATCAGCTCGCGCGCCACATCGCCCTTGGCCGCCATGGCCGGGTGCTGCGCGGTCTGGCCGTGGTGGATTTCGTAGCCCTGCACCGTGACGCCCGAGAGCGCCGCCCACGGGCCGGTGACGGATGCGAAAGTGGCGCGGGTGCGCTGCACCGTCTTGGCCGGCTCGAAGGCCGTAACCAGCGGCAGCAGGCCCAGGCCCGGTGCGTTGCCGTCGATGCCATGCACGTCGATCAGCGCCTCGCCCAGCATCTGCAGCCCGCCGCAGACGCCCAGCACCGCCCCACCCCGCTGCGCATGGGCGGCAATGGCGCGGTCCAGACCTTGGGCGCGCAGCCAAGCCAGGTCGCTGCTGGTGTGTTTGGAGCCGGGCAGGATGATCCAGTCCGCGCCCTGCAGTTCGGCCGTGCTGCGCACCCACTTGAGATGCACGCCGGGCATGTTCTTGAGCGGCTGGAATTCGTCGAGGTTGCTGATGCGCGGGTAGACCACGACGGCGATGGTGGTGCTGATGTCGCCACGCCCCGTGCTGCGCTCGTCAAAAACACCGTCCTCTTCCGGCAGGCCGTGCTGCTGCCACATCGGCAGCGTTGCCACCGTTGGCACGTTCGTTTTTTCTTGCAACAGCTGCGGCGCCGGCGCCAGCAGCGCGGCATCACCGCGGAACTTGTTGAGCACGAAGCCTTTGATCAGCGCACGGTCTTCTTCCAGCATCAGGGCCCAGGTGCCGTAGAGGTGGGCGAAGGCGCCGCCGCGGTCGATGTCGGTGACCAGCAGACACTGGGCATTCGCATGGCGTGCCACCCGCAGGTTGACGATGTCGCTGCTGCTGAGGTTGATTTCGGCCGGCGAGCCGGCGCCTTCGATCACCACCACGTCGTTCTCGGCCATCAACGCGTCCAGCGCACGCGCCACCGTGGGCCAGACCTGCTCGCTACGGCCGCGCCAGTCCAGACGCGAGAGCGCCTCGTCCACCTGGCCGAGCAGCACCACCTGGCTGTGGGTGTCACGCTCGGGCTTGAGCAGCAGCGGGTTCATGCGCACCTCGGGCTCGGCCTTGGCGGCCAAAGCCTGGAAGTACTGCGCACTACCGATTTCACCACTGGGCGACCCGTTTTGCCGCCGGGCCAACGCGGCCCCCTCGGGGGGCAGCGAGGACACGTCAGTGCCGAGCGTGGGGGCTACGACTCTCGCGTTGTTGCTCATGTTCTGCGCCTTGAATGGCGCGACCTTCAGGCCCTGGCGCGCGTAGTAGCGACACAGTGCTGTGGTGAGCCAACTCTTGCCGGCGCCACTGGTGGTGCCCAGCACCATGACTGCTTTGGCGCTCATGTGCTGGTCCTTTCCTGTGCACGCACACTCCCCCAGGCCTGCTGCAGTGCGTCCTGCGCCTGCGGTGCCAGCACGCCCAGGCGCACGTGGCCAGGCAGACCAAACGAAGTGGCATCACGCAGCTTGATGCCCTGCGCCCGCAAGGCTGCCAGGGCCTGCGCCAGCGCTTCGCCCTGCAACTCAGGGCGGGCGCAAAAGTAGTTGGCATTGCTGGGCAGGCAGGTCCAGCCCTGCACTTCGCACACGGCCAGTTGGCGGGCCTTCCATTCGCGCAAGATGGCCAGGCTTTGCTGCAACCAGGCCTGCACCTCAGGTTGCAGCCAGGCTTGCAACAAGGCCACACCATGTGCGCCCACCAGCCAGGACGGTGCCAGGCGCTCCAGTTGCGCCACCGCCTCCAGCGCACCGAGCGGCGCGATCACATAGGCGGCGCGCACGCCGGTCAGGCCGAGCGCCTTGTTCGGCGTCCACAGTTGCCAGACGCGCAGCAGTTGCTCCTGCGTCAGAGCCAGCGCAGCGCTCAGGCGCAGCGGCTCGTAGGCGCGATCGAGCACCATCACGGGAGCCGTCGCCAGTTCATCCAAATTGGCCTGCGGCTGCCCCAGCGGGCTGGACGGATCGCAGGCCCAGGCCAGTTGCGCGTCCTGCGCCTGCGCCACGCGGTTCAGGCCCCAGGCCTGCGCGGCAGCGGCGTAATCGCCATAGTGCTGCGGCGGCAGCCAGACGTTGCGGCCACCCTGCTGCTGCACCCAGGCACTGATGCGGAAAATGAATTCGCTGGCACTGCCTGCCAGCAGCACGCGCTCGGGCGCCACGCCGTGCCAGGCCGCCAGCTGCGCGCGCAACTCGGTGTAGGCCGCATCCGGGTAGCGTGTGGCATCGGCGCCCTGCACGGCTGCCAGCGCCAGCGGGCACGGGCCGCAGGCATTGCTGTTGGTGGAGAAGTCATGCAGCGGCACGCCCTGGGCATCCGGGCCGCCGTGGATACGCAGCACACTCATGGCTGCACCTCCCGCACTGAAAACGCTATGAAAACAATAGCAACCGTCGCAATCAATGAAAGGGCCAGAACTACTTTTGACCCCAAAACTGCCGCATGCACCGTATCGCCCGTCAGCGGCGCGCGGCCCTGGCTGTGCAGCACATAGACACCGGGCTTGTGCAGGCTGACGTCCAGCGCCAGCGCCATGGCCGCCATCGACCAGCCGCTGTTGGGCGACGGCGTGCGGCCGGCTTCCCGACGTAGCGCACGCAGCGACAGGCCGCCATTCACCAGCGCCAGCAGCAGGGCCGTCAGGCGCGCCGGCAGCCAGGACAGCACATCGTCGGCGCGCGCCGCCCACTTGCCGGCCCAGGCCCAGTCGCGTCCCTGGTAGATGCCGTGGTAGCCCCACATGGCGTCGGCGGTGTTGGCAAAACGGTAGAGCGCCGCGCCCGGCAGGCCCAGCAACACGAACCAGAAGATCGGCGCCACCACCGAGTCGTTCAGGTTCTCGGCCAGCGACTCGATGGCGCTCTCGCGCACCTCGGCTTCGCTCAAGGCCTGCACATCGCGGCTGACCAGCCAGGCCAGGCGCGCGCGCCCCGCCGGCAGCGATTCGGCCAAGGCTGCCTCCACCGCCAGCACCTCGCCGCGCAGCATGCGCCAGGCCAGCAAGGACTTGAGCAGCAGGCCCAACAACAGCAGGCCGAGCAGCGCCGGCAGTTGCTGCACCGCTTGCTGTAGCAGCAAGGCCGAGATCAACACCAGAGCAGCGCCCGCCAGCCAAGCCAGGGCGCCGAGCCCAAAACGCTTGTAGTCCGGCCCGCCCGTCTGTGCGCGCTGCGGCGCGATGAAGGCGCCGAGCCAGCCCAGGTAATGCCCCATCCACACCACCGGGTGCCAGCGCGCGGCGGGCTCGCCCAGCCAACGGTCGATGGCCAAGGCCAGCCACAGGGCGCCGACGAGCAGCAGCGGGGCAAGGGACAGGTCGGACAGCATCACGGCGCCTCGTCTGCGAACAGGCTGGCGCTCTGGCCCCAGCGGTCGTCGAACACCAGCCCGGCCAGCGCCTCGCGCTGCGCCCAGTGGTCCTGGCTCAGCATCGGTTCGCTGTAATAGCCTTGCACCGGCCCCAGGCACAGCAGCGCGATCGGCTCGGCCCCGGGCGGCAGACCCAGCAGTTGCGCCACCGCCTGCGGCTCGAACAGCGAGACCCAGCCCATGCCCAGCCCTTCGGCACGCGCAGCCAGCCACAGGTTCTGGATGGCGCAGGCGGCCGAAGCCAGGTCCATTTGCGGCAGCGTGCGGCGGCCGAACACATGGCGTTCACGCCCGTCGGCCAGTGCCACGGCCAACACTTCGGCCGCTTCCAGCAGCCCTTCCACCTTGAGCTTCATGAACGCGTCTTCCCGCTCGCCCAGGGCGCGCGCGGTCTGCACCCGCTCCTGCTCCACCAGCGCGTGCAACTGCTGACGCAAGGCCGGCTGTGTGATGCGGATGAAGCGCCACGGCTGCATGAAACCGACGCTGGGCGCATGGTGCGCCGCCTGCAGCAAACGCCGCAACACCTCGGGCGCCACGCTGCCACCGGCGAAGTGGCGCATGTCGCGCCGCTCGAAGATAGCGCGGTACACCGCCGCCGCGTCAGCCGCGCTGAACGGTTCGGCCGGTACCAGGGTGGCGGGGTCGCGCTGCATGGAGGCTTTAGTCCTCTATTCCGCGTTGTGCAGGAACTCCCGCATTAAAGGCGTGCTTGATCTTGACCATCTCGGTCACAGTGTCGGCCAGCTCGATGATCTCGGGCGGGCAGCGGCGACCGGTCAGCACCACGTGCACCTGCTTGGGCCGCTCGCGCAGCGTTTGCAGTACGTCGTCCAGCGGCAGCCAACCGTAGATCAGCGGGTAGGTGATCTCGTCGAGCGTGACCATGAAAAACTCGCCGCCCAGGATGCTGGCCTTGGCGCGCGCCCAGCCGTCGCGCGCCAGCTGCGCCGAGTGTTCCAGGTCCTGGCTTTTCCAACTGAAGCCATCCCCCAATCCTTCGATCGGGATGCCAAGCTGCTCGAACATGCGGTGCTCGCCAAAGCGTGCGCTGGGCACTTTCATGAACTGGTAGATCTTGACCGCCTTGCCGCGGCCGTGCGCACGCAAGGCCAGGCCGAAGGCGGCCGTGCTCTTGCCCTTGCCGTCGCCGGTGTTGACGATGACAAGGCCGCGGCGTTCGCCCTCGGGCTTCTCGTAGCGCTTTTCGGTGGGGGGAGCTTCGATTTCCATGGGATGTCCGGTTATGAGAGTTTGGGCAGCGAGAGCCATTGCCCCGCCACCTGTTGGATGTGGATGCGCTTGTCGAACACCTGCTCCAGCGCGCGGTGCGTGGCCGCATCGCCGCAGGCACCATGGTGCGTCACGCGGCCGGCGGCCATGATGACCAGTTCGTCGGCCTGCAGCGCCAGCGACAGCTCGTGCAGCACGCTGACCACGGTCTTGCCGTTCTTCACGAGCTCGCGCACCAGCAGCAGCCAGTCGACCTGGTGCGGCGGATCGAGGTTGGCCAGCGGTTCGTCCATCAGCAGCACCTCGGCCTGCACCGCCAGCGCACGCGCCAGCAGCACGCGCTGGCGCTCGCCGCCGGAGAGATGGCTCAAGGGGCGCTCGCGCCAGTCCCAGGCCTGGGTAGCACGCAGCGCCTGCTCCACCGCAGCGTGGTCGGCCGCGCTGGGCGGTGCCAGCCAGGGCTGGTGCGGCAGGCGACCCAGCAGCGCGACGTCGTAGGCGGTCAGGTCGTCGGCGCTGCTTTCGTTCTGGCCCAGCCAAGCCAGGTGCCGCGCTTTCTGGCGGCCACGGAAATGGCCCGGCGGACAGCCCAGCAGCGACACCTCGCCCTCATGCGGCAGCAACCCGGCCAGGGCCTTGAGCAAGGTGGACTTGCCGGCGCCGTTGGGGCCGACGATGCTGGTCCAGCGGCCCACGGGCAAGTCCAGGTCGATGCCGTGCAGCACCTCGACGTTGCCCAGGCTGGCGCGGATGGCTTGCGCGCAAATGGCACTCTGGTTCATGGCATCCTGCCCCGCTGGTTTTGCCGGTGCATCAGCCACAGCAGGTAGCCGCCGCCGAGCACGGCAGTCAGCACGCCCACCGGCAACTCGGCCGGCGCGATCAGCCAACGCGCCAGCAGGTCGGCCACCATCAGCAGCACGCCGCCCATCAGGCTGGCCAGGAAGGTGAGACGGCCGTGCGTGGTCTTGACCAGCGAGCGCACCAGGTGCGGCGCGGCCAGGCCGACGAAGGCAATCAGGCCGGTCTGTGCCACGGCGGTGCCGGTGGCCAGCGCCATCACGGCAATCAGCGCGGCGCGCAGCGGCGCCAGCGAGAGCCCCAGGCTGGCGGCGGTGGCCTCGCCCAGCGTCAGGCCGTCGAGCACGCGGCTCAGGCTCCAGGCCGCCAACATGCACAGACCCCAGACCGCCGCCATCAGCACGCAGGCGCTCCAACCGACATAACCGGTGCTGCCGAGCAGAAAGGCCTGCATGGCCTGCAGCACCTCGGGCACCAGCAGCATGGTGAGCGAACTCAAGGCGCCCAGCACCACGCCGACGATGACGCCGGCCAGCAGCAGGCGCAAGGTGTGCTGCACGCCGCGCGCCAGCACCAGTGTGAGCAGCACGGCCGCTACGGCACCGACGAAGGCGGCGCCGGTCAGGCCCAGGCGCACCAGCCAGTGCGTGGCCAGCGGCGAGACGCCGAACAGGGCCAGTGCGATGGCCACGCCGAGCGAGGCGCCGGAAGCGCTGCCCAGCAGATAGGGATCGGCCAGCGGGTTGCGGAACAACCCTTGCGCCACGGCGCCGGCCAGGCCCAGCAGCGCACCGGCCAGCCAGGCACCCAAGGTGCGCGGCAAGCGGATGTCCCACACGATCTGCCAGGCCACCGGGTCGTGCAGCGCCTTGAACACGCTCTCGAAACCGGTGCTGCCGACGCCAGCGCCGAGCAGCACCATGGTGGCCGCCAGCAGCGCCAGGGCCAGGCCCCACAGGGTGGCGCGCCGTTCTTGCAGCGAGAGGCCGACGCTCATCGTCGCCCTCCCTTGTCGGCCAGGCACTGGGCCATCAGGCGCGCGCCCTCGGCCATGCGCGGGCCGGGGCGGATCAGCACGTCGGCCTGCTCGGCCGGGAAGATGCAGATGCGTTGCTCGCGCACGGCGCGGATGTTGCCCCAGCCGGGGCGCTGCAGCAGACCGGGAAAGTTGCGCTGGCTGATCATGATCACATCCGGGTTGGCGCGCACCACGTACTCGGGGTTGAGCTTGGGGAACGGCCCCAGGCTGGTCGGCACGATGTTCTTCACGCCCAGGCGCGTCAGCGTCTCGCCGATGAAGGATGACTCGCCGGCGGCATAGGGGCCGCGGTTGACCTCGAAGTAGATGCGCAGGTTTTTCGCCTGGGCCGGCAGCGACTGTGCGGCCGCCGATACACCGGCATCGGTATGGCGCCAGACGCGCTGCGCATCGTTGACCGCCAGCAACTGGCCAACCTTCTCCAGCACGCGCTGCACATCGGCGTGGCTCTTGGTCTCCAGCGCCGCCACCTTCAGGCCCAGCGCTTCCAGCCGCTCGCTGGCGCGCGACGACACCGACATCAGCACCAGGTCAGGCTTGAGCGCGACGATGGCCTCGATGTTGGGGTCGAGCCCGCCGCCGACCTGCGGCAAGGCACGCACGCTGGCCGGGTAATTGGAATAACGGTCCACCCCCACCAGGCGCTGGCACTGGCCGAGCTCGCAAACGGTTTCGGTCAGCGACGGCAGCAGGCTGACGATGCGCTGCGGCGGCTTCGGCAGCGTGACCTGGGTGCCGCGGTCGTCGGTGATCTGCAAGGCCAGGGCCGGCCAGCAGAGCCACGCCAACAGGCAGACCAGAAAATGTTTCATGCCGCCTCCTTCAATGTCAGCGGCAGACCGGCCGCCATCAGCGTGACGCGTTCGCAGGCCTGCGCCACGTCCTGGTTCAGGCGGCCCAATGCATCGACAAAGGCGCGCACCTCGCGCCCGAGCGGAATCACACCCAAGCTGATTTCGTTGCCCACCAGCACCAGCGGTCCCGGGGCACTTCGAATTGCTCCTAAAAGCATAGCTATGGGCGAAGATAAATCGGGGGACAGAGGTCGATTTGATTCGAAATTTTCATCCGCCGCAGGCTCGAACGGCATCAGCCAGTTGGTCAGCCACAGCGTCAGGCAGTCCACCACCAGCAGGGTGTCGGGGCGGCTGTGCGCGGCAATGGCCTCGGCCAGTCGCCGCGGCTCTTCCACCGTCTGCAGCCCCGGCACGCGCTCGGCGCGCTCACGCTGGTGGCGTGCGATGCGTTGGCGCATTTCCTCGTCCCCCGCTTGGCCGGTAGCGATCAGCGTGGCCTTGTGCTGCGCCGACTGGGCCAGCCAGGTGCGTGCCAGCAATTCGGCACGGCGCGACTTACCGCTCTTCTGGCCGCCGAGGATGAGTTCGCTCTTGCTCAGGGTCAGTGCCTCAACCATAGGTCTGGCTCCATTGCGTGATGATGTGGTGCAGCTGCGCCACGCCGTCGGTCAGCGCGGCCGGGCCGGGCTGCAGGATGTCGGCCGACTTGATCTCGAACAGCTGGCCGTGCTTCACCGCGCTGACGTCCTGCCAGCCAGCGCGCGCTGCCACCTTCTCAGCGCGGAATTTCTTGCCGCACCAGGAGCCGATGATGATGTCCGGGTTGCGGCGCACGATCTCGGCCGCGTCGGCAATGATGCGCTGTTTGCCCATCGGCTCGGCCGCCAGTTCGGGAAAGATGTCGTCGCCACCGGCCAAGCCGATGAGTTCCGACACCCAGCGGATGGCGCTGATGTGCGGCTCGTCCCATTCCTCGAAATAGATGCGCGGGCGGCGCGGCAGCTGGGTCGCCGCCTGCTGAATCGCTTGCAACTTCGTCTGCATCTCATGGATCAGTTGCAGCCCGCCCTCGGCGGCACCGACCATGGCCGCCACCTGGTACAGCATGGACAGGATCTCGGCCACGCTGCGCTGGTTGAACACCGTGATGGGGATGCCGCGGCGGATCAGCTCGGCGGCAATGTCCGCCTGCAGGTCGGAAAAGCCGAACACGCAGTCCGGCTGCAGCGCGGCAATCTGCTCGATCTTGGCGCTGGTGAAGGCACTGACCTTGGGCTTTTCTTCGCGCGCGCGGCGCGGCCGCACGGTGTAGCCCGAGATGCCGACAATGCGCCGCTCTTCGCCCAGCAGGTACAGCCACTCCGTCGTCTCCTCGGTCAGGCAGACGATGCGTTGCGGGCCGAGCGTGCCGGCGGACGTCAGGCTCATGCGGTCAACTCCTGCGGTACGGGCTGCAAGCCCTGGCTGAACAGGCGCACCACCAGGGCCGGGCTCGACGGGAACCAGGCATGGAAGTAGCTCGCGCCCACCGGGCCCTGCACATAGACGGCTTCGCCTTCGGTGGCGCTGGCCATCTGGCCCGGCCGCGAGGTGCGGGCCAGCGGCACCAGCGGCGTGTCGCTGGTGGAGTAGTGGAAGGTGTGGCCGCGCAGCTGTTCACCGTCCAGCAGCAACTGCTGCGGTCCCAGGCCGGCCAGCCGTTTCTGCATGGTGACCGTTCCCGGCAGCAGGCCCCACATGGTGTGGTGCTGGCCTTCCTTGTCCACGAGTTCATCAAAAAGCACCATCATGCCGCCGCACTCGGCCCATACCGGCTTGTTCTGTGCCACATGGGCGCGCAGGCTGTCGCGCAGCGCATGGTTGGCACTCAGACGCTGGGCATGCAGCTCGGGGTAGCCGCCGGGCAGCCAGACCGCGTCGCAGGCGGGCAAGGCGCTGTCGGCCAGCGGCGAGAAATAAGTCACCGTGGCACCGAGCGCCTGCAGGCACTCGATGTTGGCGGCGTAGATGAAGCAGAACGCGGCGTCCTGCGCCACCGCCACCGTCTTGCCTTGCAGCGGCTGGCTCAGTGTCACGGCATCCGCCGCGGGAAAGTCCACGGTCCAGCGCTGCAGCTCGGCCGCGCCCATGCGGCCCAGCGGGGTGTCGACCAGCGCGTCGGCCGCAGCGTCGAGCCGTTCCATCGCATCGCTCAGCTCGGTCGCGGCCACCAGGCCCAGATGGCGTTCGGGCAGCGTCAGTGCCGGGTTGCGCATCAGCGCACCGAGCCACTGGTCCGGCTCACGCAGGCTGCCCTGCAGCATGCCGGCATGGCGTTCGCTGGCCACGCGGTTGGCCAGCACGCCGGCCAGACGCAGGCCGGCGCGGTAATGCTGCAGGCCGTAAGCCAGCGCGCCGAAAGTACCGGCCATGGCGGACGCATCGACCACGGCCAGCACCGGCAGGTCGAAGCGCTGCGCCAGATCGGCCGCGCTGGGCTCACCATCGAACAGGCCCATGACACCCTCGACGATGATGAGGTCGGCCGTCTGTGCTGCCGCATGCAGACGGGCGCGGCAGTCGGCCTCGCCGGTCATCCACAGATCCAGTTGGTGCACCGGTGCACCGCTGGCCAGTGTGTGCCAGAACGGGTCGAGAAAATCCGGGCCGCACTTGAACACGCGCACACGCCGCCCCTGGCGCGCATGCAGCCGCGCCAGCGCCGCGGTCACGGTGGTCTTGCCCTGGCCGGAGGCCGGCGCGGCGACCAGCACCGCAGGACAGGAAACAGATAGCTTGGAGTGATTCATGGCGTCTGATGGTAGCGAAGGCATGTTGACGGAAGGTGGGCCTCAGCGCAGCGGCGCCCACTTGAGTGCCAGGTACATACTGCGGCCGGGCGTGGCATAGCCGTTGACCAACTGGTAGCGACTGTCGCCCAGGTTGTCGACGCGTGCCAGCAGGCTCCAGTCCCGGTTCAGGCGCCGGCTGGCATGCAGGTTGAACACGCTGTAACCCGGCAGCGCCAAGGTATTGGCGTCGTCGTCGTAGCGTGCGCCCGAGAGCTGGACACCGCCCCCCACCAGCCAGGTGCCCCAACGGGTGTCGGCTGACAGGTTGGCATGGTGGCTGGCGCGGCGCTTGAGCAGCTTGCCGTTGGCACTGTCGTGCGGGTCCTGCACGTCCAGCGAAGCCTGCAGATTGACCTCCCCCAGCCGTTGCCGTGTTGACAGCGTGACGCCGGTGAACTCGGCCTGGGCGGTATTGGCATAGCAGCCGGTGGCCGAGGCGCAGGGGCCGGGCGAGGAGAAGGTGATCAGGTTGCTGACACGGTTGCGGTAGGTCACCAGGCTCCACTCGGTACGGCCCTGCACATAGCGCAGGCCCAGCTCCTGGTTGACACTGGTCTCCGCCTGCAGGCTCGAGATGCCGTAGGCACTGAAGCGGTGGTACAGCGTCGGCGCCCGGAAGGCCGAGCCGGCCGAGGCGGTGGCGCGCCACTGCGGCGTCAACGCAAAACCATAGGCAACGCTGCCGGTGTCCTGGCCACCGAATTCGCTGTCCTGGTCATGACGCAGGTTCATCTCCAGCGAATGCCGGTTGTTGCGCCAGCCATAGCCCAGCGCCAGGGCATCCTGTGCGCGCTCACGGTTGATCGGATTGGTCGGGCGGTTTTCCAGGAAATCGACCTTGCGCTCCAGCGCCGCCGTCAACAGATGTGCGCCGAAGCGGAACTCGTTCTGGAACAGGTAGCCGTTCAGGCGCGTCATCGTCAGGTAGGCCGAGGGCGTGGTTTCATACTGTGCACGCGACTCGGTGACGCTGAGCTGCGTGCTGTAGCGGTCGCTCCACTTGCCGCGCCAGTTCAGGCCCTTGGTCTGCAGCAGATTCAAGGCACGATCGTCATAGGTCGAATTGGGTTTCTTGTTCGACGCATCGTACTGAGCCTCCATGTTGTTGGACAACACGCTGGCTTCCAGCCGGTGCGCCGCATTGAGCTGCCAGCCCAGCCGGCCGCTGAGCGACTCGCTGACATAGCCGTCATCGTCCTGGTTGTAGCCCGTCAACGGACGGGCGTTGAAGCCGCTGCTGGCTTCGCGCGCCACGCCCAGCGCGTAATCGAATGAGCCCTCGGCACCGCTGAAGCCGGCCTCCCATTTGCGCGTGCCGTAGGTGCCCAGGCCGATGCCAGCATAGGGCGACAACGGTCCCTGCCCCCTGCGCGTGAAGATCTGGATCACGCCGCCCAGCGCGTCCGAGCCATAGACCGCACCGGCCGGTCCACGGACGATCTCGATGCGTTCGATCTGCGCCAGCGGAATGGCCTCCCAGGGCGCCCCACCGGTGGACTGGGAGTCGACGCGCACGCCGTCGATGAAGACGGCAGTGAAGCGCGTTTCGGCGCCGCGAAGGTAGACATCGGTCCGGGTGCCCGGACCGCCATTACGGATCATCTCGATGCCGGGCACGCGCACCAGCACGTCAGCCAGGCCGGTGGCACCGCTGCGCTCGATCTCGCTGCGGTCGACCACCGTGACATCGGCCACCAGATCGGCCAGCGGCTGCTCGGTGCGGGTGGCGGTGACCACGGTTTCCGCCAGTGCGACGGTGGTCGAGGTTTGGGAATGGGCGTTGAGAGAAGAAAAAGACGCGAGCGCAAGCAGTGCCAGCCAGATCTGCCGCTTCGCAGTGAGACCAATTTTCATGAGGAAAGAACAACATGGATGCCCTCCCCAGCTTCCCCGCCAGGGCATGGACGTCACGGCCATGCGCGCGCGCACAACCACCGTGTTGGCCGGTATCCGGGCTGGTGGATGCAACCTCCATCGCCTTCCCGGACACTTGATTCACATGTCCAGTGGCTGTTTGATGAAAGCGGAATCGCGAGCGATTCGTCCACTTACCGTTGCGGGGGCAGCGCAGGTTAGGCTCAACCGGGTTCGGTTCGCCCTCCTGCTTCCCGTTGAACTGCGGCGTGTGAACCACACCGCGAGCACCAACGGACCGGATTTTACGTCAGGCCGCTTGCGCTGAGCCTACAATCCTTTGATCTATGTCGAACCCGACCCAAATCGAGCAACTGATCGAGCGCGTGGAGCGTCTGCTGGTGCGCTACGAGGAATTGCAACGCACCAACGCCTTGCTGGCCGAGCAGGTTGAAACCCTTTCCAGCGAGCGCGACTCTCTCAAATCACGACTGAGCGCCGCGCGCGGCCGTGTCGATGCCCTGCTGGAGCGCCTGTCGGAAACCGCCAGCGCCGATTCAAACAAGGGTGGCGCATGAAGCAACTCGAAGTCCAGATCATGGGGCAGAGCTATCTGCTCGGCTGCCCCGAAGGCGGTGAAGCCCGCCTGCTCGATGCCGTCGAGCGCGTTGACTCCGCCATGTGCAAGATCCGCGATGGCGGCAAGGTCAAGGCACGCGACCGCATCGCCGTGCTGGCATCGTTGAACCTGGCATTCGACCTGTCCGACCGCCCTGCCCAGCCCGCGCGCCCCACACCGCCGCCGGCCTCGACCGCAGCCACGAACACCGCCAGCAGCGCAGACAGCAGCACGATCGACTCCCTGCTGCGCCGTCTGGATGCGGCGCTGGGTGAAGACGGCCGGCTGATCTGACCCGCGCCGGCGGATTCAATCCGGTAGCGAAACCGGGGGAAGACCTGATTTTCCCCTGCAAGGCGACGTGACAAGGCCTACAATGCACAGTGTCTGCAGTGCCGCCGGGCTTTATATTTCCTTGAACCAATGCTCATTGAGCCCGGGCTTGGAACATTGCCTGGCTAGCGTGATCGTCTCGCGTCAGATGAACCCAAAGCCAACGCTGACCTCGCCCACCTGAACCCCGGTTCAGGATGCCGGTCCGGTAGCACTTGCAGACACCTTTGTCTTTCTTCTTCCCAGTCCTTGAACACGTCCCGGGCCGGGGTGCCTGAGCCCCGGCGACGCGCTGGCGGTCTGTGCCCGTACCGGACGCCAGCCGCCTGCACCGCATGATGTTTCTCGAACCGCAACTGATCGTCGAACTGGCCCTGATGGGCATCTGCGCCGGATTCCTGGCGGGCCTGCTGGGCATCGGTGGCGGCATGATCATGGTGCCGTTCATGACCATCATCCTGGAGTCCAAGGGCTTTCCAGCGGACTATGTGGTCAAGATGGCGGTGGCCACCTCGCTGGCCACGATCTGCTTCACCTCGCTCTCGTCGGTTCGCGCGCACCACAAGCGCGGCGCGGTGCTCTGGCCGGTCGCGCGCGTGCTGGCGCCCGGCATCCTGGTCGGCTCGCTCATCGGCGCGCAGATTGCGGTGGCCCTGCCCACCAGGATCCTGAGCACGGTGTTTTCGCTCTTCATTGCCTTCTCGGCCACACAGATGTTCCTCGACCGCAAGCCCAAGCCGACGCGCACCCTGCCCGGCACCCCCGGCATGTTCGGCATGGGCAGCGTGATCGGCCTGCTGTCCTCCGTGGTGGGGGCCGGTGGCGCTTTCGTCTCGGTTCCCTTCATGACCTGGTGCAACATCAAGATCCACCAGGCGGTGGCCACCTCGGCCGCCCTGGGCTTCCCCATCGCCCTGGCTGGCACGCTGGGCTACATCCTGGCGGGCCAAGCCATGCCCGACATGCCGCCCGGTGCCTTCGGCTACGTGTATGTGCCGGGCCTGGTGGTGATCGCCACCGCCAGCATCTGCACGGCGCCGCTGGGCGCGCGCACGGCGCACAGCATGGACATCCGCCCGCTCAAGCGCGCCTTCGCCGTCGTGCTGTACATGCTGGCCGCCTACTTCCTGATGCGCTGATAATCGGCGCGTTGATAATTAAGTCGCTACTGAATTCCAAGAGGGGACACGCTTCATGAGAATCGCATTCATCGGTCAGCAGGACTTCGGCAAGGCCGCGTTGGAGGCCTTTGTGGCACGCGGCGACGAGATTGCCGGCGTGTTCTGCAAGCCGGAAAAGCCGGGCGAGAAGCCGGACGCCCTGCGTGCCGCCGCCGAGGCGCGGGGACTGACGGTGTTCCAGTTCGCCAGCCTCAAGAGCCTTGAGGCCGAGCAGGCCATGCGGGAACTCAACGCCGACATCGGCGTCATGGCCTATGTGCTGCAGTTCGTGCCGCAGTCCTTTGCCAGCATTCCGCAGCACGGCACCATCCAGTACCACCCCTCGCTGCTGCCCAGGTACCGCGGCCCCTCCTCCATCAACTGGCCGATTGCCCGCGGGGACCGCGAGACCGGCCTGACGATCTTCCGCCCGACCGATGGTCTGGACGAGGGTCCGGTCATCCTGCAGAAGACCTGCGCCATCGGCCCCGATGCCACCTTGGGCGATGTCTATTTCAATTCGCTGTTCCCGCTCGGTGTGAGCGCCCTGCTGGAGGCCGCAGATCTGGTCATGGCCGGCAAGCACCAGGAAGTCGACCAGGACGAAAGTCAGGCCAGCTACGAAGGCTGGTTCAAGACCGAGGAAGCGCAGATCCATTGGGCGACCCATGTGGACCAGGTCTACAACCTGATCCGCGCCTGCAATCCGGCACCCGGCGCCTGGACCGAACTGGCCGGCACCCGGGTCTCGATCTTCGACTGCCGCAAGCACCCCACCCGCCGCTTTGCCGACGTGAGCGGAAAACCCGGCGATATCGTGAAAATCACTGATACATCGATCTTCATCAACGCGCAGGGTGGCCAGATCGAAATACTCAAGCTGCGACCGGATGGCGGCAAGAAGATGGGGGCCGCGGACTTCGCTCGCGAACACGGCCTGGTGGCCACGGCACTTCAGTCCAACACATAAGACTCAGGTGATACGTAGGGTCAAATTTATTGACTGTACATAATCATTCTCTTTTTCTACGATTCAAGTCATGCCGTCGCCACAAGACGGTTTTCAATTGAATCAGACAAAGAAGGATGATGATGGTCGA
Source organism: Curvibacter sp. (assembly GCA_031426755.1). GTDB lineage: Bacteria > Pseudomonadota > Gammaproteobacteria > Burkholderiales > Burkholderiaceae_C > Hylemonella. Next base: position 40,677 of record JASJPI010000002.1, read on the forward strand.
CGCTGCAACGGATAACGGAACACCGCAACGCTGGGTACGTTTTGAGCATGCCGGCACCATCGGCTTCGGCACATGGGAAGGCGACACCATCCGGGTATTTGCCGGCAACATGTTCGCCCGCAGCACGCCCACCAGCCAGACGCTGCGTCTGGAGCAGGTCAAGCTGCTGATGCCGACGCAACCGACCAAGGTCATTGCGCTGTGGAACAACTTCATGGCGCTGGCCGGAAAACTCCAGTTGCAGGACCCGGCCGAGCCGCTGTACCTGATCAAGTCGCCCAACAGCTACCTGAACCCGGGCGAGACCATCCGCAAGCCGGCGCAGGACGGCAAGATCGTTTTCGAGGGCGAGCTCGGCATCGTCATCGGCCAGACCGCCTCTCAGGTGACGGACGCCCAGGCCATGAACCATGTGTTCGGCTACACCTGCGCCAATGACGTGACCCATGCCGACATCCTCAACCGCGACACCACCTTCACGCAATGGGTACGCGCCAAGGGCTTCGACACCTTTTGCCCCATGGGCCCGGCGATCGCCACCGGCCTCGACCCGGCCAGCCTGGTGGTCACGACCACACTCAATGGCGATGTGCGACAGAACTACCCCGTCAGCGACATGCGCTTTTCAGTCGCCCGGCTTGTGAGCAGAATCTCGCACGACATGACGCTCCACCCCGGCGATGTCATCCTGTGCGGCACCTCGGTCGGCGTGGGCTCAATGAAGCCCGGCAGCACGGTGCAGGTTGAAATCAACGGCATCGGCGCGCTGGTCAACCGCTTCGAATGATTTTTCAAAACTGAGGTGTTTTTTCTATGAAGATTGCAATCATTGGCGCAGGCGCCATCGGCGGCTACGTTGGCGTCAAGCTGGCGCTGGCGGGTGAGGATGTCACTTTCATGGTGCGTGGCGCCAACCTGGAGGCGATTCGCCAAAACGGCATGAAGCTCATCATGCACGACGGCACCGAGCATGTGGCCGCGAACGTCAAGGCGACCAACAACTACGACGAGGCCGGCCCGCAGGACATGGTCATCATCGCGCTCAAGGCCAATCAGGTCGAGGCCGTGGCCAACGACGTCCCCAAGCTGTTCGGCCCCGACACCGTGGTCGTGACCATGCAGAACGGCATTCCCTACTGGTACTTCCACAAGCACGGCGGTCCCTTCGAGGGCAACCAGGTGCGCAGTGTCGACCCCGACGGCAACATCATCCGCCAGGTCCCGGCCGGACGCGTCATCGGCTGCGTGGTCTACCCGGCCTCCGAACTGATCGCCCCCGGTGTTGTGAAGCACATCGAAGGCGACCGCTTCCCGGTCGGCGAGCTCGATGGCACCAGCAGCGAGCGCGTGCAAAAGGTCTCCGAGTGCTTCACCCGCGCCGGTTTCAAGGCCCCGGTGCTCGACAACATCCGCGCCGAAATCTGGCTCAAGCTGTGGGGCAACCTGACCTTCAACCCGATCAGCGCCCTGACCCACTCCACCCTGGTCGACATCTGCCAGCATCCGCTGACGCGCCAGCTTGCAGCCGACATGATGGGCGAAGCGCAAACCATCGCCAACAAGCTGGGCATCGAGTTTCGCGTCACACTGGAAAAACGCATCGCTGGTGCCGAGAAGGTCGGCGCGCACAAGACCTCGATGCTTCAGGACGTCGAGGCCGGACGGGCACCCGAGATCGATGCGCTGGTGGGCTCCGTGGTCGAGCTCGGACGCCTGACCAGCACGCCGACACCGCACATCGATGCCACCTACGCCATGGTGAAACTTCTGGCCAGCACAATGGAAAAAGCACACGGGCAGGTCCGCCTGCAGCCTGCAGCCTGAGAAGCCACGAGCGTTGCTGACGCTGCGCATCGCATACCGGGGCTCTTGCACCACTGTCCTGCAAGAGCCCTGTTTTTTTGTTGCCATCTCTACTATCGCCAATGCGGCATTGGAATTACGCATACGCATTACCCCCATCCACGGAAACCCTAGGATGGCAACAAATTCTTGAAAAGTTGACCACCATCAAGAGAAATTTTTCTCAATAATTCGACTATCTGCCTGTGCAAGATTTCAGGAAGAGAATCTGCAGACAAATGGATGCCGGACATTACTCATTAATAAAGGAGACATCATGGTCACTGCCATTAGTTCGAAGCTGAGTTCTGGTTTATTGAAGGCCGCCACAGGGTTGATTGCCGTTGCAGCATTGGCAGCCACCACTGCGGCCCATGCCGCATGGGAGCCTACCAAGCCCGTTGAGTTCGTCGTACCAGCCGGCACCGGTGGTGGCGCTGACCAGATGGCCCGGCTGATGCAGGGCATCATCGTCAAGCACAAGCTGATGAACCAGTCGCTGATCGTCGTGAACAAATCGGGGGGTGCCGGTGCTGAAGGTTTCCTCTCCGTCAAGGAAGCCAAGGGCGACCCGCACAAGATCATCATCACCCTGTCCAACCTGTTCACCACACCGCTGGCAACCGGCGTTCCTTTCAACTGGAAAGAGATGACGCCTGTTGCCATGATGGCGCTTGACCAGTTCGTGCTGTGGACGAATGCCGAAAAGCCGTACAAGTCGGCCAAGGACTACATCGACGCCGTCAAGGCCGCCGGCCCGAACAAGATGAAGATGGGCGGCACAGGCTCCAAGCAGGAAGATCAGATCCTGACCGTTGGCATGGAAAAAGCCACCGGCACCAAGTTCATCTACGTGCCCTTCAAAGGCGGCGGCGAGGTGGCCGTTCAACTGGTCGGTGGCCACATCGACTCCAGCGTGAACAACCCGGCTGAAGCCGTGGCCCAGTGGCGTGCCGGCAAGCTGCGCGCCCTGTGTGTGTTCGACGACACCCGCATGCCCTACAAGGCCAAGGTCACCGACACCCAGTCCTGGAATGACATCCCGACCTGCAAGGAAGCCGGCGTACCGACCGACTACGTGATGTTGCGTGGCATCTTTGCCGCCCCGGGCATCTCGGCCGACCAGCTCGCCTACTACGTGAACCTGCTCAAGAAAATCCGCGAAACGCAGGATTGGAAGGAGTACATGGAAAAAGGCGCGTTCAACCAGACCTTCATGAGCGGTGCTGATTTCAGCAAATGGCTCACCGCCGCTGAAGAGAACCACCGCAGCCTCATGAAGGATGCGGGTTTCCTCGCCAAGTAAACCACCGGCCCGGCGGTGCCCGGGCTGTTTTCCCCGACAACGATCTGCTTGGGATGTCTGACAGTTCACACTGTCAGACCTTCCGGGACAGGTGCCGGCCCAAAGTACCGTTTCAGCAAATATTTCGTCATGGACCCGAACATGAACTCACACGAAGACAACCGCACAGGCGTTGCCACCAACATCATTGACGCCATCGTCGCAATCATCGTGCTTATCTTGGGTGGCGTGATCATCTACGGCAGCCGCCAGCTCGGCTCCGAATGGACCAGCGATGGCCCCGGCTCCGGCTATTTCCCTTTCTACATCGGACTGATTCTGTCGATCTCCGCGTTGGGCATCCTGTACCAGTCGCTGGCCGGCAAGAAGAAAAACACCGACATCTTTGTCGATCGCGAGCAGATCGTCCGCGTCTTCTCGGTGCTGATTCCCGCTGCTGTTTACGTGGGCGCGATCCAGGTGATCGGCATCTACGTGGCCTCGGCCATCTACATTGCGCTGTTCATGATCATTCTGGGCAAGTTCAGCTGGATCAAGAGCGTGACGGCGGCACTCGTCGTCAATGTCGTGTTCTTCATGATGTTCGAAGTCTGGTTCAAGGTGCCGCTGTTCAAGGGCGCCTACGACCCGCTCAGCTTCCTCGGTTATTGAGCACGGACACATCCGGAATTACGGAGATTTAAAAAATGGAAGAACTCAACGCACTGTTTCATGGCTTTGCCGTCGTCATGACGCCCATGAACTTTCTGCTGATGGTGGTGGGCATCGTGCTCGGCGTGCTGATCGGCGTGCTGCCGGGTCTGGGCGGCGCCAACGGCGTGGCCATCCTGCTGCCGCTGACCTTCAGCATGAACCCGACCTCGGCCATCATCATGCTGTCCTGCATCTACTGGGGCGCGCTCTTCGGCGGCGCCATCACCTCGGTGCTGTTCAACATCCCCGGAGAGCCCTGGTCGGTGGCCACCACCTTTGATGGCTACCCGATGGCGCAGCAAGGCCGCGCGGGTGAAGCACTGACCGGCGCTTTCACCTCCTCCTTCGTGGGGGCCTTCGTCGCGGTGGTGATGATCACCTTCATGGCGCCACTGGTCGCCAAGTTCGCCCTCAAGTTCGGCCCGCCCGAGTTCTTCTCGGTCTACCTGCTGACCTTCTGCAGCTTCGTCGGCATGGGCAAGGGGTCGCCGTTCAAGATCCTGGCCTCCATGTGCATCGGCTTCGGCCTGGCTTCCGTCGGCATGGATACCGTGACCGGCCAGTTGCGCCTGACCTTCGGCTGGCACGAGTTGATGCGTGGCTTCGACTTCCTGATCGCCGTGATCGGCCTGTTCGGCATCGGCGAGATCCTGCTGTCCATGGAGGAAGGCCTGGCTTTCTCCGGCAAGAGCGCCAAGATCGACCCCAAAGTGGTCTTTGAAACCTGGAAGAAACTGCCCGCCTATTGGGCCACCTCGATCCGCGCCTCGCTGATCGGGATCTGGATGGGTATCACCCCCGGTGGCGCCACCCCGGCCTCCTTCATGAGCTACGGCATTGCCAAGAAGATGTCCAAGGACGGCTCCAAATTTGGCACTGGCCAGCTTGAAGGCGTCGTGGCCCCCGAGACGGCGGCCCATGCCGCCGGCACCAGCGCCCTGCTGCCCATGCTGGCACTGGGCATTCCCGGCTCGCCGACGGCTGCCGTGCTGCTGGGCGGCCTGCTGATCTGGGGCCTGCAGCCCGGACCGCTGCTGTTCGTCGAGCAGAAGGACTTCGTCTGGGGCCTGATCGCCTCCATGTACCTGGGCAACCTGGTCGGTCTGCTGGTGGTGCTGACCACGGTGCCGCTGTTCGCCTCGATTCTGCGCATCCCGTTCTCGATCATCGCGCCGGTGATCATCGTGATCTGCGCCATCGGCGCCTACACGGTGCACAACGCCATGCTCGACATCTGGTTCATGCTGCTGTTCGGCGTCATTGGCTACATGTTCAAGAAGCTCGACTATCCGCTCGCGCCGCTGGTGCTGGCCCTGGTGCTGGGCGACAAGGCCGAAGACTCCTTCCGCCAGGCCATGCTGGTCTCGCAGGGTGAGATGTCGATCATGTTCTCCAACCCGCTGGTGGGCTCGATCACCACGCTGGCCCTGGTGCTGCTGTTCTGGCCGCTGATCTCCAAGCTGATTGCGTTGGTCAAGCCGCCGAAGCAGGATGAATTTGCCGCCGAGCGGCCCGTGGATTGAAGGAGGAAGCAACCATGCCAGTTATCGCAATGACCCAGGAGATGGGCTCCCTCGCCAAGGATGTGGCCATGGAGCTCGCCGCCAGCATGAATCTGGCCGTGATGCGGCACGAAGTCGTGGACCATGTGGCCGGCAAGATGCATGTATCCACCAGCCTGATCAACCGCCTGCGCGAAGGCAAGGCCGGCATCATCGAGCGCGTCACCACCGACACCGAGCGTGTGGCGCTCTACAGTGCCGAAGAAATGTTCGAACTGGCCAACAAAGGCAATGTCGTTCTGCGCGGCTGGGGCGCGACCTGCCTGCTGCGCCCGGTGCAGCATGTCGTGTGCGTGCGCATCACGCGCTCGCTCAACAAGCGCGTCGAATGGCTGATGAACAACCTGGAAACCGCTGACCGCGAATTCGCAGAAAACGAGATCCGGCGCAGTGACCATGCCCACGCGGCCCGCATGCAGCAGCAGTTCGGCGTGACCTGGGGCGACCCGGTGCTCTACGATCTGGTTCTCAACACCGACCGCCTCTCTGTCCACAGCTGCGTCGAACAGATCCGCCAGCTCACCACCCGCCCGGAATTCCAGGAGTCGGAAGAGTCGCGCAAGCTGCTGTCCAACATGACGCTGGCAGCGCATGTGCGTGCAGCGCTCAAGGCCCATGAATCGACCGAGGACGTGAACATCACGATCGAGGCGCGCAACGGGCACGTTGTCCTCAGCGGGATCGTGGTGAACCCGCATGAAAAAGCCGAAGTGGAGAAAGTCGCCGCGCAAGTGAGCGGCGTCAGTGATGTGGAGAGCAAACTCCGCCTGATGTCGCCAACCCGCAGCTTCACCTATTCCAAGACCTGACGATCCGGTGTTGCCAAGCCCTGGCTCTGCGCCACAGAGCCAGGGCTTTTTCTTTCATATCTTGCCGCGCTGCTTGAGGCGGCTGAGCGTCTCCGCCGAGAGATTCAGGTAGGCCGCCAGTTCTTTCTTCGGAATGCGGTCGAACAGTTCCGAATGCTTGCGGATAAAACGATGCACACGGCCTGGCGCATCCAGCAGATGCAGCGTGATGGTATGCGCCATGATTTCGCTCATCAGGTTCATCACGTAATACTCGAAAGGCTTTTTCACCTCCAGATGCTGCTCCATGAAGGCAATCCACTGGGGCATGGGCAGCTTGGCCACGCGCGCCTTGGTGACCGACACGATGCTGTAGGGCGTCGGCGTTTTCAGACACCAGGCTGCATAGCTCGTTTCCATTTCGCGTTCGGCAGCAAATCGCAGGATCATCTCCTTGGCTTGCTGGTTGGTCACCACGCGCTTGAGGATGCCGTCGAGGATGAAATACTGCTCCATCTCGTGCACGCCCTGGTGCAGCAGGTAATCGCCCTTGTGGCATTCGACGATCGACAGCATCGGCTCAAGCTCGGCAAAGGCACTTTCGCTCATCTCCTTGAGAACGACGTTCTGCCTGAGCTGGACCCGAATGATGTTTTTTTCCGGATGAATTTCGATGGATGACATGGAGAACGAAGCGTAACGCAACGCGAGGTGTGCGGCTCAGAAGACAAAAGAATTGTCTCGAAAATTGACCGCGGTCAATGGAGAAATCTCAAGCGCATTTCTATGATAACCCGACGTTGAAAATGACCTGCTCAAGTAGCCGAGCAAAGCACCGGATCCAGCATCAAAGATCTTGACCGCATGCTTGACAGGCCAGTTTTTCAGGCGCCAGCCGAGACCGCCAGCCGCATTGTTCAACTTTTACCGAAGTCAGACAAAGAGACTTTTCATCATGACAAACAACACTGAATCACAAGACCAGACCGACGGCTTTCATCTCGTCATCGACGCCCTGAAACTCAACGGCATCACCAATATCTACGGCCTGCCGGGCATTCCGGTCACGGACCTGACCCGCATGATGCAGGCTGAAGGCCTGCGCGTGATCTCCTTCCGCCACGAAGCCAATGCCGGCAACGCCGCCGCGATTGCAGGCTTCATGAACGGGGCCAAGGGCGTGCCCGGCGTGTGTCTGACGGTGTCGGCCCCCGGTTTCCTGAACGGCCTGGTCGCACTTGCCAACGCCACGACCAACTGCTGGCCCATGATCCTGATCTCCGGCTCGTCCGAGCGCGAGATCGTCGACCTGCAGCAGGGCGACTACGAGGAGATGGACCAGCTGGCCATTGCCAAGCCCCTGTGCAAGGCGGCCTTCCGCGTGCTCAATGCCGAGGACATCGGCGTCGGTATCGCCCGTGCCATCCGCGCCGCCGTCTCCGGCCGCCCGGGCGGTGTCTATCTGGACCTGCCTGCCAAGCTGTTCGGCCAGGCCATGGATGCCGCAGCCGGCAAGGCTTCGCTGATCAAGGTGGTTGACCCCGCACCGCGCCAGATCCCGGCCCCCGACGCCGTCAAGCGCGCCCTGGACCTGCTCAAGAGCGCCAAGAAGCCCCTGATCCTGCTGGGCAAGGGTGCCGCCTACGCCCAGGCCGATGCCGATATCAAGACCCTGGTCGAGAAGTCCGGCATCCCCTACCTGCCCATGTCCATGGCCAAGGGCCTGCTGCCCGACACCCACGAGCAATGCGCCTCGGCCGCCCGCTCCTTCGTGCTGCCGGAAGCCGACGTGGTGGTGCTGGTGGGCGCGCGCCTGAACTGGCTGCTCTCGCACGGCAAGGGCAAGACCTGGGGCGGCAAGGACCACAAGGCCGCTGGTGGCCAGAAGTTCATCCAGATCGACATCTCTCCGATCGAAGCCGACAGCAACGTGGCCATCGACGCCCCGCTGGTCGGCGACATCGGCTCCTGCGTGGCCGCCCTGCTCGCCGGCATGGGCTCCAGCTGGGCCAAGCCGCCGGCCGAGTGGACCGGCGCCGTTGCCGAGCGCAAGAACAAGAACGTCGCGAAGATGGCCGAGACCCTGGCCAAGGATCCGTCGCCGATGAACTACCACAGCTCGCTGAACGTGGTGCGCGACATCATCAAGGCCAACCCGGACGCCATCCTCGTCAACGAAGGTGCCAACGCGCTGGACTTCACCCGGTCCATCGTCGACATGTACAAGCCGCGCAAGCGCCTGGACGTCGGCACCTGGGGCGTGATGGGCATCGGCATGGGCTTTGCCGTGGCCGCCGCCGTCGAGTCGGGCCAACCGGTGATCGCCATCGAGGGCGACAGTGCCTTCGGTTTCAGCGGCATGGAAGTCGAGACCATCTGCCGCTACAACCTGCCGGTCTGCATCGTCATCATGAACAACAACGGCGTCTACCGCGGTGACGAACTCGCGCGCGGCGGCTCCAGCGATCCCTCGCCCCTGGTGTTCGTCAAGGGCGCCCGCTACGACAAGCTGATGGAAGCCTTCGGCGGCGTCGGCGTGCAAGCCACTACCCCGGCCGAGCTGCGCCGTGCGATGGAAGAAGCCATCAAATCGCGCAAGCCGACCCTGATCAACGCCGTCATCGACGAAGGCGCCGGCACCGAGAGTGGCCGCATCACCAGTCTGAACCCGACCAGCGCGGCGAAGAAGAAGTAATTTCACAAGAGCTATTCACAAGGAGATATGGAAATGTCTGGAAACAAACCGCTTAACGGCATCAAGATCATCGACTTCACGCACGTGCAGGCCGGTCCGGCCTGTACCCAGCTGCTGGCCTGGTTCGGCGCGGACGTGATCAAGGTCGAGCGCCCGGGTTCCGGCGACGTCACCCGCAGCCAGCTGCGCGACATGCCCGATGCCGACGCGCTGTACTTCACCATGCTCAACAGCAACAAGCGTGGCCTGACACTGGACACCAAGACCGCTGAAGGCAAGGAAGTGCTGGAGAAGCTGATCAAGACCTCCGACGTGATGGTCGAGAACTTCGGCCCCGGCGCACTGGACCGCATGGGCTTCACCTGGGAGTACATCCAGAAGCTCAACCCCAAGATGATCCTGGCTTCGGTCAAGGGTTTCAGCGAAGGACACCACTACGAAGACCTCAAGGTCTACGAAAACGTGGCGCAGTGCGCTGGCGGCGCCGCCTCGACCACCGGCTGGTGGAAAGGCGAGAACTCCGTGCCCACCATCTCCGCGGCGGCCCTGGGTGACACCAACACCGGCATGCACCTGGCCATCGGTATCCTGACGGCCATCATCGGCCGCCAGCAGACCGGCAAGGGCCAGAAGGTGGCCGTGGCCATGCAGGACGCCGTGCTCAACCTGTGCCGCGTCAAGATGCGCGACCAGCAGCGACTGGAAAAGATCGGCCATCTGGAAGAGTATCCCCAGTACCCGCACGAGATGGACGCCTTCAAGGACAAGGTCACGCCGCGCGGCGGCAATGCCGGCGGCGGCGGCCAGCCGGGCTGGATCCTGAAGTGCAAGGGCTGGGAAACCGATCCCAACGCCTACATCTACTTCACGGTGCAGGGCCACGCCTGGGAGCCGATCTGCGACGCGCTGGGCAAACCCGAGTGGAAGACCGATCCGGCCTATAACACGCCCAAGGGTCGCCAGCCGCACATCATGGACATCTTCGCCACCATCGAAGACTTCATCAAGGACAAGACCAAGTTCGAGGCGGTCGACATCTTCCGCAAGTTCGACATTCCTTGCGCCCCGGTGCTGTCGATGAAAGAACTGCTGCGCGACGAGTCGCTGCGCAAGAGCGGCTCCATCGTGGAAGTGCCGCACAAGGTGCGCGGCAGCTACTACACCATCGGCAGCCCGATCAAGTTCTCCGACCTCAAGCCCGAGATCAAGGCCTCGCCGCTGCTGGGCGAGCACACCGACGAGGTGCTGGCCGAACTCGGCTACAGCAAGGATCAGATCACGGCCATGCACGCCAAGAAAGCCGTCTGAGACCTGGCCTCCGAACCCTTCAAAGCGGCGCCTGCGGGCGCCGCTTTTTTTGCCCTCCGCACACCGTCCTGCATGTATCAGTGCCGGCCTCGCTCTACATAAGAAACGACAATGCTTCAAGGAAAACAAACCCTATAAAATGCAGGTCATATACAAGACCCGTCCGGTCGATTCATAAGAAATTCTTATCATTCAAATCAGGAGTTCGTTCATGAGCAAGGCACTCGAAGGAGTTCGCATCCTCGACTTCACGCACGTGCAGTCGGGTCCCACCTGCACGCAATTGCTGGCGTGGTTCGGAGCAGATGTGATCAAGGTGGAAAAGGCCGGTGAAGGCGATGCCACGCGCGGCCAGTTGCGAGACATCCCGGACGCGGACAGCCTGTACTTCACCATGCTGAACCACAACAAGCGCTCCATCACCCTGAACACCAAGGACCCCAAGGGCAAGGAAGTGCTGGTCAACCTGATCAAGCAGTGCGACGTGATGGTCGAGAACTTCGCCCCCGGCGCGCTCGACCGCATGGGCTTCCCCTGGGAGAAGATCCAGGAAATCAACCCGCGCATCATCCTGGCCTCGGTCAAGGGTTTCGGACCCGGCCCCTACGTGGACTGCAAGGTGTACGAGAACGTGGCCCAGTGCACGGGCGGCGCCGCTTCCACCACCGGCGATCCGGACGGCGTGCCCATGGTGACGGGTGCGCAGATCGGCGACTCCGGCACCGGCCTGCACTTGGCCTTGGGCATCGTCACCGCCCTGTTCCAGCGCGAAAAGACCGGCCGCGGCCAGAAGGTGCTCGCCGCCATGCAGGACGCCGTGCTCAATCTGTGTCGCGTCAAGCTGCGCGATCAGCAGCGCCTGGATCGCACCGGCGAACTGCGCGAGTATCCGCAATATCCCGACATCGAGTTCGGCGAGTCCGTGCCGCGCGCAGGCAATGCGTCCGGCGGCGGCCAGCCCGGCGCTGTTCTCAAGTGCAAGGGCTGGCAGAAGGATCCCAATGCCTACATCTACTTCATCACCCAGGCTGCGGTGTGGCCTGCCATCTGCAAGGTGATCGGCGAGGACGACTGGGTCACCAACCCGCATTTCGCCACGCCCGAGGCACGTCTGCCCCACCAGAAGATGATCTTCGACCGCATCGAAGAGTGGACCAAGACCAAGACCAAGTTCGAGGCGATGGACATCCTCAACGGATTCGACATTCCCTGCGGCCCCATTCTGTCCATGAAGGAAATCGCCGAAGACAAGTCACTGCGCGAAACCGGCACGGTGGTGGAAGTCGATCACCCGGTGCGCGGCAAGTACCTGTCAGTCGGCAATCCGATCAAACTGTCGGACAGCCCGACCGAAGTCACGCGTTCGCCGCTTCTGGGCGAGCACACGGTTGAAGTGATGGCACAGATGGGCTACAGCGCAGAGCAGATCGCTGAACTGAAAGCCGCACGCGTCATCTGATGCGTGCACGCCACCCGCGCCACCCGGCGCGGGTCGGCGCATCAAGCGGATCGATGCAGATCCGCGGCTGTCCCGGCTTGCTCAAAGAAGTAGGCAATGCGCTGGCGCGGCATCAGGTAGTCCTGCGCCGCGCTGGGCAAGCTGGCAGGTTTCAGGCTTCGCCGGATGCCGATCTCGGGCGCCAGCTCCAGATCGAGAATCAAGGCTTCGTGCTGAGGCACGGCATCATCGTGCACGATCACGCGCGGCTTCAGCGGGCGCGAGGAGTTCACCGACACCACCAAGGCATAGCGACCATCCACCAGCTGGATGATCGAGCCCGGCGGATAAACCCCCATCATGCGGATGAAAGCACTGAGCACCATGTTGTCATAGCGGTTCTTCAGTTGCGAAAAGATGAACGACAAGGCCTCGTGCGGCGTCATGGCCGAGGTGGCTCGGCTGGGATTGCACAGGTCATCGTAGCGGTTGACCAGCGCCAGGATCTTCGACGGCAAGGATTGACTCTCTCCCTTGCAACGGGACGGGAACCCGCTGCCATCGACCATCTCATGGTGCTGGGCAATGGCCAGTACGACACCCGGCGAGAGCTCCATCCGCTTGGCCAGTTGCACACTTTCGGTGACGTGTTCCTGAAACAGCTTGTACTCGGCGGTTGTGAAGTTCTCTTCGAACCAGCGGACACGCTCAGGCAGTTGCAGCTTGCCAAGGTCGTGCAAGAAAGCAGCGACGCCGAGGTCGACCATGTCCTTGTGCGACAGACCCATCGCCCGGCCCAGCAACAAGGACAGGACGGTGACGTTGACCGGGTGCATGGCGGTGCGATCGCCCATGCCTTCCGAAAGAAGGCGAATGGCGGAATCGCCGTTGCCGGTCATCTCGACAACGAACTTGTCGATCAGGGCATGGCATAGCTGTGCGACCGCCTGCGGCTGCGCGATGACGCGGTCAGCGACATAACGATAGTGGCGCACCGCCTCGGCGAAACGCCGCTCGCAGACAAGCAGGCTCCGCCGCTGGGCGACGATCAGGTTCGAGCGCAATTTGCGCTCACGCAAGACCTCGGCCCGGCTCTGCTCAAGTGCCAGCAGCTCTTCTTCGCTCATGCTCGGGTACTTGGAGGGCGAGACCTCCAGTACTTTGGCCGCAGAGGGGGCGCTACGGGCAGGCACGTAACGCACCTGCTCCAGCCCGGTGCTGCAGATGGCTTCGATCTGCTTTTCCGAAGAAATCTTGAAACTGCCCTTGAGAAAGGGATGCGCCATCCACTCGATGTCGAGCTCTACGAACATTCCTATTCGCAGCTCGCTCACATCGATTAATTCGGACTGGTTCTCTGGCATACGTACTGGCACTCCTGGACCGCCAGGAGGCAGACACGGAAAATTGACATGGGGAAAACCCGTATTTTATGCAATCAAAAATACCCGTCGATTGTTACAATTCGCGCCCGCGCCCGTCCCAAGCACACAGCAAAACGGTGTCGCGGCTCAACCGCCCAACGTTGAGCGCCTGGCACAAACCGGCCTTTTCAACCAGCGACACCACCGAAACCGCTGCCAGCAAAGCGATCCGCGTCGATCCATCGTCGACGCACGGATTCATGGTCATTGAGTCAGGCTCCTGGCATGGTCGGACGATATCATGTGATGTCGATGCCTGCGCCCACCTTCACGCCTTGGCCATGAACAACAACACCCAGGAAGAAAGCCCCAGCACCGCGCCAGCCGCTGCGGTATTTGTCGCCAAGGATCTGAGCAAGACCTACCAGATGGGCGAGGTACAGGTGCGTGCCCTGCAAGACGTCAACCTCACCATCTACCGCGGCGAATTCATCGTGCTGCTCGGTCCCTCGGGCAGCGGCAAATCCACCCTGCTCAACATCCTGGGCGGCCTGGACCGCCCGAGCAGCGGCAGCGCACGCTTTGCCGAGCACGAACTCACCGGCGCCAGCGATGCCGACCTGACGCGCTACCGGCGCGAGCACGTCGGCTTCGTGTTCCAGTTCTACAACCTGATCCCCAGCCTGACGGTGCGCGAAAACGTGGAACTGGTCACCGACATCGCACACGATCCGATGCCGGCCGCCGAGGCGCTGCGCCTGGTGGGACTGGAAGCGCGCATGGACCACTTCCCCTCGCAACTTTCGGGTGGCGAACAGCAGCGCGTGGCGATTGCGCGCGCCATCGTCAAGCGACCCGAGGTACTGCTGTGTGACGAACCCACCGGCGCGCTGGACTACCAGACCGGCAAGCTGGTGCTGGAAGTCATCGAACGCATCAACCGCGAACTCGGCACCACCGCCATCGTGATCACGCACAACGCGGCGATCGCCGGCATGGCCGACCGTGTGCTGCACCTGGGCGGCGGCCGCATCCAGCGCGTGGACGTCAATCCGCACAAGATCAGCCCCGCCGAGCTGTCCTGGTAACAAGGCCGACGCCCCACGATGAAAGCCCTGGACCGCAAGCTGCTGCGCGACCTGCGCCTGATGTGGAGCCAAGCCATTACCATCGCGCTGGTGGTGGCCAGCGGCGTGGCCGGCTTCATTGCCACCTTCAGCGCCTACGACGGCCTGTCCTGGTCACGCGAGGTCTACTACACCGAGGCACGTTTTGCCGACGTCTTTGCCAGCCTCAAGCGCGCGCCGCTGGCCCTGGAGCGCCAGCTCGCCGCCCTGCCCGGCGCGGCGCATGTGGAGACCTCGCTCAGCGAAATCGTGCAGGTGGACATCCCCAACGTGTCCGACCCCATCATCGGCCGCCTGATCGGCATCGACCCGCAGCAGCCGCCACAGCTCAACCGCCTGCACCTGCGCGAGGGCCGCATGATCACGGCGCGGCGCGACCACACGCTGGAGGTGCTGGTGTCGGAGGGCTTTGCCATTGCACGCCAGCTCAAGCCGGGCGATCGCATCCGCGCGTTGATCAACGGCAAGCGTGAGGAACTGCAGATCGTCGGCATCGCGCTCTCGCCCGAGTTCGTCTTCGCCGGCATGGGCGGCTCGCCCGATCTGCGCGGCTTCGGCGTCTTCTGGCTGGACCGCAAGGCCCTGGCCGCGGCCTACAACATGGAAGGGGCCTTCAACCAGGTGGCGGTGCGGCTGGCGCCCGGTGCCAGCGAGGGCCAGGTGATCGACGGGCTGGACCGGCTGCTCGGACCCTACGGCGGTGCCCGGGCCTACGGCCGCGACGAGCAGATGTCCGACAAGCTGCTGAGCTCCGAGATCAAGGAGCAGCGCGTCTTCGGCACCGTGCTGCCCAGCATCTTCCTGGCGGTGGCCGCCTTCCTGCTCAACGTGGTGCTCAACCGCCAGATCGCCACCCAGCGCGAGCAGATTGCCGCGCTCAAGGCGCTGGGCTACGACAACCGTCGCATTGCCCTGCACTACCTCAAGCTGGTACTGCTCATCGTCACGCTCGGCATGCTGCTGGGACTGGGCCTGGGCGCCTGGCTGGGCCAGTCCTTCATGGGCCTGTATGCCGACGTGTTCCGCTTCCCCGAGATGCGCTATCGGGTCCGTGCCGATCTGGTGCTGGCCGCGGCCGGGCTCACACTGCTCGCGGCCCTGGGCGCCACCTGGCAGGCCATTGCCACCACCGTGCGGCTGGCACCGGCCGAGGCCATGCGCCCGCCGGCACCCGGCCGCTACCGCCCGACCTTCATCGAAGCCTGGGGCCTGCGCGACTGGTTCAGCCCGGCCGCCCGCATGGTGATGCGCACCATGCAGCGTCGCCCGCTGCGCACCCTGCTCACCATCGCCGGCATCGCCGCCTCCATGGCCATCGTCATCAGCGGCACCTTCTGGCGCGACACCATGGACATGCTGCTGCACACCCAGTTCCGCCTGGTGCTGCGCGGCGACGTCATCGTCAGCCTGGTGGAGGCCACGCCCGCCCGCGTCACTTACGAAATGGCCCGCCTGCCGCATGTCACGGCGGTGGAAGGCGTGCGCAGCGTCAGCGCCCGGCTGGTGCACGGCCAGCACCACTGGCGCGGCAGCGTGCAGGGCCGTAGCGCGCAGCCCGAGTTGCAGCGCATCGTGGACACGGAACTGCACACCCATGCGCCGCCGCCCGACGGCCTGCTGCTGACCGACCGGCTGGCCGAGAAGCTGCATATCCGGCCCGGCCAGACCGTGCGCGTGGAGCTGCTCGAAGGCCGGCGCCAGGTGCTGGAACTGCCGGTCACCGGCACGGTGCAGGAGATGATGGGCATGGGCGCCTACATCGAGCGCCGCAGCCTCAACCGTCTGCTGCAGGAGGGCGACCTGGTGAACAGCGCTGCGCTGCTGGTGGAGCCCGGCCATGAAGCCGCATTGCTGGAGCGCCTGAAAAGCCTGCCGCGCGTGGTGGCCGCCTTCAGCAAGGGGGTGATGCTGCGCAACATCGAGGAAATCACCGCCCGCAACGTGCTGGTGTTCAGCGCCATTCTCACGGTGTTTGCCAGCATCATTGCCGTGGGCGTGGTCTACAACCATGCACGCATTGCGCTGGCCGAACGCGCCTGGGAACTGGCCAGCCTGCGCGTGCTGGGCTTCACGCGCGGCGAGGTGTCGGCCTTCCTGCTGGGCGAACTGGCGCTGGAAATTCTGCTGGCCATCCCACTTGGCCTGACCGCCGGCTACTGGCTGGCCGCCGCCATCGTGCAACTGATCAAGACTGACGAGTTCTTTTTCCCGCTTGTGATCCATGCCTCCACCTACGCCTATGCCGCGGTTACGGTGGTGGCGGCGGGCCTGGCCAGTGCACTGATCGTGCGCCGGCGCATCGACCGGCTGGATCTGGTGGGCGTGCTGAAAACGCGAGAATAGAGAAACACAAGGCAGGGACGAGATGATGATGTCAAAGAAAAAACTGTGGATGGCCGGGGGTGGGCTGCTGGCCGTGTTGCTGTTGGTGGGGGCTTTCTGGCCCCGGCCCACGGAAGTCGAGGTGGGCACCGTCAGCCGCGGCACCTTCGAGCGCAGCGTGCAGGAAGACGGCAAGACCCGCCTGCGCGAACGCTACGTGGTCTCCACGCCGCTGACCGGCCGTGTGCAGCGCGTCACCCTCAAGCAGGGCGACGCGGTGGCGCGCGACGCGGTGCTGGCCACACTGTGGCCGGTGATGCCCGGCCTGCTGGATGAACGCACGCGCCAGGAGCAGGATCAGCGCATTGGTGCGCTGGAGGCCGCGGTGCGCCGCGCCACGGCCAACGTGGAGCGGGCCAAGGCGTCGCTGGACCAGGCCATCGCCGACCTCAAACGCAGCGAGATGCTGGCGCAACAGGGCTTCGTCTCGCCAACGCAAAATGAGAGCGGTCGCCTCACCGTACGCCTGCGCCAGAAGGAACTGGACAGCGCCCGCCTGGAAGAGCACGCCGCACAACACGAACTGGAGCAGGCACGCATCGCCATCCGCACCTTCGGCCAGGGCAGCACCACGCAACGCTCCTGGGACATCAAGTCACCGATCGCCGGCAAGGTGCTCAAGCTCACCCAGGAGAGCGAGGGCCTGGTGCAGGCCGGCACGCCCCTGCTGGAACTGGGCGACCCTGCCAACCTGGAAGTGGTGGTGGACCTGCTGACCGAGGATGCGGCCCAGGTGCGCCCCGGCACGCCGGCCACCCTGGCCAACTGGGGTGGCCCGCAGCTGCTGCAGGCGCGCGTGCGCATCGTGGAACCGGCGGCCTACACCAAGGTCTCGGCCCTGGGCGTGGAGGAACAGCGCGTCAACGTGGTGCTGGACATCACCTCGCCACCCGAGCAGTGGAGCGCGCTGGGCGACGGCTTCAAGGCCGACGTGCGCATCGTGGTGCAGACCGTGCCGGATGCGCTCAAGGTGCCGGTCAGCGCCCTCTTCCCCGCCGGTGCCCGGGCCGCCCTCTACGTGGTGGACGGCGGACGCGCCCGCCAGCACGAGGTGGAGGTGCTGGCGCGCAACGGCAGCGAAGCCTGGATCAAGAGCGAACTCGCGCCCGGCACGGAAGTGATTCTCTTTCCGCCCAGTTCGCTGCAGGACGGGGAACGGGTCAAGAAACTCACGGGCGGCTAAGCTCCGCTACACGCCATCCGATGGCCGGATTCACTCACCCGCGACGGCATCATTTGGCACGTAGCAGGGATCCCCAGGAAAAAGAAACCGCGTACATCACGCTACGCCAAGGGCGCTCCGGCCTTTCCCTTGCAGGCTGCGGTTGCGTGTCGCGGGTCTGAAGGGTGGACGCCGTGGCCGCCCCGCCTTGTGCGTGTGCCGTGCGGCAGACGTGGATCGTGTCCTGAAACAGCGGACGCATGCAGTCGGGGCAAGTATCCAAAATAACCTCTGCAGGAAGCCTGTGAACCGGACGGACCTTACAGGCGCTCTGTGTCGGCCGCATGACAACCCGGCCCCTCGCCGAACCGGGCCCGGCGCCGATGCAAAAAATTCGTCGAGCAGACCGGCAGCTGGCCCGGCAACTGACATCAGCTTGTAAAACTCCGGGCGCAGACTATTCTCCTTGTCAGAACGGTGCCCAGGGAGAAAGCCATGAATGCGTCCACGTACAAGATCGAAAGCTCGCAGCCCATCGTGTCCACGCTGCTGCGCGCCGGCATCCGTAGTGGTGCCCTGCTGGCCAACCGCGAACTGGCCGTGGCCCTGGCCGCCAAGAGCCTGACCTCGCCACCCGGTGGCGAGATCCGCGTGGTCCATGTTCCCAGCGGTGAAGTGATCTTCAGCAAGAGCGGTGACGGGTGGGCTTCCCCCAGTTTCCCGGACAGATTCAATAACATGATGTGTTCTGGAGATA
>JASJPI010000003.1:0-309856 GCA_031426755.1 Curvibacter sp.
GCAGCGGCACGGTGCAGCTGATGGGGCAGGACATGTCGGCGCTGTCGCCGGCGGCGCAGGGCCAGTTGCGCAACCAGCACCTCGGCTTTGTCTACCAGTTTCACCACCTGTTGCCGGAATTCAGCGCCTTGGACAATGTGGCCATGCCACTGTGGATCCGGCGCATGGACCGTGCCGCGAGCGCGCAGGTGGCGGCCAACATGCTGGCGGCCGTGGGCCTGGCCGAGCGCGTGTTGCACCGTCCGTCCGAACTGTCGGGCGGCGAGCGCCAGCGCGTGGCGATTGCGCGCGCGCTGGTGACGCAACCGGCCTGCGTGCTGGCCGACGAGCCCACCGGCAACCTCGACCGCAGCACCGCCGACGGTGTGTTCGAACTGATGCTGCGTCTGGCGCGCGAGCAAGGCACTGCCTTCATCGTGGTCACGCACGACGAGACGCTGGCGGCGCGCTGCCAGCGTCAGCTCAGGCTGGAACTGGGGCGGTTGGCGGGTTGAGTCCATGGTCGCCGGAATTCTGAAGACAAAACTCGAAGCCATCGACGCTGACTGCGAGGGTGTTGTTCTCTCCGAGATCGATAAGCTCTACGCCGAGGCGCGCTACGACGGCTCCAAGTTCCATGTTCCGTCATTTCAAGCGGCTGGAAAACTTTGGCTCGACCTCATCGCGAGAAAGGAACGTGAGTTCGTCAAAGAGGTATCGCGAATTCTTGGGACGCCGGGCGTAATCCTGAACGTGGAAGATGCTGCTGAAGTACGGAGCTTCGTCGAGGGAGTCTTCGCTGAGGTCCGATACGTCGAACGCATGCGCATCTTCTCCGAGGGCGTGGGCAGGAAGGCTGCATCGTACGGCCTCGCTTTCGACGCCAAGGTTCATCGCATCGACATTCCTGACGCCGCGTATCGTGCGGGGGCGATGAATGCTCTTCGCAGAGCCCGCGCAAATGTTCTTGCCGAGGTCGAGCTTCTCAGCCATTCGAAGACACCAGAGTTTGTTCGGCTTCTATCTCAGTGGTGGCGCTATCTCAGGTTACATCCTTGGCGCTCGCTTAGCGCGATCATGCTGCTGATCCTCATCGGCCTGGTTTCGAAGGTCGGCGTGGCTGACCTGTTGAGTTGGCTTCGGAAATGACGACCTGGATCGACACCCACTGCCATCTGGATGCGCCAGAGTTCGCCCCGGACGTGACTGCCGTGCGTATACGTGCACGGGTGAGTGGCGTAGCGCACTGCGTGCTGCCGGCGGTGCAGGTGCAGGACTTCGAACGGGTGCGGACGCTGGCGCATGAGTTCGGTGACAGCTACGCGCTGGGCATCCACCCCCTGTACGTGAAGCAGGCGCAGGATGACGATCTGGCCCGGCTCAATGCTGCGCTGACGGCACAGCGCGACGACCCGCGCCTGGTGGCGGTGGGCGAGATCGGGTTGGATTACTTCGTGCCGGAACTGCTGGACAGCCCGCTGCGCGAGCGGCAGGAATTCTTTTATGTCGAGCAGCTCAAGCTGGCACGCAAGCATGGCCTGCCGGTGATCCTGCACGTGCGCCGCTCGGCCGACATGTTGCTCAAGGGGCTGCGTGCCGTGGGCAATGGCACGCCATGGCAGGGCATTGCCCACGCCTTCAACGGCAGCGCGCAGCAGGCGCAGGCCTTCATCGCTCTGGGTCTCAAGCTCGGATTCGGTGGTGCGTTGACCTACGAGCGTGCTGAGAACCTGCGCCGGCTGGCGACCACGTTGCCGTTGGAAGCCATCGTGCTGGAGACCGATGCCCCTGACATGCCGCCGCACTGGCTGTACCAGACGGCTGAGGCGCGGGCTGCCGGCACACCGCAAGGCCGCAACGAGCCGGGCGAGCTGCCGCGCATCGCGCAGGTGCTGGCGGGGTTGCGTGGCATCAATGACGGGGTACTGGCAGTGGCGACTACGCGCAATGCTTGCGCGGCACTGCTGCGCCTGCGTGACTTGCTGCCGGCGGCGCACCGTTAATGCCAAACCATCTGTCAGTCTCTTACGCTTGCGGGGAAGGTCATCTATGCAAGGGTAATGTCAGTGGTTTGCGCACTTCACGGAACTACATGTCGTATCTTGCTTTGGTTGGTCAGACCAAAAAATTTCGAATCGTGAAGATAGTAAGACATATGAGAGCCATAAGAAAACTCCCAACGCAAAGCGCCGTAGCTTTAACGGCCCAGTGAGCCTGGTCTACGACAACGGGGTTGCGAACTTGCTTTGCCATGAAGGTCATAGCTGCGAGAGCAGATGCCACGGCCAATATCAGTCCGACGAACGTGATGACTACGAGCGGAATCCAGACCGGTGTTTTAAAAACTTTTTCAATAAATGTAGCGAGAACAATGATTGTTCCCGAAGCAAGTGTGGTGATGTGTTTGAATATATCGTAGACAAGTTTGTGCGATTCACGGCTTGAATTAAGAATCTCTTTTGCAAGCTCAGGAGTATGTTGTTCAGACATGTTCAATCTTTCTATCCTGTGTCCTTGGAGGCGTTGCATGTTTTTGTCGATTCGAGACAAACGTGCTAACGAAATGCAGCAAAACCTGCGGTTTCATCGGATTGATTCTAGGCTGGCACTCTGTATCCGGATACCCCCGAAACAGGGGATGCAGACAGGCAATAAACATTCATGACGACGAAGAGGAAGCACACGCCAGCAGTAGTAGCGAGCATTCAAGAGCGCTTGCAGGGCCTGCCGCCCATCGTTTCGGCCACCACCCGCCTGCTGATCCTGGGCAGTTTCCCCGGCGTGGCCTCGCTACGGGCGCAGCAGTACTACGGCCACCCGCACAACCAGTTCTGGAAGATTTTGCAAGCCATTTGGCCTTCTGTACCAATGGATACGGGCGCCAACAGCTATGAAAAACGTAGCAAATGGCTGCTCGACCGGGGTCTGGGTCTGTGGGATGTCTATGCCAGTTGCGAGCGCAGCGGTAGCCTGGACAGCGCCATCCGCAACCCGCAGGTCAACGACTTCGCCAGCCTGAAGGCGCATTGCCCGCAGCTGAAGATGATTGCGCACAACGGCAGCGAGAGCTTCAAGCATGCCAAGCTGGTGCGACATAGTCTTGGTATCGAAGATTTCGCCGTGGTGAAGCTGCCGTCCACCAGCCCGGCCAATGCGAGCTGGTCTTTCGAGCGCAAGCTGGCCGCCTGGCGGGCGGTGATGGTGGAGGCCGGTCTGGTGTCAGGCGCGTGAGACCTGTTTGGGGATAATGGCCCGATCTTGAAAAAACGCCAACCCACTCTCCCCGAAGTCCACTTCTCCGACGAAGGCGACATCCGCCACATGCACCTGGGCACCATCTGGATCCAGGGCTCCATGGACATGGACGATCCGACCGCACTGGTGCACGAGTACGTCCAGCGCATGATGGCCTGGCTGCTGTTCGTCGATCCGGCCACGGTGCCGAAACGCCAGGCGGTGCAGCTCGGCCTGGGCGCCGGCTCGCTCACCAAGTTCTGCGCCAAGGTGCTGCGCATGAAGACCACCGCCATCGAACTCAATCCGCAGGTGCTGCACGCCTGCCGTGGCTGGTTCCATCTGCCGGACGACAGCGCGAAGCTGCAGGTCATCCTGGCCGATGCGTCGCAGGAGATCAAGAAGCCGCAGTGGTGGGGCATGGTCGACACGCTGCAGGTCGATCTGTACGACGACGAGGCCGCCGCGCCGGTGCTCGACAGCGCGGAGTTCTATGCCGACTGCCGGCGTCTGCTGACCGAGGAGGGCTGCATGACGGTCAACCTGTTCGGGCGTTCGTCGAGCTTTGCGCGCAGCGTGGAGAAGATTGCCGCCGCTTTCGGGCGCGATGCCATCTGGGCCTTCAAGGCGACGCGCGAAGGCAACACGGTGGTGCTGGCGCAGCGCACGCCCAGCCGTCCGAAGCGGGCCGAGCTTGCCGCCCGCGCCGAAATCATCCAGACTCAGTGGGGCCTGCCGGCGCCCAAGTGGCTGCGCGGATTCAAACCGATTGAATGAGTGCCGATGTGAAAACCAAAACCCTGGCCAAGACGCCGCATGACGGCCCGATCGACTGGCGTCACCTGGTGGCGTGGCTGCAGGCCGACGGGGTGATCTCGGACGAGGAGGCACGGCGCACCGTGGCGCGCTGTGCCCAGGCCGAGAGTGCGCAGCATCCCCTGTTGCGGCTGGCCAGTGTGTCGATGCGTCGCGCCAGCGATCAGAAGCCGCTGGACATCGAAACCCTGACCCAGTGGCTGGCCGGCCGTGCCGGGCTGGACTACCTGCGCATCGACCCGCTCAAGGTCGATGTGGGCAAGGTGGCCGACATCATGAGCGCGGCCTATGCCGAGCGGCACCGTGTGCTGCCGGTGCAGGTGACGCCGACCGAGGTGGTGGTGGCCACGGCCGAGCCCTTCCTCACCGACTGGGTGGGCGAGGTGGAGCGCCAGAGTCGGCGCAACGTCCGTCGCGTGCTGGCCAACCCGCAGGACATCCATCGCTTCACCGCCGAGTTCTTTGCCCTGGCGAAGTCGGTGCGTGCCGCCCAGAAGGCTGGCAGCGGCGCGAGTGGCGCCAGCTTCGAGCAACTGGTGGAGCTGGGCAAGAGCAACAAGCAGCTCGATGCCAACGACCAGGGCGTGGTGCAGGTGGTGGACTGGTTGTGGCAGTACGCCTTCGACCAGCGTGCCAGCGACATCCACCTGGAGCCGCGGCGCGAGCAGGGCGTGATCCGCTTCCGCATCGACGGCGTGCTGCACCCGGTCTACCAGATGCCCATGGGCGTGCTCAACGCCATGACGGCGCGCATCAAGCTGCTGGGCCGCATGGACGTGGTGGAGAAGCGCCGCCCGCAGGACGGCCGCATCAAGACGCGCAACCCGCGCGGCGACGAGGTCGAAATGCGCATCTCGACCCTGCCCACGGCGTTTGGCGAGAAGATGGTGATGCGGATCTTCGACCCCGACACCACGGTGAAGGACTTGGCCGGGCTGGGCTTCACGCCGCACGACGCGCAGCGCTGGGAGGCGCTGGTGACGCGGCCGCACGGCATCATCCTGGTGACTGGCCCGACCGGCTCGGGCAAGACCACCACGCTGTACTCCACCTTGAAGCGCGTGGCCACCGAAGAGGTGAACGTGAGCACGGTGGAAGACCCGATCGAGATGATCGAGCCGGCCTTCAACCAGACCCAGGTGCAGCCGCAGCTCGACTTCAGCTTTGCCGAAGGGCTGCGCGCCCTGATGCGGCAGGACCCGGACATCATCATGGTGGGCGAGATCCGCGACCTGGAAACCGCCGAGATGGCGGTGCAGGCGGCGCTCACCGGCCACCTGGTGTTCTCCACCCTGCACACCAACGACGCGCCCTCGGCCATCACGCGCCTGATGGAGCTGGGCATCCCGCCCTACCTGATCAACGCCACCGTGCTGGGCGTGCTGGCGCAGCGCCTGGTGCGCACCCTGTGCCCACAGTGCAAGGTGCCGGACGAAGCGGCCAGGCGCGAGGCACTGGCCGAGGTGGTCAAGCCCTGGCAGATCAGCGGCGGCTATCAGCCCTACAAGGCGGTGGGCTGCGTCGATTGCCGCATGACCGGCTTCCTGGGGCGCATGGGTCTGTACGAGTTGCTGGTGGTGAGCGAGGCCTTCAAGGACAAGGTCAGCCGCGAGCCCAGCATCGAGGCCCTCAAGCGCCAGGCCGTGAGCGATGGCATGCGCCCGCTGCGGCTGGCCGGCGCCTTGCGGGTGGCCGAAGGCCTGACTGTGCTGGACGAGGTGCTGAGCGCTACCCCACCGCTGGTCTGACTGCACCAGGGCTGTGCATCGCCGGCGCGGATCAAGGGTATTCCCGAGGTCTTGCTGTCCGGTCCGTGTCAGGCGTAGGTGGAATCCACATGCGTTTCCGGGGACTTTCCGTTGCAGAATCGAGCGTTTGAGAATTGCTCTTAGGAGACTGTTTGTGAAGATCAAGAGTCAGAAAGACTTTTTCTCCGGGCTCATGTTCACCGCTGTTGGGGTGGCCTTTGCCTGGGGTGCTGCCGGCTACAACGTAGGCACCGGCGCCCGCATGGGGCCAGGTTACTTTCCAATGATGCTGGGCATCGTCCTGGCTTTTCTGGGCGGGCTGATCATGTTCAAGGCGCTGGTCGTGGAGACCGAGAGCGGTGACAAGATCGGCAAATGGGCCTGGAAGCCGATGCTGTTCATCATCGGCGCCAACCTGCTGTTCGGCATCATGATCGGCGGCTTGCCCAGCATCGGTCTGCCGCCCATGGGGCTGGTGGCCGGTATCTTTGCCCTGACCATCGTTGCCAGCCTGGCGGGCGAGCGTTTCAAGCTCAAGGAAGTGCTGATCCTGGCCACCATCCTGGCCGTTGGCAGCTATCTGGCCTTTGTGATGCTGCTCAAACTGCAGTTCCCGGTCTGGCCGACTTTCATCGCAGGCTGAGGAGAACAACAACATGATGGATTTGATCAACAACCTCTCGCTCGGCTTTGGCGTCGCCTTCACGGCGCAGAACCTGATGTACGCCTTCATCGGCTGCCTGCTGGGCACGCTGATCGGCGTGCTGCCCGGCGTCGGCCCGGTGGCCACCATTGCCATGCTGCTGCCGGCCACTTACGCGCTGCCGCCGGTGGCCGCGCTGATCATGCTGGCCGGTATCTACTACGGCGCCCAGTACGGCGGTTCCACCACGGCCATTCTGGTCAACCTGCCGGGCGAGTCGTCCTCGGTGGTGACCGTGATCGACGGCTACCAGATGGCGCGCCAGGGACGTGCGGGTCCGGCGCTGGCGGCAGCTGGCCTGGGCTCCTTCTTTGCCGGCTGCGTCGGCACGCTGATTCTGGCGGCCTTTGCGGCGCCGCTGACCGAGGTCGCCTTCAAGTTCGGGCCGGCCGAGTACTTCTCGCTCATGGTGCTGGGCCTGATCGGTGCCGTGGTGCTGGCTTCGGGCTCCTTGCTCAAGGCCGTGGCCATGATCGTGCTGGGCCTGCTGCTCGGCCTGGTGGGCACTGACGTGAATTCGGGCGTGGCCCGCTTCTCGTTCGACATTCCGGAACTGACCGACGGCATCGGCTTCATCACCATCGCCATGGGCGTGTTCGGCTATGGCGAGATCATTGCCAACCTGTCGCACCCCGAAGACAAGCGCGAGGTGTTCACCGGCAAGGTCAAGAACATCTACCCCACGGGCCGCGACCTCAAGCTCATGCTGCCGGCCGTGCTGCGCGGCACCACGATCGGCTCCATACTCGGCATCCTGCCGGGCGGCGGTGCGCTGCTGGCCGCTTTTGCCGCCTACACGATCGAGAAGAAGACCAAGCTCAAGCCGGGTGAAGTGCCGTTCGGCAAGGGCAACATCCGCGGCGTGGCCGCCCCCGAGTCGGCCAACAATGCCGGCTCGCAGACGTCCTTCATCCCGCTGCTGACGCTGGGCATTCCGCCCAATGCCGTGATGGCGTTGATGGTGGGCGCCATGACCATCCACAACATCCAGCCCGGTCCGCAGGTGATGACCAGCAACCCCGAGCTGTTCTGGGGTCTGATCGCCTCCATGTGGCTCGGCAACCTGATGCTGGTGGTCCTGAACCTGCCGCTGATCGGCATGTGGATCAAGCTGCTGACCATTCCCTACCGCTGGCTGTTCCCGGCCATCGTGCTGTTCTGCGCCATCGGGGTGTACTCGACCAACAACAACACCTGGGACATCTGGATGGTGGCGGCCTTCGGCGTCATCGGCTATACCTTCATCAAGCTCGGGGTCGAGCCGGCGCCGCTGCTGCTGGGTTTCATCCTGGGCCCGATGATGGAAGAAAACCTGCGTCGTGCCCTGCTGCTGTCGCGCGGCGACTGGAGCGTGTTCGTCACGCGCCCGCTCTCCGCCGGTCTGCTGGCCGCCGCGGCCCTGCTGGTGATCATCGTGATGCTGCCGGCGATCAAGTCCAAACGCGAAGAGGCCTTCGTCGAGGAGTGAGGTCGCCGTTCGGCTGACCCAAACGGCACCTGCGGGTGCCGTTTTTTCGCCTCCGCAGGCCTGTCAAGGACTTGACACCACCTTGCGTCACAATGAGGCTGAGAGGATGCCATGCAACTGAAAAACCACCCGCTCCAGCACCCGCAAAGGGTGGCGCTGCACAACGAGATCCACGCTCGCCCCCCCGAGGCGATGAGCACGCCGCTGGCGATTTCGCACGTCGTGATGGTGTGCGATGCGGCTCAGCGGGAGGCCAGCCGGGCCCATGTGGTGGCCCTGCTGCGCGATCACCACCTGCCGCTGCCGGATGCGCACACCACGCACTTCCGCATGGATGTCGGGCCGTTCCGATTGCGCTGGGAGCTGCATACCGAGTTCGTTTCCTGGACGTTCCTGCGTGTGCTGCCCTCTGCCAGCTTTGCTGACGGTGAACCCGAACCAGCCCTCGAGGTGGTACCGCAGGACTGGTTTGCTGCTTTGCCTGGCCAGTGTCTGGCCAGTCTGCATCTGTGGGCGTTGCCCAAGCAGGAGGGGGCCGGTGGACTGGTGCGCGAGGTGTTGCATGAGGATTCGCTGGTGGCTTCCGGCGTGGCCGGCGGTGCCGGCGAGGTCTATACCGACTTTGCCATCCATGCCGATGGCTTCTCGCGCATGCTGTTGTTTGTCGATCCGCTCGGTGGTCCGGCCGATGCCGGGGCGCACATGACCCCGCGCCGCCTGGGCCGATTGGTGCAGCGTCTGTTGGAGATTGAAACCTACCGCATGGCGGCCTTGCTGGGCCTGCCGGCGGCACGCGAAGCCTCCAGTATTCTGGGTTCGGCCGAGCGCGAGCTGGCCGAGCTGGCCGAATCCATCCGCACCGCCACACGCAATGACGAACCGCGCCTGCTCGACCGGCTGACCCGGCTGGCCGGCCAGGTGGAGAGCAACTATGCGGCTTCGCATTCACGCTTTTCCGCCAGCACCGCCTATTTCGAGCTGGTCGACAAGCGCATCGACGACATCACCGAGAACCGGCTGGTCGGCATGCAGACCATCCGCGAGTTCATGGACCGGCGCCTGTCGCCGGCGCGCAGCACCTGCGAGTGGGTGACGCGCCGGCAGGACGCGCTGTCACAACGCGTCTCGCGCATCAGCAACCTGCTGCGCACGCGCGTCGAGATCGAGCAGCAGCAGAGCAGCCAGGCCCTGCTGGTGACCATGAACCAGCGCCAGGACCTGCAGCTCAAGCTGCAGTCCACGGTGGAAGGCCTGTCGGTGGCGGCCATCACCTACTACATCGTCGGCCTGGTGAGTTATCTGGCCAAGGGTGCGCACAGCCTGGGCTGGCCGCTGTCCGGCGAGACCACGGCAGCACTGGCGGTGCCGGTGGTCGGTTTTGCCGTCTGGTGGTCGCTGCGCAAACTGCACCGCAAGATCGTGGGCCATCACGGCCAGGACGCTTGAACACCAGATCCTGATACCGCTGAAGGCCGGCTTCGCCGCATCGAAACAAACGCATCACTGATGAGCAGATCACGCCGGATGGAACGCATCATGAATTTCAACTACAGCAACCCCTACAGCTCCACGCGCCTGCCGGTCTTCGCGCGCAACGTCGTCTCCACTTCGCACCCGCTGGCGGCGCAGGCCGGCCTGCGCATGCTCTACAAGGGCGGCAATGCGGTGGATGCCGCCATTGCGGCAGCGGCGGCCATCACCATCACCGAGCCGGTCAGCAACGGCCTGGGCAGCGATGCCTTCGCCATCCTGTGGGACGGCAAGGAGCTGCACGGCCTGAATGCCTCGGGCCGTGCACCGCAGAGCTGGACGCCTGAATATTTCAAACGCAAGTACGGTGACGATGCGAAGAACCCGCCCAAGCGCGGCATCGATGCCGTTACCGTGCCCGGCGCGGTGGCCGGCTGGGTTGCCATGAGCGAACGCTTCGGCAAGCTGCCCTTTGCCGACCTGATGGAGCCGGCGATCGAGATCGCCGAGCGCGGCTACCTGCTGCCGGTGGTGGTGCAGCAGAAGTGGGCGGCTGCCACGCCCGAGCTGCAAGGCCTGCCGGGTTTTGCGCAGTCCTTCCTGCCCTGGGGCCGCGCGCCGCAGGTGGGCGAGCTGTTCCAGTTCAAGGCAGCGGCGCGCGGTTTGCGTGCCATTGCCGAAACCAAGGGCCGGGCTTACTACGGCGGCGAGATTGCGCAGGCGATCGAGAAGTTTTCTGCCCAGCATGGCGGCAGCATCAAGGCGAGCGATTTCGCTGCCTACCAGCCGGAGTGGGTCAAACCGATCGGCAAGGATTACCGCGGCTACACGCTGCACGAGATTCCGCCCAACGGCCAGGGCATCGCGGCGCTGATCGCGCTGGGCATTCTCGACAAGTTCGACATGGGCTCGTTGCCGGTGGACAGCGTCGACTCGCAGCACCTGCAGATCGAGGCCATGAAGCTGGCCTTTGCCGACGTCTACCGCTACGTGGCCGAGCCCTCGGCGATGGAGGTGACGGCCGAGCAGATGCTGGACGATGCCTACCTGGCGTCGCGCGCCAAGCTGATCGACATGAAGCGCGCGCAGGACTTCAAGGCGGGCAACCCGGTCAAGGGCGGCACGATCTACCTGACGACAGCCGACGAGAACGGCATGATGGTCAGCTTCATCCAGAGCAACTACATGGGCTTCGGCTCGGGCTGCGTCGAGCCGACCTTCGGCATCAGCCTGCAGAACCGCGGCCACGGCTTCAGCCTGGATGCCAAGGGGCTGAATCCGGCCAACCTGGTGGCACCGGGCAAGCGTCCGTTCCACACCATCATCCCGGCCTTCCTGACGAAGGACGGTCAGCCGGTGATGAGCTATGGCGTCATGGGCGCCAACATGCAGCCGCAGGGCCACATGCAGACGCTGGTGCGCATGCTCGACTACGGGCAGAACCCGCAGGCGGCGTGCGACGCACCGCGCTGGCGCTACAACGCCGGGCTGGAGATCAACGTCGAGGCCAATATGGCGTCGGCCACGGTGCAGGGCCTGGCCGAACGCGGCCACCGCATGGAGGTCATCAACGACTCCTACCAGGACTTCGGTGCCGGCCAGTTCATCTGGCGCGCCGGCGACCCGAAGGTGCAGGGCTATGTGGCGGCCAGCGATGCGCGACGCGACGGGCTGGCGGCCGGTTTCTGACCGACGGTTGGAAGTCTTTAACGAAATTCGGTCTCTGCCCTTGTGAAATCTGCGCAAATCGCTACAAAAAACGTAGCGTCCGGTTTGTTGTTCGCGGTCATCGGTGCCATTGCTTTCAGTGGCAAGGCGATCATCGTCAAGCTGGCCTATCGCCACGGCGTCGATGCGGTCACGCTCATCATGTACCGCATGCTGTTCGCGCTGCCGCTGTTCGTCGGCATGGCCTGGTGGTCCAGCCGGGGCCGGCCGCCGCTGACGCGGCGTGATTGGCTGGGGGTGGCCGGCCTCGGTTTCAGCGGCTACTACCTGGCGAGTTTTCTCGACTTTGCGGGCTTGGCCTATGTCTCGGCCTCCCTCGAGCGGCTCATCCTCTACCTCAATCCCACGCTGGTGCTGCTGCTCGGCTTGCTGCTCTACGGCCGGAAAATCAGTCGCCCCCAACTGTGGGGCATGTCGATCAGCTACGCCGGTGTGCTGCTGGTGTTCGGGCGCGAAGCGACGCTGGCCGGTGCCGACGTGGCCTGGGGCACGCTGCTGGTGTTTCTCAGCGCCGTCAGCTACGCGCTGTACCTGAGCTACAGCGGCGAGCTGGTGCAGCGCCTAGGCTCGTTGCGCCTGGTCGGGCTGGCCACCAGTGTGGCCTGTGTGCTGTGCATCCTGCAATTCCTGCTGCTGCACCCGCTGTCGGCCGCGCAGGTGGCGCCTGAGGTGATCTGGCTCTCGCTGCTCAATGCCATCGCCTGCACGGCGGTGCCGGTGCTGCTGGTGATGATGGCGATCGAGCGCATCGGCGCCGGCATGACGGCACAGGTCGGCATGGTCGGGCCGATGTCCACCATCCTGATGGGTGTGTGGCTGCTGGGCGAGCCGTTCACGCCGTGGATCGCCGCCGGCACCGTGCTGGTGATGAGCGGCATTTATGTCTTCAGCAGGGCCAGATGAAACACCCCCAGGCTCCGCGCACTGCGTGTCGCTACGCCACCCCCCTCAAGGGGGCAACGCCAGCGGCCCGGCAAAGCCGGTTCCGCGGCGTTTCCCGCCTGGGACATTGCATTCGGCACGGGACCTTTTGACAGACATTTATCATTTCAGCCATTCATCTTTTTTCACAGGAACAACATCATGGATCTCGGAATCGCAGGCAAGTGGGCGCTGGTGGGCGGCGCCAGCAAGGGCTTGGGCTTTGGCTGCGCGCAGGCGCTGGTGCGCGAAGGCGTCAACGTGCTGATCGTGGCGCGTGGCGCCGAGGCGCTGCAGGCCGCCGCCGAACGGCTCAAGGCCGAAGCCCGGGGCACGCAGGTGCTGGCCGTCGCGACCGACATCACGACGTCGGCGGGGCGCGAGGCGATCTTTGCGCAGCGCCGTGACTTCGACATCGTGGTCACCAACGCCGGCGGTCCGCCGCCCGGCGACTTCCGCGACTGGGACCGCGACACCTGGATCAAGGCGGTGGATGCCAACATGCTGACGCCGATCGAGTTGATCAAGGCCACGGTGGACGGCATGGCCGCGCGCGGTTTCGGCCGCATCATCAACATCACGTCCAGTGCGGTGAAGGCGCCGATCGACATCCTGGGACTGTCCAACGGCGCGCGTAGCGGCTTGACCGGTTTTGTGGCCGGCGTGGCGCGCAATCCGAAGATCGCGGCCAAAGGCGTGACCATCAACAACCTGCTGCCGGGTGCCTTCGACACCGATCGCCTGAAGGTCACCATGGTGGGGGCAGCCCAGAAGACCGGCCAGAGCATCGACGCCGTGGCCGACGCACGCAAGAAGACCATTCCGGCGCAACGCTTCGGAACGTCCGAGGAGTTCGGCGCCATCTGCGCCTTCCTCTGCAGCCAGCACGCCGGCTACATGAACGGCCAGAACGTGCTGGCCGATGGCGGCGCCTACCCGGGCACCTATTGAAGCAGATCAGGCCGGCGTGTGATGCCGGCCTGCGCCGACTACCGGCGCACCGGTGTTGGCGTGAGCGGCAGCGTGCTCTTGGGTGAGACGGTCAGCGTGGCCTGCGAGCCGCCCATGACGCCGGCCTCGGTCAACTCGACGGTGGCGCTGCGGTCGGCCTTGGTGAAGACCAGCAGGCTGGACTTGCCGCGCACCGCGCTCACCAGCGTCCAGCCCTGCTGCGGGTACTGCTCGAGAAAGAAGTTGTAGGCGGCATTCGGGTTCTGGCCCAGTTCCAGTACCACGCGCCCGACCCAGTTCTCGCCCGAGCCCATGATCAGCGACTGGCTGTGGTTGATCTTGGCGCCGGCCGGCAACTGGGTGTTGGCGATCAGGTCGTTCATCGTGCCGGAACCGCTGCTGGTGTCGCCACCTGAGGTGGTGGTGCATCCCGACAGGAGGATGAAGGCGGACAGCAGCAGGGACTTGATGGCGACAGGTTTCATGGCGGATTCCATCTATGGCGATTGGCAGAGACTCAACGCCGTGACGATACCACGATGCCGCCCACGATCAGCGCAAACGCGGCGCCGTGGTAGACCTGCGGCAACTCGCCCAGCAGGGCCGAGGACAGCACGGCGGCGAACAGCGGCGTCAGGTTGGAGAAGAAGGCCGCCACCGATGGCCCGGCGCGCTGCACGCCGGCGCCCCAGCAACGGTAGGCCAGCAGGGCCGGCCCGAGGGCCACGAACAGCAAGGCGGCGGCCAGCGGCCAGCCCCAGGCGATCTGCACACCGGTCAACGCCCATTCGCCGGCGGCGAACAGGGCCGACCAGGCCAGCCCCAGCACGATCTGCGCCATCAGGAAGGCGGCCCAGTCGCCGCGGATGTCTACCGGGTCCTTGCCGGGCTGCGACAGCATCCAGCTGTACCAGGCCCAGGCGATGGCGGCCAGCAGCACGTACAGGTCGCCCGGCACCAGGCGCACACTCAGGAGCGAAGCCAGCTGGCCGCGACTCAGCACCAGCAGCACACCGCTGATGGACAGGCCGGCCCCCAGCAACTGGCGGCGGGAAATCTGCGCGTTGAAGAACAGGCGGCCGATCAGCAGCATCCACATCGGCATGCTGGCGGCCACCAGCGTGACGTTGATCGGTGTGGAGGTGTGCAGGGCCAGGTACTGCAGCGCGTTGTAGCAGCCGACGCTGAGCAGGCCCAGCACGGCAAAGCGGCGCCAGTGCGTCCACAGGCCGCTGCCCGGACGCAACACGCCGGCCGCCAGCGGCAGCAGCAGCACGAAGGCCAGCAGCCAGCGCAGCAGGTTGAGCGTCATGGGCGGCACCAGCGGCCCCACCATGCGGCCGACGACCGCATTGCCGGCCCACATCAACGGTGGAATGATCAGGAGCAGGGCGGTGGCGGGGGTCAGGCGTGCATGCATCGCCCGCACTGTAGCAAGACGTCCAGGCCTTTGCTGTCATGGGTGTTTTTACTTCGTGGCCGCACGGGCCACGACAATTCGCGACAATAGAATTTGACGATTCATTCCAGGAGACATTGCATGACACAAATTTCGTCGCGCGCCGTGCGCATCGACCAGAATGGCGGCCCCGAGCAGCTCAGGATCGTGGACGTGACGGTGGGCGACCCCGGCCCGGGCGAGATTCGCATCCGCCACAAGGCGGTCGGCCTGAACTTCATCGACACCTACCAGCGTTCCGGCCTGTACCAGCTGCCCATGCCGCTGCAGCTCGGCATGGAAGCCTCGGGCATCGTCGAGGCGGTGGGCGAAGGCGTCACGCACCTGGCGGTGGGTGACCGCGCCGCTTACGCCAGCCAGCCACCCGGCAGCTACTGCGAAGTGCGCGTGATGCCGGCCAAGTGCGTCTGCAAGTTGCCCGATGACATTTCTTTCGAGACCGGCGCCGCCATGATGCTCAAGGGCCTGACCGTGCAGTACCTGCTGCGCCGCACCCAGCCGCAGGGCGGCCTGCAGGCGGGCGACTTCGTGCTGTTCCATGCGGCGGCTGGTGGTGTTGGCCTGATTGCTTGCCAATGGGCCCGGGCCATGGGCCTGCAACTCATCGGCACGGCCGGCTCGGACGAAAAATGCGCCTTGGCCAAAGCGAATGGCGCCGCCTTCACCATCAATTACGCGAAGGAAGATTTCGTGGCGCGCGTGAAAGAAATCACCGGCGGCAAAGGCGTGCCGGTGGTGTACGACTCGGTGGGCAAGGACACGTTCCTGAAGTCGCTGGACTGCCTGCGGCCGTTCGGCTTGGCGGCCAACTTCGGCAATGCCTCGGGCAAGGTCGAGCCGCTGGACATCGGGCTGCTGGCGGCCAAGGGCTCGCTGTATGTGTCGCGTCCGACGCTGTTCACCCACATCGCCACGCGCGAGAGCACGCAGGCGATGGCGGACGATCTGTTTGCCATGGTGAGCAGCGGCAAGGTCAAGATCCAGATCGACCAGATCTACCCGCTGGAGCAGGTGCAGCAGGCGCACCGCGACTTGGAAGCGCGCAAGACCACCGGCTGCACCGTGCTGACGCTGTGAGCAGGGTGTGTCTGCGCCATCTCAGTTTACGGCGCTGGCGCGCTCGATCAGGAAGTCGAGAAACGCCCGCGTCTTGGCGGGCATGAATTTGCGCGTCGGCAGGGCGGCATAGGCGGTGACCCGGCCCAGCATCCAGTCGGGCAGTAGCTGAACCAACTGCCCACTGTTCAGGTACGGCCTGGCAATGAGTTCGGAGACGGCAAAGAAGCCGACGCCGCTCAAGCCCGCGCGCAACATCACATCGAAGCTTTGCGTGCGCAGCACCGGCGTCACCGCGACTTCCACGGGGTCGCTGGCCTCCGAGCACGGGTCGCTCAGCTCAAGCCGCAGTTTGCGGCCACTCTGGTCCTGGCCTGGCAACAGGGCGGGTTTGAGGTAGTCGTACCGCACCAGATCATCGGGGACCGAGGGCTCTCCCGTGCGCTGCACATAGTCGGCTGAGGCGCACAGGATCAGGTTGTTGGTGCCCAGTGGTCGGGCAACGATGTTGGCATCGAAGTCCTCATCTGCCGCCACGACAGCCAGGTCGAAGGCCTCGATGCGGGCCAAGGGTTGGGGGTCGATCGACAGGTCCAGCATCAGCTTGGGATGGCGCTCTCGCCAGTGCGCAATGTTCGGCGCAATGAAGTAGGAAGCCATGGTCGGGGTGCTCAGCACACGCACCGCGCCCTGCAGCTCTTTGCTGTGGGCCGCGGCAGCCATTTCAGCCTCGTCGATGTCCTGCAGGATGTTGTGCAGCCGCGCCCCGTATTCATTCCCCGCTTCGGTCAGCGAGAGCTTGCGCGTCGTTCGGTGCAGCAGGCGCGTGCCCAGGCTCTGCTCCAGATCGGCCACCAGCCGGGTGATCACGGCCGGCGACATGTCCAAGGCGCGGGCGGCAGCGGTAAAGCTGCCTTCTTCAACCACGCGTTGAAAAACGCGCATGGATTGGAGTCTGTCCATGATTTTTTCTCTTTCAGAGACCAATTGGCGTAGTTTAACTATTGCTGAATCGGGAATAGTTATTTGAAGGAAATGCTATTTTTCTTGAAATCAAGCTGTCATAAAGTTCATTCCATCGATGAATCGAAATAAATAACGATGCATCGAGGTTGGACAGACGAGAAAGCGATTTCCTGCCATGCCCAGAAAAATTGTTTGTCTTTGAAAGGAAATACATCATGAACCGCAAGTACACCACCGTGATCACTTTGGCCGTCGCCGCCTTGGCTGCAGGCAATGCCCTGGCCACCGATCAGGCCGTTGGCAAAACCCGCGTGCAAGTCCAAGCCGAGCTGTTGGAAGCCCAGCGCACGGGCGACATCGTCGATGCCGGAACCGGTCGGAAGCTCAACGAGCTCTACCCCAACAGTTATCCGGCCAAGGCCGTCGTTCAAGGCAAGACCCGCGCGCAAGTCCAGGCCGAGCTGCTGGAAGCCCGCCGTACCGGCGATATCGTCGAAGGTGAGGCGAGCCAGAAGCTGAACCAGCTCTATCCCAACCGCTATCCGGCCAAGGCCGTCGTTCAAGGCAAGACCCGCGCTGAAGTCAATGCCGAGCTGCTCGAAGCCCGCCGCACCGGCGATGTCATTGAGGGTGAGACAAGCCAGAAGCTCAATCAGATTTACCCGAACCGTTACCCCACCAAAGGCTAAACGGACCGGAAATTGGAAACGGCCGCAGGGATTGGCTCCTTGCGGCCGCTCTTGCCATGCGGGGCCGGGCGCTCCGACCCGGTTGCTACTGGTTTTACCGGCTGCGCCGCACGCGCAGCAGTTCGTCCAGGATCAGGCAGGCCGCGCCGATGGTGATGGCGCTGTCGGCCACGTTGAAAGCGGGGAAGTGCCAGTTGCGCAGGTGGAAATCGAGGAAATCGATTACATAGCCGTGCAGCAGGCGGTCGATCACGTTGCCGATGGCGCCGCCCAGGATGCAGGCCATGGCGAAGGAGAACAGCCGCTGGCCGGCGTGCGAACGCAGCATGAACAGGATGAAGATCACTGCGGCCACCGCGATGCCGACGAAGAACCAGCGCTGCCAGCCCGAGCCGCCGGCCAGGAAGGAAAAGGCCGCGCCGCTGTTGTGCACCCGCACGATGTTGAAGAAACTCGTCACGGTGGTGCTCTCACCCAGGTGGTAGTAACCCAGGATCAGCACCTTGGTGAACTGGTCGGCCAGCAGCAGGATGAAGGCCAAGCCGAGCCACTGCAGCATGCCGGCACTGGTGTGTGAACGCGGTTTGGCCATCAGGCGACCTTTCTTTCTTCGCCGGCGCCATGCAGGTTGCTGGTGCAGCGGCCGCACAGCGTCGGGTGGGTCGCATCGTGACCGACATCGTCGCGGTAGTGCCAGCAGCGCTCGCACTTGGCATGTTTTGAGGCCTCTACGCTCGTGGATATGGCGTCACCAGCAACCAATTTGATGGCGGATGTGATGAAGACAAACTTCAGGTCCTCGCCCAGGCTGGTCAGCAGGACGTGGTCGTCGGCGCCAACGGTCAGCGTCACTTCGGCCTGCAGCGAAGCGCCGACCTGGCCGTCGGCACGCAGCGCCTCGATGTCCTTGTTGACCACATCGCGGATCTCGCGGATGCGGTTCCACTTGGCCAGCAGTGCGGCATCGGGCGTGCCCAGTGCCGAATAGGTTTCCATGAAGATGGATTCAGACGTACCGAACACTTTCCACGCTTCCTCCGCGGTGAAGCTGAGGAACGGTGCCATCCAGCGCAGCATGGCATGCGTGATCTGCCACAGCGTAGTCTGGGCGCTGCGGCGTGCCAGCGACTTCGGTGCCGTGGTGTAGAGGCGGTCCTTCAGCACGTCCAGATAGAAGGCGCCGAGGTCTTCCGAGCAGTAGACCTGCAGCTTGGCCACCACCGGGTGGAACTCGTAGACCTCGTAGTGCGCCAGGATGTCGGCCTGCAGCTCGGCCGCGCGGCTCAGCGCATAGCGGTCGATCTCCAGCATGTCCTTGAGTT
This sequence comes from Curvibacter sp., assembly GCA_031426755.1. Lineage (GTDB taxonomy): Bacteria > Pseudomonadota > Gammaproteobacteria > Burkholderiales > Burkholderiaceae_C > Hylemonella. Next base: position 18,511 of record JASJPI010000003.1, read on the forward strand.
CGACCTTGTCCTTGACCGGGTCGAAGTCGCTGACGTTGGCCAGCAGGAAACGCAGCGTGTTGCGGATGCGGCGGTAGCCGTCGACCACGCGCGCCAGGATCTTGTCGTCGATGCCGAGGTCGCCGGAGTAGTCGGTGGCAGCGCACCACAGGCGGATGATCTCGGCGCCCATCTTCTCGCTGATCTGCTGCGGCGCCACCACGTTGCCCACACTCTTGCTCATCTTGCGGCCCTGGCCGTCCACGGTGAAGCCGTGCGTCAGCAGGCCCTTGTAGGGCGCGTGGTCGTACATGGCGCAGGCGGTCAGCAGCGAGCTGTGGAACCAGCCGCGGTGCTGGTCGTGCCCTTCCAGGTACAGATCGGCCGGCCAGGTGGATTGGGCGGCGTGGCTGTTCTTCAGCACGTGGAAGTGCGTGGTACCGGAATCGAACCAGACGTCCAGGATGTCGTTGACCTTGGTGTAGTGTGCGGCGTCCTCGGCACCCAGGATCTCCTCGGCCGTGACCTTGCTCCAGGCCTCGATGCCGCCGGCTTCCACCATGCTGGCGGCCTGGTCGATGATGGCCATGGTGCGCGGGTGCAGCTCGCCGCTGTCCTTGTGGATGAAGAAGGGCAGGGGCACGCCCCAGTTGCGCTGGCGCGAGATGCACCAGTCGGGCCGGCCGGCGATCATGTCGCGCAGACGGGCCTTGCCGTTCTCGGGGAAGAAGCTGGTCTCTTCGATGGCGGCGAGTGCCAGCTGGCGCAGCGTCTTGCTCGCCTTGTCCTGGGTGAAGACGCCCTCGCCCTCGTCCATGCGCACAAACCATTGTGCGGCGGCGCGGTAGATCACCGGCGTCTTGTGGCGCCAGCAGTGCGGGTAGCTGTGCGTGATGTCATGGGTGGCGAACAGGCGGCCGGCGTTGCGCAACGCATCGATCACCACCGGCACCGCCTTCCAGATGTTGAGGCCGCCGAAGAGCGGGAAGTCGGCCGCATAACTGCCATTGCCCTGCACCGGGTTCAGGATGTCGTCGTAGGCCATGCCGTGGGCGACGCAGCTGTTGAAGTCGTCCACGCCGTAGGCGGGCGAGGAGTGGACCAGGCCGGTGCCGTCTTCCGCCGTGGCGTAGTCGGCCAGATAGACCGGGCTGAAGCGGCGGTAGCCCGCGTCAACGTCGTACAGCGGGTGCTTGAAGTTGATCAGGCCCAGGTTCTTGCCCTGGGTGGTGGCCAGCACCGCGCCCGTGAGCTGGTAGCGTTCCATGCACTTGTCGACCAGCACGGCGGCCAGCAGCAGCAGGCCGCGCTCGGTCTGCACCAGCGCGTACTCCAGCTCGGGGTTGAGGTTGAGCGCCTGGTTGGCGGGAATGGTCCAGGCGGTGGTGGTCCAGATCACGGCATAGGCTGGCTGGTCCAGCTTCGGCAGGCCGAAGGCGGCGGCCAGCTTGTCCGGCTCGGCGCATTCGAAGCCGACATCCAGCGTGGTGCTCTTCTTGTCCTGGTACTCGATCTCGAATTCGGCCAGCGAGCTGCCGCAGTCGAAGCACCAGTAGACCGGCTTCAGGCCACGGTAGACGAAGCCACGCTCCATGATGCGTTTGAGGGCGCGGATCTCGTTGGCTTCGTTGCCGAAGTCCATCGTGCGGTACGGGTTGTCCCACTCGCCCAGCACACCGAGGCGTTTGAAGTCGGCCATCTGGCCGGCGATCTGCTCGGTGGCGAAGGCACGGCTCTTGGCCTGCACCACATCACGGGAGAGGTTGCGGCCGTGCAGTTTCTCGATCGCGTTTTCGATCGGCAGGCCGTGGCAGTCCCAGCCCGGCACGTAGATGGCGTCCAGGCCCTTGAGCTGGCGCGCCTTGACGATCATGTCCTTCAGCACCTTGTTGACGGCGTGGCCGATGTGGATCTGGCCGTTGGCGTAGGGCGGGCCGTCGTGCAGCACGAATTTGGGCTTGCCATTGCGCGAGGCGCGCAGCTGCTTGTAGAGGCCCTTGTCTTCCCATTCCTTGACCCAGCCCGGCTCGCGCTTGGGCAGGTCGCCGCGCATCGGGAAAGGGGTGTCGGGCAGGTTCAGGGTGCTGCGGTAATCCGGTTTGTTGGTGTCAGACATGGCGATGGTGTTGTGAGGGGGCTTCGACAAGCTCAGCCCGAACGCACAGGTTGGGGCCACAAGAGGTAAGCCGTCTGCCCTGAGCTTGGTCCAAGGGCAAGGACGGGCGAGACAGATCGTCTAAATTCGGTCGCGCGTCGTCTGCCGGTGCGTCTCGGCGTGCATGGACGCAAAAAAAGCCCGCGCGTCGTCGCAGTCCTTGGCAATCCCCGTTGTCAGGGTATCCAGACCGTCGTATCTGAGCTCGTCGTGCAGTTTGTGCAGCAGTTCCACGCGGATGATTTTACCGTAGGCCCCCTCGGCCCCCAGAGTGGTCGGCCAGTCCAGGCAATGGGTCTCCAGCAGCACGCGCCCGCCGTTCACGTCGTTCGGGTCGAGCGAGGGGCGTACCCCCAGATTGGCCACGCCGCGCAGCGGCTGGCCATAGGCCCCCGCGCTCGGCACCGACGTGTCCTCGCTGCCCCCCGAGGGGGTGCTCGCCGCCTTGGGCCGGCCCGGCGGCGGCTCGGCCAGGCCATGTACCAGCACGGCGAAGATGCCGCTGGCGGCCGGCTTCCAGTGGGCAAAGCGCAGGTTGAGGGTCTTGAAGCCCAGCTCGCGCCCGAGCTTGCGGCCATGCACCACATGGCCGGAGATGTGGTACGGGTGGCCCAGCAGGCGCGCCGCGTCCGCCATGCGGCCTTCGCCCAGCGCCGCGCGAACGGCCGAACTGGAGACGCGCAGGCCGTGTACCTCGTAGCTGTTCATGCGTGCCACGTCGAAACCCTTGTCGACGCCGGCGGCATCGAGCATGGCGTAGTCGCCGGCGCGTTTGGCGCCGAAGCGGAAGTCATCGCCCACCAGCACATAGCGCGCGCCCAGGCCCTGCACCAGCACCTGGTCGATGAAGGCCTGCGGCGACAGCGCGGCCAATTGGGCGTCGAAGGACAGCACCACGGTCTGGTCGACACCGCAGCGCTCCAGTTCGGTCAGCTTGTCGCGCAGCGTGCCGACCCGCGCTGGCGCCAGCTCGGGCTTGTGCGCGGCGCCGGCAAAGTAGTCGCGCGGGTGCGGCTCGAAGGTCAGCACGCAACTCGGCACGCCGCGCTGCTGCGCTTCGCCGCGCAAGAGCGCCAGCATGGCCTGGTGGCCGCGGTGCACGCCATCGAAATTGCCGATGGTCAGGGCACAGGCCGGAGCGATGCCGGGGTGGTGGAAGCCGCGGAAGACCTTCATCGATTTGATATCGTTTTGATAGCAGGCGGCGCTTTAACCTAAAGCAACTGCCGCCAATTTGTCATGAAAACAGGGTATATTGTGACCCATGGCGAGGCAGCATGGCCCGGCCGGCTGCCGCAGACGCAAGCGTTCCGTTTGGATGGTTGTTGCAACCGGTCAGGAGGCGTGTTTTGAAAGTCTTGAAGCTGTCGGCCCAAGGGCTGCCCCAGTCGTGGATCTCGCTGGAAGAGGCAGTGTTGCACTACGCCGCCGATGAGGTGCGTTGGGAGTCCGGCGCCGAGGTGGCGGTGTTCCATGGCGGGCACAACGCCATCACCGGCCAGCAGTCCATCATCACGGTCAACAGCATCATCGGCACCAAGGGCGTGCCCAGCATCAATCCCTTCAACCTGCGGCCCAGCCTGACCAACAGCAAGCTGTTCATCCGCGACCGCAACGTCTGCGCCTACTGCGGCGATCCTTTCCACGAGACCGAGCTGACGCGCGAGCACATCATTCCGTTCGCACAGAACGGGCAGGACCACTGGATGAACGTGGTGACCGCCTGCCGCGCCTGCAACCACCGCAAGAGCCACCGCACCCCCGAGCAGGCCAACATGCCCCTGCTCTATGCGCCCTACGTGCCGAGCCTGTGGGAAGACTTCATTCTGCGCAACCGCCGCATCTTGGCGGACCAGATGGAGTTCCTGATGGCCCACGTGCCCAAGTCGTCGCGGCTGCTTGCCTGAGCATCGCAACGTGCAAGCGGTCTGACCGCAGGACACCGCGGAACCGGCTTGGCCGGGCCGCTGGTGTCGCCCCCTTGAGGGGGAGGCGCCGCAGGCGCCTCGGGGGTGGACCGATGCGTCAGGCGAACACGCCCGCCGTCTCCTGCATGCGCGTCGACACCTCGCCCAACTGGTGCAGGCTGTCGCCGAAGGTCATTTCCAGCTGCGTCAGTTTCTTGAAGTAGTGGCTGACGATGAGCTCGTCGGTCACGCCGATGCCGCCGTGCAGCTGCACCGCCTGCTGACCGACGAAGCGCATCGACTGGCCGAGCTGGTACTTGGCGCGTGCCATGGCGCGGCGCCGCTCGTCCGCCGGGGCATTGAGCTTGAGGCTGGCGTAATAGCTCATGGAACGCGCCAGCTCCAGCTGCATCTTCATGTCGGCCGCGCGGTGGCGCAGGGCCTGGAAGCTGGCAATCGTCACGCCGAACTGCTTGCGCGTGTTCAGGTACTCCAGCGTGGCCGCCAGCGTCTGGTCCATCACGCCGACCGCTTCGGCGCAGGCGGCGGCAAGGCCGATGTCCACCGCGTGCTCCAGCGCCGTCAGGCCGTCCAGCGTGACGAGTTGCGCCGGCGCATTGGCCAGCACCACGTCGGCCGCGCGGCCGCCGTCCTGCGTGCCGTAGCCGCGCGTGGTGACGCCGGCAGCGCTGCGTTCGACCAGGAACAGGGCGATCTTGCCGTTCGCAGTGGCGGGCACCAGGAAGGCATCGGCCTGGTCGCCGGCCGGCACCACGTTCTTGGTACCGGAGACGGTCCAGCCATTTGCGGCTTGGGTCGCCTTGGCATCGCACACATCGAGGCGGTAGCGTGCGCGGCGCTCCTGCTGTGCCAGCACCACCAGCGCCTCGCCCGAGGCGATGCGAGGCAGCCAGGCCGCCTTGAGCTCGGCGCCCGCGTAGCCGGCCAGCACGCCGCCGGCGATCAGGCTGTGCGCCAGCGGCTCGAGCACGATGCCGCGGCCCAGTTCCTCCATCACCACCATGCCTTCGATCGGTCCCATGCCGAGGCCGCCGTCGTCTTCCGGGATGTAGAGGCCGCACAGGCCCAGTTCGGCCAGTTCATTGAAGGCCTCGCGCGAGAAGCCGCCGGCCGCTTCCGTGGCGCGGCGGCGTTCGAAGCCGTAGCCCTTCTCCACCCATTTGTGCACGGCGTCGCGCAGTTGCTGCTGGTCGTCGGTGAAATCGAAATCCATGTTGTTCTCCTGTTCCTGCTGCGATCAGCCAAGAATCGTCTGCGCGACGATGTTGCGTTGCACTTCGTTGCTGCCGCCGTAGATGGTGGTCTTGCGCATGTTGAAGTAGGTCGAGGCCAGCGGCGCATTGGCCAGCAGGCCACCGGGGTAGTCACCCTGCCAGCCGGCTTCCATCGCCTCGCGGATCAGCGGCACGGCGTAGGGGCCGGCGGCCAGCATCATGAGTTCGGCGTAGCGCTGCTGGATCTCGCTGCCGCGGATCTTGAGCAGGCCGGCGATGTCGAGCGAGTTCTTGCCCGACTTCTCGGCCGAGAGCACGCGCAGCACCAGCATCTCCAGCGCCACCACGTCCACTTCCAGCTTGGCGATCTCGTCGCGGAAACGCACGTCGTCGTAGACGCCTTCGGCCTTGGCGATGCGTTTCAGGCGCTCCAGTTCGCGCTTGGCACGGTTCACATCCGCGATGTTGGTGCGCTCGTGGCTGAGCAGGTGCTTGGCATAGGTCCAGCCCTTGTTCTCTTCACCGATCAGGTTCTCGGCCGGCACTTCGACGTTGTCGAAGAACACCTCGTTGACCTCGCACTCGCCGTCGAGCAGCCTGATCGGGCGTACCGTCACGCCGGGCGACTTCATGTCGATCAGCAGGAAGGAAATGCCGGTCTGCGGCTTGCCTTCCGTGCTGGTGCGCACCAGGCAGAAGATCCATTCGCCGTACTGGCCCAAGGTGGTCCAGGTTTTCTGGCCGTTCACGATGTACTTGTCGCCCTTGCGTTCGGCACGGGTCTTGACACTGGCCAGGTCGGAGCCGGAGCCCGGTTCGCTGTAGCCCTGGCTCCACCAGACTTCGCCGCTGGCGATGCCGGGCAGGAAACGCTGCTGCTGCTCCGGGCTGCCGAAGGCCATGATGACGGGGGCCACCATCACGGGCCCGAAGGGCACCACGCGCGGCGCACCGGCTAGGGCACACTCTTCCTCGAACAGGTGCTTTTGCACCGCGTTCCAGCCCGGGCCGCCGAACTGCTTGGGCCAGCCCCAGCCGAGCCAGCCCTTTTTGCCCAGGATCTTGGCCCAGCGCTGCATATCGTCGCGCGTCAGGTGCAGGGCGTTGTGCACCTTGTGGGCAATCTCGGCCGGCAGGTTGTCGCGCACCCAGGCGCGAATGTCTTCGCGGAATTTCTGTTCTTCAGGGGTAAATGCCAAATCCATAGGGGTCTCCAAACAGGCTGCGTGTGTTCATTTCGCGAGCTCAAGTCTGCGTTTTTAGCACGATCGTTCGCTTCCAACTGTCCAAGCCGCGACAGACAGGAGGCGCATCCCTGAGCCGGGCCTACGGCGTTCCCCATGCGGCGTCTTTGCGGTCGGGGCGCTTGGCCGTGCACAATCCGGTCTGGCTCAGAAGCAAACCATGAAAAATATCGTCATCCTGATTTCCGGCGGCGGCTCCAACATGGCCGCCATCGTCAAGACCGCCGAGCGCGAGCGCTGGCAAGACAGCTGCGGCGCACGCGTGGCCGCCGTCCTCAGCAACAAGGCCGATGCCAAGGGGCTGGTGTTCGCCCGCGAGCAGGGCATTGCCACCGAGGTGCTGGACCACAAGGCCTATGGCTCGCGCGAGGCGTTTGATGCGGCCATGATGGCGGCGATCGACCGTTTCGAGCCGGCCCTGGTGGTGCTGGCCGGTTTCATGCGCATTCTGACCCCCGGCTTTGTGAGCCATTACGCGGGCCGGCTGCTCAACATCCATCCTTCGCTGCTGCCGGCCTTCCCGGGCCTGCACACGCACCAGCGCGCGATCGAGGCCGGCTGCAAGTTCGCCGGCGCCACCGTGCACGAGGTGACGGCCGAGCTCGACCACGGCCCCATCCTGGCGCAGGCCGTGGTGCCGGTGCTGCCGGACGACGACGAGCACACGCTGGCGGCGCGTGTGCTGACACAGGAGCACCTGATCTACCCGCGTGCAGTGGTTGAGGTGCTACAAAAACAGTAGCTTATGGCGCAGGTGTTTCGGGGGCTTGCTGCTGATTTGGTTCTGAAACCCAGGTGAAGCGCGGCTGCCGCACACCGTCGATCACCACTTCTTCTGCGAACATCGCCGCCGGCCGCACCCACAGGCCGCGTTCGCCGTAGAGCGCACGGTACAGCGTCATCGGCTCCAGCGTTTCGCTGTGGCGCACGGTGCCCAGCACTTCGTACATCAGGTTCTTGTAGTGGCGGTAGATGCCGGGCCGGGTTTCGATCAGCGGGGGGAGTTTTTCTGTGGTCATGGGACAATTCCGGGGCCTATTCGCAGTTATTCTGGGGGTGCGAATGGGTGGCATCGGGCGTAAATCGAGGCGCCCGCCGCCGCCCGCACTGATGTGCGGGCAAGGTGGGCAACGACGAGTTGCGCCCGAGGGGACCCATTCCCTTCGGGTTGCAGTCAAAAAGGCCATGCGCGGTGTTGCGAAGCCTTGCCGGAGGTCACTCCGGGTGCGTTTCGCGCCTTGCGCATAACCTTTTTGACTGCAACGCATCCCCCAGAATAACTGCGAATAGGCCCCTATGCATCCCAAATCCCTGCTGGACGTCTGTAGCGAGCTCGTCCGGCTCACCCTCAAGTTTGATCATCCGGCCGATGCCATCGTGTCGCGCTTTTTCCGCGACCACCGCAGCCTCGGCCCGCGTGAGCGCGCCACGCTGGCCGAAACTGTCTACACCGTGCTGCGCAAGAAGCTGCTGTTCGACCAACTGGCGCTCTCGGGCAGCGGCCCGAAAGAGCGGCGCTTGGCCATCCTCGGTTTCCATGGTCCCCGCGATTTCCTCAAGAGCGCGCTGACCGAGCAGGAAAAGCAGTGGCTCGACCAGTGCAACCAGGTCAAGCCGGAAGAGCTGATGGACCGGCATCGCCACAATCTGCCCGACTGGCTGGTGCAACCGCTCAAGGAGCAGTTGGGCGACGGCTTCTGGCCGCTGGTCGACAGCCTCAACCTGGGCGCCGGCCTGGACCTGCGCGTCAACACCCAGCTGGCCAAGCGCGAGGCGATCCAGAAGGAGCTGCAGGCCGCCGGCATCAAGGCCGTGCCGACGCCGTACTCGCCCTGGGGCCTGCGCATCGACGGCAAACCGCCCCTGAACAAGCTCGATGCCTTCACCCGCGGCGCCATCGAGGTGCAGGACGAAGGCTCGCAACTGCTGGCCTTGCTGCTGGAGGCCAAGCGCGGCGAGATGGTGGCCGATTTCTGCGCCGGTGCCGGCGGCAAGACCCTGGCCATCGGCGCAGCCATGCGCAGCACCGGCCGGCTCTATGCCTTCGACACCTCGGCGCACCGGCTGGAGGCCCTGAAGCCGCGGCTGGCGCGCAGTGGCCTCTCCAACGTGCACCCCGCAGCGATTGCCCATGAGCGCGACGAGCGCATCAAGCGGCTGGCCGGCAAGCTCGACCGCGTGCTGGTGGATGCGCCGTGCTCCGGCCTGGGAACGCTGCGGCGCAACCCGGACCTGAAGTGGCGCCAGAACCTGCAGGGGGTGCAGGAGATGGCCGTCAAGCAGGCCGCCATCCTGGCCAGCGCGGCACGCCTGCTGAAGTCCGGCGGTCGGCTGGTTTATGCCACCTGCAGCGTGTTGCCGCAGGAAAACGAAGCCATTGCCGAGGCCTTTTCGGCTGCCCACAGCGATTTCCAGCCGCTGGAGGCCGGGGAGTTGCTGGCCCAGCTGAAGGTGGAGGGCGCTGCCGGTCTGTGCAGCGGCGGCGACAGCGGTCAGAAATACCTGCGCCTGTGGCCGCACAAGCATCAAACGGACGGCTTCTTTGCTGCAATTTGGCAGAAAAAGTGACGATCTGGCTTGAATTCGATTTTTCCACCTGCATTTGACAGTGGTCAAACCAGGGCAAAACCCCTAAAATTCCTACCCATGGGGGGTGGCCAGATGGCCACCCTTATTACTATATTTATTTCGTTGAGAAACGTTGACTATGTTGCTTCCTGACTGGGCTGTGCTGAATGCGGCCATCGATTGGCTGGGCCATGGCCTGTGGGATCTTGCCTGGTGGCAAATCGTCCTGTGCACGCTGGCCATGACGCACGTCACCATTGCCGGCGTCACCATCTTCCTGCACCGTCATCAGGCGCACCGCGCGCTGGACCTGCATCCGATCGCCTCGCACTTCTTCCGTTTCTGGCTCTGGCTGACCACCGGCCAGGTGACCAAGGAGTGGGCCGCCATCCACCGCAAGCACCACGCCAAGTGCGAACAGGCCGAAGACCCGCACAGCCCGCACGTCTACGGCATCAAGAAGGTGCTGCTGGAGGGCGCCGAGCTGTACCGCGCCGAAGCCAAGAACCCGGAAACCATGGCGCGCTACGGCCATGGCACGCCGGACGACTGGATCGAGCGCAACCTCTACACCCGCTATTCCTGGCAGGGCGTGGGCCTGATGATGATCATCGACCTGACCCTGTTCGGCGCCGCCGGCCTGGCCGTGTGGGCCGTGCAGATGGCCTGGATCCCGATCACTGCCGCCGGCATCATCAACGGTGGCGCCCACTACTGGGGCTATCGCAATTTTGAGGCGCCCGACGCCAGCACCAACATCTCGCCCTGGGGCATCATCATCGGCGGTGAGGAGTTGCACAACAACCACCACACCTACCCGACGTCGGCCAAGCTGTCGGTCAAGCCCTACGAGTTCGACATCGGCTGGCTTTACATCAGCCTGATGCAGAAGGTCGGCCTGGCCAAGGTCAAGAAGACGCCGCCGAAGCTCGCGTTCGGCGACATCAAGCCGGTGGCGGACGAGAAGACGCTCGAAGCCCTGATCGCCAACCGCTACGAGATCATGGCCGGCTATGCCCACGGCATGCAGCGCGCCTTCCAGCAGGAGGTCGCCGCCCTGACCCGCAGTGCCGACACCGCCGTTCTCAAGGCCGCCAGCCGCTGGCTGCACCGCGACGCCGACAAGGTGCCCGCCGCTGCAGTGTCCGAACTGGCCAAGGTCCGCGAGGCCTCGCCGGTGCTCGACAAGATGGTGACCATGCGCGAAGAGCTGCGCCAGCTGTGGCTCAACACCTCGCTCACGCGTGAGCAGCTGTTGGCCAATCTGCAGGCCTGGTGCCACCACGCCGAGGAAAGCGGCATTGCCGCGCTGCAGGAGTTTTCGCGCAAGCTGCGCGCGGCACGCGCCTGAAGCATTTGCACTCAGGAAAAAGCCACCGCGTCCGGTGGCTTTTTTGTTGGCTGTTTCTCGTCCAGGTATTTGGCGAGCGCGGTGGATGCACATGGCGTGCCGCTGAGTAGTCGAATGCAAAAAGCGCTCACAAAAAAGCCCGCGTGAAGCGGGCTTTTTTGTGAGAGGAAAGACTGAATTACTTCAGCTTCATTTCCTTGTATTCCACGTGCTTGCGAGCCTTGGGATCAAACTTCATGATCGCCATCTTCTCGGGCATGGTTTTCTTGTTCTTGCTGGTGGTGTAGAAGTGACCGGTACCGGCCGTGGATTCCAGCTTGATTTTTTCGCGTCCGCCTTTGGTTGCCATGATTCAGCTCCTTAAGCTTGGCCACGTGCGCGCAGGTCGGCGAGCACGGAGTCGATACCATTCTTGTCGATCAGACGCAGGCCAGCGTTGGAAATCCGCAGGCGAACCCAGCGGTTTTCAGTCTCGACCCAGAAACGGCGGTATTGCAGGTTCGGCAGGAACCGGCGCTTGGTTTTGTTGTTGGCGTGGGAAACATTGTTTCCGACCATCGGGCCTTTGCCCGTGACTTCACATACGCGTGCCATGAGGACACTCCGTTAAACAGCTGTCACTGACGTGAGAGCTTCACCTCGCCAATAGGGTGGCGGTAACCCATGATCACTGGGCGAACCCAGCAAAGCCTTGAATTATAAAGGATTTTGGGTGAACTATGCAAATCCAGGGCCGCGCGTAGCGCAGGCCCGTTCGCAGGCACCCGCGGATCTGGCTTGGCCAGTCCGCTGGGTGCGCCCCCTTGAGGGGGGATGCGAGCCACACGCAGTGGGCGAGAGTCGGGGGTGTTTTCTTACCCCTCCTGCTCCAGGAACCGCTGGGCGTCCAGCGCCGCCATGCAACCGGTGCCGGCGCTGGTGATGGCCTGGCGGTACACATGGTCCTGTACATCGCCGGCGGCAAAGATGCCGGGCACCGATGTCTGGGTGGCAAAGCCTTTGAGGCCGCCCTTAGTGACGATGTAGCCGTTGTCCATCTCCAACTGGCCCTGGAAGATCTCGGTGTTGGGCGCGTGGCCGATGGCGATGAAGCAGCCCTGGAGCGCCAAGTCTTCGGTGCTGCCGTCAACCGTGCTCTTGAGGCGGATGCCGGTCACGCCGCTGGCGTCGCCCAGCACCTCGTCCAGGGTCTGGAAGGTCTTGAGCACGATCTTGCCGGCCGCCACCTTGTCCATGAGCTTGTCCACCAGGATCGGCTCGGCCTTGAACTTGTCGCGCCGGTGCACCAGGTAGACCTTGCTGGCGATGTTGGAGAGGTAGAGGGCCTCTTCCACGGCGGTGTTGCCGCCGCCGACCACGCAGCAGACCTGGTCGCGGTAGAAGAAGCCGTCGCAGGTGGCGCAGCCGGAGACGCCGCGGCCCATGAAGGCCGTCTCGGACGGCAGGCCCAGGTACTTGGCCGAGGCGCCGGTGGCGATGATGAGCGCGTCGCAGGTGTAGGTGCCGCTGTCGCCGGTCAGGGTGAAGGGGCGCTTGCTGAAATCGACCTGGTTGATGTGGTCGAACACGATCTCGGTCTTGAAGCGCTCGGCGTGGGCCAGGAAGCGCTGCATCAGGTCCGGGCCCTGCACGCCGTCCACGTCGGCCGGCCAGTTGTCGACTTCGGTGGTGGTCATGAGCTGGCCGCCCTGGGCGATGCCGGTGACCAGCAACGGCTTGAGGTTGGCGCGTGCGGCGTAGATGGCGGCGGTGTAGCCGGCCGGGCCGGAACCAAGAATCAGGACTTGGGCATGCTTGTTCTGTGACATTCTGAAACCTTCTCAATGGGAATGCAGGCATGATTGTAAGAACGGACGGCGCCGGACGCCGGGCGCCCGCCACATGCCCCTGTGCCGGCCAGATTTATCAGCTGTGCGACCGTGCAAAAAAGTGGCTGCGTCTGCGTTAAGCTTGGCCCACCTCCTGCCTATGACGTACACCCTCAACACCCTGAACAACAGTACCCGCCAGAGCGAGGCGCCGGTCCGCACGGGCTGGGGCCGTTTTGCCCATGAACTGGCCCTGGTGGCCGGTCTGGTGGGGCTGGCCTTCTGGCTGCTGGCGCTCACCAGCCACTCCTTGCAGGACGCGGCCTGGTCCACCTCCGGTGAGAGCGGCGCCATCCACAACCGCGGTGGCCGCTTGGGCGCCTGGCTGGCCGATGCCAGCTATTACCTGCTCGGTTTTTCGGTCTGGTGGGCTTTTGCCGCCGGCGTGCGGGCCTGGCTGGCCTCGCTGGCGCGCTGGCTGCGCGGCCATGAGTTGCTGGAGGCCCCGGCGGTGCACGAATCGTCGCGCCTGAGCCGCTGGGCCGCCGGCCGCATCGCGTTCTGGCTCGGCTTGGCCATGCTGCTGTGCGCCAGCGCGGCCATCGAGTGGACGCGCTTTTTCAGCCTGGAAGCCCGCCTGCCGGGCCATGGTGGCGGTGTGCTGGGTTATTTCGTCGGCCCCTTCAGCGTGCGCTGGCTCGGCTTTGCCGGCTCGGCGCTGGTGGCCATCGGCCTGGGCGTGATCGGTTCGGCGCTGGTGTTCCGTTTTTCCTGGGGCCATGTGGCCGAGCGCCTGGGTGGCTGGATCGACGGCCTGATCGAATCCCGCCGCGAAAAGCGCGAGATTGCCGAGGACCTGGCATTCGGCCAGCAGGCTGCACGCGAGCGCGAAGAGGTGGTGATGGAGGAGCGCGAGGAAATCGTCGAGCACCATCACGCGCCGGTGCTGATCGAGCCGGTGCTGGTCGAGGTGCCGCAGAGTGAGCGCGTAGCCAAGGAGCGGCAAAAGCCCCTGTTCAGCGAACTGCCGGACTCCAAGCTGCCGCAGGTCGACCTGCTCGATGGCGCACCGACGCGCCAGGAAGGCGTGGCGCCCGAGACGCTGGAGATGACCAGCCGCATGATCGAGAAGAAGCTGAAGGACTTCGGCGTCGAGGTGCGCGTGGTGCTGGCGCAGCCGGGGCCGGTGGTCACGCGCTACGAGATCGAGCCGGCCACCGGCGTCAAGGGCTCGCAGATCGTCGGCCTGGCCAAGGACCTGGCGCGTTCGCTCAGCCTGGTGTCGATCCGCGTGGTTGAGACCATTCCCGGCAAGAACTACATGGCGCTGGAGCTGCCCAACGCCAAGCGGCAGTCGATCCGCCTGTCCGAGATCCTGGGCTCGCAGGTCTACAACGAAGCCAAGTCCATGCTGACCATGGGCCTGGGCAAAGACATCGTCGGCAACCCGGTGGTGGCCGACCTGGCCAAGATGCCGCACGTGCTGGTGGCCGGTACCACCGGCTCCGGCAAGTCGGTCGGCATCAATGCCATGATCCTCTCGTTGTTGTACAAGGCCGAGGCGCGCGACGTGCGCCTGCTGATGATCGACCCCAAGATGCTGGAGATGTCGGTCTACGAAGGCATTCCGCACCTGCTGGCGCCGGTGGTGACCGACATGAAGCAGGCCGCCAACGGCCTGAACTGGTGCGTGGCCGAGATGGAGCGCCGCTACAAGCTCATGAGCAAGCTGGGCGTGCGCAACCTGGCCGGCTACAACCACAAGATTGACGAGGCCAAGGCGCGGGGCGAGTTCGTCTACAACCCCTTCAGCCTGACGCCCGAAAGCCCGGAGCCGCTGCAGCGCCTGCCGCACATCGTGGTCGTCATCGACGAGCTGGCCGATCTGATGATGGTGGTGGGCAAGAAGATCGAGGAGCTGATCGCCCGCCTGGCGCAAAAGGCGCGCGCCGCCGGCATCCACCTGATCCTGGCCACCCAGCGCCCGAGCGTGGACGTGATCACCGGCCTGATCAAGGCCAACATCCCGACCCGTATTGCCTTCCAGGTGTCCAGCAAGATCGACAGCCGCACCATCCTCGACCAGATGGGCGCCGAGGCCCTGCTGGGCATGGGCGACATGCTCTACATGGCCAGCGGCACCGGCCTGCCGGTGCGCGTGCACGGTGCCTTTGTGAGCGACGACGAGGTGCACCGCGTGGTGAGCTACCTCAAGGCCCAGGGCGACCCGGACTACATCGAAGGCGTGCTGGAGGGCGGCACGGTCGAGGGTGAGGACGGCCTGAACGGCGAAGGCGGTGGCAGCGGCGAGAAAGACCCGATGTACGACCAGGCGGTCGAGATCGTGCTGAAGAACCGCAAGGCCAGCATCTCGCTGGTGCAGCGCCATCTCAAGATCGGCTACAACCGCGCCGCCCGTCTGGTGGAAGACATGGAAAAGGCCGGCCTGGTCAGTGCTATGAGCACCAATGGCCAACGCGAGATTCTGGTGCCGACGCGTGCGGAGTGATGGTTTGAAAACCCTTTTTGCTACTATTTTGATAGCTGGTGGTGCAGTGTCTTCCTGGGCGGGCGGCCTGGAAAGCCTGGAGCTTTTCATGAAAAGCACCAGCAGCGGCCGCGCCGACTTCACCCAGGTGGTGACCACGCCGGCGCGTGAAGGACAGGCGGTGCGCAGCAAGACCTCCAGCGGCAGCTTCGAGTTCGTGCGGCCCAACCGCTTCAAGTTCGTCTATCGCAAGCCCTTCGAGCAAAGCCTGGTGGCCGACGGCCAGACGCTGTGGCTCTACGACGTGGACCTGAACCAGGTGACGGCGCGCAAGCAGTCGCAGGTGCTGGGTAGCACGCCGGCCGCGTTGATTGCCGCCGCGCCCGACCTGCGCGCGCTGCAGGCCGATTTCACGCTGGCGGCCGCGCCCGACCAGGAGGGTCTGCAGTGGGTGCTGGCCACGCCGAAGGCCAAGGAAGGCCAGTTGCAGGCGATCCGCGTCGGTTTTCGTGCGGGGGAGAAAACGGCCGAACTGGCCGCGCTGGAAATCCTGGACAGTTTCGGCCAGCGTTCGCGCTTGAGCTTCAGCCGGTTCGAGGTCAATCCGCGCCTGGCCGCGGATGCCTTCCAGTTCAAGCCGCCCAAGGGGGCGGATGTCATCCGGCCCTGAGATGACGGCCGGCACCCGGGCGGTGCCGTGGTTTTACTTCGTTTCCGGCGCCTGCGCGGCCTGATCGGCGTCGGGCGCGTCGGCCGGCTGCTGCATGTCGGATGACGGTGTGTCGTGCCCCGACGCCTTGCGCTGTGCCTTTTCTTCCTTCTTTTTCTTCTTCTCCAGCTCGCGCTGCCGTTTCTCGTATTGGTAGTTCGGTTTCGCCACGTGCTTCCTTTGAATGATGTCGATGTCGCACACGATACCCGATTCGCCGCCCGTGAGGGGCGGACGTCATCCGCCGGCGGGTCGGCTGGCGGCGATCAGGTCGAGTTCCACTGCCGCGTTTTTCGGCAACTGGTACACGCCGACCGAGGTGCGCGTGTGCACGCCGGCCTCGCCCAGGATCTCGTGCAGCAGGTCGGAGGCCCCGTCCGCCACTTCACTCTGCTGGGTGAAATCGGGGCTGCACTGCACGTAGACCGTCATACGCAGGATGCGCTCGATCTGATCCAGGCTGCCCAAGGTCTGGCGCAGCAGCGCAAGACAGCGCATGACGCAGATCTGGGCGGCGGTCTGCGCCTGCGCCAGTGTGACGTTCGCGCCAACGCGGCCGGTGACGAGCACGGTCTGGCCGATGCGAGGCACCTGGCCGCTGATGTAGAGCGTGGTGCCGTGCTGCACGATCGGCGTGTAGTGGCCGCCGACCTGCAGCGGGCCGTCGAAGCTGTGGCCGAGCCGGGCGGCGACGGCCTGGAAACGGGTGTCGCGTGGGGTATCCATGTTCGTCCTCTAAACTTGCGTCCGTCGCATCCTATCCTGCCATGTCCATTTCTTCGACTGCCGCCTCCCACCAGCCCCTGGCCGAGCGCCTGCGTCCGCGACGCTTAAGCGAGGTCATCGGCCAGCAGCACCTGCTGGGCGAGGGCATGCCGCTGCGTATCGCCTTTGAATCGGGCCAGCCGCACAGCTGCATCCTGTGGGGGCCGCCGGGCACGGGCAAGACCACCATTGCGCGGCTGATGGCCGATGCCTTTGACGCGCAGTTCATCACCATCAGCGCGGTGCTGGGCGGCGTGAAGGACATCCGCGAGGCGGTGGAGCAGGCGCAGGTGGCGCTGGGCCAGGGCAGGCGCACCATCGTGTTCGTCGACGAGGTGCACCGCTTCAACAAGAGCCAGCAGGACGCTTTCCTGCCGCATGTCGAGAGCGGCCTGTTCACCTTCATCGGCGCCACCACCGAGAACCCGTCTTTCGAGGTCAACTCGGCTCTGCTGTCGCGCGCGGCGGTTTACGTGCTGCAGTCGCTGACGGAAGAGGATCTGAAGCAAATAGTGGCCCGGGCCCTTGAAATCCATGCGGTACCAGCTATCGAAACGATAGCAATCGACAAGCTCATCGCCTATGCCGATGGTGATGCGCGCCGCCTGCTCAACACGCTGGAGACGCTGGCCGTGGCGGCCCAGCAGCAGAAGCAGGCCACCATCACCGAGGACTGGCTGCTCAAGGCCTTGGGTGAGCGCATGCGCCGCTACGACAAGGGTGGCGAGCAGTTCTATGACACCATCAGCGCGCTGCACAAGTCGGTGCGCGGCTCCGACCCCGATGCCTCGCTCTACTGGTTCCTGCGCATGCTCGACGGCGGCGCCGACCCGCGCTACATGGCGCGCCGCCTGGTCCGTATGGCCAGCGAGGACATCGGCCTGGCCGACCCGCGCGCGCTGCGCCTGGCGCTCGACGCCGCCGAGGTCTACGAACGGCTGGGCTCGCCCGAGGGCGAGCTGGCGCTGGCCGAGTGCGTGGTCTACCTGGCCATTGCGCCGAAGAGCAACGCCGTCTACAAGGCCTTCAACGAGGCCAAGGCCTTCATCAAGAAGGACGGCACGCGCCCGGTGCCCATGCACCTGCGCAATGCGCCGACCAAGCTGATGAAGGAGCTCGACTACGGCAAGGGTTACCGCTACGCCCATGACGAGGAGGGCGGTTTTGCCGCCGGCGAGCGTTACCTGCCCGACGGCATGGCCGAGCCGGGTTTCTACCGACCCGTGGAACGCGGTCTGGAGATCAAAATCGCCGAGAAGATGCGTACACTGCGCGCACTGAACGACGCCAAGAAAAAATAACGCGTGGGACCCGACGCAGATGGCACAGACATTGCGTTAGGAATTCAATGGACATTCTCCTGCAGCAAATCATCAACGGCCTGGTGCTGGGCAGCATGTACGCGCTGGTGGCGCTGGGCTACACCATGGTGTACGGCATCATCGGCCTGATCAACTTCGCCCACGGCGAAGTGCTGATGGTGGGCGCACTCACCAGCTGGAGCGTCATCGGTCTGATGCAAGACGCCATGCCGGGTGCGCCAAGCTGGCTCATCCTGCTGCTGGCCATGCTGATTGCCTGCGTGGTGGCTGCCACCCTGAACTACAGCATCGAGAAGATCGCCTACCGGCCGCTGCGCAATGCGCCCCGGCTGGCGCCGCTGATCACCGCCATCGGCATGTCCATCCTGCTGCAGACGCTGGCCATGATCATCTGGAAGCCCAACTACAAGTCCTTCCCCGCACTGCTGCCGAGCGAGCCCATCCCGATCGGTGGTGCCACCATCACGCCAACCCAGGTTCTGATCCTGGCGCTGACCGCCGTCTGCCTGGCCGGGCTGATGTGGCTGGTGCATGCCACCAAACTCGGCCGCGCCATGCGCGCCACCGCCGAGAACCCGCGCGTGGCGGCGCTCATGGGCGTACGGCCGGACCGCGTGATCTCGGCCACCTTCGTCATCGGCGCCGTGCTGGCGGCCGTGGCCGGCGTGATGTGGGCTGCCAACTACGGCACGGTGCAGCACAGCATGGGTTTCCTGCCCGGGCTCAAGGCCTTCACGGCGGCGGTGTTCGGCGGCATCGGCAACCTGGCCGGCGCCGTGGTCGGCGGCATCCTGCTCGGGCTGATCGAGTCGATCGGTGCCGGCTACATCGGCGATCTGACGGGCGGTGTGCTGGGCAGCCACTACGCCGACATCTTCGCCTTCATCGTGCTGATCGTGGTGCTGACGCTGCGGCCTTCGGGCTTGCTGGGCGAACGTGTGGCGGACCGGGCATAGATATGAAACACCCCCAGGCTCCGCGCACTGCGTGTCGCTACGCCACCCCCCTTGCAGGGGGCAACGCCAGTGGTCCGGCGAAGCCGGTTCCACGGCGTTCCCCGGTTGGACCCTTTCCCGCGTCATTGATCTCGCAATAGCAGCAAGGTATGAAACGACAACAACGATTGATCGCCATCCTGCTTGCCGCACTCGGCCTGCTGGTGCTGCCGCTCATCCTGCAGGGTTTCGGCAATGCCTGGGTGCGCATTGCCGACATGGCGCTGCTGTTCGTGCTGCTGGCGCTGGGCCTGAACATCGTGGTCGGTTACGCCGGCCTGCTCGACCTCGGTTTCGTCGCCTTCTTCGCCATCGGCGCCTACATGTTCGGCCTGATGGCCTCGCCGCATCTGAGCGACACCTTTCCGTTGTTTGCAGCGATGTTCCCGCAGGGCTTGCACACGCCGCTGTGGCTGGTGATTCCGCTGGCGGCGCTGCTGGCCGGCACGTTCGGCATCCTGCTGGGCGCGCCCACCTTGCGGCTGCGCGGCGACTACCTGGCCATCGTCACGCTCGGTTTTGGCGAGATCATCCGCGTCTTCCTCAACAACCTGGACCAGCCCTTCAACCTGACCAATGGCCCCAAGGGCATCGGCCAGATCGACTCGATCAAGTTCTTCGGTTTCGACCTCGGCAAGAAGCTCCATGTTTTCGGCTTCGACCTGTCGTCCGTCACGCTCTACTACTACCTGTTCCTGGTGCTGGTGCTGGTCAGCGTCGTCATCTGCCACCGGCTGGAGCTGTCGCGCATCGGCCGCGCCTGGATGGCGATCCGCGAAGACGAAGTGGCCGCCAAGGCCATGGGCATCAACACCCGCAACATGAAGCTGCTGGCCTTCGGCATGGGCGCCACCTTCGGCGGCGTGTCGGGCGCCATGTTCGCCGCCTTCCAGGGGTTCATCTCGCCCGAGTCGTTCAGCCTGATGGAGTCGGTGATGGTCGTCGCCATGGTGGTGCTGGGCGGCCTCGGCCATCTGCCGGGCGTCATCCTCGGCGCCGTGCTGCTGGCCGCGCTGCCCGAGGTGCTGCGCTACGTGGCCAGCCCCTTGCAGGCCATGACCGGCGGCCGGCTCGACGCCGCCATCCTGCGCCAGCTGCTGATTGCGTTGGCCATGATCGGCGTCATGCTGCTGCGCCCGCGCGGCCTGTGGCCGGCGCCCGAGCATGGCAAGTCGCTGCAGGGCCAGGGAGAGCGTGCATGAGCGTGAGCGCCGCCGGGCCGTCCCAAGGCGCGAAGGCCCCCCCGGGGGGCAGCGCAGCACACGAAGTGGCAAGCGTGGGGGCCAATACATCTCTGTTGCAGGTCAGCGGTGTGAGTAAACGCTTCGGCGGCCTGCAGGCGCTGAACGATGTCGGGCTGCGCATCGAGCGCGGTCAGGTCTATGGCCTGATCGGCCCCAACGGCGCCGGCAAGACCACTTTCTTCAACGTCATCACCGGCCTGTACACGCCAGACAGTGGCACGTTCGAACTGGCGGGCCGGCCCTACCGGCCGAGCGCCGTGCACGAGGTGGCCCAGGCCGGCATTGCGCGCACCTTCCAGAACATCCGCCTGTTCGCCGACATGACGGCGCTGGAAAACGTGATGGTCGGGCGCCACATCCGCTCTCGCACCGGCCTGCTGGGCGCCATTTTCCGCACACCCGCCTTCAAGGCCGAGGAAGCGGCCATCGCGCAGCGTGCGCACGAACTGCTGGCCTATGTCGGCATCGGCCAGCTGGCCGACTACAAGGCGCGCACGCTGAGTTATGGCGACCAGCGCCGGCTGGAGATTGCGCGTGCACTGGCCACCGAGCCGCAACTGCTGGCGCTGGACGAGCCGGCTGCTGGCATGAACGCGACCGAGAAAGTGCAGCTGCGCGCCCTGATCGACCAGATCCGGAACGATGGCCGCACCGTGCTGCTGATCGAGCACGACGTCAAGCTGGTGATGGGCCTGTGCGACCGCGTTACCGTGCTCGACTACGGCCGCCAGATCGCACAAGGCACGCCGGCCGAGGTGCAGCGCAATGCCCAGGTGATCGAGGCCTACCTCGGCCACGGTGCCAGCACCACGGCACAGGAGCAGTCCGCATGAACGGCGAAGCCTTGCTGCAGGTCCGCGGGCTGCAGGTTGCCTATGGCGGTATCCAGGCCGTCAAGGGCATCGACTTCGACGTGCGCGCCGGCGAACTGGTGTGCCTGATCGGCTCCAACGGCGCCGGCAAGACCAGCACCATGAAGGCCATCACCGGCACCCTGCCGGCCAGCGCTGGCGAGCTGCACTACCTCGGCCGCCCGATCGCCGGCCAGGGCGCCTGGGACCTGGTGCGCCAGGGCCTGGCCATGGTGCCGGAAGGGCGCGGCGTGTTCACGCGCATGAGCATTGCCGAGAACCTGCAGATGGGCGCCTACTGCCGCGACGACAAGGCGCAGATCGCCGCCGACACCGAGCAGATGTACGCCTTGTTCCCGCGCCTGAAGGAGCGCCACGGCCAGCTGGCCGGCACGCTCAGTGGCGGCGAGCAGCAGATGCTGGCGATGGCGCGCGCCCTCATGAGCCGGCCGCGCCTGCTGCTGCTGGACGAGCCGTCCATGGGCCTGGCGCCGGTGATGGTGGACAAGATCTTCGAGGTCATCCGCGACGTGGCGGCACAGGGCGTCACCATCCTGCTGGTGGAGCAGAACGCCAGCCGCGCACTGGCGATTGCTGATCGGGGCTACGTCATGGAGTCGGGCCTGATCACGCTCAGCGGTCCGGCGCAGACCCTGCTGCACGACCCGGCGGTGCGGGCGGCTTATCTGGGCGAATAGCGCATCGCCATAGTCAACTTCATCACCATGGCCTACCATGCGCTTTCACTCTCCGATGGAAAGGACGCATCATGAAACGACTGACTCTGACGCTCGCCGCCCTCGGCTTGGCCGGCAGCGCACTGGCACAGGAGGCCGTGTTCCAGACCAAGACTTTGACGCCCGAGGCTGCGCTGAAGGCCGCCCAGGTGGCGCTGGAGGCCTGCCGCAAGCAGGGCTTCCAGACCGCGGTGGCCGTGACCGATCGCAACGGGCTGGTGCAGGTGCTGTTGCGCGACCGCTTTGCCGGCCCGCACACGCCGACCGTGGCCATGGACAAGGCCTGGACCGCGGCCAGCTTCAAGACCTCCACGCTGGAGTTCGGCAAGGAAACCCAGCCTGGCAAGGCCATGAGCGGCATCCGCCATGTGCCGCGCGTCGTGGCGGCCGGCGGCGGCCTGCCGATCGAAGGCGGCGGCACGCTGGTGGGCGCCATCGGCGTGTCCGGCGGGCCCGGTGGCGAGGCCGACGAGTCCTGCGCCAAGGCCGGCATCAAGGCCATCGCCGACGCGCTCGAGCTCTGACGCAGGAGTCCGGTGGCGATGCAGATCGACAGCCTGGAGCATCGGGTGCTGTCGGTCTACTTCCGCGATCCGGACCTCAACCTGATCGAAATCTCCAACCCCATCACCAACGCTTTGCCGACCCCTGAGCCATGCTGTACTACACCCTCAAGGTCTTGCTGTCGGCCCTGCTCATCGTGGCCATCACCGAGATTGCCAAGCGCAGTTCGGGTTTTGCGGCCCTGGTGGCTTCGCTGCCGCTGACTTCCTTGCTGGCCTTCATCTGGCTGCATGTGGAGGGCATACCGGCGAGCGAGATCGCCGGCCTGTCGAGCCAGATCTTCTGGCTGGTGCTGCCGTCACTGGCGCTGTTCGTGCTGCTGCCGCTGCTGTTGCGCCAGGGTCTGGGCTTCTGGCTCAGCCTGGGGCTGGCCAGTGCCGCTACCGTCGTCTGCTACCTGGCCATGCTGCCGCTGTTGCGCAAGTTCGGCGTTCAGCTATGAATTTGGTAGCTGAATGTGCAGCAATGACAAGGGGTAGGGGCCTAAAAGGCTTGAAGTCTCAATCGACCTTGGCGCCCGAGGTCTTGACCACCCGCTCGTAGCGCGCCAGCTCGCCCTTCATGAAGGCAGCAAAAGCCTCGGGTGTACTGGGCACCGGCTCGGCCATCAGGGCAGCGAAGCGGGTCTGCGTCTCCGGTGCCTTGAGTGCCGCGACGAAGGCTTGGTTCAGTTTGGCAATCACGTCCTTCGGTGTGGCCGCCGGCGCCACCAGGCCCCACCAGGTGTCGATGGCAAAGCCTTTGAGCGTGTCGGCCATCGGTGGCACTTCGGGCAGGGCCGGCGAGCGCTGCAGCGTGGTGACGGCAATCGCCTTGAGCTTGCCGCTGCGGATGTTGGGCGCGGCGCTGGCCAGGTTGTCGATGTTGAAGTCCACCTGGCCGCTGAGCAGCGCCAGCTGCGCCGGGTTGGCGCCGTTGTAGGGGATGTGCACGGCAAAGATGCCGGCCTGCGCCTTGAACATCTCGCCTGCCAGGTGGCCGGCGCTGCCGTTGCCGCCGGAGCCGTAGTTGAGCCGGCCCGGGTTGGCCTTGGCATAGGCGATCAGGTCGCGCAGGGTGTTGATGTGCAGCCGTTTGGCGGTGTCGGCATTCATCACCAGCACGTTCGGCACGCGCAGCATCTGCGTGATGGGGGCGAAGTCGGTGGCCGCGTTGTACGGCATGCGGCTGTAGAGCCAGGGGTTGACCGCGTGGGTGGCGGTGGCGGCGATGCCGATGGTCAGGCCATCCGGCGCGGCCTTGGCCACGGTGTCGGCACCGATGTTGCCGCCGGCGCCGGGCCGGTTCTCGATGATGACCGGCCCCAGCGTGTCCTTCACGCGTTCGGCCAGGGCACGCGCCGTGATGTCGATCGGCCCGCCCGCGGCATACGGCACGATCAGGCGGATCGGCTTGGTCTGTGCCAGGGAGGCGCCGGCAAACGGGGCCAGTGCGGCGCCAAGAAGTAGGGGTCTGCGTTTCATGCGGTCATTGTCCCGAAAATTACGAATGTCAGATGAGGACTATCCCTGACGCCTGCGCCGCAAGCGGGCGGCTTGTGGCTGCGGCCCGGCGCTGATGCGCCTTAACTTTGCTACGCAAAGTTAGCCTACGCCGCAAGCATGGCGCTATGCACCATGCTTGTCCGCCTCGCTGGTGAAGGCGTCGGCAAAGAACTCCTCTTCCGGCAGGCCGGCTTGTGCCGTGTAGTCGCGCCGGGCCGAGTCCACCACGATGGGCGCGCCGCAGGCATAGACCTGGTGGCCCGACAGGTCGGGCAGGTCCTGCAGCACGGCCTGGTGCACGAAGCCGGTACGGCCGTGCCAGTGGTCTTGCGACAGCGCGTCGGACACCACCGGCACATAGCTCAGGTTGGGCATCTCCTTCGCCTTCTGCACCACCCAGTCGTGCAGGTAGAGGTCGGCCGGGCGGCGGCCGCCCCAGTACAGCGTCACCGGGCGCGTGATGCCCTGGTGTTGCATGTGCTCCAGGATGGCTTTGATCGGCGCGAAGCCGGTGCCCGAGGCCAGCAGCACGATGGGCTTGGCCGAGTCTTCGCGCAGGAAGAAGCTGCCGTACGGCCCTTCGATGCGCAGGATTTCCTTTTCCTTCATGGCGCCGAACACGTGGTCGGTGAACTTGCCGCCCGGCATGTGGCGGATGTGCAGCTCGATGGCCGGGCCGACCGGCGGCGTGGCTTCCTTGGCTGCGGCCAGGGTGTGCGGTGCATTCGCCATCGAGTAGCTGCGCCGCGCACCGTCGCGCAGCAGGAACTCCACGTACTGGCCGGCGTGGAAGGCGAAGCTGTCGTTGGCCGGCAGCTGCAGCCGCACGACCATCACGTCGTCCGATTTCTTTTCCAGCTGGTTCACGCGCACCGGCATCTTGCGCACCGGGTAGGCGCCTTCTTCGGTCACCTGGCGCGACTCCAGCACCACGTCGCTCTGCGGCACGGCACAGCAGGTCAGCACCAGGCCGGCGGCTTCTTCCGCCGCGCTGAGCGCTTTCTCCTGGTGCGGGCCATGGACCACGTTGCCGGAGAGCTTCTTGCACTTGCAGGAGCCGCAGGCGCCGTCCTTGCAGCCGTAGGGCAGGCCGACGCCGGCACGGATGGCGGCGGCCAGGATGGCCTCGCCAGCGCTGGCGTTGAAGGCCCGGCCGCTGGGCTGTACCGTCACCTGGAAGCGGGTGTGATCACTGCTCGACATCTTTTCGTTATCCTTGAAGCCATCAGATTGCAAAGGTTGGAATTTTGCCCTCAAACCAAAGCCCCCTCGGCGCGCTGCCGGCGCGCTTTCGCCGCGGGCGCGTGCTCATCGTCGGCTGCGGCGATGTCGGCTTGCGTGCGGCCCGCGCCCTCCAGGGCCGGGTGCGCCTGCTGGCCCTGACATCCTCGCCGTCGCGTCAGGCCGAGCTGCGCACACGCGGCATCACACCGCTGGCCGGCAACCTCGACCAGCCGGCCACGCTGCAGCGCCTGGCCGGCTTGGCCACGCGCGTGCTGCACCTGGCACCACCGCCTTCAGAAGGCTGGGGCGATCCGCGCACCCAAGCCCTGTTGCAAGCGCTGCGGCGGCGTTCGCTGCCCGGCGCGCTGGTCTACGGCTCCACCAGCGGCGTGTACGGTGATTGCGGCGGCGCCATCGTGCGTGAAACCCGGCCTGTCCAGGCCCGCACGCCGCGCGGCCAGCGGCGTGTCGATGCCGAGCGGGCGGTGCGCTTCTTCGGCCGCAGTGCCATGGTGCGGGCCAGCGTCCTGCGCATTCCCGGCATCTATGCGCCGGACCGCGAGGGCGGCACGCCGCGCGAACGCCTGCTCAAGCGCACGCCGGTGCTGAAGGCTGAGGACGACGTCTACACCAACCACATCCACGCCGACGACCTGGCGCGCGCCTGCGTCAAGGCCCTGTGGCACGGCCGACCGCAGCGCATCTACAACGCCAACGACGACACCGCGCTGAAGATGGGCGACTACTTCGACCTGGCAGCCGATCTCTACCGCCTGCCGCGCCCGCCGCGCGTGCCGCGCGATACGGCGCAGGACAAGCTGCCGCTGATGCTGCTGAGTTTCATGAGCGAGTCGCGCCGCATGGACAACACGCGGCTGAAACGGGAATTGCGGGTCAGGCTGCGCTATCCGACGGTGCGTGAGGGTTTGATGAAGGATTCCGGTTCATGAAACTGCCTGTGAGGTTCATGGCGTCATTTTGCGTGTCACACTTGCAGCCGGCGTCACATGAAAGTCGTTTCTCATGAATACATTGCACCGAACACGTACTCACCCAGCACTGCTTCCGCGGTATGTCACGCGCTTCAACTGCATAGGTGCTGATTGCGAAGACAGCTGCTGTACGGGCTGGAGCATTTCCATCGACAAGAAAACGTTTGATGCCTACTGTCAGGTCCAACATCCGGATCTGGCTCCCCGTCTCGCGCAATACGTCAAGCGTGAAGAAAGTCAGGCCACGGAAGCCAACTATGCGCGCATCGAACTCAAGCCAGAGACGGATGAATGTCCCTTTATCGAAAATCACCTCTGCTGCATTCAGCGGGACTTGGGTGAGGACCATTTGTCTGACATCTGCTTTTCTTACCCTCGATACTCGCGGAATTTCGGTGGTCAGCATGAGCAGGCCTTGACGCTGTCGTGCCCCGAAGCGGCACGGCAAGCCCTGTTGCACCCGGATGCTTTCGATTTTGTCGAGGCGACGATCAGTGTCCGCGAAGATACCGTCAGCCAGGTCGCGTCGATCCATGGCATGCCCCCGGACCTGATGAACGAGGTCCGTATTTTCTGCTTGCAACTCATGAGAGCTGAAGGGCTTGAGTTGTGGCAGAGGTTGGCGGTGCTGGGGGTGTTTTGCGAGAGCCTGACCACTACCTTGGCCAAGGAAGGGCCCTCGGCGGTGCCTGCGCTGCTGCAAGGTTTTGTCGCCATGGTGGAGGGGGGCATGGTCACGGATGCCCTGGTCAACCTGCAGCCCAACCATCAGATTCAGGCTGGCGTTTTTTCCGTGCTGTGGAAAAGCAAGGCATCCAAGACCGCCTCGCCCGTCCAGAACAAGGTGGCAGAGGCGATTGCCAAGGGCCTGGGCGCTGACCCGGTGACAGGAGAGGTTTCAGCAGAGCAACTGGTTGATGGCTACAGCCGTGGCATATCCCGGCTGCCCGCCGCGCTGCAGGCGGCTCCCTGGTTGCTTGAGCATTACATCCTGAACGAGATGTTCCGCGAATTTTTCCCGTTTGAAGGGGCTGCACCCTATGAGCATTATCTGAAGATCGTGTCGCGCTTCGGCTTGCTGCGGCTGATGCTGGCGGCGCAGTGCAATACCGAGGGGATGCTGCCCGACGCTGCGGCGCTGGTTCAAACGGTACACGTGTTTTGTCGCCGTTTCCAGCACGATAGCCACTTCGCCATCAGCGTCAACACCCTGTTCAAGAATACCGGCTGGTCGAAGCTGGAAAACGTCTATAGCTTTCTGCGTTCCTGAGGGGCAGGGCGTCTCCGAACTTGCGCGCGCCGGCGCGCTTCACATACCGCCTAGGTGCGGTCAGGTTCGCAAGAAGAGTGATGTCTCAGGGGCGAGACATGCCGCCTTGGGCGTGCCGGTTCGTGAGCGCAAACCGGTTGGGTATTCAGAGAGGTGGTGCCCGGGGCCGGAATCGAACCGGCACGCCTTGCGGCGGGGGATTTTGAGTCCCCTGCGTCTACCAATTTCACCACCCGGGCAGGGAGGAAGGCAAGAGCGAAATTATGGCACAGTGTGGGGCATGAAGTACCCGACCATCGAAGACGCCATCGGCAAGACGCCCCTGGTGGCCCTGCAGCGCATCAATGCCACCGAAAATGCCGCCCGCGGCAACGTGATCCTCGGCAAGCTCGAGGGCAACAACCCGGCCGGTTCGGTCAAGGACCGGCCGGCGCTGTCCATGATCAAGCGCGCCGAGGAGCGCGGCGACATCAAGCCGGGCGATACCCTGATCGAAGCCACTTCCGGCAATACCGGCATCGCCCTGGCCATGGCGGCGGCCATCAAGGGCTATCGCATGGTGCTGATCATGCCGGAGGACCTGTCGGTCGAGCGCGCCCAGACCATGAAGGCCTTTGGCGCCGAGCTCATCCTGACGCCCAAGTCCGGCGGCATGGAATACGCACGCGACCTGGCCGAGCAGATGGTCAAGAACGGCAAGGGCCGGGTGCTGGACCAGTTCGCCAATCCCGACAACCCGCGCATCCACTACGAGACCACCGGCCCCGAACTGTGGGAGCAGACCGGCGGGCGCATCACGCATTTCGTCAGTGCCATGGGCACCACCGGCACCATCACGGGCGTATCCCGTTTCCTGAAGGAAAAGAACCCGAAGGTGAAGATCATCGGCGCCCAGCCGAGCGAGGGCTCGCGCATTCCCGGCATCCGCAAGTGGCCGCAGGAATACCTGCCCAAGATCTACGATGCCAGCCTGGTGGATGAGCTGGTCTATGTGAGCCAGTCCGATGCCGAGGAGATGTGCCGCCGCCTGGCACGCGAGGAAGGCATCTTCGCCGGCATCTCGGCCGCCGGTGCCTGCTGGGTGGCACAGGAAATCGCCCAGCGCGAGGAGAACGCGACCATTGTGTTCGTCGTCTGCGACCGTGGCGACCGTTATCTGTCCACCGGGGTCTTTCCGGCCTGAACGCAGCACGCACCATCGAAAGACCATGACGCACGAATACCGTTTCTGCCCCAGCTGCGCTGCACCGTTGGCACCAATGGTGCAGTTGGAGGATGGCGGCGAAAGAGAGCGGCTGCGCTGCACGGTCTGTGATTTCACGCACTGGAACAACCCGACGCCGGTGCTGGCAGCGGTGATCGAATACCGGGGCCAGATCCTGCTGGCGCGCAACGCCGCCTGGAGCGGCAAGATGTACGCACTCATCACCGGCTTCATGGAGGCCGGTGAAACCCCGCAGGAGGGCATCGCGCGCGAAATTCGCGAGGAAACCAGCCTGGAGCCGCTGGAGCTCAACCTCATCGGCGTCTATGACTTCCAGCGCATGAACCAGGTCATCGTGGCCTACCACGCACGCTGTGAGGGCGAGGTGAGCCTGTCGCCGGAACTGGTGGATTACCGGCTGTTCACGCCCCAGGCAGTCAAATGCTGGCCCGCCGGCACCGGCTACGCCCTGGCGGACTGGTTGAAATCGCGCGGCCATACGCCGCAATTTCTGGACTGGTCCCACGGGTAAATCACGGGTCGGGCCGTGGCCCAATGCTCGTACACTCGCGGCAGGTAGCAATCTGATTGATGAACTGGCGTTGGGACATGCCGGTTACGTGGCATACGTTAGAAGGATTCTCAGATGACGGGCTTTCAAGGATTGGTGTTCGCCGAGCGCGACGACAAGTTGCTGGCACAAGTCCAGGCGATGGCGGACCGGCCACCGCTGGATGAGTCCATGCTGCGGACTTTGCTGAGCCAGGCTGGCTACGGCCACTGGTTCCTGCTGGATGCCGCCCTGGCGACGCTGGTGGCGCGCTACAACTCGATGCCGACCGAGTTCGAGGTGACCGTGGGAGAGCGGCGCGACGCCAGTTTCATGCTCGACATCGCCAAGGACGCCTTATGCGTCTGGGCCAACGTGGTGCCCGCCTTTGGCGGCAAGGCCCTGACGCCCGATGACATCGCACGGGCGCTGGCGGAATCCGGGGTGACCTTCGGCATTGACGAAGCCGCTTTCCAGCAGATCTGCGATGCCACTGAGCCAGGCCGTGTGCAGATTGCGGCAGGTGTGGCGCCGGTGCATGGCGAAGATGCCCGCTTCAAGAAGTTGATCGACCTGGCCCGTGATCGCGCGCCCAAGGTCAACGACCAGGGGCTGATCGATTTTCGGGAGCATGGCGACATTCCGAGCGTGGAGGCCGGCACCCCCCTGATGCAGCGCATCCCCGCCACGGCTGGCGTCGAAGGGCGCGATGTGCGCGGCACAACGCTGCCTGCCACCCCCGGGCACGACCATTCCTTTGCCGACAAGCTGGCTGGCGTTTCCCCGGCCAGCGATGATCCCAATGTGCTGGTGGCCGCTACCAAGGGGCAGCCGGTGTTCGTGAGCCATGGGGTGATGGTGGAGCAGGTGCTGTCGCTCGGCAACGTCGACATGGACTGCGGCAATATCACTTACGACGGCTCGGTGCGGGTTGAGGGCGATGTCCTGTCGGGGATGAAAGTCCATGTCACCGGTGACATCCAGGTGACGGGTACGGTCGAAGGGGGGGGGCTGGAGGCCGGTGGCAGCATCCAGGTGGGTGCCGGCATCATTGCCCACGCCAAGGTGCGGGCGGCCGGCTCGGTATCGGCACGCTTTGTCGAAAACTCACAGATCCATGCCGGTACGGTGATCGCCATCGACGACATGGTCTTGCAGAGCGAACTGCAGGCACTCAATCAGATCCTGATCGGCGTGAAGTCGCCGCAACGCGGGCGGTTGGTGGGTGGTTCAGCCCGCAGCATGATGTTGATTCAAACCCCCTTGCTCGGCGCAGAGTCCAGTGGCGTCACCAGTGTGCAGGTGGGTGTCAATCCCGTGCTGGAAGCGCGTTACCAAGAGCTGGCGCAGATCATCGAGAAGCAGAACGCCGACCAGGAGAACGTGAAAAAGGTGGTCAAGCACCTGATGCAGCATGGCGACCCGAAGGGGATGCTGCCGCGCGCCAAGGCCTCCTGGCAGCATGCCGTTCAGCTGTGGGCCCACTCCATCAAGGAGAAGGACGAGCTGGAACAGCAGCTGGCACTGGTGCGCGATGCACGGGTGGAGATTGGCCTGGGGGTGGCGGGGACGGTTGACCTGATGTTCGGCAAGCACACGCGTCGTCTGCAGCGCAGCTTTGACGCCGGGGTGTTTTCGGTGGACGAAGCCGGTCACATCGTCTTTGCCGGCAAGGGGTTCGAGCCGGTGGTGGTGCACTGAGTCGTTGCCAGAAATTGCTTAAAATTACAGCAATTGAAGGAATTGTGATGAACATTGACAGAGAACTCGATACCCGCGGCCTGAACTGCCCCCTGCCCATCCTCAAGGCGAAGAAGGCACTGGCTGAGATGCAGAGCGGCCAGACGCTCAAGGTGATTGCCACCGATGCGGGTTCGGTACGTGATTTCGTGGCATTCGCCAAGCAGACCGGCAACGACCTGCTTGAGCAGGCCACCGAAGGCAAGGACTACATCCACGTCCTGCGCCGGCGCTGAAGCCGTGCCCCGGCTGCAGCCGGGGCTTCTTCCCGCATCAGAGTTTCAGGGTCTTCAGGTAGTCGCGGAAACGCTGGCCTACCTCGGGGTGCGACAGGGCGATCTCGACGGTCGCCTCCAGAAAACCTTCCTTGCTGCCGCAATCGTGGCGCTTGCCGGCGTAGGCATAGGCGTGCACCGCTTCGGTCTTGAGCAGGCCGGCGATGCCGTCGGTCAGTTGCAGTTCACCGCCTGCGCCGCGCGGTTGCTGGCGAATCTGCTCGAACACGGCCGGTGTCAGGATGTAGCGGCCCGCGACGCCCAGGCGTGACGGTGCATTTTCCGGCGCCGGCTTTTCGACGATTTGCCGAATCTTGAGCAAACGCTCGCCATCGGGCTCGCCGGCGACGATGCCGTAGCGGCGCACATGGTCGAGCGGCACTTCCTGTACCGCGATCACCGAGTTGCCCAGGCGTGCAAACTGCTCGACCATCTGCGCCAGCACCGGCTGGCCGCCGGGTGGCCCCAGCATCAGATCGTCGGCCAGCAGCACGGCGAACGGGGCGTCCTCGGTCAGGTGTTCGGCGCACAGCACCGCATGGCCCAGACCGAGCGCGCGCGGCTGGCGCACATAGGAGCACAGCATGTCGTCCGGCTGCACCGAGCGCACCAGGTCGAGCAGGGCCTGCTTGCCGCTCTGCTCCAGTTCGTTTTCCAGCTCGTAGGCGGTGTCGAAGTGGTCTTCGATGGCGCGCTTGTTGCGCCCGGTCACGAACACCATGTGGCGAATGCCGGCGGCATAGGCTTCTTCCACCGCGTACTGGATCAGCGGCTTGTCCACTACCGGCAGCATCTCCTTCGGCGCCGCTTTGGTGGCCGGCAGGAAGCGCGTGCCCAGACCGGCCACGGGGAAGACGGCGGTTTTGACCTTGTTCTGACTCATGCCCCGATTCTCCCTTCAATTCATGATTGTTCGATAACGCAGCATCACAGCCCGCGTGCATGAAGTGCCTCCTGCGCGGAACGCCGTGGAACCGGCTTGGCCGGGCCACTGGCGTTGCCCCCTTGAGGGGGGTGGCGAAGCGACACGCAGTGCGCGCAGCCTGGGGGTGTTACTTGAGGCGCGCCAGCTGCTCTTTGACTTTTTCCAGTGTGGCGGTGAAGTCGGCGACACGCTTCTTTTCCTGCTCGATCACGGCCGGCGGCGCCTTGGCGACGAAGGCCTCGTTGCCGAGCTTGCCATTGGCCTTGGTGATCTCGGTTTGCAGACGCTCGGCTTCCTTGCCCAGTCGCACCTTCTCGGCCGCGACATCCACCTCCATGTGCAGGCAGACGCGGGCTTCGCCCACCACCGCCACCGGGGCCGCTTGCGCTGCAGCGGCCCAGGCGACCTCGTCGTCGAACACCTTGACTTCGCTCAGCTTGGCCAGCGCCTGCAGCACTGGCGCGGATTGCTGGATGAAGGCGGCCTCGGCGGCATGGCTGGCGACAGCGTACAGCGGCAGGCGGGTGGCGGGGGATACCTTCATCTCGCCGCGCAGGTTGCGGCAGGCATCCACCAGCTGCTTGAGCTTGGCGATTTGTGCCATCGCCTCGCGGTCAATGCGCTCCGGCTGGCTCACCGGGTAGGCGGCGATGCTGACGGACTCGCCAGCGCGACCGGCGACCGGCGCCACCTTCTGCCACAGCTCTTCGGTGATGAAGGGGATCAGCGGGTGGGCCAGGCGCTGGATGGTTTCCAGCGTGCGGATCAGGGTGCGGCGCGTGGCGCGCTGCTGAGCGTCGTCGCCGGTGTTGATCTGGACCTTGGCGATTTCCAGGTACCAGTCGCAGAACTCGTTCCAGACGAAGTCGTAGATCGTGTTGGCAACATTGTCCAGCCGGTAGTCGGCAAAACCCTGGGCCACGTCAGCCTCGACCTGCTGCAACAGCGACACGATCCAGCGGTCGGCCGCGCTGAAGCGCAGGTGGGTGCCGGTCGCACATTCCGCTTCGCTGAGTTCCCTGAGACCGCAGTCATAACCCTCGCAGTTCATCAGTACGAAGCGGGTGGCGTTCCACAGCTTGTTGCAGAAGTTGCGGTAGCCCTCGCAGCGCTTGCTGTCGAAGTTGATGTTGCGCCCCAGCGAGGCCAGCGAGGCGAAGGTGAAGCGCAGCGCGTCGGCACCGAAGGCCGGGATGCCGTTGGGGAATTCCTTCTCGGTGTTCTTGCGCACCTGCGGCGCGGTCTCGGGCTTGCGCAGGCCGACCACGCGCTTGTCCAGCAGGGGCGCGAGCGCGATGCCGTCGATCAGGTCCACCGGGTCCAGCACATTGCCTTCGCTCTTGCTCATCTTCTGGCCCTGCGCGTCGCGCACCAGGCCGTGGATGTAGACGTGCTTGAACGGCACCTTGCCGGTGAAGTGGGTCGTCATCATGATCATGCGGGCGACCCAGAAGAAGATGATGTCGTAGCCGGTGACCAGTACGCTGGAGGGCAGGTAGAGGTCGAAGTCCTGCGTCTTCTCCGGCCAGCCCATGGTGGAGAACGGCACCAAAGCCGAGGAGTACCAGGTGTCGAGCACGTCCTCGTCGCGCCTCAGTTTCTTGCCGGGGGCCTTGGCCTGCGCTTCGGCTTCGTTGCGCGCCACGATCACGTTGCCGGCTTCGTCGTACCAGGCCGGGATCTGGTGGCCCCACCAGAGCTGGCGCGAGATGCACCAGTCCTGGATGTTGTTCATCCACTGGTTGTAGGTGTTGACCCAGTTCTCGGGCACGAACTTCACCGCGCCGCTGTCCACCGCGTCGATGGCCTTCTGCGCAATGCTCTTGCCGGTCGGGTCGCCCTTGCCGACCTGGCTCATGGCCACAAACCACTGGTCGGTCAGCATGGGCTCGACGATCTGGCCGGTGCGGGTGCAGATGGGCACCATGAGCTTGTGCTTCTTGGTTTCCACCAGCGCGCCGATGGCTTCCAGGTCCTTCACGATGGCCTTGCGCGCGACGAAGCGGTCCAGGCCGCGGTATTGCTCGGGGGCGTTCTCGTTGACAGTGGCCTGCAGCGTCAGCACACAGATCAACTCCAGTTTGTGACGCTGGCCCACCTGGTAGTCGTTGGGGTCATGGGCCGGCGTGACCTTGACCACACCGGTGCCGAACTCCTTGTCGACGTACGCGTCGGCAATCACAGGAATCTGGCGGCCCACCAGTGGCAGCATCACCATCTTGCCGATGAGATGTTGGTAACGCTCGTCCTCAGGGTGCACCATCACGGCCACGTCGCCCAGCATGGTCTCGGGGCGGGTGGTGGCGACCGTCAGGCTGCCGGAGCCATCGGCCAGCGGGTAGGCGATGTGCCAGAGCGAGCCGTCCTTCTCTTCGCTTTCCACTTCCAGGTCCGACACGGCCGACTGCAGCACCGGGTCCCAGTTGACCAGGCGCTTGCCGCGGTAGATCAGGCCCTGCTCGTACAACTGCACGAAGGTCTCGGTCACCACGCCCGAGAGCTTGTCGTCCATGGTGAAGTACTCGCGGCTCCAGTCCACACTGTCGCCCATGCGGCGCATCTGGGTGGTGATGGTGTTGCCGCTCTGTTCCTTCCACTCCCACACGCGGGCCACGAAGTTCTTGCGCCCCAGATCGTGGCGGCTGATCTTCTGCTCCTGCAGCTGGCGCTCCACCACGATCTGCGTGGCGATGCCGGCGTGGTCGGTGCCCGGCACCCAGACCGTGTTGGCGCCGGCCATGCGGTGGTAGCGCGTCAGCGAGTCCATGATGGTCTGGTTGAAGGCGTGGCCCATGTGCAGCGTGCCGGTCACATTGGGCGGCGGCAGCTGGATGGCGAACGAGGGCACGCCGTCCTTGGCCTTGCCGGTGCCGCGGTAGCCGGCCGTGGCATAACCACGGCGCTCCCATTCGGGACCCCAGTGCGCCTCGAGGGCGGCCGGTTCGAAGGATTTGGACAGGCTGTTGAGGCCGGGCTGCTGGACGGTGTCGCTCATGGAATACGGCTTGATCGGAAAAAGCGGCATCCGTCCGGGTGGTTCAGGATGCCATGGCGCCCCTGGTGTGGCAGGGCGAGGAGATGGCCAATTTTATGCGATCGACCGGCTCGGCCCGGCGGGGCCTGCGCCCTGTATCACCGGCCGGCATGGCGCCGCAGGACCGGCATGGCCAGTGTGGCAGCGGCGGCGAGGCCCGCCAGCGCCAGACCGGCACCGGTGATGGCCGGCACCACCCCCACCTGGTTGACCAGCGCCCCGGCAGCCACCCCCGACACGGCCGGCAGCACCTGCGAGGTGATGGCGTACATCGACATGACCCGCCCGCGCAGGGCCTCGGGGGCCTGCGTCTGGATGCCGGCCACCACCAGGCTGATGACCATGCCGCCCAGTATGCCGACGCAGGCCAGGGCCAGTGCCGACAGCAGCGGCGACGGAATGGCGCCCAGCAGGGCAAAGACCAGGCCGGCAAGCGCCACACCGCCCAGGATGGTGCGGCCGTGGTGCAGACGCCGGGCCAGTAGCAGGGCCAGCACGCCGCCGATGATCAGGCTGATGGCCAGCAGTCCCAGGTAGGCGCCGCGTTGCGCTTCCGTCAGGCCGAGCTGCTGGCGCGCCAGCTTCGGCAACAGGATCTGCAGCGGCCCCGTCATGGCGTAGCCGATCACTGCCGCCAGCATCAGCTGGCGCAGCAGCGGCGCGGACCCGACGGCGCGGAAACCCTCGGCGATGTCGGCCCACACCGACTGCGACGACGGTACGGGATTGGCATGGGTGCGCAGGCGCAGCAGCAGCGCCGACGACAGCCCGAAGCCCAGCGCCGAGGTGGCCAGCACGGCGGGCCAGGCATGGGCGCTGCGGACCAGGCCGATCAGCAGCGGGGCCAGGCCGAAGCCCAGCAGCACCTGCAGGTTGAAGACAATGGTCAGCGGCCGCAGTTCAGTGGCCGAGGCGACCTGGCCCAGCGCCGTCAGGCGTGCCGGCCCGACGAAGGACCAGGCCAGGCCACCGGCAAAGGCGCCCAAGAGCACCCAGGCCGCCCGTTCACCGGCGGCGGCACCGGTGTCTGCCCACCAGAGGCAGGCCAGACCCAGCAGGAACAGGGCCTGGGCCCCGTGGATGACGCGCCCCGGTGCCATGCGGTCGCACAGCACGCCGCCGAACCAGCCGAAGACGATCGAACTGCCGAAGGCCAGGCCAAAGCCGAGCCCGGACAACAGGTCCGACCCCACCGCCTCCTGCAGATACAGGATGACGGTGTAGTTGAACATGTGCCCGGCCGTGAAGGCCAGCAGACACGACAGCAGGAATGGAATATGCCGGCGCATCAACTCACTTCGCGCTGCCGGGCTGCAGCTGGATCAGTGTCGGCTGCGCATCCTCGATGTGCCAGGACGGGAAGCTGGCGCTGGAGAGGAAGACGCGGCCGTCGCGGCCGTCGCGGCCGAACTCGACATCCCGCGTGAAGGTGGCCTTGCGCGGCAGCGGGTAGAAGCGCCAGGTGCCGCTGCTTATGTCCAGGCACTGCGCCGAGTCGGAATTGGTGCCCGTGACCCAGACCTGGTGGCGCTGGCGGTCCACGTTCAGCGCATAGGGGGTGTCGCTGCCCTTGGGCAGCACTGGCAGGTCGAAGGGGGTGAATTTTCCGCTGGCCGGCTCGTAGCGCAGGATGGCCGATTCGTTGAACATGACGATCCACAGGTTGCCGTCGCGGTCGCTGCGCAGCCGGCGCGGGCCCTTGAGCGGCGTGGGGATCATGGTGACCCGGCCGCTGGCCGGGTCGATGGAGGCGATCTCGTCGGTGTGCAGGCGCGCGATCCAGACGGTACCGTCGGGTGTGATGTCAATGCCGTAGGGCAGCGGCACGCCGGTGGAGACGTGGTCGACCTTGACCCAGTT
Source organism: Curvibacter sp. (assembly GCA_031426755.1). Classification (GTDB taxonomy): domain Bacteria; phylum Pseudomonadota; class Gammaproteobacteria; order Burkholderiales; family Burkholderiaceae_C; genus Hylemonella. The sequence continues at coordinate 54,991 of JASJPI010000003.1, forward strand.
GGTGATGGGAAGCCCCCAGGCGATGAGCTTGAAGAAGAAGGGCGTCAGCTTGACCGTGAGCTTCTCCATGAAACTGCGAAACGGCAGGTCGTAGGTGGTGAACTTCGCCGTGCTGCGGTCGAACATGGCGACCTGGTTGGACAGCGCCAGCGTGAACCAGACGCGGTCCTTGGCATCGATGCGCACCGTGTGCGGGTAGAAGCCGCTGTCCATCTCGTGCGCCTTGAAGGTTTTGCGCACGGGGTCGAACTCGATCAGCCGGCGCTGGTAGGACGGCGTGATGAACACATGGCCGTCCTTGCGCGACTCGGCCAGCGAATGAATGCCCTGGTAGGTCTCGTGCTTGGGAAAATCACGCAGTCGGCCGGCCAGCAGCCCCCCCAGCTTGTCGCCGGCCTCGGGTGGAATCTTGTAGACCGTGTAGGCCCCGGTGTCGGGGTTCACCTCGTACAGCCGGTCCTGCAGGTTGTCTCCGACGTAGACGCTACCGTTGCTGTGCATGAGGAAGTCGTGCATTTGCGAAAAGCGGTCACCCAGCGGCAACTCGGTGATCTGTGCACTCGTCAGATGCTCGCGCCACGGCGTGGTGGCCGGCACGAGTTCCGGTTGGGCCGCGATGTATTTCCAGTGCGCCGCCAACTGCGCCGGCAGCTCCTTTTGCGCCTGACTGGACAGGCGCGAGCCATAGCGCACCATGCGCTGGATGGCGGTTTCCCATTCCTCGGCACTGCGTTCGCGACGCAGGAAGACCGAACCCTGCTGGTGGCAGAAGCCGCAGTGCAGCAGGAACTCCTTGCGGATCGCGGTATCCGGCATGGCCTTTTCCAGCGTGGCGGTCCAGGCATTGGAGGGGCGCTGTTCGGCCAGTGCGCGGGTGTCCTTCTCGGAGACCAGTGTCAGCACCGGGCTGGCGTGCAGGTCCTGTGACCGCACCGTCAGATCCTTGAAGCCCGGTTTTCTCAGGCGCAGCACAAAGGCGTGCGCCACGTCCGGCAGCGCGGCCTGGCCATGCGCATCGGTGAAGCGGGTGTGCTCGAACGCGCCCTGCTGCGGTTTGCCGGAGGCGGGATAGCCGTTGTCGGAAACGTCGATCGGTGCCGCTTGCTGCGGGGTCTGCGTCACCATGACCAGGCCCAGCGCCCGGCCCGCCTCACCGCGGACCTTGAGCGTCAGGGCCTGGGCGTTCCAGCCTGACAGGGCCAGCAGGCCGGCCATGACGGCGGCAAAGGCCGTCCGCGGGGTGCGGTGTGCGAAGCATCTTTTCATGTCAGTCTCCTCCTGGTTGGTGTTGTGCTGTCATTTCGCCTTGCAGACGGCGTCGCATGAGCGCGGCATACCGGGTCGGCCAGCAGCGCGACAGCCACCAGGCCAGGCGCGCGGTTGCGCTGAAAAGCAGCAGCGTCTTTCCATGCGTAGCGGCCCTGACAATGGCCTCGGCCACCTCGTCCGGCGTGGCCTGGCGGCCGGTTGTCAGACGGCTGTGGCCGGCGGGTCGTCCGTCGCCGCCGAGTGCGGCCCGATCGATGCCGGTATCGATGAACGAGGGGCAGACCAGCAGAACGCTGACGCCCTCGTCGGCCAGCTCGGCGCGCAGGCTGTCGAAGAAACCGTGCAGCGCGTGCTTGCTGGCGGCGTAGCCGGTACGCCCGATCAGCGGGGAAAAACCGGCGACGCTGGAGATGGTGATGACCAGGCCGCGCGTGGCGCACAGATCGGCCAGGGCGGCGTGGGTGCAATGCACGGCGCCGAAGAAGTTCACGTCCATGACGCGGCGGATCACGTCGAGGCGCGTGGCGGCAAAGGCGCTGCGGTGGGCGATGCCGGCGTTGTTGACGAGAGCGTCGATGCGGCCCAGGCGCTCGTGGATGGCCTGTATCGCGGTGGCGCAGGCGGCCGCGTCGGTCACGTCACAGGCTTGCGTGTCAACTTCGCAGCCTTGCGCCGCCATGTCGCGCGCCAGAGCCTGCAGACCCTGCGGGTCGCGGTCCAGGGCGGCGACACGGGCACCCGCCGCACCGAAGCGCAGGCACAGGCTGCGGCCAAGACCGCCGGCCGCACCGGTAATGACGACGACCTTGTCCCGAAAGCTGCGCGGTTTCATGCGGGCGAGAGTGCGTGCGTTGTGCCCGAGCGTGCCCGGCGGTACAGCTCGAACACCTCGGCCGAGGTGTAGTGCGGCGTGTAGCCGAACACGGTCTTCAGGCGCGTGTTGAGCAATACCGGCCGGTAGCGCAGAAAGTCCAGCTGTTCCGGCCCGTACTGCGTCAGGCCCAGCGGCTTGAGCATGGCCAGCGCACCCTGCAGCAGCCAGGCTGGCAGCACCAGGCGGCGCTTGCCCAGGCGTGCCGCGATCTCGCGCAGGGTCAGGGCGCCGTCGCCCGCCACGTTGTAGATGCCGGCCGGACCATCGTCGATGGCGCGCACGATGATGGCCACCACGTCCTGGTCCCAGATGAACACGAAGGGGCTCTCCGAGCCGGCAATCGCCAGCAGGCGGGGCTTCTCGAACAGGTCGGTGATCTGGTTGTGTACCGTTGCGCCCAGGATGGTGCCGATGCGCAGCACCACCTGCTCCAGCGCCGGATGGCGGGCGCGGTAGTCGGCCAGCATCTCCTCCACCAGCCGTTTGTGGTGCGCGTAGGCGAAGACCTCGTTGCCGCGTACCGGCATGTCCTCGGTCAGCCAGGCCGGGTTGTCGGCGTGGTAGCCGTAGGCGGCGCCGCTGGAGGAGACGATGATGCGTCGCACGCCGTGCTGAACGCAGGCCTGCAGCACATTGCGGGTGCCGTTCACGTCCACGTCGTATTCGAAGTCGCGGCGGCTGTTGCGCCCGGGCGTGACGATGGACGCCAGATGCACGACGGTGTCGATCTGGTGGCGGGCCAGGAGGTCGGCGATGGCCGGCGAGCGGATGTCCGCCACCGCATAGTCCACGCCGGGCAGGCGTTTTGACGGCTCCCGGATGTCGAGGGCAACGACTCCCGCCGGGCGGTCTGGCAGGTCCGGCTGCGCCAGCCGGGCCAGCACCTGACTGCCCAGGTAGCCGCCGGCCCCGGTGACCAGGACGCGGTGCGCGCTCATGAAACGGCTTCCCCGGGGTCGCGGTTTTTCCAGTAGCTGGCGAGCGTCATGCCGGCGACGATGTGCCAGATGCCCCACCAGGCCGTCACGATGGCCATGCCGCCCAGGCCGTTGAAGAAGTTGAAGATCAGGATCAGGCCCAGCCCGGAGTTCTGGATGCCCATCTCGAAGGTGATGGCGCGGCGGTCGCGCTCGGGCAGGCGCAGGGCGGCGGCCAGGCTGTAACCGGTCACCAGTGCCAGCAGGTTGTGGATGAATACCACCAGCAGCACGAACTGGATGTAGGCCAGGAAGTGCTTGAAATTGGCGGCCAGCGCGCCCACGATGAAGCCCACTAGCACCAGCAGGGACAGCACCTTCATCGGCTTGCGGATGCGCTGTGCGAAAGCGGGGAATCTGCGCGCCACCCACATGCCCAGTACCAGCGGCACGCCCAGCAGCAGCACGATGACTTCCAGCATTTCCCAGGGACTCATGGCAACCTGCTTCATCAGGCCGCTGGTGACCGGGTGCAGATTGCCCCAGAAGGCGAAGTTCAGCGGCGTCATGACCAAGGCCACCGCCGTGGACAGGGCGCTCACACTGACCGAGAGCGCCGTGTTGCCCTTCGCGTAGTGCACCAGGAAGTTGGAGATGTGGCCGGCCGGGCAGGAGGAGACCAGGATCATGCCCAGCGCGATGCTGGGAAGGGGGTTCAGCAGCCAGACCAGCACATAGGTCATGGCCGGAAACAGGATGTGGTGGCCGATCAGGCCCAGCGCCAGCGCCTTGGGCGTCTTCAGCGCGGCCTTGAAGTCATCAATCTTCAGCTCCAGTGCCACACCGAACATCACCAGACCCAGCACCGTGTTCAGCAGGGTCAGGGTCTGTGGGTTGAAGCTCAGTTGCACCTGGTCGATGGGCGCCATGGGGTGTCTCCTCGTTGTTGTCGCGTGGGGCCGTATTCGATGGCGGCAGCCCAGCTTCTTTCTGGTGTGCTGAAACTTTAGGGCAAACTCGCGCTGTTGTCCCGCATCATTCGGGACACACGGACATCAATTCGGGACAGCCCGCCCGCCGGCATCAACCGCCATGCAAGACTCCTTCAGCGTTACGGCCAGATTCACCCAGGCCATTGTCGAGGCCGCGCAGCGCCAGGGCGTCAGCCTGCCCGAGACCTTGCGCGAATCCCTGACACGGCACAGCCGGGTGCCGATGGCGCAGCAGGACGCGCTATGGACGCTGTTCGCCGAGGCCGCCGCCGATCCGCTGGCCGCCCTGCGCGTGGGCACCGACTTGCAGGCCGGTCATCTGGACATCGTGGGCATGCTGCTGCTGAGCTGCGACACGCTGGGCGACGGCCTGGAGGTGCTGACGGAGTACGCGCCGATCATCGGCGACAACGCCCGCTTCGACATCGCGACGGATGCCCGGGGCGTGGTGCTGCGCTACACGCCGGACTACGAGGTCTGCCGCGAGTTGCGGGTGGAGGCGGCGCTGGGCTGCGTGATCAGCCTGGCACGCTGGATGACCAATGGCCGTTTCCGTCCGCATGAAGTGCTGTTCATGCATGCCCCCCGCGGCGAGGCGGCCGCCTATGAAGCCGTGCTGGGCTGCCCGGTCCGTTTCAGCCAGTCCGTCAATGGCGTGCGCATGGAAGCCGGCATGCTCGATTGCAGCCTGATCCAGGCGGGCATACAGTTGCATGCCCATCTGCGGGCGCTGGCCGACGACATGCTGGCCTCGCTTCAGCAGGGCAGTGTCTCGGTGCGTGTGCAGCAACTGATCCGCGAGCATCCGCGCTGGGGCAAGGAGCGCATCGGCGAGCAACTGGGCATGAGCGGGCGGCACCTCAACCGCAAGCTGGCGGCGGAGTCCATCTCGTTCAAGGGGCTGCGCGAGATGCTGCTGCATGACATGGCCGTGCAGGCGCTGCGCAGCGGTCAGGCCGCCTCGGCGGTCAGCGAGAAGCTGGGCTTTTCGGACGAGAACGCCTTCGCCCGCGCCTTCCGGCGCTGGAACGGCCAGACGCCGGCGCAGTTCGCACGCGCCGGTACAGCGCCGGCACAGCCGCCCAACGCCGGCGCTTGATCAGCCCGGCAGTTGCTTCGCGGCCTGGACGCAGGCCGTCAGCACCTCGCGGTTGCCGATCTGGTTGGCCAGCAGCAGGATCAGGCGGGCATTGAGCAGTTCCGACTGCTCACGGTCCAGCCCCGTGTGGGCGTCGAGCAGCTGTTCGTAGAAGGTGTCGGCGTCCTGGAAATGCAGGGTGGTTTTCATGGGCGGTTCCTCAAGACTGCAGGCCCAGGGCCTGTTCGATGGCCTGGACCAGATCGGCGTCCACGCTTTCGCCGGTGGCGGCCAGGTAGCCATCGGGTCGCACCAGGGCCCAGGCATGGCCGAACACGTGGCAGGCGCCCTGCAGATGGCCCTGCGGGTCGCGCACATGCTCGATCGCCTGGGCACGGCTGTCCGGCCCGACCACCTGTACGCAACGCACCGGCGCCTGGCCGGCCAACTGGCGCAGGCGTTGGGCGGCGGCGGCCGACATGTCCCCGAACACCAGTACCAGCAGGTCGCCGTCGGCCCACTCGATCAGGTCGTTGACCGTGCCACGGCTGTTGTCCGGCCAGCGGAAGCTCACGTTCTGCACCGACAGGCCGCCGGTGCGGTCGCAGATGCTGGAGTGGGTGTAGCTGTTGGCCATGGCCATGCGGCCGGTGTTGATGAGCGGGCGCGCAAACGGGTACTGACGCGCCAGGCTGATGGCCGCCGTGCGGAAGGTACGCTCCATGCCGTCGGCCGGGCGCAGGAAGCGCGCCGTGCGGTTGGTCACCTGCACGTTCTGCGCCGCAGCTTCGTGGCGCTCCTCGTTGTAGCTGTCCAGCAGGCTGGCCGGGGCACGGCCCTTGAGCACGGCGGCGAGTTTCCAGGCCAGGTTGTCGGCGTCGGCCACGCCGGTGTTGCCGCCGCGCGCGCCGAAGGGGCTGACGATCTTGGCCGTGTCACCCATGAAGAAAACGCTGCCGATGCGCAATTTGTCCAGGCACTGGCTGCGGTAGGCGTAGGGGCCGACCCAGACGATCTCGCATTCGACGTCGGGGCCGAACTGCTGGCGCAGCCGCTCGCGCACCTTGTCCTCGCGACTCACCTCCTGCAGGTCGGCGTTGGGCTCCATCTGGTAGTCGATGCGCCAGACGTCGTCGGCCATCAGGTGCTGCCAGACCGAGCGGTTGCCGTTGAAGGGCGCCTCGATCCAGGTGTGGCGCTCCTTGGGCGGGTGGTTCTTGAAGCGCACGTCGGCGATGCACCAGCGGTCGTCGCCGCGGCGCGAGGTCATGGTGGCGCCGCACCAGCCGTGGAAAGGGGTGTGCGAGCCGCTGGCATCGATCACGTGCTCGGCCTCCAGCTGGTAGCTGCCGGCCGGTGTCTCCACCGTCAGCGTGGCATAGCCGTCGTGCTGCTTGAAGCCGACCACGCGCGATGTCCAGCGCATGTCCACATGGCCCAGGCCGTAGATGCGCTCCACCAGATAACCCTCGATGTAGAACTGCTGGATGTTGATGAAGGGCGGCTGGGCCGACAGGCCGAAATTGCTCTGCTGGCGCAGGTCGAAGGAATAGACCTCGTCGTGGCCGGCGAAGGTGCGTCCCACGCTCCACTGGATGCCCTTGGCGGCAATGCGCTCGTACACCCCCAGGCGCTGGAAGATTTCCAGCGACTTCTGCGTGTAGCAGATGCCGCGCGAGGAGGCCCCCTTGACGCCCACCGTGTTGTCTTCATCGAGCAGCACGGCCGGCACGCCCAGCTTGGCCAGGCAGCAGGCCATGGTCAGGCCGGTGATGCCGGCACCCACGATCACCACGTGGTGGCGTTGCGTCTTGCCGCTCTTGAGTTCAGGGGGAGCGACAAAAGGATATTCGGGCAACGCGTAGCCGGCGCCCTGGGTGAATTCGTAGCCGTTGGTGTAGGCGGTTTCGCGGTAGGCCGTGCTCATGCTGCGCCACCTTTCTGCCCTTGGGCGCGGGCGGCCACTTCGGGCCGGTCGTTCTGCTGCGGCTTGAGCGGTGCCGCCACCTTGCCGGCCGCGCGGTCACGCCGCCATTGTTCCTTGCGCGCGGTCCATTCGTTCAGCCGGGCGTGGGCCGTGGTGCTTTCCTTGAGCATCTGGAACTCGTCGGCCACCTGGGCCGAGAGTTCGAGCCGCACACCGTTGGGGTCGAAGAAGTAGATGCTCTTGAAGATGTGGTGGTCGGTCACGCCGATCACCGCGATGCCGTGTGCTTCCAGTCGAGCCTTCATGGCCTCCAGTTCCGGCAGTGAATTGAGGCGGAAGGCAATGTGGTTGACCCACAGCGGCGTGTTGGGGCTGGGCTCGGCGGCCTGGTCGTCGCCGAGGTCGAAGAAGGCGATGAAGGAACCGTCCTGCAGGCGAAAGAAAAAGTGCGTGTAGGGACAGTACTCGCCCGTGCTGGGCACGTAGTCGCTCTGGATGATGTGGTACAGCGGCAGGCCCAGGATGTCTTCATAAAAATGCCGCGTTTCCTCGGCGTCCTTGGCGCGGTAGGCATAGTGGTGCAGTTGCTGGATCGGTGCCGGCGGCGGGGCAGGGCGGTCCGTTTTCTGGGTGCTTGTCATGCAGTCTCCTCCAAGTCGGGTAATTCACCATTCCGTAATCCGTTTACTTTATCGTAACTTTTAGGCGTCATGGCGGACGGGCTTGGGTGCGGCTGGCAATAGATATTGAGAATGAATCTCAATAGCGTCAATCAATAGTGAACGGCAATTCAATGAATTGAAAGAGCCAATTAGACCGAGAGCTTGAATCGGACTACGCTGATTTGGTCTTTGACACAACTGTTCAAGGCAAGCGAGACAAATCTTCAACTTTTCAAGGAGATATTCATGCCGACACTCAAAGGTTCCAAGACGGAAGGGTGCCTCAAAGAAGCATTTGCCGGCGAATCCCAGGCAAATCGCCGTTACCTGTATTTCGCGAACAAGGCCGACGTTGAAGGCCAGAACGATGTGGCCGCGCTGTTCCGCTCCACCGCCGAGGGCGAAACCGGCCACGCCCACGGACACCTGGAGTTTCTGGAGCAATCCGGCGACCCGGCCACCGGCTTGCCGATCGGCCCGACCCGCGACAACCTGAAGTCGGCCGTGGCGGGCGAGACCCATGAGTACACCGACATGTACCCCGGCATGGCCAAGACCGCCCGCGCGGAAGGCTTTGACGAAATCGCCGATTGGTTTGAAACGCTGGCCAAGGCCGAGCGTTCGCACGCCAACCGCTACGCGAAAGCACTGGCCGAGCTGGTGGACTGAGGGCTGCTGCGCGGGCCGATCGCAGCGTTGCGGGATCCGTTCAGGCCATCCGCATGCACGGCAAGTGCATTCCGGTGGCCTGACACCCGCGCCTTGTGCTCGACCTGCTCGCTACGCCGTGAGGCGTGGCGGTTTTACAAAGAGGCTTTGCTCAGGGGCTCTTTTGTAAAACCCAAAACCATAACGAGACAAAGGACTGGCCATGGCACGCGAAGGCAACCTGGAAGCCCCGACCCGACATCCGCTGGACTGGAAAAATCCCGACTTCTACGACGAGGCATCCTGCTTCAAGGAGCTGGAGCGCATCTTCGACATCTGTCACGGTTGCCGCCGCTGTGTCAGCCTGTGCGGCGCTTTCCCCACGCTGTTCGACCTGGTGGACGAGAGTTCGACGATGGAAGTCGATGGCGTGGCCAAGTCTGACTACTGGCAGGTGGTGAACCAGTGCTACATGTGCGACCTGTGCTACATGACCAAGTGCCCGTACACCCCGCCGCACGAGTGGAACCTGGACTTCCCGCACACCATGTTGCGCGCCAAGGCCATCAAGTTCAAGAAGGGTGAGGTCGGCATCGCCGAGCAGTTCCTCGCTTCCACCGACGTGCATGGCCAGTTCGCCGGCATCCCGGTCGTGGTGCAGGTGGCCAATGCCGTCAACAAGACCAAGGTCATGCGCAGCGTGATGGAAAGCGTGGCCGGTGTGGACAAGGAGGCCTGGCTGCCCTCGCTTGCCACCCGGAAGTTCCGCTCCGGCCCGCCCGGGCCCCGAGCCACGGTGGTGAAGGACGGCGAGAAGACACCGGGCAAGGTGGCGATCTTTGCCACCTGCTACATCAACTACAACGAACCCGGCATCGGCCACGATCTGCTGAAGATCCTGGACCACAACGACATCCCGTACGTCATCGTCGAGAAGGAAAAATGCTGTGGCATGCCCAAGCTGGAATTGGGTGACCTCGATGCCGTGAACGCCAGCAAGGAGGCCAACATCCCGGTGCTGGCCCGCCATGCGAAAGAGGGCTATGCCATCCTGGCTGCCGTGCCGAGCTGTGCCCTGATGTTCAAGCAGGAAATCCCGCTGATGTACCCGGACGAGGCCGATGTGCAGCTGGTCAAGGACGCCATGTGGGACCCGTTCGAGTACCTGATGGCACGCAAGCGCGACGGCCTGCTCAAGACGGAGTTCAGCACCCCGCTGGGCAACGTGAGCTACCAGATTCCCTGCCATGGTCGGGTGCAGAACATCGGCAAGAAGACCGAGGAAATGCTGAAGATGATTCCCGACACCACGATCAACACCATCGAGCGCTGTTCGGGCCATGCCGGCACCTTCGGCGTGAAGAAGGCCTACCACCAGCAGGCCATGAAGATCGGCAAGCCGGTGTTCAAGGCCATGGCCGCCATGAAAGACGGCGCCAAACCGGACTACATCAGCTCCGACTGCCCGCTCGGCGGCCACCACATCGCGCAGGGTTTCGAGGTCAACGGCCTGGGGGCGCCCGAGTTGCAGCACCCGCTGACTCTGGTGCGTACAGCGTATGGATTGAAGTAAGGAAGATGGACATGCAACTCACCGGCAAGATCACCCCCGACAGCCTGATGTCGCTGGAGGCCTACAGCAAGTGGCGCAAGGAACACAAGGCCGAGGTCATGGCGCATCGCCAGTTGCGCAGCGTGCATCTGGGCGAGCACATCAACCTGCAGTTCGAGTCCGAGACCACCATCCGCTACCAGATCCAGGAAATGCTGCGCATCGAAAAGATTTTCGAGGAAGAAGGCATCCTGCAGGAGATCGAGGCCTACGCCCCGCTGGTGCCGGACGGCAGCAACTGGAAGGCCACGATGCTGATCGAGTACCCCGACATCAACGAGCGCAAGCGCGAGCTGGCGCGCCTGATCGGCGTGGAAGACCGCATGTTCGTCGAGGTCGAAGGCGATGAACGTGTCTATGCCATCGCCGACGAAGACCTGGACCGCGAGAACGACGAGAAGACCTCGGCCGTGCACTTCGTGCGCTTCGAGTTCACGCCGGCCATGCGTGCCGCCGTCAAGGCCGGCGCCAGCGTCAAGCTCGGCTGCGACCACACCCACTACCCGGCCCATGTGACGATCAATGCTGAAACGCTGGCTTCGCTGGCGGGCGACCTGAAGTAGACCGCCTTCAACCGGGTTGGGACAGGCTCGGCCGCTTCACGGGTGGGCCTAAACTCGGGGCAATCTTCACGCCTGCCCATGTTGTCGACTCCGTCCCGCCTGCACAAGCTCCTGCCCTTCCTCAACTGGCCGCGTCCCACGGCTGAGCTGCTGCGTAGCGAGGCGCTGGCGGGCTTGGCCGTGGGCCTGATGGTGATCCCCCAGGGCGTCGCTTATGCCGTGCTCGCGGGCATGCCGCCTGTCACCGGCATCTACGCCTCCATCCTGCCGGCCCTGCTGGCGGTGCTCTTCAGCGCCTCGACGCGGCTGTCGGTCGGGCCGACGGCGCTGACCTGTCTGCTGGTCAGCGCCGGCCTCACGGGCCTGGCTGCGCCCGGTTCGGCGCAGTGGGTGCAGCTGGCGGTCTGGCTGGCACTGCTCTCGGGCCTGCTGCAGCTGGTGCTGGGTTTCATGCGCTTCGGCTGGCTGCTCAATCTCGTTAATGCGCCCGTGCTCACGGCCTTCACCCAGGCCGCGGCCTTGCTCATCATCGGCTCGCAGTTGCCCGATATGCTGGGCCTGCAGGACTGGCGCCAGCTGGCTTCGGCCGGGTGGCAGGCCTGGCACCTGTCTTCACTGGCTTTCGGCCTGGGCACGCTGCTGCTGCTGCTGGTCGCGCGCCGCTGGCGCCCGGCCTTTCCCTCGGTGCTGCTGATCGTGCTGGGTGCGGCCGGCCTGTCGGCGTGGCTCGGCTTCAAGGCTGGCGGCGGCCGCGTGGTAGGGGCACTGCCGGCCGGCTTGCCGGCCCTGGCGTTGCCAGCCCTGCCCGATCTGGACGTGCTGGGCCAGTTGCTGCTGCCCACGCTGGTCATCACCCTGGTGAGTTTTCTGGAAACGGCCTCGAGTGCCAAGGTGGACAACGAGCGCCGCGGCACGCGCTGGAACCAGGACCAGGACCTGATCGGCCAGGGCCTGGGCAAGCTGGCGGCGGGCCTGAGCGGCGCCTTCCCCACCAGCTCATCCTTCTCGCGTTCGGCGCTCAACCTCTACGCCGGCGCCCGGACCGGCTGGGCCACGGTGTTCTCGGCCGGGGTCGTGCTGCTTGCGCTCTGGCTGCTGATTCCGGTGCTGCATCACGTTCCGCAGGCGGTGTTGGCCGCCATCGTGGTCGCTGCCGTGATGGGGCTGCTCAAGCCGCGCGAATTCCTGCGGCTGTGGCGCATCGCCCGCGTGGAGGCACTCATCTCGGGCGCCACTTTCCTCATCACCCTGCTGGTTTCGCCCCAGCTCTACTGGGGCGTGCTGGCCGGCGTGCTGATGTCGCTGAGCAACTTCCTCTACCAGCGTCTGCATCCGCGCATCATCGAGGTGGGCCTGCACCCGGACGGCAGCCTGCGCGACCGCCATCTCTGGAAACTGCCGCCGCTGGCGCCCGATACCTATGCCCTGCGCATGGACGCGGCGCTGGATTTTGCCGCCGCCGCCGAGTTCGAGCGTGCGGTGGTGGAGTACCTTGGCCAGCATCCCGATACGCGCCACGTCTGTCTCTTTGCGCAGCCCATCGGCCATATCGACGCCACCGGCGTGGACACATGGTTGAAGCTCTGCAAGCAGTTGCACGAGCAGGGCGTGCTGTTGCACATCAGCGGCATGAAACTGCCGGTGGAACGCACGCTCCTGCAGGCTGGCTGGCAGTTGGCCGGTCCCGGCCACCGGCTCTACCGTACCGAGACGGAGACGCTGGCCGCGCTGCGCAGCCTGTCCTAGCCCAGCGCCGGCCGCGAGCGCCCGCCGCGCCGGCGGTCGGCCTTGGGAAAGTCGCGGTGCTGTTCGATGAGTTCACTTGCGCGGGCCTGCAGGCGGTCCAGCACAGGATCGAGCACGGCCACCTCGCCGGCGTCCAAGCCGTCCAGCAGTTCCAGGTTCAGCGCCCGCACCTGCGGCAGCAGCGACGCGCACAGCTTGCGGCCCGCCTCGGTCAGCCCCAGCACGGCCTGGCGCCGGTCTGCCGGCTGCGTGGTGCGGACGACCAGTTTCTTGGCAACCAGCGAACTCAGGGCGCGCGAGGTGCGCGCCCGGTCCAGCTGGGCCAGTTCCGCCAGCCGGGATGGCGGTACCGGTGCATGGCGCAGCAGCAATTCGAGCAGGCGCCATTCGCGCCGGGTGATGCCGTATTGACCTTCGCACAGGCGAATCACCAGGGTGCCGGCGGTGCCCAGCAGACGGCTGAGCCGGTACAGCAGGAAATCGTCCAGCCCCACCGGGCGAAGCAGGCGAGGCTTGACGGGCATCAGGGTTTCCGAGGTGGATAGTTGATTAGAACAATCAATTGTCCGGCCTCTAGAGTCCCCTGACAAGCACACGGCATTCCGTCCGGATGCACACCACGAGGAGACACCATGAACCGATATGCCCGCCTGCTGCTGGCCTGGGCGACGCTGGCCTGCGCGCTGGGCGCCGCCGCCCAGGACAAGCCCAGCCTCAAGATCCTGGTCGGTTTCGCGCCCGGCGGCTCGGCTGACGTGCTGGCCCGGCTGCTGGCCACGGCCATGCAGAACGACTTCAGTTCGGTCATCGTCGAAAACCGGGTCGGTGCCGGCGGCCGCGTGGCGTTGACGCAGGTCAAGAACGCCAAGCCCGACGGCCAGACCGTCATCGTGTTGCCCAGCGGGCCGATGGTGATGTTCCCGCACGTCTACAAGAAGCTCGACTACGACGCGGTCAAGGACTTCACACCCATCTCGCAGCTCGCACGTTTCCAGTTCGGCGTGGTGTCCGGCCCGGCCAGTAACGTGAAGACCCTGGCCGAGATGATCGCCAAGACCAAGGCCGAGCCGGCCAGCGGCAGCTACGGCACGGCCGGCGCCGGCACCGTACCGCACTTCCTCGGCGTGCTGCTGGAGCAGAGCACCGGGGTGAAGCTCAACCACATTCCCTTCCAGGGCGGCGCGCCGGCCAACAACGCGCTGCTGGGCAGCCACATCGGCTACAAGTTCGACGTCGTATCCGAGACGGCGGAACTGCACCGCAGCGGCAAGGTGCGCGTGATCGCCGTCACCGGGGCGCAGCGCGATCCGCAGGTGCCCGAAGTGCCGACGTTGAAAGAACAGGGCATCGACATGGAGGCCACCGCCTGGTTCGCCATGTACGGGCCGGCCGGGCTCAAGCCCGAGGTGCTGGCACGGCTGGAGCAGTCCGTCATGAGCGCCGTGCAGCAGCCGGCGGTGCGCGGCAAGCTCATCGCCCTGGGTTACGAGCCCATCGGTTCGACCTCGCAACAGCTCGCCGCCGCCCAGCGTGCCGACCTGGCCCGCTGGGAAAATCCGATCAAGGCCGCCGGTGTCACCCTGGAGTAGAGCCCCATGAAGACCGCTGCACATTTTCTTTTGCGCACCCTGCTGGGCCCGCTCCTGCTGACCGGCGCCGGCCTGGTGCAGGGCGCGTACCCTTCCAAGACGGACATGAAAGTCGGATGAAACGTCCCAACATCCTTTACATCGTGGCCGACGACCTCGGCTTTGCCGACCTAGGCTGCTACGGCGCCCGCACGGCCGCGTTCGGTCCGGTCTCGCCGGTGCTCGATGCGCTGGCCGCAAACGGCCTGAAATTCACCCAGGGTTATTCCAACTCGCCGGTGTGTTCGCCCACGCGCTTTGCCATGATCACGGCGCGCTACCAGTACCGCCTGCGCGGCGCGGCGGAAGAACCCATCAACAGCCGCAGCCGCGGCAGCACCACGCTGGGCCTGCCGCCCGAGCACCCCACGCTGCCCTCATTGCTGTACGCCAGCGGCTACCGTACCGCGCTCATCGGCAAATGGCACCTTGGCTACCCGCCGGCCTTCGGCCCGCTGCGCTCGGGGTACGAGGAATTCTTCGGTCCCATGTCGGGCGGCGTGGACTACTTCAGCCACTGCAGCGGCACCGGCCAGCACGACCTGTGGTTCGGCGAAGCAGAAAAACAGGAAGAGGGTTACCTGACTGACCTGCTGTCGCGCCGTTCGGTGGACTACATCGAACGCATGGCGCCCGGCGCGCGCAGCGGCACGCCGTTTTTTTTGAGCCTGCACTACACCGCACCGCACTGGCCGTGGGAAACGCGCGAGGACGAGACCGTGGTGCGCGACGTGAAGGACAACCTGTTCCACCTGCACGGCGGCAACATCCACACCTACCGCCGCATGATCCACCACATGGACGAGGGCATCGGCTGGGTGGTGGAGGCGCTCAGGAAGGAAGGCCTGCTCGATGACACCCTCATCGTCTTCACCAGCGACAACGGCGGCGAACGCTTCTCCGACAACTGGCCGCTGGTGGGCGGCAAGATGGACCTGACCGAAGGCGGCATCCGCGTGCCGTGGATCGCGCACTGGCCCGCCGTCATCCAGCCCGGCCGCACCAGCACGCAGCACTGCATGACCATGGACTGGTCGGCGACCATGCTCGCCGCGGCCGGCGCCCAGGCCGACGCGGCCTACCCGCTGGACGGCGTGTCACTGCTGCCGGTGCTGCAAACGGAGGGGAGGGAGTTCGCGCGCCCGCTGCACTGGCGCATGAACCACCGCGGCCAGCGCGCCTTGCGCGACGGTGACTGGAAGTACCTGCGCGTGGACGGCAACGACTACCTGTTCAACCTCCCGGCCGACGAGCGCGAGCGCGCCAACCTGGGCGGGAAACAGTCGGAACGCCTGGCGGCCATGCGGCAGGCCTGGGAAGACTGGAACGCCAGCATGCCGCCGATCCCGACGGATGCAACGGTGAGTCTGGGGTACTCGTACAAGGATATGCCGCAGCGCTAGTCCTGCTGCCGGGGCCGGTGTACCACCGGCGCAGTCCATCGTGACCAGTCGACATCCGTTGCCGCCTCGATGGCCACGGGCGTGTCCGTCACCGGGTGACGATGGAGGATGAGTTGCCGGGCGTGCAACCACAACCGTTGCGCACCCAGCAGCTCGGTCACCGCCCGGTTCAACGGCCCCTTGCCGTGGGTGGCGTCGCCGATGATCGGATGTGCGATGTGTTTCAGGTGCCGGCGCAACTGGTGCCGTCGTCCGGTCAGTGGCTGCAGCTCCACCAGCGCGCAGCGCGTGGTCGGGAAATGGCCATAGGGCAGCGGCAACGCGTAGTGTTCCAGCGTGCAGTAGCGTGTCTGCGCGTCCTGCACCTCATCCCGTCCGGGGCGGGCATCGTCTTCCATGCGCTTGAGTGGGTGGTCGATCAGGCCCGATTCGGGCGGCCAGCCGCGTACCACGGCGAGGTAGGTCTTCTGCACCTGGTCCGGCGCCTCGAAGGCCTGGCCAAGCCGGCGTGCGGTGTCGGCATCCAGTGCGAACAGCAGCACGCCGCTGGTGCCCTTGTCGAGCCGGTGCGCCGGCCAGACCGGGCGGCCGAGCTGGTCGCGCAGCAGCTGCAGCGCGAACTGCGTTTCTCCTGCATCGAGCCCGGTGCGGTGCACCAGCAGCCCCGGCGGTTTGTTCACGGCTACTAGATAATCGTCGTGATACAGGATTTCCAGCATGTTGTTTTTATTATCCCCCGCCAAATCGCTCGACTACGACACCCCCGCCGGCGATGTGCCGCACACGCAGCCGCTGTTCGTCAAGCAGTCGGCCGAGCTGATCGGCCTGCTGCGCGAGAAGTCGCCGCAGGAGATTGCCGAACTGATGAGCCTCAGCGATGCGCTGTCGGGCCTGAACGTGGCGCGTTACCAGGCCTGGAGCACCAAGTTCACGGCCAAGAATGCCAAGCAGGCGGTGCTGGCCTTCAACGGCGATGTCTACGAAGGTCTGGATGCCAGGACGCTCCAGGCCGAGGACCTGGCCTGGGCGCAGGCGCATGTCTGCATCCTCAGCGGCCTCTATGGCGTGCTGCGGCCGCTGGACTGGATGCAGCCCTACCGGCTGGAGATGGGCACCCAGCTGGCCAACGCGAAAGGCAACAACCTCTACAAGTTCTGGGGCACGCAGATTGCCGATTACCTGAACCAGCGGCTGCAGGCCGACAAGACGCCGGTGGTGGTGAACCTCGCGTCACAGGAGTATTTCAAGTCGGTGGACCAGAAGGCCCTGAAGGCGCGCGTGATCGAATGCGTGTTCGAGGACTACAAGGGCGGCAAGTACAAGATCATCAGCTTCCTGGCCAAGCGCGCGCGCGGCCTGATGGCACGCTACGCGGCCACCCATCACGTCAGTACGCCGAAGCAGTTGGAGAAGTTCAACCTTGAAGGGCATGCCTTCGACGCCGCGGCTTCGGAGCCGGATCGTCTCGTCTTCCGTCGCAAGGTGAACGAATGACCACACCCGAAAACTCCGCGCTCGGCAAGGCCGTGCCCTACGTCGACCAATACGACGCCGCGCTGCTGTACCCGATTGCCCGTGCACCGAAGCGGCAGGAGATCGGCGTGCCGGCTACCTTGCCTTTTCTCGGCGCCGATTTGTGGACCGCGTACGAGCTGAGCTGGCTGAACGCGCGCGGCAAGCCGCAGGTGGCGCTGGCCCACATCACGGTGCCGTGCGAGACGCCCAACATCGTGGAGAGCAAGTCCTTCAAGCTCTACCTCAACAGCTTCAACAACACCCGCTTCCAGGATGCGACCGAAGTGCTCGCGCGCATCCGTGCCGACATCAGCGAGGCGGTGTGGCGCGGTTCCGAGGCCAAGGGCACGGTGGGCGTCAAGCTGATCGCGCCCGAGCTGTTCGACCGCGAGCCGATCCACGAACTCGACGGCCTGAACCTGGACCGGCTGGAGGTGGCGTGCTCGCAGTACACGCCGGCGCCCGAACTGCTGACGGCGGCCTTCGACGAGCAGCCGGTGAGCGAGGTGCTGACCAGCAACCTGCTCAAGAGCAACTGCCTGGTGACCGGCCAGCCCGACTGGGCCAGCGTGCAGATCAGCTACAGCGGGCCGCAGATCGAGCAGGAAGGTCTGTTGCAGTACATCGTGAGCTTTCGCAACCACAACGAGTTCCACGAGCAATGCGTGGAGCGCATCTTCATGGACGTGTGGACGCGCTGCAAGCCGGCCAAGCTGACGGTCTATGCGCGCTACACCCGCCGCGGCGGGCTGGACATCAACCCCTGGCGCACCAGCCACCCGCAGGCGCTGCCGGCCAACGTGCGCACGGCGCGCCAGTAGTTTGCTATCAAAACAGTAGCTTATCGCGCTTATTCGGCAAGGGCTACTGGCCAATTTCCTTGAAGGATTGCAGCGGCGCCAGCGGCGGGAAGTTGCCGTTGCGCTTGTCCTTCATGGCCATCACGGCTTCGAGTACGTGCTTGTTGCTCCAGATCGCGCCCTGCAACCAGCCCATCTGCTTGAGTGCGTCGTCCACGCTGTGGTCGCGCGCGTAGTGCAGGGCCTGCTTGGTGCCCCAGATGGCAATGGGGGGCTTGGCGGCGATTTCGCGTGCAGTCTGCAGCGCGCCGTCCAGCATCGCTTCGGGCGTGTCGAACACCTGGTTCACCAGGCCGTAGGTCAGCGCCTGTGCCGCGGGGAAGCGGTGGCCGGTGTAGGCCAGCTCCTTCACCACACCCAGCGGCATGAGCTTGGGCAGACGCTGCAATGTGCCGACGTCGGCCACCATGCCGATGTTGATTTCCTGGATGCAGAAGAAGGTGTCCACCGTGGCGTAGCGCAGGCAGCAGGCGCTGACCATGTCCACCGCGCCGCCGATGCAGCCGCCCTGGATGGCCGCGATCACCGGGATGCGCAGCGTTTCCAGCTTGGTGAAGGTGGCCTGCATGTCGGTCAGCAGATCGAAGATGGCGGCGCGGCCCTCGGGACTGCGGTCGTCCAGCGCGATGGCGCCGCTGAAGGTTTCCAGCGCCATGCCGGCACTGAAGTGCTTGCCGGTGCTGCTGATCACCAGCGCGCGTGCCTCGCCGCTGTTGTGCAGTTGGGTCAACACCTGGTCGAACTCGCGCCAGAACTCGGGGTGCATGGTGTTCATCGCCTCGGGGCGGTTGAGCACCAGGTGGGCGATGTGGTCGGTGACGGTGAGGGTGAAGCAGTTCATGGTGGCAAGGTGGGTGGGAGTGGATAAACTGTAATCGAACGAACTCGTCTTCAACAGTCACCTGTGCGAAACAGGTTCTCCCCAACAAGATGAACCGCAGACATTACCTTGTTCTACAGACGAGCTTGCTCGCCGGAGGCGCCATGGCCGATATTCCTAAAGTCCAGTCGCTGGACGATGTGCTGCGCTGGCTCGACCGGCTGGAGCGTGCTGCCCGGGTGCGCAGCACCAATGCCTGGACGATGCGGGCGGTGCTCGACCACCTGGCGCAAAGCATCGAGATGAGCCTGGACGGTTTTCCCGCACCGAAGAGCGCCCTGTTCCAGGCCACTGCCGGCTCGGCGGCCTTTGCCTTTTTCAAGTGGCGCGGCCGCATGAGCCACGGCCTGACCGAGCCGATTCCTGGCGCGCCGCAACTGGCGCAACTGGAGGACTGGCAGCCCGGTGCTGCCCGCCTGCGTGCAGCGGTCACACGCTTCCAGGCCCACACCGGCGCGCTCCAGCCGCACTTCGCCTATGGCACCCTGAGCCGGGCCGACTTCGCCCTGGCCCACGCGTTTCACGTGGCCAACCATCAGGATGAGATCGTGGTGGCGTGAACCTTCAGTTGCCGAGCCAGTCGCACCGCAGGCGTTGCAGCTGGTGGGCGTGCCGGCGCCAAGCCACGTACAGGCGCGGTGCGCTCATGCCCAGCAGGCACAGCGGGCAGGCCCAGAGGGCATCGAGAGCCAGGGCGGGCAGCCAGCCGACCCAGCCCATCAGCCACAGGCAGAGCATGGCGTCCCACAACTCGTACTCCAGCGGGTGCTCGTCCCGGTGCGCTACATGCCATCGCTTGATGCGATGGATTTCCATCAGCGTGAGGGCGTGTTTCATGGAAGCCTCCTGCGGGAAGCTTCATTGTAAGTTTGATGTCAGCTTATTTCAAGGACAGAAATACCGGACTTCATCAGAAAAGTGATCCGATTTTTGCTCCTGAATCAATAGCATCCGACGCCCTGTTGACCGGGGCTACTCCCTGTTTTTGCGGGGCATCCGCCTCATCCGGCCGCAGCAGCGAGCCCACCCGCACCCCCAGCAGACGCAGCCGGCGCGTCAGGTCCACACGCTTGAGGCACTGGCCGGCAGCCTGGCGGATGGTCTTGGCGTCGGCCGTGTAGTGGGCGATGGTCTGGTCGCGCGTCACGCTCTTGAAGTCGTCGTAGCGCAGCTTGATGCCGATGGTCTTGCCCGCATAACCCTTGCGTTGCAGGTCGGCTGCCACGCGCTCGCACAGCGCGGTGAAGACAGCACCGAGTTCGGCCTTGTCGCGCACGGCGTGCAGGTCGCGCTCGAAGGTCGTTTCGCGGCTCACCGACACCGGTTCGTTCTCAGTCAGCACCGGGCGCTCGTCGCGGCCCCAGGCCGCCTCATGCAGCCAGGCACCGTAACTCTTGCCAAAGTGCGCCACCAGCCAGGCCGGTTCGCGGGCCGCCAGTTCGCCGATGGTGTGGATGCCGTGTGCCTGCAGCTTGGCATCGGTCTTGGGGCCGACGCCATTGATCTTGCGGCACGGTAACGGCCAGATCAGCGTGCGCAGGTCGTCCGGCAGGACGATGGAGATGCCCTTGGGCTTGTTGAGCTCGCTCGCCATCTTGGCCAGCAGCTTGTTGGGTGCCACGCCGATGGAGCAGGTCAGGCCGGTGGCCTCCAGGATGATTTTCTGGATCAGCCGCGCCAGGCTGCGGCCGCCCTCGCGCTGGCCGCCCGGCACCTCGGTGAAGTCGATGTAGACCTCGTCCACGCCGCGGTCTTCCATCAGCGGCGCGATCTCGGTGATGACTTCCTTGAAGCGGCGTGAGTACTGGCGGTACTCGTCGAAGTCCACCGGCAGCAGGATGGCCTGCGGGCACAGCTTGGCGGCCTTCATCAGGCCCATGGCCGAGCCGACGCCGAACTGGCGCGCCGGGTAGGTGGCGGTGGTGATGACGCCACGGCCGGTGTAATCGCGCAAAACCGGGAATGCCGCCACCGGAATCTCGGACAAGGGCACCTCGGCGTACTGCTGCAGCAATGCGTCGTCAGGCCGGCGCCGGCTGCCGCCGATCACCACCGGCAGGCCCTTGAGCTGCGGGTAGCGCAGCAGCTCGACCGAGGCGTAGAACGCATCCATGTCGAGGTGGGCGATCCGGCGGATCGGGTGTGGCGGGACAGCGGAAGACGTGGGCGGAGTAGACACCAGCCAAGCATAGCGCGCCGGGGCTTTCACCGGTCATTCATCGCGCGCAGAATGAGCGGCACTGCTATTTCCATTCATTGATCAGGAGCTGACATGAAGAAACGCGATTTTCTCGCCGCTGCGACCGCTGCGGTGGGCGCCACCACGCTGTCGTCCGCGGCGCTGGCCGCACCGGCAGGCCAGAAGCTGGCCGGCCCCGGTCTGCTGACCGTCACCGGGGCCATCGGCCGCGGCAACCGCGGGCCGATCGACAAGGCACTGGACCAGATGATGGCCAAGCAGCAGATCACGTTCGACAAGGCGCAGGTGTTCGACTTCCGCGCGCTCACGGCCTTGCCGGCGGTGACCATTCGCCCCACGGTGGAATACGACGCCAGGGTGCACGCGCTCAAAGGCCCGTTGCTGGCTGGGGTGCTGCAGGCGGCTGGCGTGAACGTGAGGGGGCGGCCAAGCTGGTGCTGCGTGCTGTCGATGGCTACACCGTCAGCCTCAGCCTGGCGCAGGTGCGTCAGTACCGCGTCATCGTCGCCACCCACCTGGATGGGCAGCCCATGCCGCTGGGTGGGCTGGGGCCCTTGTGGGCCGTGTTCGATGCCGATCGCCACCCCGACATGGCCGCCAAGCCGCTGCCCGAGCGCTTCGCCCAGTGCCCTTGGGGCCTGTATCACCTGGACGTGCAGGCGGCCTGAGCCTGCACGCCTGGGCCATCAGGCCGTCGGGTAGGTGCCCGGCAGCAGGATGCCTTTGTTCACCGTGTTGATGTCGGTGTGGCCGCAGAAGGCCATGGTGATGTCGAGTTCGTTGCGGATGAGTTCCAGCGCCTTGCTCACGCCGGCTTCGCCCATGGCACCCAGGCCATACGCCATGGCGCGGCCGATGTAGACGCCCTTGGCACCCAGGGCGCGCGCCTTGAGCACGTCCTGGCCGGAGCGGATGCCGCCGTCCATGTGCACCTCGATGCGGTGGCCCACGGCCTCGACGATGGCCGGCAGGGCACGGATGCTGCTCTCGGCACCATCGAGCTGGCGGCCGCCGTGGTTGGAGACGATCAGCGCATCGGCGCCGCTGTCCACCGCCAGGCGCGCGTCCTCCACGTCCTGGATGCCCTTGAGGATGATCTTGCCGCCCCAGCGCTTCTTGATCCACTCCACGTCACCCCAGTTCAGCGCCGGATCGAACTGCTGTGCAGTCCAGCTCGAGAGCGAACTCATGTTCCCCACGCCCTTGACGTGGCCGACGATGTTGCCGAACTCGCGGCGCGGCGTGCCCAGCATGCCCAGCGCCCAGCGCGGCTTGGTGGCGATGTTGAGCATGTTGGCGACCGTCAGCTTCGGTGGCGCGCTCAGACCGTTCTTCAGGTCCTTGTGGCGCTGGCCCAGGATCTGCAGGTCCAGCGTGATCACCAGCGCCGAGCAGTTGGCCGCCTTGGCGCGGTCGATCAGGCGTTCGATGAAGTCGCGGTCCTTCATGACGTAGAGCTGGAACCAGAAGGGGTGGCCGTCAGTGCCCTTGGCCACGTCCTCGATCGAGCAGATGCTCATGGTCGAGAGCGTGAAGGGAATGCCGAAGGCCTTGGCCGCGCGTGCCGCCAGGATCTCGCCGTCGGCGTGCTGCATGCCGGTCAGGCCGACCGGGGCAATCGCCACCGGCATGGCCACGTCCTGGCCGATCATGGTGCTGCGCGTCGTGCGGCCTTCCATGTTGACGGCCACGCGCTGGCGCAGCTTGATGCCCTGGAAGTCGCTCTGGTTGGCGCGGTAGGTGCTCTCGGTCCACGAGCCGCTGTCGGCATAGTCGTAGAACATGCGCGGAACACGTTTTTGCGCCAGCACGCGCAGGTCTTCGATGTTGGTGATGACGGGCATCGGTATCTCCAGATCAGTCAAGAAATCGTTCAAGCATGCCAGCACACAAGCGGGCATTGGTATTCAAGCGGGGAACGCCGTGGAACCGGCTTCGCCGGGCCACTGGCGTTGCCCCCTGCAAGGGGGGGGCGAAGCGACACGCCCTTTGCGCAGCCTGGGGGTGAGCATATCAACCTCCGAAACAGATCCCCAGGTCGCGCCCGGTCTGCAGGGTATCGCTGTCGGGCGGCACGGCTTTCATGCGGCCGGCCACCTCGGCCAGCGGCACGTAGATGACATTGGGGAAGGACAGCGACACCATCACGCCCGAATGGCCTTCGTCCAGGGCGCGCACCGCCGCCGTGCCGAAGCGCTTGGCCGCCAGCCGGTCGAAGGAGGTGGGGCTGCCGCCGCGCAGCAGATGGCCCAGCACCACCACGCGCGCGTCCTTGCCCGTGCGCTGCGCCAGGGCGGAAGCCACCTGCTCGCCGATGCCGCCCAGGCGTTCGGCGTGTCCGGCTTCGGCGGCGGCCTGCACGGCGCGCTGGCCCCGCTGCGGCTGGGCGCCCTCGGCCACCACCACCAGCGAATACAGGCGGCCATGGGCATCGCGCTCCCGTATCGCGGCCGCCACCTTGTCCAGGTCGTAGGGAATCTCGGGAATGAGAATGGCATGCGCCCCGCCGGAAATGCCGGCGTGCAGGGCGATCCAGCCGGCGTAGCGCCCCATCACCTCCACCACCATCACGCGCTGGTGGCTTTCGGCCGTGCTGTGCAGCCGGTCCAGGCACTCGGTGGCAAAGGAGACGGCGGTATCGAAGCCGAAGGTGGTGAAGGTCTTGTCCAGGTCGTTGTCGATGGTCTTGGGCACACCCACCACGCGCAGACCCCGGCGGTGCAGTTCATTGGCGATGGCCAGGGTACCGTCGCCGCCCGCCATCACCAGCGCGTCGATCCCTTCGCGCTTGAAATAGTCCAGCAGTTCCGCGGAGCGATCCACCTCGCCCATGCTGCCATCGGCCAGGCGCACCGGGAAGTGCAGAGGATTGCCCTTGTTGGTGGTGCCGAGGATGGTGCCGCCCAGGTGGGAGATGCCGCGCACCCGGTCCCGGGTCAGCAGTTCCACGCCACCTTGAGGGTAGTGCTCAGGCTGCAGGATGCCGTTGAAACCGTCGCGGATGCCGACACATTCCCAGCCGCGGTTGGCGGCGGCCCAGACCACCGAGCTGATGACGGCGTTGAGGCCCGGGGCGTCACCGCCCCCGGTGCTGATGGCGATGCGTCGTATGGGCTGCTTCATGGACACCTCAGGCGCAGGATGACCCGGATTCGTGAGACGAGCATGAGGGCAGGGCGGTTGCGGTGGCCGCAGCGCCGTCCTTGAAGGTTTCCGTCGCGGTATCGAAGCCTTTTTCCGCCAGATAACCCACCAGGCCGGCGTCCATGCTCTGGGCGTGCTGGGGGAACCATTCCACCAGCGCTTCGAGCATGCTCTCGATCAGGGCCATCTCGCCGATGAGCGCGCGGCGCTCCACTTCACGCATGACTTCCAGCACGCTGTTGTGCTGGCCGAAGTGGCAGAAATCGGGCGGGATGCCGCAGGCCGTCATCCAGCGCTCTTCCTGCGCGAAATGCTCCACCGTGTGTGCCAGCAGTTCCTGGTAGAGAGCGAGTTGGGCCTCGGGCGCGGCGGCGGCGGTGGCGTTGACCAGCTCGACGAATTCCTCGTGCGTGGTGTCGGTGCGGGCATCGCCCAGCGCCAGTTCGGGCGACCAGGTCAGCGTGGTGTCTGTGGACATGCTGCAGCTTCCTTCAGGCCAGGCGCTTGAGGTGGCGGGCAATCTGCACTTCGACCTGCGCCGGCGCGGTGCCGCCCAGGGTGTTGCGCGCATGGAGCGAGCCGTGCAGCGACAGCACGTCGTACACGTCCTTTTCGATGTTCGGGTTGAACTGCTGCAGCACCGTCAGCGGCAGTTCCGACAGGTCGACGCTGTGGCTGATGGCGGCCTTCACCGCATGCGCCACCGTTTCGTGCGCGTCGCGGAAGGGCAGGCCCTTTTTCACCAGGTAATCGGCCAGGTCGGTGGCGGTGGCATAACCCTTGAGCGCGGCCTGCTCCATGGCAATGGCATTCACCGTGATGCCGCCTTCCAGTTTGCCAGTGTCGGGGTTCAACTGGCCGCCCACCATCTCGGCGAAGATGCGCAGCGTGTCCTTCAAGGTGTCCACGGTGTCGAACAGCGGCTCCTTGTCTTCCTGGTTGTCCTTGTTGTAGGCCAGCGGCTGGCCCTTCATCAGGGTGATCAGGCCCATCAGGTGGCCGACCACGCGGCCGGTTTTGCCGCGCGCCAGTTCCGGCACGTCCGGGTTCTTCTTCTGCGGCATGATGGACGAGCCGGTGGTGAAACGGTCCGCAATCTTGATGAAGCCGAAGTTCTGGCTCATCCACAAGATGAGTTCTTCGCTGAAGCGGCTGACGTGCACCATCACCAGCGAGGCGGCAGCGGTGAATTCGATGGCGAAGTCGCGGTCGCTCACGGCGTCCAAGCTGTTCTGGCACACCGCGGGGGCCCCGTTCACATCCACCATGCCCAGCGTTTTGGCCACGCGCTCACGGTCCAGCGGGTAGCTGGTGCCGGCCAGTGCGGCGCTGCCCAGCGGCAGGCGGTTGACGCGGCGGCGCACGTCGGCCATGCGCTCGGCATCGCGCGCAAACATTTCCACATAGGCCAGCATGTGATGGCCGAAGCTCACCGGCTGCGCCACCTGCAGGTGGGTGAAGCCGGGCAGGATCACGTCCACGTTCTGCTGCGCCACCGTCAGCAGCGCCTTCTGCAGGTCGGTCAGCAGGCCGCTGATGAGGTCGATCTCGGTGCGCAGCCACAGGCGCACGTCGGTGGCCACCTGGTCGTTGCGGCTGCGCCCGGTGTGCAGGCGCTTGCCGGCGTCGCCCACCAGTTGCGTCAGGCGCGCCTCGATGTTGAGGTGCACGTCTTCCAGGTCGAGCTTCCACTCGAACTTTCCGGTCTCGATCTCGGCCACGATCTGTGCCATGCCGTCCTGGATGGCGGCGTGGTCGGCGGCGCTGATGATGCCCTGCGCCGCCAGCATCTCGGCATGCGCCAGGCTGCCGGTGATGTCGGCATGCCACAGGCGTTTGTCAAAAAACACGCTGGCGGTGTAACGCTTGACCAGGTCGCTCATCGGTTCGGAGAACAGCGCCGACCAGGCTTCGGATTTTTTGTCGAGTTGGTTTTTTGACATGGGGACCGTACGGTGGATGGGGCGCAAACCCCATTGTCGGATGAATACATTGTGCTGGGAGCCGGACTTCACCAATAATCAGGTCCTGGCCCTTGTGGACTGGTCCCTTTGGCTGGTCCTGCCACCCGCTGCATGAAAGATACCCAGATTTTATCGACCTTCCAGGAACTGGCCCCGGAGCCCACGGTCCCCGGCGTGCTGCCGGCGCCGCTGTTCAATGCCTGCCAGGTCGGCGTGGCCCTGCGCGCCGTGCTCCTGGTGGAGCTGGTGGTGGCCGTGGCGGCCCTGTTCGGGGCATCCGGCTTGGCGGACTGGCTGGTCCGCCTGGCGCTCTACACCGGCGGTGCCTTGCCGGCCACGGTGGTCTGGCTGGTGGTGGCTTGTGCGTCCCGGCGCCTGCTGACGCGCCTGCCAGCGTCGGGCCAGTACGTGGCGGCGGTGGCGCTGGGGGCCTTGTCCGGCCTGTATGGCTGCGGCCTGCTGGCGCTGACCGGCCTGCTCGAAGTGCCACCCTGGCTGGCCAGTGCCGCCAGTGGGGCCCTGCTCGCCGGCGCGCTGGTGGGGGCGCTGGCCCTGCGCGAGCGCGGCAAGACGCCGGCGGCCACCACGGCGCGGCTGGCCGAGCTGCAGTCGCGCATCCGGCCGCATTTCCTCTTCAATACCCTCAACAGCGCCATTGCCCTGGTGCGCGCCGAGCCGGCGCGCGCCGAGGCGCTGCTGGAAGACCTGAGCGACCTGTTCCGCCATGCCCTGGTGGACCAAGGCGAATCGGTGACGCTGGGCGACGAGATCGCGCTGGCACGGCGCTACCTGGAGATCGAGCAGGTGCGCTTTGGCGAACGCCTGCGCCTGGACTGGGCGCTGGACCCGGCCGCCGATGCCGCGCGCCTGCCGCCCTTGCTGTTGCAGCCCTTGCTGGAAAACGCGGTGCGCCACGGTGTCGAGCCCAGCCCGGAAGGAGCGCAGATCCGTATTTCCACCCGCCGGCGCGGCGCCAACGTGGTGATCAAGGTCACCAACACCGTGCCGGCCGGCCCCGGTGTGCAGGGCCACGGCGTGGCGCTCGACAACGTGCGCGACCGCCTGCGCCTGCTGCACGACGTGCAGGGCCAGTTCCGCCAAGTGTTCAAGGACGGCCTGTTCCAGGTCCGCATTGAGGTGCCGGCATGACATTACAGGCCCTGATCGTCGACGACGAGTCCCTGGCGCGCGCCCGGCTGCGTACCCTGCTGGGCGACTGCACCAACCCGGTGGTGAATGTGGCCGGTGAGGCCGCCCATGCCACGCAAGCGATCGACCTGCTGCGCCAGCAGTCGTTCGACGTGGCCCTGCTCGACATCCACATGCCCGGCGCCGACGGCCTGACGCTGGCACGCATGCTGCGTACCCTGCCACAGCCGCCGGCCATCGTCTTCGTCACGGCGCACGCCGAGCATGCGGTGCAGGCCTTCGAGATCGAAGCCGTGGACTACCTGACCAAGCCGGTGCGGCTGGAGCGGCTGCAGCATGCGCTACAAAAAGTGGAGCGGCTGGCCCAGTCACGGCAAGGGCATGGGCCCGATTTGACTGAAGAATTCCTGGTGATCCAGGAGCGCGGCCGCACCGAGCGCGTGCCGCTGGCCGAGGTGCTGTACTTCAAGGCCGAACTCAAATACATCACCGTGCGCACGGCGGCCAAGAGCTACATCCTGGACGGCTCCCTGAGCGAACTGGAGGAGAAATATCCGGCGCAGTTCATGCGCATCCACCGCAACGCCCTGGTGTCCCGCCGGGCCGTGCGGGCATTGGAGAAACACTACGATGCCGAAGAGGGCGAAGGGTGGGCGGTACGGCTCCATGGCATCGATGAAGTGTTGTCGGTGTCCCGGCGGCAGTTGTCTGCCGTGCGTGAAACCATCGCCTCGATCTGATTTCTCAACGCACGATCTGGAAACGACATGCTGGAACTTCTGACCGACCCGCAGGCCTGGATTGCGTTTGCCACGCTGACCGCGCTGGAACTGGTGCTGGGTATCGACAACATCGTCTTCATCTCCATCCTGGTGGACAAGCTGCCGCCCGAGAAGCGCGTGCTCGCGCGCCGGCTGGGCCTGTTCATGGCGATGTTCATGCGCATCGGCCTGCTGCTGGTGCTGTCCTGGATCATCGGGCTGGTCGCGCCGCTGTTCACTTTGTTCGGCCAGGAGATCTCGGGCCGCGATCTGATTCTGATCGGGGGCGGCCTGTTCCTCATCTGGAAGAGCACCGGCGAGATCCACCAGTCGCTCGAAGGCGAGGAGGGTCATGCATCCAGCGCGGTGAAAGCCACCTTTGCGGCCGTGATCCTGCAGATCATGATCGTGGACATGGTGTTCTCGCTCGACTCCATCATCACGGCGGTGGGCATGGTGTCCGAACTCGCGGTGATGATTGCCGCCGTGATTGCCTCAGTCGCTTTGATGATGCTGTTCGCCGGTGCCATCGGCAACTTCGTGTCGGAGCATCCGACCGTCAAGATGCTGGCGCTGTCCTTCCTGGTGCTGGTCGGGGTGCTGCTGATCGCCGAGGGCTTCGACCACCACGTGCCCAAGGGCTATGTCTACTTTGCCATGGCCTTCTCGGTCACGGTGGAGATGCTCAACATCCGTTTGCGCAAACGGGCGGCGAAGCCGGTGCATCTGCATGAGGCCTATGCACCGGTGACGCCGGATCAATCCTGACGGGGGCTGGTTGCCGCCGTCAAGGCCACGGCGTCAAGTGC
This sequence comes from Curvibacter sp., assembly GCA_031426755.1. Taxonomy (GTDB): domain Bacteria; phylum Pseudomonadota; class Gammaproteobacteria; order Burkholderiales; family Burkholderiaceae_C; genus Hylemonella. The sequence continues at coordinate 83,592 of JASJPI010000003.1, forward strand.
CCTCTCCAGCGCCGCCCGGCTCGGCGTTTCCACGAAAACGCAGCGCGTTCCGGTCCGTTTGCAATAGTCCTTCACGCGCCAATAGGCGTTGTGGCTGATGCAGCCGCTCTGGCAGATCACCAGATCGGCTGCGGCCAGCGTGGCATCGAGCTGGCTGGCGTTGTCTTCTTCGCCACCGTCGTGGTGCAGGAAGCGCGCGCCGGTGTGCTCGATCACCTGGCGGTAGATCGGCACGCTGGCGGTGCGGCCGCCGACACACAGCACGGCGCGGTTGCATAACTGCGGGGCGGCACGGCCTGTCTGACCGGGCGGCTCAGCCGTGGAGCGACTGCACAACTGGTCGACCTTGGCATCGGCGTCCTCGGCACGCCGTCGCAGGCGTTCGGCATCCTGCTGTGCCTGCTGCAGCGCGCGCTGCAGGTGCTGAATCTGTTCGCTCTGTTGCCGGTTCTGTTGTGTGAGCGCCATGCGTTCACGCAAGCCGGGCGCCGCCTGCTCCTGCGCGGCCAGTTGTTCGCGGTGCAACTGCAATTCGGTGGCCGTGCGCAGCAGTTCGGCGCGCACACGCATCAGTTCGCCTTGCTGCTGTTCCAGGCGCAGCGAGAACTCTGCGGCCTGGTTGCGGCTGCGGTGCTGGGCGGCCGCCAGTTCGCGGGTGAGCACACCGTTTTCATGCGCCAGCGCATCCAGCCGTGTCAGGTCGGCGCGCGTGGCGGCGCCCACCTGGTGCTGCAGCATGTGGGCCTCGCCCAGCACGCGCTGTTCCAGTGCGGGTGTGCAGCGCGGGTGCGTCAACGTGGCCCACAGGGCACCGGCCCAGTCGGCATGGGCCGAGGCGCGGCGCCACCAGGCGGCCAGGGCTTCGGTGTCCTTGAGTTCGGTCGTTGCGCGCACAGCCAGCAGGAAACGTCGTTCCAGCTCCTTCTGCACCGCCTCGGCGGTGGGCGTGCGACGTCGGCAGTCGGTCACGATGGTGCAGTGCACTTCGTAGTCGCTGCAACTCGTCATGTCGCCCAGCGTACGGTCGGCCAGGCGCCGCAGCAGCGGAATCGGCAGGCAGACGCCGACCACCGGGCAGAAAGCATGGCCATCGAGCTCCCACAGTCGCCGCCGGCGCGAGCCCTGCTGCGCTTCACGGCACGGCGCGGGTTTGTGTTGGCCATAGGGCAGCGCGGCTTGCAGGGCCGAGTGCAGCGGATCGGGTTTGGCTTGGCACATGCGTCGGCTCCTCGGTCAATGCAGCAGGCCGGTCGCCTCGGTCGGCATGGCGGCGTACAGCTCGGCCGCCATGACGGGCGTTTTCTCATTCCCGGCTGCGTTGCACACGGCGACCCAGCGTTCATGGGCCTTGGCCATGACCTGGCGCAGGGCCGGGCTGGCATGCGGGTGGGTCTTGAGCAAGAACAGGTTGGAGACGATCTTGCGCGCCATCAGCAGGCGCTGCCGTCCGGGCGTGGCTGCCGCATGGGCGGCCGGCGCGGCCCAGCAGGTCATGAGGGCGAAGGTGCCGGCCACCAGGGCTTCCAGGCAGGGCACGGGGAGGTCATCATTGGGCAAGGTCATGGCGGGCTCCGGGTTGGATGTGTGACGTTGAAGGAAAGTATAATGAGAATCATTCTCAATAACAAGCCTCAATGCCCCAAAATCCATCGGGTCATTCCCGCGGGCTGACCGAACCGGGGCCGGCCGACGTCAGCCCAACCTGCGAAAATCACTGCTTTGCATGTTTCAAGGCCAGGCATGACTTACGCGGTCAAGGAGATCTTCTACACCCTGCAGGGCGAGGGCGCCCAGTCCGGCCGCGCGGCCGTGTTCTGCCGCTTTGCCGGCTGCAATCTCTGGAGCGGGCGTGAGGAAGACCGCGTTGGCGCCGCCTGCACGTTCTGCGACACCGACTTCGTGGGCACCGACGGCAGCGGTGGCGGCAAGTTCACCTCGGCCGACGCGCTGGCCGATGCCATTGCCGCCGCCTGGGAAGCCCCGGGCAAGGCGCAGCGTTACGTGGTGCTGACCGGCGGCGAGCCGCTGCTGCAGGTGGACGAAGCACTCACCACGGCCCTGCATGCGCGCGGCTTCACCATTGCGGTGGAGACCAACGGCACGCTGTCGGTGCCGCCCGGGCTGGACTGGATCTGCGTCAGCCCCAAGGGCCAGGCCGAGGTGGTGCAAAAGACGGGCAATGAACTCAAGCTGGTCTACCCGCAGCCAGGTGTGGACCCGGCGCAGTTTGCGGGTCTGGACTTCGCGTATTTCTTCCTGCAGCCCATGGACGGGCCCGAGCAGGCGGCCAATACGGCGAAGGCAATCGCCTATTGCCAGCAGCACCCTCAGTGGCGGTTGGGCGTCCAGTCGCACAAGATGATCGGAATCAGGTAATGCACGAAATCAGTCAACGCTTTTTCTTTGATGCCGCCCACACCCTGCGCCGCGAGATCGAGGCCGAGGGCAGCAAGCGCGTGCACGGCCACACCTACTACGCCGAAGTCTTCGTTCGCGGTGAGCCGGCGGCCGACAACGGCATGGTGATGGACCTGGGCTACATCCGGCGCGAGGTCAACGCCCTGCGCGAGCAGCTGGACCACCACTTCCTCGACGAGGTGCCCGGCCTGGGCATTCCGACGCTGGAGAACCTCTGCACCTTCATCTGGAAGGCGCTCAAGCCGAAGATTCCCGGCCTGTCGGCGGTGATGGTGGAGCGGCACGCCATTGGGGATAAGTGCGTGTATCGGCCTTGATATTCAAACTACGAGTTTTGTTATCGGATGCTCTCAACGAAGTTCGATTTGCGAGATATTTGAATATTCCTTTTGACGACTGAAAATCTAAGGAATTGGATGAAAGTCTGATAATTGTCTGATCCCTTGAGGTTACAAAAATGGAGATGCCGATCATGTCGAGAAAAAACGTGTTGCTCGGGACGCTGACGTTCATGTTCCTGTCGATTTTGTTTCCTCCTTGGGGGGTATCCGGTAATAGATTTAATGATGTGCGCTACGGTTTTCTTTTCACAGGACCATTCGACTCAAAGTACGGTGACGTTTTTACATATTCGATTAACTGGGAAATCTTGGGGGCTCAGTTAATGGCGTTGGCTGTGCTAAGTGCCATAGCAAGAGTTGCGTTAAAAAAGTAAGTTTTCGAGGGCTTGAACCTTTCATTTGTCTGAGGTGTCTATGCGTTGTTTGCCGATATTGTTGCTATCAATCCTACTCAGCGCGTGCGCCACGCCGGTTAGTCATACAAATATTTCACTCTCGACATACGACAAAGACACCGAGTACGGACTTGAAGACCGTGCTGACGGTTTTGGAATTACCGTCTATTACTCTCGCTACCAATTCATTCCGGAAAGTGACGCAGTTGCAACAGCATGCAAATCGATTCTCACTTCTATCGCGTGGGATGTTGCCGAAAAAAAGGGAAGGAAAATCGAGCCACTCAACGAGCAACGTATAAGAATTTCTATGGGGCGTAACGGCGTGTCCGGCATTACCTCTTGCCAAGCATTTGCGGTAGCGACGTGGAAATAGTGGCGATACCTCTAACATGCGTCTCAGTAGGATGGATAAAAATCCGCGTTATTTGTCCTGCTTCTGAGTTGGGACGTTAGGCGTCCGACGGGAATCACTCCTACTACCCTGTGCAATGGCAAGACTTTCCGACGACCAAGTTAAGTTCCTGCGAGACCAAGGGATCTCTTTATCGCAAGTATTTGACGGCAGTGGTCTCCGGGCGAAAGATCGAATCGCCAAAATGGATGCTCTAGGAACACCTTTCTACTATGGCGGTGCCCTATGCCAAGCCGCAGGTCACACTTTAAGAACGAAGCCTGGTCATTGCATTCAGTGCGACACATCGAAGATTGCCTATCAGCTTAGGTACGTTGCGTCGGGCCACGTATACGTTGCCTACTCGGCCTCGCGACAGTACGCAAAGGTTGGCTACAGTCGCGCACATCCGGACGAGCGAATCGCATTCTTGCGAAAGGAACTCTACGGTACGTCGTCCGATTGGGAGCTCAAGGAAACGTCGTTTCTTGAGAAGAACGCAGGACAACGAGAATTTGTGATCCACGCTCTACTGGAGCCACACAGGAAACCCGTGACCTACGAGAAGTACCCAGGAATCTTTGTCGAATGTCGAGAGATTTTTTCGTGTCCGCAGGATGTGGCCATTGCAGCTTTCAGGAAGGCACTGCGTGTATAGCAATCGTCAGTCATTCTGAAAAATATGCGTCGTTAATCGGAACGCCTGAACGCCAAACACCTCGCTACATCGGATCACTTCTCGCGTATGCTTAACTTGCATTGCAGGTCGTTCTGATTGGGCACTTCAACCCGTATTCCTCAACCCCGCCGCAATCCCGTTGATCGAAATGTGAATGCCGCGCCGCACGCGCACATCGTCCTGGCCGGCGCGGTAGCGGCGCATCAACTCCACCTGCAGGTGGTGCAACGGATCGATGTAGGGGAAGCGGTGGCGGATCGAGCGTTGCAGCGCGGCGTTGCCGGCCAGGCGCTGCTTTTCGCCGGTGAGCAATGAGAGCGCGTGCACGGTGCGCTGCCATTCGGCCTCGATCTGCGTGAAGACCTTCTTGCGCAGCTTGCCGTCGCCCACCAGTTCGGCGTAGCGCGAGCCCAGTGCCAGGTCGCTCTTGGCCAGCACCATGTCCATGTTGGAGAGCAGGGTCTTGAAAAAGGGCCATTGGCGGGCCATCTTCTGCAGCAATGCCAGCCGATCCTTGTGGCCCTTCGGCCCGTCGGCGTTCAGGAAGCTTTCCACTGCTGAACCAAAGCCGTACCAGCCCGGCAGCGTCAGGCGGCACTGGCCCCAACTGAAGCCCCAGGGGATGGCGCGCAGGTCTTCGATCTTCTGCGTTGCCTTGCGCGAGGCCGGGCGCGAGCCGATGTTGAGTTCGGCAATCTCACGGATCGGCGTGGCGCCGAAGAAGTAGTCGGCAAAGCCGGCGGTGTCGTACACCAGCGCACGGTAGGCCGCCATGCTGGCGCGCGACAGTGCTTCGGCGGCCTGCAGGTAGGCCGCCGCGGCCGGCTTGGTGGGCTGCAGCAGCGTGGCTTCCAGTGTGGCGGCCACCAGCGTTTCCAGGTTGCGCCGGCCGATCTCCGGGTTGGCGTACTTGGAGGCAATCACCTCGCCCTGCTCGGTCAGGCGGATCTGGCCGCGCACCGTGCCGGGGGGCTGGGCCAGGATGGCCTGGTAGCTCGGGCCGCCGCCACGGCCCACCGTGCCGCCGCGGCCGTGGAACAGGCGCAGCTGGATGGGGGCCAGTTGGTCGAACAGTTCGACCAGCGCAATCTCGGTGCGGTACAGCTCCCAGTTGCTGGTGAAGATGCCGCCGTCCTTGTTGCTGTCGGAGTAGCCGAGCATGATGTCCTGCTCGCCGCCGCTGCGCTGGACCATGGCGCGGATGCCGGGCAGGGCGTAGTAGTCGCGCATGATGGGCGCGGCGTTGCGCAGGTCTTCGATGGTCTCGAACAGCGGCACCACGATCAGGTCGGTGGTGCAGGCCACGTCGTCCAGCGTGCCGTGCAGCAGCCCGACTTCCTTCTGCAGCAGCAGCACCTCCAGCAGGTCGCTCACCGTCTCGGTGTGGCTGATGATGTAGTGGCGGATGGCCTGGGTGCCGAAGCGTTGGCGCAGCGTGCGCGCCGTCTCGAACACCGCCAGTTCGCTCTGCGTGTGGGCGCTGTAGCTGGCACCGACCACGCGCAGGGGCCGTGCATCGGCCAGCAGGCGCAGCAGCAGGGCGCGCTTGGCGTTCTCGTCCAGGCGGGCGTATTGCGATTCGATGCGCGCCTTGGCCAGCAGTTCGGCAATCACTTCTTCGTGCTTGTCCGAGCTCTGGCGTAAATCCAGCGTGGCGAGGTGGAAGCCGAACACGTCCACTGCGCGCATCAGCGGGCGCAGGCGCTGCTGCGTCAGCGTGGCGCCGTGGCGCGACAGCAGCGAGGCTTCGATGGTGCGCAGGTCGGCCAGGAACTCGGCGGCGTTGCGGTAGGGGTTCTGCGGCGCCACGGCATGGCGGGTCGCTTCGCCGCCGGTGAGTGCGGTGAGGGTGGCGGCCAGCCGGGCGTAGATGCCGATCAGCGCGCGGCGGTAGGGCTCGTCCTGGCGGTGCTCGCTGGTGTCGGGCGAGGCGTCGGCCAGTGCCTGCATCTCGGGGCTGCAGCCCACCAGCAGGCCGGACAGCGACAGTTCGGCACCGAGCAGGTGGACCTCGGTCAGGTAGAAGCGCAGTGCCACGTCGGCCTGCCGGCTCACCGCCTGGACCATGGTCTGCGCCGTCACGTTGGGGTTGCCGTCGCGGTCGCCGCCGATCCAGTGGCCCATGCGCAGGAAGCTGTGCACGTGCTGGTGGCCGAGCGCTTGCTCCAGCTCGGCATAGAGCGCCGGGATCTCGCGCAGAAAGGTCGGCTCGTAGTAGCTCAGGGCGTTGTCGATCTCGTCGACCACGGTCAGCTTGCTGCTGCGCACCAGCCGGGTTTGCCACAGTTGCAGCACGCGGGCGCGCAGCTGGGCTTCGTTGACGGCCAGCTCGCGCGGCGTCAGCATGTCTTTCTTCGGGTCGACGCCGACGGCGCGCATCTTGATCTCGTCGCGCTGCGTCAACAGGCGCGCGATGTCGCGTTCGGCGTCCAGGATGCTCTTGCGCTGCACCTCGGTCGGGTGCGCGGTGAGCACCGGCGAGAGGTAGCTGTGCGCCAGCGTGTTGGCAATGGCCTTGGGGCCGATGCCGGCCCAGCGCAGGCGCGACAGCGCCACGTCGATGCTGCCTTCCTGCGAATTGCCGGCGCGCTCGTGGATGGCGCGGCGGCGGATGTGGTGCCGGTCCTCGGCCAGGTTGGCCAGGTGGCTGAAGTAGGTGAAGGCGCGGATCACGCTGACCGTCTGGTCGTCGCTCAGGCCCTTCAACAGTTTCTTCAGCGCCTTGTCGGCCTCATGGTCGGCGTCGCGGCGGAAGGCGACCGACAGTTTGCGGATCTGCTCGATCAGCTCGAAGGCGGTCACGCCTTCCTGTTCGCGGATGACGTCGCCGAGCAGGCGGCCGAGCAGGCGGATGTCTTCCACCAGGGGGCGTTCGTTATCTCTGGTTTTCCGGGCGCTGTCTGTTTTCATGCAGGGAGTGAAGAAAAGAAGGGCATTGGGGCCCGAGGCTGAAGAACTCTGGTCATGCTAGCATCTTCAGTTCACTGAAGGATTACCAGCAGGTTACCAATTGAGCAAGCCGATGAAGTTGACTATTGCAACCCGAGAGAGCCGACTTGCCCTGTGGCAGGCCGAGCATGTCAAGGCACTGCTCGAACAGCACGGCCATGAGGTCACCTTGCTGGGCATGACGACCAAGGGCGACCAGATCCTCGACCGCTCCCTGAGCAAGGTGGGCGGCAAGGGCCTGTTCGTCAAGGAGCTGGAAGTCGCGCTGGAAGAAGGGCGCGCCGACCTGGCCGTGCATTCGCTCAAAGATGTGCCGATGGAGCTGCCCGAAGGCTTTGCCTTGGCCTGCGTCATGGAGCGCGAAGACCCACACGACGCGTTTGTGTCGCCCCAGTACGCCAGCCTGGCCGCCTTGCCGCAAGGCGCGGTGGTGGGCACCTCCAGCCTGCGCCGCGTGGCGCTGCTGCGCGCGCTGCGCCCGGATTTGAAGATCGAGCCGCTGCGCGGCAACCTCGACACCCGTTTGCGCAAGCTCGACGACGGCCAGTACGACGCCATCGTGCTCGCCGCCGCCGGCCTCAAGCGCCTGGGGCTGGCCAGCCGCATCCGCGCCGTGTTCGCGCCGGGCGACATGCTGCCGGCGGCCGGTCAGGGCGCACTGGGCATTGAAATCCGCAGCGACCGCACCGACGTCCAGCAGGCGCTGGCGCCGCTGGTGCACCAGATCACCTGGCTGCGGGTGGCGGCCGAGCGCGCCGTGAGCCGCGCCATGGGCGGCAGCTGCTCCATGCCGCTGGCCGCGTTTGCCCGTCTGCAGGGCGAGCAGTTTCAGATTGAAGCCGCCTGGGGTGATCCGGAAGGCCGGGTGGCCCTGGTGCGCTCCCATGCCACGGCCGTGGTGGCCGACCTCGCCGCCGCCGCAACCTTGGGCGAACAGGTGGCGGCCGATCTCAAGGCCGGGGTGCTGCGCGCCGGCGGTTCGCTGGTGGTCGACAGCGCGGCGGACGCCGACTGAGCATGCGCGTGATCGTGACCCGGCCGCAGCGCGAAGCGCAGGACTGGGTCCGCGAGCTGTCGGCCGCCGGCCTGACGGCGCAAGCCCTGCCGCTGATCGACATCCGTCCGGCGCCCGACCCGGCCGCACTGGCGCATGCCTGGCAGCAGCTGGCGGCCTCCGGTTATGCGGCGGTGATGTTCGTCAGCGCCAATGCCGTGGCCGGTTTTTTTGCATCAAATTCGGCCCTGCCCCTGGTTTTTTCTGGGCAGTCTGCTATCAAAACAAGAGCGTTTGCACCCGGGCCCGGCACGGTGAAGGCCTTGCTGCGTGCCGGCGTGGCGGCCGAGCGCATCGACGCGCCCGCCGCGGATGCCGTGCAGTTCGATTCCGAGGCCTTGTGGCAGGTGGTCGGCCCGCAGGTGAGACCGGGCGACCGGGTGCTGATCGTGCGCGGCGGCGACGCGCAGAGCGCCGGCGCCGTCTCCGGGAGCGGCCGTGACTGGCTGGCCCAGCGGCTGGCCGAGGCCGGCGCGACGGCGGATTTCATCGTGGCCTACCAGCGTGCCCGGCCGCAGTTCGACGCGGCGCAGCAACAGATGGCGGCCTCGGCGGCCGCGGATGGTTCGGTCTGGCTTTTCAGCAGCAGCGAGGCCGTGCACAACCTGCAGGCCTGCCTGCCGCAGCAGAGCTGGCAGGCGGCGCGTGCCATCGCCACCCACCCGCGCATCGCGGCGGCGGCGCGACAGGCCGGCTTCGGTGTGGTGTGCGAGTCACGGCCCGCCTTGGCCGACGTCAAGGCCTCGATAGAATCGATGCGATGAATCCCGATCCGACTGCCGAATCCACTGCACCCGCCGGTGCCGCCTCCGCCGCGGAAGCGGTGACACCCGTGCCCGCACCGCAGGCCGCGGCGCAGCCGGTGGCACGCGCTCTGGTGCTGGCGGTCGGCGCCGTGGCCCTGCTGGCCTTGCTGCTCAGCGCCCTGTTGTGGCAGCGCCTGTCGGCCACCCAGGAGCAGCTGGCGCGCCAGAGCGCCGATTCGGGGACCCATGCGATCGAGGCGCGCACCATGGCGCGGCAGGCGCAAGACCAGGCGCGCGAACTGGCGGCCCGGCTGGCAGTGATGGAATCGCGGCTGAGCGAAGTGGCGCTGCAGCGCGCCCAGCTGGAAGAATTGATGCAGAGCCTGTCGCGCTCGCGTGACGAGAATCTGGTGGTCGACATCGAATCGGCCATTCGCCTGGCACAGCAGCAGGCCCAACTCACCGGCAGCGTCGAGCCGCTGCTGGCGGCCCTGAAGACGGCGGAGCAGCGCGTGACGCGTGCCGCCCAGCCGCGCCTGACGCCCCTGCAGCGCGCCATCGCACGCGACGTGGCGCGCATCAAGGCCACCACCGTCTCCGATACGCCGGCACTGCTAGTCAAGATGGACGAACTGGTGCGTCTGGCGGACGAACTGCCGCTGGCCAATGCCGTCGCCGTGGCCACGGCGCCCGGCGCTGCGGCCGGCCTCAAGCCGCGCCGCGAGGACAGCGTGGCCAGCTGGTGGCAGCGCAGCCTGCAACTGGTCGGTGACGAGCTGCGTGGCCTGGTGCGCGTGAGCCGGATCGAACAGCCGGAAGCCGCACTGCTGTCGCCTGAACAATCCTTCTTCCTGCGCGAAAACTTCAAGCTCAAGCTGCTGAACGCCCGCCTGGGCCTGCTGTCGCGCCAGCTCGGCTCCGCCCGTGCCGACCTTGCCTCGGCGTCGATCTCGCTGGGCAAGTATTTCGACCCGACGTCGCGCAAGACGCAGACCGCGGCCAGCCTGCTGCAGCAGATGCAGGGCCAGATGAAGACGCTGGAGCTGCCGCGTGTGGATGAGACCTTGGCCGCGCTGACCACGGCCGCTGCGGGCAGATAAGCATGCGTGCCATCCTCTGGTTCCTGGCGCTGTTCGCCATCGCGGTGGCGACAGCCCTGTTTGCCGGCAACAACCAGGGCACGGTCACCGTGTTCTGGCCGCCTTACCGCCTCGATCTCTCGCTCAACCTGGTGCTGCTGGCGTTGCTGGGGCTGTTCTTCGTGATGCATGCCGCGTTGCGTGCGCTGGCCGTGCTGCTGTCGCTGCCGGGCGAAGCCCGGCGCTGGCGTATCCAGCACCAGGAGCGCGCCATGCAGGTCGGCCTGATCGATACGCTGTCCCACCTGGCGGCTGGCCGCTTCATTCGCGCCCGCAAGGCGGCAGAAGGCGTGCTGGAGCAGGAACGCGCCCTGGCCGGCAGCGACCATGCACTGCCCTACGGCAGCCGGCTGCGCTCCGCGGCCCATCTGCTGGCGGCCGAGAGTGCCCATGCCTTGCAGGACAAGACGGCACGCGACGAGCATGCCCGCCAGGCGCTGGACCTGCCGCATTCCTCGCGGCGCGAGGAACAGGAATTGCGCGAAGGCCTGCTGCTGCGTTCGGCGCGCTGGGCCTTCGACGACCGTGACGTGCGACTTGCCCTGCAGCGGCTGGACGAGTTGCCGCAGGGCGTGGCCCGGCGTACGCTGGCGCTGCGCCTGCGCTTCAAGGTGGCGCGGCTGGCCCGGCGCACGCAGGTGGCGCTGGAGACGGCACGCCTGCTGGCCAAGCACCGCGCTTTCTCCGAGACGGCGGCGCGCAGCATCATGCGCGGGCTGGCGGTGGAACTGGTGCAGGCGGCCTACGACCCGTCCCAGTTGTACAAGGCCTGGGGCCAGCTCGATGCCGCTGAGCGCAACATGCCCGAGGTGGCCATCCTGGCGGCCGAACGCATGCTGTCGCTGGGGGGGGAGGTGAACCTGGCCCAGCAGTGGCTGCTGCCGGTCTGGGAGCAGATGGTTCAGCCCGGTTCTGTGCTGGCACCGGAACAGCGCCTGCGGCTGGTGCAGGTGCTCGAACGCAGCTTTGCCCAGGAGGAGGGGACGCCGGATGCCGCCTGGCTCACGCGCATCGAGGCGGCGCAGATGGGCAATCCGCGCGACGCGCTGCTGCAGTATCTGGCGGGCATCGCCTGCATGCGTCTGAGCCTGTGGGGCAAGGCGCAGCAGTTGCTGCAGCAGTCGCTGGCGCAGCAACGCGAGCCGGCACTCAAACGCAATGCCTGGCGTGCCCTGGCGTTGCTGGCCGAACAGCGCGAGGACGCGCCGGCTGCGGCCGAAGCCTGGCGCAACGCCGCCCAGGCGTGACGGCGCGGCCGTTCCTCGCTATCATGGGTTCATGGCGACCCTGACCGAACACCTCATCAAGCTGACCGATCACCGGGACCGTGACTTGCTGGAGCTCACTCTGGCCAAGGCGCTGATCGATCTGGTTCCCATCCAGCGCGTGCTGATCACGCGCGTGACCAGCGAGGACGGTATCCGGCGCTGGCTCGACGTGGTCTCGCTCGATGCCCGTGGCGGCGGCAAGGTGGTTGATCCGCTGCGCGTGGATATCGACAGCCTGCCGCTGCTGGAAGATGCCGCGGACCGGCTGCGTTGCATCCAGAGCCGCGACAGGCTCGAAGTGGCCTGGGCCGGCGAAGACGGCCCGCGCAAAACCTATTTCCCGCTGTTCACGGATGCGCGCGCCGACGAGGAGCAGGGCGTGCTCGAGATCCACTCGGCCGCGCCACTGAACGAGGACGCGCTGGAGACCATTGGCCAGCTGCACCACATCTACCGCAACATGTACACGCTGCTGGCCTACAGCGACCGTGATGCGCTGACCGGCCTGCTCAACCGCAAATCGCTCGACGATGCCTTCTACAGCGCCGTGCTGGAGGAGATGGATGGCGTGATGGACAGCGACAGGCAAGCGCCCGCACCCAGCGATGTCGGCAAGGAGCGGCGCCATCGCGTGCCGCCCAACTACTGGCTGGGCACCATCGTCATCGACAACTTCCCGCTGCTGAGTGACAAGCACGGCCACCTCATCATGGAAGAGGTCACGCTGCTGGTGGCGCGTTTGATGGGCAACACCTTCCGCGCACACGATCGCCTCTACCGTTTCGGCGGTGATCAGTTCGCCGCGCTCTTTCATTGCCCGGATGAGGCGCTGGCCTTCGGTGCGTTCGAGCGCATGCGGGCCAATGTCGAGAAATTCAATTTCCCCCAGGTCGGTCGCGTCACTGTCTGCGCCGGTTTCACGCGCATCATGGCCGACGACTCGCCCAGCACGGCGCTGGAGCGGGCCGAGCAGGCGGTCGATTTTGCGCAGAAGAACGGCCGCGACAAGGTGTGCAGCCATCTGGACCTGGTGCGGCGGGGCTTCTTTGTCGAAGTCGCGCGGACCGGGGCGGTCGATATTTTCTGAGTTGCTGCTCAGATGCAGCGTAGAAAAGCCCGCTTCTTGCGGGCTTTTTTGTGGTCTACGCCCTATTAGTACTGCGTGAACAGCTATTGAATTTATAGCAACTTGCGTTGGTTGATTGTCTTGATGGGGCAACCGTGCCGGGTCTCGCCCCGGCGGGCGACTCACTTTCTCTTGCTTCGCCAAGAGAAAGTAAGCAAAGAGAAGGCGAGCCGGATTCGTCGCCCGGCTACGCCGGTACGCTGTGTTGCTCGGCCTGAGCGGGGTGCGCGCAAACTCGGCTACGCCTCAAACATGCGCGCCCCTTGATCCGCTCAGTCCTGCGCTACTCGCCTCCTCATAACGGCGGGGGAAACCGGATACCCGATACCAAAGACAACAAGGACGCGCCATGGCGCGTCCTTGTTCGGCTGTTTGGGTCTTGGCTGTTTGGATTCCTATGCCGTGTGGCAGGGCTGAGCAGCGCAAGGAACCGCGCAGCGGCCCTGACTTCGGCTGCCCTTCTCTTTGGTGACTTTCTCTTGGGCAAGCAAGAGAAAGTTACTGCGCTGTCGGGCGCACATCCCGACACCGTTACACAGCAAAAGACTTCATAAACGCAAAAGAAAAGGGCGCCCGAAGGCGCCCTTTTCAGTCAGTCAAACTGAAGCTCAGCTTTGCACAGACTGCTGCTCGAACGGCAGGTTCAGGTTGCTCAGATCCTTGCGGGTCTCGACCAGGATCAGCGGACCCTCGTCGATCACCACCGGCGCCGGACGCTCACGCGGCACGTGCACCGGCTTGGGTTCGGCGGCAATGGCGGCTTGCACGGCTGCCACCTTGTCCAGGTCGGAGTTGACCCACTGCAGGCCAGCGCCATCGGCAATCTGATTCAACTCGCTCAGCGGCAATGCATACGATTGCACGCGCGGCAGTTGGCGCGCAGCGGTGGCGGGTGCCGGTGCCGCCGGAGCGGCAGCACGGGTTTCCGTCACCACGGCAGGCGCGGGCGCCGGAGCGCTGGCCGCTTCCGTCACCGGCAGCGTTTCCGCCGGGGCGGCTTCCTGCGGTGCGCGTTCCTGGCGCTCGCCACGTTCCCCGCGTTCGCCACGCTCACGACGGTCGCGGCCATAACGGTCACGCGAACGGCGCTGGCCGTTGCCACCTTCACCTTCGGGACGCGCCACAGCCTCGGTTGCGCCGGACTGGGCTTCCACCGCGGCCGGGGTTGCCGGCGTTGCCGCAGCCACTTGTTGTGCTGCCGCGGCTTCAGCGGTCAGGCGTACGTCTTCAACCGGTTGCTGGCGGGTGTCTTCCTGGCGCGGCGGGCGTTCGCCACGCTCGCCCCGTTCGGTGCGACCTTCACCGCGCTCGGTGCGTTCGCCGCGCGGCGCGCGTGGTTCACCGCGTTCACCCCGCTCGGCACGTTCGCCACGCGGTGCACGTGGTTCGCCGCGCTCACCGCGCTCGCCACGTTCACCGCGGCCACGCTGCTCGCCGTTGCGCGGTGCGCGCTCCTGGCGCGGCTCGGTTTTGGCGGCGTCCGTGCCTTGCTGGAGGGCGGTCTCGCCAGTGACGGCTTTGTCGGCCTCGGTGCGTTGGCCCTGGCGTTCGCCGCGACCGCGACCCTCGCCACCCCGGCCGCCGCGTCCGCCGCGTCCACGGCCTTCGCCGCGACCTTCCGGACGACCACCCTCGCCACGGCCTTCACCGCGGCTTTCGCCACGACCACGGCCTTCACCGCCACGGCCGCCACGCCCTTCGCGGCGTTCTTCTTTCTTCTCGCCTGTCTTGGCCGGCTCCGCAGCGGGGGCGCCACCGAACAGGTTCTTGAGCCAGCCGAAGAAGCCCGGGCTGGCCGTAGCAGCAGCCGGCTTGGCCGCGTGGGCCGGTTTCGCGGCCTGGGGCTGAGCGGCGGGCTTCGGTGCCACCACCGGTGCCGGCGCATCGGGCAGCACGCCCTTGATGACCGGGGTCTGCTTGTTGGTCGGCTCCTGCGAGCGGCGTGTCACCGAAGTCGGGTCTTCCACTTCCTCGGCCATCTTGTAGCTGGCTTCGATGTTGTCCAGGCGCGGGTCGTCGTGCTTGAGGCGCTCGAGCTTGTAGTTCGGCGTCTCCAGCGACTTGTTGGGCACCATCAGCACGTTGATGCGCTGCTTGAGCTCGATCTTGGCGATTTCGGTGCGCTTCTCGTTGAGCAGGAAGGAGGCGACGTCCACCGGCACCTGGCACAGCACCGAAGCGGTGTTGTCCTTCTGGGCCTCTTCCTGGATGATGCGCAGGATCTGCAGTGCCGAGCTTTCGGTGTCGCGGATGTGGCCAGAGCCGCCGCAACGCGGGCAGGGAATGGAAGCACCCTCGCTGAGGGCCGGGCGCAGACGCTGGCGGCTCATTTCCATCAGACCGAATTTGCTGATGGTGCCGAACTGCACGCGGGCACGGTCCTGGCGCAGCGCATCGCGCAGGCGGTTTTCCACCTCGCGCCGGTTGCGGCTCTCTTCCATGTCGATGAAGTCGATCACGATCAGGCCGCCCAAGTCGCGCAGGCGCATCTGGCGTGCCACTTCGTCCGCGGCTTCCAGGTTGGTGCGGGTGGCGGTTTCCTCGATGTCGCCGCCCTTGATGGCGCGTGCCGAGTTGACGTCCACCGACACCAGCGCTTCGGTGTGGTCGATCACGATGGCGCCGCCGGACGGCAGTGTCACGGTGCGGGCGTAGGCCGATTCGATCTGGTGCTCGATCTGGAAGCGCGAGAACAGCGGCGCATCGTCGCGGTAGCGTTTGACACGGGCCGCATGCTCGGGCATGACGTGGGCCATGAACTGCTGCGCCTGGTCGTACACGTCGTCGGTGTCGATCAGGATGTCGCCGATGTCGTTGTTGAAGTAATCGCGGATGGCGCGGATCACCAGGCTCGATTCCTGGTAGATCAGGAAGGCGCCCTTGGCACCCTTGGCAGCACCGTCGATGGCCGTCCACAGCTTGAGCAGGTAGTTCAGGTCCCACTGCAGTTCGGGCGCGCTGCGGCCGATGCCGGCGGTGCGCGCAATGATGCTCATGCCGTTGGGGTACTCGAGCTGGTCGAGCGCTTCCTTCAGTTCGGCACGGTCATCACCCTCGATGCGGCGCGAGACGCCACCACCACGCGGGTTGTTGGGCATCAGCACCACGTAGCGGCCGGCCAGCGAGACGAAGGTGGTCAGGGCCGCGCCCTTGTTGCCACGTTCTTCCTTCTCGACCTGGACCAGCAGTTCCTGGCCTTCCTTGATGGCGTCCTGGATGCGGGCCTGGCTGACCGAGACACCCTGCTGGAAATACTGCTTGGAGATTTCCTTGAACGGCAGGAAGCCGTGGCGGTCTTCGCCGTAGTCGACGAAGCAGGCTTCAAGCGACGGCTCGACGCGCGTGACGACGGCCTTGTAGATATTGCCCTTGCGCTGTTCGCGCCCTTCAATCTCGATTTCGTAGTCGAGCAGTTTCTGCCCGTCCACAATCGCCAGGCGGCGTTCTTCGGCCTGCGTGGCGTTGATCAGCATCCGTTTCATGGATTGCCTTCCTTTTCATCAGTTCACATGCCCCTAGCGGGCAAACGATGCCGGAACTGACGCTTTGAAACGAAAGGAATTGCCGGAGAACCGCAGGCTCAAATGGTGAGCCGCAGTGTAGGCGCGTGGATGGGGGCGAGGGGAATCGCTTGTGGAGTGGCCGCCGGTTTGGCAGCTCTTTGCGCCCGCGTGGCGGGCACTGACGGCTGATCCATGCCATCAAACAGCGCGAAGCAGCGCTGCAGGCAGGTGAGGATCAGACTCATCAACACAAACATTTCGCTTTGATCCGTCTGCCAGCTTCTCGCTGGCAGACTTGGGTATTCCGTATCAGTGTTTCAATGCGTCGGTTACGCCTTCCGTCCTGCAGGCCACGGCAAGCAACTGGCTTGCGGTCTGCGTGCGAAACGGGCGGTGACATCGACCTTCCAGCGGGGCTGGTGGCGTCATGTGGACTAAACTCCAGACAAATCAACCACTTACAGCGCGTCGCTAGTGAAACACATTATAGGGGGCAAATTGCCCGCCGGTGCTCCCCAGGTCAAATCAGTGGAAGTCGATGAAGAATCGGCCGGCCAGCGCCTGGACAACTTCCTGTTGCGCCAGCTCAAGGGCGTGCCCAAAACCCACGTCTACCGCATCATCCGCAGTGGCGAAGTGAGGGTTAACAAAGGGCGTGCCGCAGCCGATACGCGGGTCGAGGCCGGCGATGTGGTGCGCGTGCCGCCGGTGCGCCTGTCGGAACGGGCGACGGAAAAGGCCGAGGCCATGGCCGGTCTCGTGGCGCGCGGTGCGCCGGCGCGCGAATTTCCCGTGCTGTTCGAGGACGAGGCGGTGCTGGCCGTCAACAAGCCGGCCGGTGTGGCGGTGCACGGCGGCTCGGGCGTGAGTTTCGGCGTCATCGAGCAGCTGCGCATGGCGCGGCCGCAGGCCAAGTTTCTGGAGCTGGTGCACCGGCTCGACCGCGAGACCAGCGGCATTCTGCTGGTGGCCAAGAAGCGCAGCGCCCTGAAAAGTCTGCAGGACCAGTTCCGCGAGCGTGAGACCGGCAAGACCTACCTGGCGCTGGTGACCGGACAATGGCCGGCCAACAAGAAGGTGCTCGACAAGCCGCTGCACAAGTATCTGCTGGCCGACGGCGAGCGCCGCGTCAAGGTGGTGGCCAAGGATGACCCGGACGGCATGAAGTCCGTGACCTTGGTCAAGGTGAAAGATCGCCTGCCCGGTCCGGTCGGACCGGCGGCCCAGGGCTATACGCTGCTGGAGGTGACGATCAAGACCGGTCGCACGCACCAGATTCGCGTGCACCTGGCCTCCGAGGGCCTGCCGATTGCCGGCGACGACAAGTACGGCGATTTCGAACTGAACAAAGCGTTGCAAAAACAGGCGGATGGATCGGCCCTCAGGCGCATGTTCCTGCATGCGTGGCGGTTACAGTTCAGTCACCCGGCCAGCGGCGAGCGCATCGAGCTGCTGGCGCCGCTGCCCCCTGAACTCGACAAGTTTCTGGCCCATGCCCTGTCCGCCCATGTCTGAATCCGCCTTTCGCCCCCGGCAGTTCGACCTGATCGCTTTCGACTGGGACGGCACGCTGTTCGACTCCACCCAGATCATCACACGCTGCATCCAGCTGGCGGTGCGCGATGTCGGCGGTACCGTGCCCAGCGACGAGCAGGCGTCCTATGTGATCGGCATGGCGCTGATGCAGGCGCTGGCGCACGCCGCCCCCGACGTGCCGGCCGACAAGTATCCGGAGCTGGGGGCGCGCTACCGCCACCATTACCTGGCGCACCAGAACGACATCAGCCTGTTCGATGGCGTGCTGGCCATGCTGGGGGATCTCAAGGCGCGCCACCACTGGTTGGCGGTGGCCACGGGGAAAAGCCGCCGGGGTCTGGACGAGGTCCTGCAGACGGTGGAACTCAAGGGCATGTTCGACGGTTCACGCACGGCCGACGAGACCGCCGGCAAGCCGCACCCGCGCATGCTGCAGGAGCTGATGCGCGAGTTCGGCGTCGAGCCGGAGCGCACGCTGATGATCGGCGACACCACGCACGATCTGCAGATGGCGCTCAACGCCGGCTGTGTCAGCGTGGGTGTGAGCTACGGTGCGCACGAGCCCGAGGCCTTCCAGGTCTTGCAGCCGCGCCATGTGGCGCATTCGGTGCGCGACCTGCACGACTGGCTGTTGAATAATGCTTAGCCCCCACGGTCGTCACTGTGTGTACTCCCTGCCCCCCGAGGGGGCCGTTGCCGGCCTTGGGGCGGCCCGGCGGCCGGCGTGTGCCTGAGCGATATGAATGAGGCCCTGATCCCCCTGTGCAATGCCGACGAGCTGCAGGACAGCGGTCTGGCCGTGCCCTTTGACGTGGTCTACCACGGGCAGACCTGCCGCGCCTTTGCCATCCGTTTCGAGGGTCGGGTGCACGCCTATGTGAATCGCTGCACCCATGTGGCGATGGAAATGGACTACCAGCCCAACCATTTTTTCGACCCGACCGGCCGCTGGCTCATGTGTGCCACGCATGGCGCGGTCTATGTGCCCGACACCGGCGCCTGCCGTGGCGGGCCGTGCCGCGGTGGGCTGGCCAAGATCCCCCTCTCCGAACACGACGGTGTCGTGCACTGGCATACTGCCTACAACCTGAAACCTGTCGAGTTCTGACATGAATGATTCCAGCCGCCCCGAAACCCACGACAACATGCAAAACAGTCAGAAAGCCGATACCGATACTGCGAAGGAAGCTATCAAAAACGGAGCAAAAGAAGGCCTCGCCGAGACGCCTGGCTGGGAGCGCAGCGTTCTCGAGAAGCTGGCTTTTGCCGCTTTGGAGGAGCAGCGTGCGGCGCGCCGCTGGCGTCTGATCAGCCGCCTCGGCTGGCTGACGTTCATCGTGCTGCTGGTTGGCATCGGTTTCGGTCTGGGGGGGCCGGCCAAGAATGTCATCAAGCCGCATACCGCGCTGGTGGAGATCAAGGGCGAGATTGCTTCCGGCTCGGAAGCCAGCGCCGAGCTGGTGGTGTCGTCCGTCCGCAGCGCCTTCGAGGACCACGGTGCCCAGGCGATCGTGCTGCTGATCAACTCGCCCGGCGGCAGCCCGGTGCAGGCCGGCATCATCAATGACGAAATCCGGCGCCTGAAGGCCAAGTACAACAAGCCGGTCTATGCCGTGGTGGAGGAGGCGGCTGCGTCGGCGGCCTACTACATCGCCGTGTCGGCCGACCGGATCTACGTCGACAAGGCCAGCATCGTGGGCAGCATCGGCGTGCTGATGGACGGCTTCGGCTTCACCGGCCTGATGGACAAGCTCGGCATCGAGCGCCGCCTCATGACGGCCGGCGAGAACAAGGGCTTTCTCGATCCGTTCAGCCCGCAGACCGAGAAGCAGCGCGTCTACACCCAGGCCATGCTGGACCAGATCCATCAGCAATTCATCACCGTGGTCAAGGCCGGGCGCGGCAAACGCCTGAAGGAGTCGCCCGAAATGTTCAGCGGCCTGTTCTGGACTGGCCAACAGGCCGTCGAACTTGGCCTGGCCGACCAGCTCGGCAACCTCGACTACGTGGCGCGTGAAGTGGTGAAAGCCGAGGAGGTGGTTGACTACACCCGGCGCGACAACGTGGCCGAACGCCTGGTCAAGCGCTTCGGTGCGGCCATTGGCGAAGGCTCGGTCAAGGCGCTGCGCACGCTGCCCGCATTCCGCTGAGTGGCGGCGCCGCGTACGGCGTCAGCGCCCGATGGCAAAAACGGCGGGCGTGTTGTTGTCGAGCCTCCAGCCTTGCTGTTTCCACTGCGTGGCGCTGCCGCTGCGGCTTTGTGCGCCGGCCAGCGTGAGGCCGCTGCTCACCGCCAGCCGGGTGGTGGCTTGCAGGGTCTTGAGCAGGGCGTCCAGCAGGGCAGCGTTGCGGTAGGGCGTCTCGATGAAGAGCTGGGTCTGCCCGGTCTTCAAGACCAGCGCTTCAAGTTCCTTGATGCGCTGCGCGCGCGCGGCGGCCTCTTGCGGCAGGTAGCCCACAAAAGCGAAATTCTGACCCGACAGACCACTGGCCGCCAGCGCCAGCAGCAGTGAGACCGGGCCGACCAGCGGCACGACTTCAATCCCCAGTTCGTGCGCGGCGCGCACCACCGAGGAGCCGGGGTCGGCCACGGCCGGCATGCCGGCTTCGCTGAGCAGTCCGACATCGTGGCCGGCCAGGGCCGCGCCCAGCAGCGGGCGGGCATCGAAGGTGCCGCCGTGGTCACCTTTCTTGTGCACTTCGCGCGGCAGTTCCTGGATCTGCAGCGCCTGAATGGGGCAGGGCAGGGGATGAAGCTCATTGACGCGTTTGAGGTAGGCGCGCGCGCTCTTGGCGTTCTCGCACACCCAGTGCTGCAAGCGGGCGGCCACGGCCAGGGTGCCCTGCGGCAGTACTTCGGTCAGCGGCGTTTGCGTCGTGCAGCCGAAGTCCAGCGGCGCCGGCACCAGGTAGAGCTTTCCTGTGGGGGCGCTCATCAGGCGGCTTTCTGCGGCGGGAGCAAGGCCAGGCCGGCGGCGCGCAGCAGGCCGGTAGTGCGGATCAAGGGCAGGCCGACCAGGGCGGTGGGGTCGTCGTTCTCGATCGATGCCAGCAGCGTGATGCCCAGGCCTTCGCTCTTGGCGCTGCCGGCACAGTCGTACGGTGTCTCGGCCCGCAGGTAGGCCTCGATCTCGGCGTCGCCCAGGTCGCGAAAGCGCACGCGCACCGGTGCCAGATCCACCTGCTCGAAGCCGGTGTCATGGCAGACCACGGCCACGGCGGTCTGGAACACCACGGTTTTTCCGCGCATCTGGCGCAGCTGGGCCACGGCGCGTTCGTGTGTGCCGGGCTTGCCCAGCGGCTGGCCGTCGAGGTCGGCCACCTGGTCCGAGCCGATCACCACCGCCGCCGGAAAGCGGGCGGCCACGGCGTGCGCCTTGGCCAGTGCCAGGCGGCAGGCCAGCTCGCGCGGGGTTTCGTCGGGCTGCGGTGTTTCGTCGACCTCGGGTGAGGCGACATCGAAAGGCAGGCGCAGGCGTGCCAGCAGTTCGCGCCGGTAAGGGGAGGTCGAACCCAGCACCAGTTGTCGGGATGCAATGTCAGTCATGGTTCGATTCTCTTACACTGCCGGGATGTCACATGAGTTTGTTGCCACCCGGCTCGACGTCAAGGCCTTTGCCAAGGCCGGCGCCGTCCTGTCCGGGCAAGATTTGCTATCGAAGTACCTGCGTCTGCTGGAGGAAGCCGGTGGCCAGGGGGCTGACCGGGCCGTGCAATGGGAAGCGCGCGGCGAAACGCATGCCGATGCCAGCGGCTTGGCCCAGGTCTGGCTGCATTTGAGCGCGCAGGTGACCCTGCCGCTGACCTGTCAGCGCTGCCTGGGGCCGGCCGATATCGCGCTGACGGTGGACCGTTCTTTCCGCTTTGTCGCCAGCGAGGAGCAGGCTGAAGCCGAGGACGAAGAGGCCGAGGAGGATGTGCTGGTTCTGAGCCGCGACTTCAACCTGTACGAGCTGATCGAGGACGAGTTGTTGATGGAGTTGCCCGTGGTGCCGCGCCATGAGGTCTGCCCGACCGAGCTCAAACTGGCGGCGCAGGACGCTGATTTCGAGGCGGCGCAGGCCGAAAAACCCAACCCCTTTGCCGCCTTGGCCGGGCTCAAGGGCGGCAAGTCCAACTGAGCATTTTGGGAAACTGGCGCAAAATCAACCAGTTAGGCTATAATTCAAGGCTTCGCGCAGACCCAACCTGCGCAGACCCACCAACCTTTGAACAACCCCTGCCGTGCGGTGTCCGCATGGCATAAGACCAGGAGCCGATCATGGCCGTCCAGCAAAACAAAAAGTCGCCTTCCAAGCGCGGTATGCACCGTTCGCACAATGCACTGAATGTGCCTGGCATCGCTGTGGAACCCACCACTGGCGAAACCCACCTGCGCCACCACATCAGCCCGAATGGTTTCTACCGTGGCCGCCAGGTGCTCAAGACCAAGTCTGAAGCCTGATCAAGCCTGACTGCCCAAGGCCCGAAGCTACCAAGCAGTAGCCTCGGGCCTTTGTCTTGATGCCGAACGCATTCGGTTTTCTTTGTCTGATCGCGCTGCCTACCCATGATCACGATTGCTGTTGACTGCATGGGGGGCGATCACGGCCCCCGCGTCACGCTCGCTGCGTGCCGCCATTTCCTCGAACGCCACCCCGATGCCGAGTTGCTGCTGGTCGGCCTGCCCGACAGCCTGGCGGGTCTGAGCCATGCGCGTGCGCGCGTGGTGGCAGCGACCGAGGTCGTGGGTATGGACGACCCGATCGAGGTGGCGCTGCGCCGCAAGAAGGATTCGTCCATGCGCGTGGCCATCCAGCAGGTCAAGGACGGGGTGGCTCAGGCGGTGGTCTCGGCCGGCAACACCGGTGCCTTGATGGCCATTGCCCGCTACCTGCTCAAAACCGTGGACGGGATTGACCGCCCGGCCATTGCGGCGCAGATCCCCAACGCCAAAGGAGGCGGCACCACGGTGCTGGATCTGGGGGCCAACGTGGATTGCTCGGCCGAGCACCTGCTGCAATTTGCCGTCATGGGGTCGGCCCTGGTGTCGGTTCTCAATGACGACCAGAACCCTTCGGTCGGCTTGCTCAATATTGGTGAAGAAGTCATTAAAGGTAATGAAATCATCAAAAAATCAGGCGAACTGCTTCGATTGGCGGCCAACTCCGGTGATCTGAATTTCTTTGGCAACGTCGAGGGCAACGATATTTTCAAGGGAACCACCGATATCGTGGTCTGCGACGGTTTTGTCGGCAATGTGGCCCTCAAGACCAGCGAAGGCCTGGCCTCGATGATCGGCAGCTTCCTCAAGCAAGAGTTCTCGCGCAACATCTTCACAAGATTTGCTGCCATTTGCGCTTATCCGGTTCTTTCTGTCTTTAAAAAACGGATGGACCACCGGCGCTACAATGGTGCCGCACTGCTGGGTCTGCGAGGCTTGGTATTCAAGAGCCATGGGTCGGCTGATGCCTTCGCTTTTGAGCAGGCCTTGAACCGCGCGTATGATGCAGCCCGTAACAAGCTGCTCGACCGGGTCCAGGCCCGCATCGCGCATGCAGCGCCGCTGCTGGCGGGTGTTGCCGGCGCGGAGTAGCCGGTAATCTCGGTAATGGTCCGGCCGACGCTGGGCAAACCAACAGAACAATTCATGAGACGTTATTCCCGCATCACTGGTACTGGCAGCTACCTGCCGACCCGCCGTTTGAGCAATGCCCAGCTGGTGGCTGAACTGGCCACGCAAGGGGTGGAAACTTCCGACGACTGGATTGTCGAGCGCACGGGCATCCGGGCCCGGCATTTCGCCGCGCCGGACGAGTGCAGCAGCGACCTGGGGGCCGCAGCGGCCAGGAATGCCCTGCAGGCGGCCGGCCTGCAAGCGCAGGACATTGACCTGATCATCGTCGCCACGTCCACGCCGGACATGGTGTTTCCCTCCACCGCCTGCATTCTGCAGAACAAGCTGGGTGCCCACGGCTGCCCTGCCTTTGACGTGCAGGCGGTTTGCAGCGGCTTTATTTATGCGCTGACCCTGGCCGACGCCATGATCCAGACCGGCGCTGCCAGCCGGGCGCTGGTGATTGGTGCCGAGGTTTTCTCGCGCATCCTCGATTTCAAGGACCGCACCACCTGCGTGCTGTTCGGCGACGGTGCGGGTGCCGTGGTGCTGGAAGCGTCCGACAAGCCGGGCATCCTGGCCAGCGATCTGCATGCCGATGGCAAGCACGTGGGCATTTTGTGCGTGCCGGGCCATGTGTCGGGCGGCAATGTGCTGGGTGACCCGCTCCTCAAGATGGATGGACAGGCGGTTTTCAAGCTGGCGGTCGGGGTGCTCGAAGAGACGGCCCGCGCCACGCTGGCCAAGGCCGGCAAGCAGGACACCGACATCGACTGGCTGATCCCGCACCAGGCCAACATCCGCATCATGCAGAGCACGGCCAAGAAGCTGAAGTTGCCGATGGACAAGGTTATCGTGACCGTGGATCAGCATGGCAACACGTCGGCCGCCTCGATTCCGCTGGCGCTGGACGCGGCAGTGCGTGGCGGTCAGGTCAAGCCGGGTCAACTGGTCATGCTCGAGGGCGTGGGCGGCGGCTTCACCTGGGGTTCGGTGCTCTTGACGATGTAGCGCCTGGCGCCCATGCAGCAAGGCCTGAAGCCTGAATCCATCCACTATTTCTGACGAATCACGATGAAACCGTTTGCCTTTGTCTTTCCCGGTCAGGGCTCGCAGTCGGTCGGCATGCTCGACGGCTGGGGTGACCACCCGGTGGTGCTCGAAGCCCTGAAGGAAGCGTCCGACGCCCTGGGCGAGGACGTGGCCAAGCTGATCAAGGACGGCCCCAAGGAGGCGCTGGCCCTGACCACCAATACCCAGCCGGTGATGCTGGTGTCTGCGGTGGCGGCTTACCGCGTCTGGATGAGCGAGACCGGCGTGGCGCCGGCCGCCGTGGCGGGTCATTCGCTGGGCGAGTACTCGGCCATGGTGGCTGCCGGCGTGCTGACGCTGGCACAGGCCACGCCGCTGGTGCGCCTGCGTGCCCAGGCCATGCAGGAAGCGGTGCCGGTGGGCACCGGTGCCATGGCGGCCATTCTCGGCATGGAAGCGGCCAAGGTGATCGCCGGTTGTGCCGAGGTGACGCAGTCTTTCGGTGCCGATTCGGCGGAAGTGGTCGAGGCGGTCAATTTCAACGATCCGGCGCAGACCGTGATCGCCGGCTCCAAAGCCGCGGTGGAAAAAGCCTGCGAGGTGCTGAAAGCCAATGGTGCCAAGCGCGCGTTGCCGCTGCCGGTGTCGGCGCCGTTCCACTCCAGCCTGATGAAGCCGGCCGCCGAGAAGCTGCGCGAACGGCTGGAAACGGTGGAGTTCGGCGTGCCGCAGATGGCGTTGATCAACAACATCGATGTGGCGGTGGAAACCGATGCCGACCGCATCCGCGATGCGCTGTACCGTCAGGCTTTCGGCCCGGTGCGCTGGGTCGAGTGCGTGCAGGCCATCAAGGCGCACGGCATCACCACGATCGTGGAATGTGGCCCGGGCAAGGTGCTGGCCGGCATGGTCAAGCGCATCGATGCGGAACTGACCGGTGCTGCCCTGTACGATCCGGCAACGCTGGCTGAAGTGAAAGGACTGGTTCTATGAGTGAAGTCAAATTCGAAGGCCAGGTGGCACTGGTGACCGGCGCCTCGCGCGGCATCGGTGCGGCCATTGCACACGAACTGGCGCATCGCGGTCTGCAGGTCATCGGCACGGCCACCAGTGATGAAGGCGCGCAGAAGATCAGCGCGGCCCTGGCTTCATTCGACGGCTGCCGTGGCGTCAAGCTCAATGTGAATGATGCCGAAGGCTGCGAAGCCCTGATCGAGACCATCGTCAAGCAGCAAGGTGGTCTGCACGTGCTGGTCAACAATGCCGGCATCACGCGCGACAACCTGGCCATGCGCATGAAGGACGGCGAGTGGGACGAGGTGATTGACACCAACCTCAAGGCGGTATTCCGCCTGAGCCGCGCCGTCATCCGCCCCATGATGAAGCAGCGCTACGGCCGCATCATCAGCATCACCTCAGTGGTGGGTGCCTCGGGCAACCCGGGCCAGGCCAATTACGCTGCGGCCAAGGCCGGTGTGGCCGGCATGACGCGCGCCCTGGCGCGCGAACTGGGTTCGCGCACCATCACGGTCAACTGCGTCGCGCCGGGTTTCATCGAAACCGACATGACGGCACATTTGCCGGACGAACAACAGAAGGCCCTGCTGAGCCAGATTCCGCTGGGCCATCTGGGCAAGCCGGCCGACATCGCGCATGCGGTAGCCTACCTGGCGTCGCCGCAGGCCGGCTATGTGACGGGGCAGGAATTGCATGTCAACGGCGGCATGTTTATGTAAGGTTCAAGCCGATTCATCCGTACGGCCATCCGGTTCGGACCAAACCATTGTCCGGGCCGGCTAAAATCACGGATTCATTTACAACCCTCTGAGGGAACCATGAGCGATATCGAAGCACGCGTCAAAAAAATCATTGCCGAACAACTCGGTGTGGAAGAGTCCCAAGTCACCAATGAGAAAGCCTTCGTGGCCGATCTGGGCGCCGACTCCCTCGACACGGTCGAACTGGTGATGGCCCTGGAAGACGAGTTTGGCATCGAGATTCCCGACGAAGACGCCGAGAAGATCACCACGGTGCAAAACGCCATCGACTACGCCAACAGCCACAAGAAGGCCTGATGGCATTCCCCGCGGTACGGACACCTTCGTCATCGTACCGCACCGCCCTGTGAGCGGCACGGCGCCCAATGGGCGCGCCGCTCACGGTGGTTCCAGTTTTTTGTAGCCAACACAGAAATCTATGTCCCGTCGTCGCGTTGTCGTAACAGGTCTGGGCTGTATCAGCCCCGTGGGTAATACCGTGGGCGATGCCTGGTCCAATCTGCTGGCCGGGCAGTCCGGCATTGACCTGATCACCAAGTTCGATGCCACCAACTTCGCCTGCAAGGTTGCTGGCGAGGTGAAGGGCTTCGACCTGGATTCGTACATCGGCTCCAAAGAAGCGCGCACGATGGACACCTTCATTCATTACGGCATCGCTGCCGCGGCGCAGGCCGTGGCCGATGCCGGCCTGCCCACGGGCGAGGCGCTGAGTGAGGAGCAGGCCTGCCGCATCGGCTGCATGATCGGCTCCGGCATCGGCGGTCTGCCGCTGATCGAGGACACCCATGCCGAGTTGACCAACCGTGGTCCGCGCCGGATTTCCCCCTTCTTTGTGCCGGCCTCCATCATCAACATGATCTCGGGTCATGTGTCGATGCGCTTCGGCTTCAAGGGCCCCAATCTCGCCATCGTGACGGCCTGCACTACCGGCTTGCACAACATTGGCGATGCCGGGCGCATGATCGAATATGGCGATGCCGATGTCATGGTCGCCGGCGGTTCCGAAGCCACGGTTTCCCCGCTGGGCGTCGGTGGTTTTGCCGCCATGCGTGCACTCTCCACCCGCAACGACGATCCCAAGACGGCATCCCGCCCCTGGGACAAGGACCGCGACGGTTTCGTGCTGGGCGAAGGCGCGGGTGTCATGGTGCTGGAAGAGTACGAGCACGCCAAGGCCCGCGGCGCCAAGATCTACGCCGAACTGGTTGGCTTCGGCATGAGTGCCGATGCCGGCCACATGACCGCACCCAGCATGGACGGCCCGCGCCGTGCCATGGTGTCGGCCTTGCGCAATGCCGGCATCAATGCCGACCAGGTGGACTACCTCAACGCGCATGGCACCTCCACGCCGCTGGGCGACATCAACGAAACCAACGCCATCAAGGCGGCGTTGGGTGACCACGCCAGGAAGACGGTGGTCAACTCCACCAAGTCCATGACCGGACACCTGCTGGGTGGTGCCGGTGGCATCGAATCCGTGTTCACGGTGCTGGCCGTGCACGAGCAGAAGAGTCCGCCGACCATCAATATCTTCAACCAGGATCCCGAATGTGATCTCGACTACTGCGCCAATACCGCGCGGGACATGAAGATCGACGTGGCAGTGAAGAACAATTTCGGCTTCGGCGGGACCAACGGTACGCTTGTGTTCAAGCGGATCTGACGCTTCCGGTCGAGCTTTCAGCATGCACAGCGCCCCAGCGGTTACATATCCGGTGGGGCGTTGTCACATTCAGACCTACCTGACACTGGCACTGTGGGGGCTGGGCGCGGCCGCATGTACCCTCTGGATCCGGGATGCCGGTCGCATGGGTTGGGCGCAGGGCCTGGCGCTGCTGCTTTGGCTGCTGGCAGGCGGGTTGGCGCTGCGCAGCCTGCTGGCTGCGCCCGAAGGCACGCTGCGCTGGGATGGTCAGCAGTGGACCTGGCAGACGGGCAACAGCAGCTGGAGCGGCTCGGTGCGCCTGTCTCTGGACTTTCAGCGCTGGGTGTTGCTGGAATTCCGACCACTGGCCGGCGGCTCGCTATGGCTTGGGCTGGCGCGTACTGCCGAGCCGACGCGCTGGGATGCACTGCGTCGGGCCCTGTGTTCGCGTGCCTCACGTGCCGCCGCCGGTCTGGGGCATGCTGATGGGTTGCCGGATGCCGGCCGGGGGCGCGCATGAACGACCCCACTGCCCCCATCCCGGAGGCCGTCGATCACACCGATGTGCTGCTGGTTGAGCGCACGTTGGCAGGGGATCAGCATGCTTTCGAGCTGCTGGTCATCAAGTACCAGCGCCGTATCCAGCGCCTGATCAGCCGCATGGTGCGCGACAGCGACCTGGTGGAAGACATTGCGCAGGAAACCTTCATCCGGGCCTACCGGGCGCTGCACCAGTTCCGCGGCGACGCCCAGTTCTACACCTGGCTGTACCGCATTGCGGTGAACACCGCCAAGAAATTCCTGCTGGACCTCAAGCGCGATCGGCTGGTGACGCAGACGGCGCTCCAGCCCGATGGCGAGGAAGATGAAACTTCCCGCCCCGGAAATGAACCAACGACGGATGAGACGCCGGAGTCGGTACTGGCGGCCCGTGAGATTGCGCAGGCCGTCAATGCCGCCATGGAAGCTTTGCCCGAGGATTTGCGCCAGGCGGTGACGCTGCGCGAGATCGAGGGCTTGAGTTATGAGGATATTGCGGCCGCGATGGACTGCCCGATCGGCACCGTGCGTTCCCGGATTTTCCGGGCGCGCGAAGCCATCTCGGCACGGGTGCGGCCGCTGCTGGAACACCAGTCCGGCAAGCGCTGGTAAGACGAAACAGAGGTAGTGCAAGATGACGCAAGACATGTCGAATACGCGGGAACTGGTGTCCGCCCTGGCGGATGGACAGCTGCGCGGTGAAGAATTTGCGCGCGCGCTGGCATTGATCGAGCACAGCGAGGAGGCCCGCGCCCACTGGCACGCCTACCATCTGGTGGGCGATGTGTTGCGCTCGGATGAGCTGGCCGCGGGCAGCGCCCGTGATGTCGCTTTCGCGGCGCGCCTGCGCCAGCGCCTGCAGCAGGAGGCGTCGATGGAACGTCCCGAAAATGCTATGAATTCGGTAGCGTTTGGCGCAGATATATCAAGGTCAGAGGGCCAAAATCGTGCAGAACATCCGGGTGCCAATGACGCCAGCATGCGCTGGAAGCTGGTGGCTGGCTTGGCCTCGCTGGCGACCGTGATGGTGGTCGGCTGGCATCTGACGTCCAACGACGGCAAGGCCGATGGGGCACCGCAGCTGGCTCAGGTCGCCGTGCCGGTCCAGCCTGTCGCTGTTGAGGCGACGCCGGCCATGATCCGTGACCCGCGCCTGGACCAGTTGCTGGCGGCACACCAGCAGTTCGGCGGCACTTCGGCGCTGCAGATGCCGGCCGGTTTCGTGCGTAACGCCACCTTCGAGCGGCCGGCTCGCTGAATGACCGAAAGCTGCCTGGCATGAGCAACCCCTTTCGCCTCGTTCCCCTGAGCCGCCTGTTGCTGGCCGCGGTCCTGCTGTTGGCCGGATGGAACGGCCAGGCGCAAACCGTCGGTGGTTCAGCCGAGGCCGTCGCCACCAGCGTCACGGCCGAGCGCAGCATCACCGACTGGTTGATGCGCTTGCACGAGGCCTCGCGCCGGCGCGCCTACATCGGCACGCTGGTGGTGTCTTCCGGCGGTGCCATGGCCAGTTCGCGTATCTGGCATGTGTGCGATGGTGAGAAGCAGATCGAGCGCGTGGAGGCGCTCTCGGGCACGCCGCGTTCCACCTTCCGCCGCAACGACGAGGTCATCACCTTCTCGCCGCAGAGCAAGGTGGCGGTGACGGAAAAGCGCGAGTCGCTGGGTCTGTTCCCGCACCTGCTCAAATCGGCCGACAGCGCCATCGACCAGTTCTACAGCGCACGCGCGCAGGGCAGCGAGCGCGTGGCCGGCTTCGAGGCCGACGTGGTGCAGTTGGCGCCCAAGGACAAGCTGCGCTTTGGCTACCGCATCTGGAGCGAGAAGAAGACCGGCCTGGTGGTCAAGCTGCAGACGCTGGACGCAGAGGGCCGCGTGCTGGAGCAGGTGGCCTTCTCTGAACTGCAGCTGGATGCGCCGGTCAGCATGGACAAGCTGACGCAGATGATGCGCAACACCGAAGGCTACAAGCTGGAAAAACCGGAACTGGTCAAGACCACGGCCGCGGCCGAGGGCTGGCTGCTCAAGAGCGAGGTGCCTGGCTTCAAGCCCATGAGTTGCTACCGACGTCCCGTAGGCACCGATGTCCAGTCCTCCAGTCCCCTGGTGCAGTGGGTGTTTTCCGATGGGCTGGCCTCGGTCTCGTTGTTCATCGAGCCCTTCGATCGCCGCCGCCACGGGGCCGAAGGCCTGATGGCCATGGGTGCGACGCATACCCTGGTGCGCCGGATGACGGACAAGGGCAGTGACAAGGACGGGGGCTGGTGGCTCACGGTGGTGGGCGAGGTGCCGGGGCCGACGCTGCAAGCGTTTGCCCAGGGGCTTGAGCGCAAGAAATAGAACCTTATGTACGTTCGGGTGCCCCTTGCGCCGGATGGTGTTTTTTTGTCAATGAGAGGTCGATGATGTTTGGTATCGCGAGTCAAAAACTGCGTTCCACCTGCTGGCTGGGGGCGGTACTGCTCTGTGTGTCAGCGGTGTTGCTGCCGGTGCAGGCGGCCACAGCGCAAACGCGTGTGCTGCCGGACTTCACCGATCTGGTGGAGCAGGTGGGGCCGTCGGTGGTCAACATCCGCACCATCGAGAAAGTCACGGTTCGCCCCAGCAACGGCAGCGGCATGGACGAGGACATGCTGGAGTTCTTCCGCCGCTTCGGCCTGCCGATGCCCAACGTGCCACGCCAGCAAGGGCCGCGGCCTAACCAGGAGGAGCAGCCGCGCGGCGTCGGCTCCGGCTTCATCCTGTCCGCCGATGGCTTCATCATGACCAATGCCCATGTGGTGGACGGCGCTGACGAGGTGGTCGTCACGTTGACCGACAAGCGCGAGTTCAAGGCGCGTCTTGTCGGCGCCGACAAGCGCACCGACGTGGCGGTGGTGAAGATCGAGGCCAGCGGCCTGCCGGCGGTGAAGATCGGCGACGTCAACCGGCTGAAGGTCGGCGAATGGGTCATGGCCATCGGCTCGCCCTTCGGCCTGGAGAACTCGGTGACGGCCGGCATCGTGAGCGCCAAGCAGCGCGACACCGGCGACTACCTGCCCTTCATCCAGACCGATGTGGCCATCAACCCCGGCAACTCCGGCGGTCCGCTGATCAACATGCGTGGCGAGGTGGTCGGCATCAACAGCCAGATCTACTCGCGTTCCGGCGGCTACATGGGCATTGCCTTTGCCATCCCGATCGACGAGGCCACCCGCGTGAGCGAGCAGCTGCGCGCCAGCGGCCGGGTGACGCGCGGGCGCATCGGTGTGCAGATCGACCAAGTGACGAAAGACGTGGCCGAGGCCATCGGACTGGGCAAGCCGCAGGGTGCCCTGGTCCGCGGCGTGGAGAGTGGCTCGCCGGCCGAAAAAGCGGGCGTGGAAGCCGGCGACATCATCATCCGGTTTGACGGCAAGACGATCGAGAAGTCGACCGATCTGCCGCGCCTGGTGGGCAATATCAAGCCCGGGACGCGCAGCACGCTGACGGTGTTCCGCCGCGGCAGTACCAAAGACCTGAGTGTGACCATCGGCGAGGTCGAGGCCGACAAGCCGGCCCGCCGGGAGCGCGAGGAAAAGCCGCGCATCAGCGGCGCCGCCCAGGCGCTCGGCTTGACCGTGGCCGATCTGACGGAGGCCCAGAAGAAGGAACTCAAGCTCAAAGGCGGCGTGCGTGTGGACGGTGCCAGCGAGGCGGCAGCCCGGGCCGGCCTGCGCGAAGGCGATGTCATTCTGGCGGTGGCCAATGTCGAAGTCGGCAATGTGCGCGAGTTCGAGGCCGTGCTGGGACGGCTCGACAAGGGCAAACCCATCAATGTGCTGTTCCGGCGTGGTGATTGGGCGCAGTACACGGTGATCCGCCCCGCACGCTGACCGGCCATTTTCTGCGGCCCAAAACCCCCAACCCAAGTCGGGTTTGGGGGTTTTTGCCCGATTGAAGGGCTGTAAAAATTTTTTTTTAAAATTTTTCCCCAGCGAAGAAATTTGAAAGTAGTTTGTGATTACTAACTTTTTTCTTTTGAATTGATTAAATTGGATAGAATGGAGCCTTCAGATGGTGGATTACAGGCATATTGAAAAGCCGCCAATCCACGATACGAGATGGTGTAGAGCCGGGCTGAGACGATCCACAGATCGCCCACAAGTTGTCCAGAGCCTCCCCACCGGATATTGTTAATAAGCTGTGTATAAAATCCTTGTTGCTGCGCTGCAACGACCCTTGGCGACCGATTTTCGGGCTGTACGGACTAGGCTTTTTGCCTACAATGAAGCTCCAACTATCGCAGTTGCCATAGATTGTTGGTTTAGGGCGCGTCACAACTCGACGCGCCCTTTTTTCTTTTCTGCACCGTTTTAATTCAATCACTTAAGCGTTTCCGTTGATGAAGCACATCAGAAATTTTTCGATCATTGCGCACATTGATCATGGCAAATCGACGCTGGCAGACCGGTTGATCCAGCGTTGCGGTGGACTGGAAGAGCGCGAGATGGAAGCGCAGGTGCTCGACTCGATGGATATCGAAAAAGAGCGTGGGATAACTATCAAGGCCCAGACCGCTGCGCTGCAGTACAAGGCCCGCGATGGTCAGGTTTACAACCTCAACCTGATCGACACCCCCGGCCATGTGGACTTCTCCTATGAAGTGAGCCGCTCGCTGTCCGCTTGTGAAGGTGCGTTGCTGGTGGTCGACGCTTCGCAGGGTGTGGAAGCGCAGACGGTCGCCAACTGTTACACCGCCCTCGACCTCGGCGTCGAAGTAGTGCCGGTACTCAACAAGATGGATCTGCCCAACGCGGACCCTGAGAACGCCAAAACCGAAATCGAAGACGTGATCGGCATCGATGCGACCGACGCGATTCCCTGCTCGGCCAAGACCGGCATGGGCATTGATGAGATTCTGGAGGCGGTCGTTGCGCGGGTGCCGGCACCCAAGGGTAATCCGGACGGCCCGCTGCGCGCCATGATCATCGACAGCTGGTTCGACAGCTATGTCGGCGTGGTGATGCTGGTGCGTGTGGTAGACGGCCGCCTGGCCAAGGGCGAGCGCATCAAGATGATGGCCACCGGTGCCACCTACAACGCCGACAACCTGGGGGTCTTCACGCCCGCCAACCAGCCGCGCGACTCGCTGGAAGCGGGCGAGGTGGGTTACATCATTGCCGGCATCAAGGAGTTGCAGGCGGCCAAGGTGGGTGACACCGTGACCCTGATCAAGGGCGGCTCGGGCGGTGCGGCGTTTACCGCTACCGAGCCGCTGCCAGGCTTCAAGGAAATCCAGCCGCAGGTGTTTGCCGGCCTGTACCCGACCGAAGCCAGCGAGTACGACTCGCTGCGCGATGCGCTGGAAAAGCTCAAGCTCAACGATGCCTCGCTGCACTATGAGCCGGAAGTCAGCCAGGCGCTGGGTTTCGGCTTCCGTTGCGGTTTCCTCGGTCTTCTGCACATGGAGATCGTGCAGGAGCGCCTCGAGCGGGAATTCGACCAGGACCTGATCACCACCGCGCCCAGCGTGGTCTACCAGGTGCTCAAGGGTGACGGCGAAGTCATCATGGTCGAGAACCCGTCCAAGATGCCGGACCAGGGCAAGCTCCAGGAAATCCGCGAGCCGATCGTGACCGTGCATCTGTACATGCCGCAGGAATACGTGGGCCCGGTGATGACGCTGGCCAACCAGAAGCGCGGCGTGCAGCTCAACATGGCCTACCACGGCCGCCAGGTCATGCTGACCTACGAGATGCCGCTGGGCGAGATCGTGCTCGACTTCTTCGACAAGCTCAAGTCGGTCAGCCGTGGCTACGCCAGCATGGACTACGAGTTCAAGGAGTACCGGGCTTCCGACGTGGTCAAGGTCGACATCCTGCTCAACGGCGAGAAAGTCGACGCGCTGTCCATCATCGTGCACCGCACCCAGGCCGCCTACCGCGGCCGTGCGGTGGCGGCCAAGATGCGCGAGATCATCAGCCGCCAGATGTACGACGTGGCCATTCAGGCCGCCATTGGCGCCAACATCATTGCGCGCGAAACCATCAAGGCGTTGCGCAAGAACGTGCTGGCAAAATGCTACGGCGGTGACATCACGCGCAAGAAGAAACTCCTCGAAAAGCAGAAAGCAGGCAAGAAGCGCATGAAACAGATCGGCTCGGTTGAAGTGCCCCAAGAGGCCTTTTTGGCGATTCTGCAGGTGGAAGACTGATGCAGCTTCTTACCGCCATCATCCTCGCCGCCTTTGCCGGCTATGCCGGTTCCTGGTACTTCGGCGTCATCGAGGGCAACTTTGCCCTTCTGCTGTTCATGGCCACCGTGGTCACCGGTCTGTACTGGCTGGCTGAGCGCTTCTATTTCCTGCCGCAGCGCCAGCAGGCGGCCGCCAAGCTGGAGGCCGAGGCGCTGCAGCGCAGCGCCGACCTGAACAAGATGGGCATCACCCAGGTCGACAGCAACATCGCACCGGCGCGCGAAAAATTGCTGATGCAGCCCTGGTGGCTGGACTGGACCGCCGGCCTGTTCCCCGTGATCCTGGTGGTCTTCCTGTTGCGCTCCTTCCTGTTCGAGCCGTTCAAGATTCCGTCCGGCTCCATGATCCCGACGCTGTTGGTCGGCGACCTGATCCTGGTGAACAAATTCCACTACGGCGTGCGCCTGCCGGTGATCAACACCAAGATCACCGAAGGCAACAAGGTCGAACGCGGCGACATCATGGTGTTCCGCTACCCACCCAAGCCCAGTCTGGACTACATCAAGCGCGTGGTCGGTGTGCCGGGTGACGAGGTGGCCTACCTGAACAAGCGTCTGACCATCAACGGCCAGCCCGTTGCGACCAACGCGGTACCCGAATTCTTCGACGAGAGCGTCATGCGCTATTTCAAGCAGTATGAGGAGTCGCTTGGCGCCGTCCGGCACCGCATCCTGACCGACGACGGCCGGCCGGCCTTCATTCCGGGCGTGGAGGAGTTTCCGTACCGCGACAACTGCCGCTACAGCGTCGAGGGCGTGGTGTGCAAGGTGCCCGCGGGCCACTACTTCATGATGGGCGACAATCGCGATAATTCGCTCGATTCGCGCTTCTGGGGCTTTGTGCCGGACCAGAACATCGTGGGCAAGGCCTTCTTTGTCTGGATGAATTTCGGCGATCTGAAGCGGATCGGCTCATTCAACTGATGACGGTGCGACATACCATGGGGAAAGCTATGAAGGGACAAGGCAAGTCGGCTCAACGCGGCATCACCTTTCTGGGGCTGCTGTTCGTCGGCGGCATTCTGGCCGTGATCGGCGTGGTGGCGGCCCAGGTCGTCCCGACCGTGATCGAGTACCAGGCCGTCAACAAGGCGGCCGGCAAGGCACGCGACGGCAATACCGTGCCGGAAGTGCGTGCCCTGTTCGACAAGGCGGCCCAGATCGACGACATCCGCTCCATCAGCGGCAAGGATCTGGAGATCACCAAAGAAGGCGACAAGGTGGTGGTGAGCTTTGCCTACCAGCGTGAAATCCACCTGGCCGGCCCGGCCTGGCTGACCCTCAAGTACGCTGGTCGTACCAAATAGCATGATCTCTGCCTGTGTCTGATGGCCTCTCTGCGTTGCAAGCGCGCTTGCAACATTCCTTCTCCGATCCGTCACTGCTGACGCGTGCCACCACGCATCGCAGCTTTTCGGCCGACCACAACGAACGCCTCGAATTCCTCGGCGACTCGGTGCTCAACCTGGCGGTGGCACACCTGCTGTACGAGCGCCTGAGCGACCTGCCGGAGGGCGACCTCTCACGCATTCGCGCCAACCTGGTCAAGCAGGACACCCTGCACCAGCTGGCGGTGGAGCTGGGCCTGCCGGCGGTGGTGCGCTTGGGGGAGGGCGAGGTGCGCTCCGGCGGCCACAAACGTCCCTCCATCCTGGCCGATGCGCTGGAAGCGGTGCTGGGCGCCGTCTATCTGGATGCCGGCTACCCGGCAGCCCAGGCGCTGGTGCAGCGTCTGTTCCAGGCGGTGGAAATCAACCCGCAGATGCAGGCCAGCGCCAAGGACCCTAAAACCGAGTTGCAGGAATGGCTGCAGGGGTGCAAGATGAAGCTGCCGGTCTATCGCGTGGTGGCCACGCTGGGCATGGCGCACAAGCAGACCTTCGATGTCGAATGCGAGGTTCCCGAGCTGCAACTGGTCGAACGTGGTATTGGCGGTTCACGCCGGGCCGGCGAGCAGGCTGCTGCTGCTGCCATGCTGCAGACTATCAAGGCTCAAGGCAAGGTATGAGTGCTATGAATTCAATAGCTGACAATGTAGGTTCGGATGGGGCCGGAGGCCAGGATAGTGCTCAAACCGGCGCACGGCGCTGCGGTCTGGTGGCCATCGTCGGCAAGCCCAATGTGGGCAAGTCCACCCTGCTCAATGCGCTGGTCGGGCAGAAGATCAGCATCACCTCGCGCAAGGCGCAGACTACGCGCCACCGCATCACCGGCATGCGCACCCAGGGGGCGACCCAGTTCGTGTTTGTCGATACCCCGGGCTTTCAGACCCGCCACAACAACGCGCTGAACCGTTCTCTGAACAAGACGGTGATGGGCGCGGTGGGCGACGTGGACCTGATCCTGTACGTGGTGGAAGCCGGCATGTTCAACCAGGCCGATGCCAAGGTGATGGCTTTGCTGAACAAGGACATTCCCACCCTGCTGGTGGCCAACAAGCTCGACACGGTGAACCGCCGCGCCGAGATCGCCCCGTGGCTGCAGGAGATGCAGCAGCGCCACCCGTTTGCCGAATTCGTGCCGATGTCGGCCAAGAACGCCAAGGACATCGAGCGCCTGCTGGGCATCTGCGAGAAATACCTGCCCGAGCAGGACTGGTGGTATGCCGAGGACGAACTGACCGACCGCAGCGAGAAATTCCTGGCGTCGGAGACCGTGCGCGAAAAACTGTTCCGCCTCACCGGCGACGAGCTGCCCTACACCTCGACCGTGGTCATCGACAAGTTCGAGGAAGAGGCCGGCCGCAAGGGTCAGAAGCGCCTGGTCAGGATTGCCGCCACCATTGTGGTGGAACGCGAAGGCCACAAGGCCATGGTGATCGGCGACAAGGGCGAACGCATCAAGCGCATCGGCACCGAGACCCGGGTCGAGCTCGAAAAGCTGATGGATGCCAAGGTGTTCCTGGAACTCTGGGTCAAGGTGCGCTCCGGCTGGGCGGACGACGAGGCCCGCGTGCGCTCCTTCGGGTATGAATAGGAACACCCCCAGGCTGCGCGCACTGCGTGTCGCTACGCCCCCCCCCTTGCAGGGGGCAACGCCAGCGGCCTGGCAAAGCCAGTTCCGCGGCGTTCGCTGGTAAGCGCCTCTGGCGTTCGGAGTACCGGGCGATGGCGACCAAGCGCATCAGTGACGAACCGGCCTTTGTGCTGCACCGCTACGACTGGAGCGAGTCCAGCCTGATCCTGGATGTGTTCACGCGCCATCACGGTCGCATTGCCTTGGTGGCCAAGGGGGCCAAGCGGCCGAGTTCCAGTTTCCGTCCGGTTTTGCTGCCGCTGCAGCCCTTGCAACTGGCCTTCGGCGGTGACGCCGAGGTCCGTACCCTCAAGAGTGCCGAGTGGATGGGCGGGCATGTCATGCCCACCGGCGAAGCGCTGCTGTCGGGCTACTACCTCAACGAATTGCTGATGCAACTGCTGGCGCGCGAGGACCCGCATCCCGCGCTGTTCGACGTTTACACCAACGTGGTGCGCGTGCTGGCCTCCGAGCACGACGAGGTGCTGCAGGCGGCACTGCGCACCTTCGAATTGCTCTTGCTGCGCGAGATCGGTTTTCTGCCGCAACTCGACCACCAGACGCTGACCCTGGCGCCGCTGGACGACGCAACCCGCTATAGCCTGGTGCCTGAGGGTGGCCTGCGCAGTTGCAACGAGGCTGACCGTGCCAGCCTGAGCGGCGCCCAGTGGCGTGCCTTGCAGCTGGCGCTGGCGGCGGACACGCCTTTCACCGATACGCTGCGTGCCAGCGCCGCGGTGATGAGCGAACTTAAGCCGCAACTGCGCACGCTGCTCAATTACCATTGCGGGGTCTCGACACTGCGCACCCGGCAGATGATGGTCGATCTCCAATCGTTATAGAAATATGGCCCCCACGCTCTTCACTTCGTGTAATTCGCTGCCCCCCGAGGGGGTGCGTTTTACCTTTCGGTGCTGGCCGCCAAGCGGTCCAGAGGCTTTGGGACGGCCCGGCAGCAAAACATGACCAAGACCGCGCTTTCCGTCAACGTCAACAAGGTCGCCCTGGTGCGCAACACGCGCCATCTGGGTATCCCCAGCGTCACGCGCGCTGCCACCCAGTGCCTGCAGGCTGGTGCGCATGGCATCACGGTGCATCCGCGGCCGGACGAGCGCCACATCCGTGCGCAGGACGTGTTCGATCTGGCGACGTTGATGCAGGACTGGCCGGGGCGCGAGTTCAACATCGAAGGCAATCCCTTCCACAACCTGATGGACTTCATCCGCCAGGTACGGCCGCAGCAGGCCACTTTTGTGCCCGACAGCGAGGGCCAGTTCACCAGTGACCACGGCTGGAGCTTTCCCCAGGATGCCGAGCGGCTGCGCCCGCTGATCGCCGAATGCCGCGCCCTGGGCGTGCGGGTCAGCCTGTTCATGGACCCGACGCCTGAGCAGATGGCACTGGCCCGTGCCGCCGGCGCCGACCGTGTCGAGCTCTACACCGAACCCTATGCCGCAGCCTGGGGCCACGCCAGCCAGGCCGTGCAGCTGCAACGTTATGCGGCGGCAGCGCAGGCCGCGCTCGATGCCGGCCTGGGGGTGAACGCCGGCCATGACCTGAACCGTGACAACCTGAGCGAATTCCTGCGCCAGGTGCCGGGCGTAGCCGAGGTGTCGATCGGCCATGCGCTGATCGCTGATGCGCTGGAGTTGGGTTACCGCGCCACGGTGCAGGACTACCTGCGGTGCATCGCGGAAGCTGCCAGATGATCTACGGCATCGGCACCGATATCTGCGATGTACGGCGCATCCGCGCCAGTCTGGCACGCCACGGTGATCGTTTTGCGGAAAAGGTGCTGAGCGAGGCTGAGCTGGCGACGTGGCGTGAGCGCAGCACACGCTGGCCCGAGCGCGGCATCCGTTACCTGGCCACACGTTTTTCCGCCAAGGAGGCTTTCTCCAAGGCGGTCGGTCTGGGCATGCGCATGCCCATGACCTGGCGCTCATGTGAAATCAGCAAGCTGCCCAGTGGCCAGCCGGTCATCGTGCTGCACGGCGAGCTCAAGACCTGGTTCGAGGTCCGGGGGCTGAGCGCCCAGGTCAGCGTGACCGACGAGTCCGACTATGCGGCCAGCTTCGTGGTGGTCGAGAAAAACTGAGCCGATCCCTTCATAAATCAGCGCAAGCAGCTATCAAATCAATAGCACTCTAGGAATTTCACCATGCACGCACCCCTGATCATCGACATCGCCGGCCTGAGCCTGAGCAAGGCGGATCGCCGCCGTCTGAAGCACCCGCTGGTCGGCGGCATCATCCTGTTCGCCCGCAACTGGCAGGACCGCGCACAGCTGGCCAGCCTGTGCCGCGACATCAAGAAAATTCGCCGGGATCTGCTGATCTGCGTCGATCACGAAGGTGGCCGTGTGCAGCGCTTCAGGACCGATGGTTTCACCCATCTGCCGCCCATGCGCGCCCTGGGTGAACAGTGGCTCAAGACCCCGATGGAAGCCACCAATGCCGCCACTGCCTGCGGCTACGTGCTGGCCGCCGAATTGCGTGCCTGCGGCGTGGATTTCAGCTTCACGCCGGTGCTCGACCTCGATTTTGGCGAGAGCAGCGTGATTGGCGATCGTTCGTTTGCGCGCGATCCGCGCGTGGCGACCCTGCTGGCCAAGAGCCTGATGCACGGCCTGCGGCTGGCGGGCATGGCCAGCTGCGGCAAGCATTTCCCCGGCCACGGATTCGTCAAGGCCGATTCGCACACCGACATCCCGATCGACCGACGCAGCCTCAAGGCCATCCTGGCCGACGACGCTGCGCCTTACGGCTGGCTCAACACGGTGCTCGACAGCGTGATGCCGGCGCATGTAATCTACCCCAAGGTCGATGCGCGGCCTGCCGGTTTCTCGTCCACCTGGCTG
Organism: Curvibacter sp.; assembly: GCA_031426755.1. Classification (GTDB taxonomy): domain Bacteria; phylum Pseudomonadota; class Gammaproteobacteria; order Burkholderiales; family Burkholderiaceae_C; genus Hylemonella. Next base: position 123,822 of record JASJPI010000003.1, read on the forward strand.
GGCGACATTTTGCGTGGCCGCCTGCGCTTCGGCGGCGCGGTCTTCAGCGACGACCTCAGCATGGCCGGCGCGCGCCTGATCGATGGGCACGAGGTCAGCTACACCGAGGCGGCGGTGACGGCGCTCAACGCGGGCTGCGACATGGTGCTGCTGTGCAACCAGTCCATCGGCAAAGGTGAGGCGGTGGACGAGTTGATCGACGGTCTGAGCGAAGCGCAACTCAAGGGCCGCTGGCAGCTCGACGAGGCCAGCGAAGCGCGCCGTCTGGCCCTGTTGCCGGCCACGGCAATGCCGGATTGGGATGACCTGATGGTGAGCCCGGCCTACATGCATGCGCTGGACCTGATTCCCTGAGCTTCTTTTGACACCCCGGTTGTCACGAAACTGAAACGCTGCGGTCATAAACTTTTTCTCGATCACACACGACGGTCACGCGAGTGACCTCACACATCGAGGAAATTGAATGACAAGACTAAGGCTCACGCTGGTGCAGCGGATTGCCATGACGATTGCGCTGTTGGTCGGCGTGTTTCTGCTGGTGGGGGGCTTCACTGCCTGGGAGGTACGAGGCATCCAGACCCAGGCCCATCAGACCGTGAATGAAGACCTGGCGCAACTGGTGCGCATGGCGGCCATCCAGGAAAACCTGCTCAAGGTCCGGCGCGCCGAGAAAGACATTTCCATCGACCTGCTGATGAAGATGGAACGCGTGCCCCAGCGCATGGCGGAATGGAAAAAGCACGCGAGCGAGGTGGCCATGCTGCTCGGCGCGGCCATTGCGGCCGAAACGGACCCGACCCTGCAGCAGATGCTGAAAGACGGCCTGGTGCAGCAGAACCGCTACGCGGCCCAGGTCGGTGCCAGCATTGCCAAGATCGAGAGCAAGGAAATCCTGGACCAGGCGGTGTTCGAGGAGGAAATCCAGCAGCCGGTGCAGTCGGCCCTGGCGGCCGAGGTCCAGATCAGCCGTGCCATGGACCAGAACCGCCAGCATACCCACCGTGGCGGCGAAGCGGTCAACGCGGCCGTCAACCAGCTGACCTGGATCGTGGCCCTGGGCATGCTGTTTGCCACGGGCAGCGGACTGGCGCTGGGCACCATGCTGCTGGCGCGCATCCGCCAGCCGTTGGCCCAACTCACCGATGGCATCACCCGCGTCAAGGCGGGCGACCTGTCGCTGGCGGTGGCCGTGCAGTCGGAGGATGAACTCGGACGCATGTCGAACAACTTCAATGCCATGGTCGGCTCGCTGCAGTCCATGGTGCTGGAGGTGCGGTTGGCCGCCGACAGCATCAACGGGGCGAGTGCACAGATCGCCAGCGGCAACCTCGATCTGAGCAACCGCACCGAGCAGGCCGCAGCCAGCCTGCAGCAGGCGGCGGCATCGCTCGATGCGCTGACTGGCACCGTGCGCAAGATGGCCGAGTCGGCCCATGCGGCCAGCAACATCGCCAGTTCGGCCGCCAGCTCGGCCGGCCAGGGCGGCGAGCTGGTGCAGCAGGTGGTGCGCAGCATGGCCGGCATCCAGGCCTCTAGCAGCCGCATTGCCGACATCACGGCCGTGATTGACAGCATCGCTTTCCAGACCAACATCCTGGCGCTCAACGCCGCGGTGGAGGCGGCACGGGCCGGCGAGCAGGGGCGCGGCTTTGCGGTGGTGGCCGGCGAGGTGCGCGGTCTGGCGCAGCGCTCGGCCGAAGCCGCACGCGAAATCAAGACGCTGATCGAGGCCAGCCGCGACGAGGTGGCAGCCGGCTCGCGCTTGGTGGAGGACGCCGGCGGTGCCATGGCGCAGATCGTGCGCCAGGTGGCGGAAGTCAGCCACATGATCCAGGCCATCACCCAGGATGCGAGCGAGCAGTCCAGCGAGATCGGTGGCGTCAACCAGTCGATGGGCCAGCTCGAGCAGATGACGCAGCAGAACGCCGCGCTGGTGGAGCAGGCCGCCGCCGCTTCCGCCAGTCTGAAGGAGCAGGCCGACCGCATGGCCGGCGCCATGCGCCTGTTCGTGGTCAGCCGGGATCGCCAGACCTTGCTGCTGCCGGCCTGAGCCGGCGCTAAACTGGCGGCCTCTTCGAACGAGGCCTGCCATGACATCCGCGTCTTTCGCCCGATTGCCCCCAACGCCGTACTATGCCGTGATCTTCTCCTCGCGACGCAGCGACGATGGCCAAGGCTACGAGCAGATGGCCGAGCGCATGGCGGCACTGGCCGCTGGCCAGCCCGGCTTTCTGGGCGCCGAGAGTGCGCGTGGCGCAGACGGTTTTGGCATCACGGTGTCCTACTGGGCAAGCGAAGCAGCGATCGCCGCCTGGCGTGCCCATGCCGAGCATCGCATGGCGCAGGAAAACGGCAAGGCGAACTGGTACGCGCATTACGAAGTCCGCGTCGCGCGCGTCGAGCGCGCCTACGGCAAGAGGGCCTGAAGTACCACTGCCGGGCTGACTGCCCCACCCCCGGGCAACTGGCTCAGCGCGCAGGCCAGACGGGTTGGCCGACACATTCCATCTGGGTCAGGTACAGACGCAGGTCGAATTCAAGCTGGTGGTAGTCGGGTTCCATGTAGGTGCAGAGCTGGTAGAAGGCCTTGTCGTGGGCCTTTTCCTTGAGGTGGGCTAGCTCGTGCACCACGATCATTCGCAGGAACTCGGGCGGCACGTTCCTGAACAGGGCCGCGACGCGGATTTCGCGCTTGGCCTTGAGTTTGGTGCCTTGCACGCGCGAGACACTGGTGTGCGTGCCCAGGGCATGGTGGACGACGTGCAGCTTGCTGTCAAAACAGACCTTGCTCAGCGGCTCGGCACCGCGCAGGTATTCGGCCTTGAGGTCCTGCACGTAGTCGAACAGCGCCTTGTCGCTGCGGATGTCGTGGGTGCCGGGGTATCTCTTGTGCAGCATCTCCCCCAGCCGCTCGCTGGCGAGGAGCTGCTGCACCTGCTCCCGTACCGCGGGTGGGTACCCGGTGAGGTAGCGAAGCGGGTTCCTGGGTTCCGGCAGAGATGAAGCCGCGCTGCTGGGCCTGGATGGTTTCATGGCTGCGTTAGTAATTTTTTAGGAATTTTCTAGCCAGTTCTTAAGAGACATGAGACGACCGGATTCCTAGACTTCCGGCATGTTTCTGCTCGGGGCGAGCAGGGGCGAAGACCAGCCCGGCCATTCGGCCGGGCATCAAGGAAGTAGAACATGAAAATTGACAACGACGAGATGGTGAGCGTGGCGTCCGCCGGCGGCACGGCGAACCGGGTGGATCTTTATGTCGGCATTCACAAGGCCATGCGGGCCTTGATGGCCGACCTGCTGGTGGCGGTGGGCAAGATGGATGCGGCCGACGATTCCGCCGTGGAGTGGACCGGCGCGCGGGTGCTGCAGTTCGCCGACTTCTGCACCTCGCACCTGACGCATGAGAACGAGTTCGTCCACACCGCGCTGGAGGCACGACTGCCCGGCGCCAGTGCACGCATCGCTGCCGAGCACATCGAGCACGAGCAGGCGATTGCGGCGCTCAAGGCCGCGGCCGGCCAGCTGCAAAAGAGCCAGGGGTCGCAGCGCGAGCAGGATGCGCTGGCGCTGTACCGCCAGCTGGCGCTGTTCATCGCCCACAATTTCGAGCACATGCAGGCTGAAGAGATCGAGCACAACCAGGCCTTGTGGGCGCACTACACCGACGAGGAACTGCTGGCGCTCCATGGCAGGCTGCTGGCCACCATTCCCCCAGAGGAGACCATGTTCGTGATGCGCTGGATGGTGCCGGCCATGGCGCCGGCCGAGCGCCTGCAGGTGCTGCAAGGCATGCAGGCCCATGCACCGGCGCCCGCGTTTACCGCCGTGCTGGACGTGGTCAAGCCGCATCTGGGCACTGGCGAATGGGCCAAGCTGGCGCGTGGCCTGAAGCTGGCGCCGGTGCCGGGTCTGGTGCACTCCTGAGGTCGCAACGGGCCGAGCAACTCAGTCGGGCTCGGTGAGTTCGAGCCGGGCACCGACGCAGAGCTTGAACTGCCCGCGGCCGGTCTTCTCGAGCCGGATCGGCAGGTGCTGCTCCGCCAGCCGGCGTTCCAGCAGGATCAGCCGCGCTTCCAGGTTGTCCACCACTTCGGGCAGGCCGATGCTGGCGTCCAGCCGCAGTTCGCGGTTGGAAAAATCGGTGCGGCCGCGTTGCTGATAGTCGTTCAGCAGCTTCCAGAAAATCGCGCCCGCCACGCCCTTGATCAGGTAGCTGTCGTTGAGAAAGATGCTGTTGTTGCTCCTGTAGCGGCGCACCTGCAGCAGGGCATCCGGCGCGGCACAGGTCGGCGCTGCGGGCGCCGCCGCGGTCGGTGTTGCCTCCTCGCCGTCCAGGCGCAGCAGGTCGATGGCAGCGCCCAGATGACCGGCGATCGTGACCAGCACGTCCTCGTCTTCGAAGCTGAAGCGCAGCTCCTCGGCGCTCTCGACGAACAGCACCCCCAGCAGCCGGCCGGCGCACAGGAGGGGCACCGCCATCTGGCTTTGCGGTTGTGCCAGCCCGGGGTAGGGGATGTCGGTGTCCAGGGCGATGCCGGGCTGGCTGTCTGCCAGCGTGCGGCGCACGGCATGGCTGTAGAGGCTGGCGCCGGTCATGTGGGTGATGCGGATCGGCGTCAGCGCCTGGGCGGCCATGCCGATGACGCCGCGGCCGAGTTCGATTTCCGAGCCGACGCCCGAGACGGCGTAACCGTGGCTGGCCACCGTGTACAGGCGTTGCAGGGCCGGGTCGAGCAAGAGAACCATGGCGTGGCTGATCTGCAGCTCCTGGGCCAGCGTCGCCATCACGATGTCCAGCGCCTCGTCCAGTGCCGTGCAGCGGGCGAGTTGCTCGCTGCAGCGGCGCATCTGTCCCAGCAGGCCGCAGCGCGGCGGCGGCGTCTCCAGGCTGTTGCCGGGCACGCGCTCGATGGTCAGGATCTCGTATAGGTCGGCGCCCTTGAGCTCGAACACTCCGGCCATGCCGCTGTGCGAGGCGATGCCGGCGAGCTGGGCTTTCATGCCCTCGAACAGCGCGCCTTCCGTCTGCGTGTGCAGGTAGCGGATTTGCAGCCGGTAGAAGGCGAAGGTCTGCGGGTGCAGTAGCAGCAGCGTGGCATGCGGGTTGGCCAGGATGTTCTGCCGCGTCTTGTTGAAGAACTGGAACGACAGCGCCACATGTCGGGCGTCAGCATAGTAGACCTGCGACAGGTAGGCCACGTTGGGCGTGCCATCCTGCGCACAGGTGGCGATCTGCGCCGGAATGATGCCTTCCAGGCAGGGCCGGATGTCGTCCAGTGTCAGCGTGTTCATGCGCTGCCTCCGGCGAGCGGCAGGCAGGTGCCGGCCTTCGGTCCGGGCGTCTGGTCGAAGGCTTGTTCCGGACTGAACGAGACGGCTGCTACGTCGTTCAGCTGGTGGGCCAGCATGATGCGGGTGTAGTCCGAGCCGAAGCCGATGCGGCCGAGCTCGTGTTCCATGCTGGCCAAGTAGCGCGCCAAGATCGGCGCATCGGCCGGGCCGGCCGCGCGCAACTCGATGCGGCAGGCCTTGACCTGTACTGCGCAGTGCGAAAACGGTTCGCTGAACACCACGGCAATCTGCCCGGTGGCCTGCAAATCGGCCAGCAACTGGACGCAGGCGGGGCGGTTCAGGTAGACCGTGATGTGGGCACCATCGGGGGTGATGGCGGCCCCCACGGCGCGCATCAGGCTGGGGCGTTGCGACGCATCGTGCGAGGCGACGATGGTCGACACCCCGCGGTCGATCATGGCAACATGCTCGGCGCTGAGCAAGCCCGGCCTGCCTGCTGTCGTGCCTGTCATGGGGTGTCTTTCATGCAAGCCGGCCGGTGGGAATCAAACTTCCCGGCGCAGCGCGGGGAAGAGAATCACGTCGCGGATGCTCGGGCTGTCGGTCAGCAGCATCATCAGGCGGTCGATGCCGATGCCGCAGCCGCCGGTGGGCGGCATGCCGTATTCGAGCGCACGCACGAAGTCGTGGTCGAAGAACATGGCTTCGTCGTCGCCGCTGTCCTTGGCCGCCACCTGGCCGTGGAAGCGCGCGGCCTGTTCCTCGGCGTCGTTGAGCTCGGAGAAGCCGTTGCCGAACTCGCGGCCGGTGATGTAGAGCTCGAAGCGTTCGGTCACATCGGGTCGCGTGTCGCTGGCACGCGCCAGCGGCGAAATTTCCACCGGGTGCTCGCAGATGAAGGTCGGCTGCCAGAGCTTTTCCTCCACCGTTTCCTCGAAGTACAGCACCTGCAGTGCGGCCAGCGAACGGGTGGAGAGCTTGTTTTTCTCCTCGTTCAGGCCGAGCTTCTTGAGCGCGTTGATCAGCCAGGCACTGTCGTCGACATGCACGCCGGCTTCGCTGTGGTGAATGATGGCTTCGCGGATGGTCAGGCGCTCGAACGGCTTGGCCAGGTCGACCGGCTGGCCGCCGTAGCTGAGCTGCAGCGTACCTGCCGCCTGCTGGGCGGCATGGCGCACCAGGCCTTCGGTGAAGGTCATCAGGTCCTGGTAGTCCCAGTAGGCCGCGTAGAACTCCATCATGGTGAACTCGGGGTTGTGGCGCACCGAGATGCCTTCGTTGCGGAAGTTGCGGTTGATCTCGAACACACGCTCGAAACCGCCGACGATCAGGCGCTTGAGGTAGAGCTCGGGCGCAATGCGCAGGAACATTTCCTGGTCCAGCGCGTTGTGGTGGGTCTCGAAGGGTCGTGCGTTGGCGCCACCGGGAATCGGGTGCAGCATGGGTGTTTCGACTTCGAGGAAGTTGTGCGACACCATGAAGTCGCGGATCGAGCTCACGGCCTTGCTGCGTGCGACGAAGCGCTGGCGGGCTTCCTCGTCGGTCATCAGGTCCACATAACGCTGACGGTATTTCACTTCCTGGTCGGCCACGCCGTGGAACTTGTCGGGCATCGGGCGCAGGCTCTTGGTCAGCAGGCGCACCTGGTTGGCCTGGATCGAGAGCTCGCCGGTCTTGGTCTTGAAGACCGTGCCCTCGGCCGCCACGATGTCGCCCAGATCCCAGTGCTTGAACTGCTCGTAGAGCTCTTCGCCCACTTCGTCGCGCTTGACGTAGATCTGGATGCGGCCGGTGCTGTCCTGCAGCGTGGCGAAGCTGGCCTTGCCCATGACGCGCTTGAGCATCATGCGGCCGGCGATCTTGGCGGTGCTGCCCTGGGCCAGCAGCCCCTCGGCAGTCTGGCCGGCATGGGCAGCAAACAGGTCGGCGGCGCGGTCGGCCGGCTTGAAGTCATTGGGGAAGGCCGGGCCCTTGCCATCGGCCTCTTGCTGGCGGATGGCCTTGAGCTTGTCGCGCCGCTCGGCGATCAGCTGGTTTTCGTCCTGGGCGGGGGCTGCGGTGTTGTGTTCAGACATGAGAGGGCAGGGTAGGAGGTGGCCATGAAACATGGCCAGAACCCGCTATTTTAATGACGCTATGATTTGGCGAACTTTTGGCCAAGATCCATGCTGTTCCAGATCCTTTCCCTGTTGCTCGAAGTTGTCGCCGGTGTGGTGGGTGGCGCCTGTCTGCTGCGCCTGTACATGCAGCATCAGCGCATCCCGATGTCGGCACGTTCCGGCAATCCGCTCGGGCGTTTCGTCTTTGCCTTGACCGACTGGTTGGTGCTGCCGCTGCGTCGCGTGCTGCCGGCCCTGGGGCGCTGGGATACGGCCAGCCTGGCGGGCGTGTTCCTGATCGAGCTGGCGCAGTTCTCGCTGCTGTGGGCGTTCACCAGCTTTGGCGCCAGCTATGTCTCGGTGCTGATCCTGGCTGCCTTCGGCGTGGTGCGGCTGGCCATTTCGGGCCTGACGGGTCTGGTGATTGTCTATGCCGTGCTCTCGTGGCTGCAAAGCAGCAACGTGCTGACCGACGTCATCGACCGGCTGGTGGCGCCGCCGCTGGCGCCAATCCGGCGCCTGGTGCCGCTGGTGGGCGGCATCGACCTGTCGCCGTTGGTGCTGCTGGTGCTGTTGCAGGTCGCCGCCATTGTGCTGGGCAGTCTGCAGGGCGCTGCGCTGATGTATTGAACACCCCCAGGCTTGCTCGCTGCGCGTAGCCGCCAGACAGGCCCGCGCCAGAGGCTGTGGCTCTTCGGCCTGTCCGAGCCTGCGCAGGCAGGTTCGGAGCCGCAGGCCTTAGCCCCTTGCAGGGGGCAACGCCAGCGGTCCGGCAAAGCCGGTCCCGCGGCGTTTCACGACTGAGTCCGGTAGTGCGCGACGATCTCGCGCCTTGTACAGGGGATTTGCTCGGGGCTGTCTGCTTCAGATCACCGCGTCAGCCGGCTGGCGTTGCAGCATGGCCAGCGTGCTGGCCACGGTCTTGCGCAGTTCGCGGCGGTCGCAGATGAAGTCGACGGCGCCTTTTTGCTGCAGGAACTCGGCGCGCTGGAAGCCTTCCGGCAGGGTCACGCGCACGGTCGATTCGATCACGCGCGGGCCGGCAAAGCCGATCAGGGCCTTGGGCTCGGCAATCACCACGTCACCCAGGAAGGCGAAGCCGGCGCTGACGCCGCCCATGGTCGGGTCGGTCAGCACGCTGATGTAGGGCAGGCCCTTCTTGGCCAGACGGGTCAGGGCCGCGTTGGTCTTGGCCATCTGCATGAGCGAGAGCAGACCTTCCTGCATGCGCGCGCCACCGGTGGCGGTGAAACACAGGAACGGCACTTTCTGCTCGATCGCAGTTTCCACGCCGCGCACGAAGCGCTCGCCCACCACCGATCCCATGGAACCACCCATGAAGCTGAACTCGAAGCACGCCGCCACCAGGCTGATGCCATGCACGGCACCGCCCATCACGATCAGGGCATCGGTTTCGCCGGTGGCGTCCATGGCTTCCTTCAGGCGCTCGGGGTACTTGCGGCTGTCCTTGAACTTCAGCGCATCGACCGGCACCACTTCCTGGCCGATCTCGTAGCGGCCTTCGTTGTCGAGGAAGGCGTTGAGACGCGCGCGCGCGTCGATGCGGTGGTGGTGGCTGCAACTCGGGCAGACGTTCTGGTTCTGCTCCAGGTCGGTCTTGTAGAGCACGCTCTCGCAACTGGGGCACTTGATCCACAGCCCTTCGGGCACGCTGCGCCGGTCGGCCGGGTCGGTGTGCTGGATTTTGGGAGGCAGAAGTTTTTCAAGCCAGCTCATGTGCAATTCCTCAATGTCAAAACTGGGGTCAGGACCCAGTTCCCGGTTTCATAGGTCGGTCGGGGGGGATTATGAATCCAAAGCAGCCCGGATCTCGCGCAGGAAGTCCGAGGCCGCCTGAACCACCCGCTCACGCGGCTGGTTGTCGATCAGCTGGATGATGCGGCTGCCGATCACCACCGCGTCGGCCACCCGGCCCACGGCCCGGGCGCTGGCCGCATCGCGGATGCCGAAACCGACGCCGACCGGGATTTTGACATGCTGGCGGATCTTGGGCAGCATGGCTTCCACCGCCGCCGTGTCCAGGGTGCCGGCACCGGTCACGCCCTTGAGCGAGACGTAGTAGACGTAACCGCTGGCCACCCGGGCCACCTGGTCCATGCGCTCGGCGGTCGAGGTGGGGGCCAGCAGGAAGATCAGATCCAGGCCATGGGCCTTGAGCGCAGCCGCGAATGCTTCGCACTCCTCGGGCGGGTAGTCCACCACCAGCACGCCATCGACGCCAGCGGCGGCCGCATCGCGGGCGAAGGCGTTGTCGCCGCTGGCCGGATGCAGCTGGTTGTAGCGCTCGATCGGATTGGCGTAGCCCATCAGCACCACCGGGGTGGTGCTGTTCTTCTGGCGGAAGCTGCGCACCATCTCCAGCACCTGGCGCAGGCCGATGCCGGCAGCCAGGGCCTTGTCACCGGCGGCCTGGATCACGGGGCCGTCGGCGCTGGGGTCGGAGAAGGGCACGCCGAGTTCAATGACGTCGGCGCCGGCCGCCACCATGCCGTGCATGAGTTCGGGCGTGATGTCGGGGTAGGGAAAACCGGCCGTGACGAAGGGAATCAGGGCCTTGCGGTTGTGCGCTTTCAACGCGGCAAAGGTCGTTGCGATGCGATTCATTTGCGCCCCTCCCCGCCTTTGACCGAGATGCCGCGCATCGAGGGCCGGTCGTAGAAATCGGCGCCCGAGAGATCGGCCACGGTGCCGATGTCCTTGTCGCCCCGACCCGAGAGATTCACGAGGATGGACTGGTCGGCTCGCATGGTCTTGGCCAGCTTCATGGCATAGGCCACGGCATGGCTCGATTCGAGCGCGGGGATGATGCCCTCGGTGCGGCACAGGTAGTGGAACGCGGCCAGTGCTTCGGTGTCGGTGATGCCGACGTACTCGGCACGGCCGATGTCCTTGAGGTAGGCGTGCTCGGGGCCGACGCCGGGGTAGTCCAGGCCGGCGCTGATGCTGTGGGTCTCGGTCACCTGGCCATCCTCGTTCTGCAGTACGTAGGTTCGGTTGCCGTGCAGCACACCCGGGCTGCCGCGTTGCAGCGAGGCCGAGTGCTTGCCGCTGTCCATGCCTTCGCCCGCGGCCTCGACGCCGATCAGGCGCGTCTGCTCGTGCGGGATGTAGGGGTAGAAGATGCCCATGGCATTGCTGCCGCCGCCGACGCAGGCGACCACGGCGTCGGGCTGCTGCGTCTTGCAGCCGGCGCGTGCCAGCATCTCGGGCATCTGCACCAGGCATTCGTTGCCGATCACGCTCTGGAAGTCGCGCACCATCATCGGGTAGGGGTGCGGGCCGGCCACGGTGCCGATGATGTAGAAGGTGTTGTCCACGTTGGCGACCCAGTCGCGCATGGCCTCGTTGAGTGCGTCCTTCAGCGTCTTGCTGCCGGACTCCACCGGCACCACGGTGGCGCCCAGCAGGTTCATGCGGTAGACGTTGGGGCTCTGGCGCTTGACGTCGGCACTACCCATGTAGACCACGCACTCCAGGCCGTAGCGCGCGCAGATGGTGGCGGTGGCCACGCCGTGCTGGCCGGCACCGGTCTCGGCGATGATGCGCGTCTTGCCCATGCGCCGGGCCAGCATGGCCTGGCCGATGGTGTTGTTGATCTTGTGTGCGCCGGTGTGGTTCAGGTCCTCGCGCTTGAGGAAGATCTGGGCGCCGCCCTGCTCGCGGCTCATGCGCGCCGCGTGGTAGATCGGCGAGGGGCGGCCGACGAAGTGGGCCAGCTCATCCTTGAACTCGGCCAGGAACTCGGGGTCGTGCTGGTACTTGGCGTAGGCCGCGCGCAGCTGGTTGATGGCATGCGTCAGCGTTTCGCTGACAAAGCTGCCGCCGTAAATGCCGAAATGGCCCGAGGCATCGGGCTGGTGGTAGTCGAACATGTCTTAGCCTGCAAGTTGTGCGTCGGCAGCACGAACCGCTGCGACGAACTGATTGATCTTGGCGGCGTCCTTGATGCCCTTGGAGGCCTCGACGCCGGAACTCACATCCACGGCCAGCGATTTACAGCGCGGCCGTACCTGCCGAATGCCATCGGCCACGTTTGCAGGTGTGAGCCCACCACTCAAGACGAGGTGAGCGTCGACGTTTGGAGGAAGAAGTGACCAATTGAATGCCTTGCCGCCGCCGCCAAAACCGTCGACGTGGGCGTCGAGCAGGATGGCCTGGGCGGCTGAGTAATCCTGGGCGTATTTTACGAGGTCGAAGGCGCGCCCGGCTTCGCCCAGCGGAATGCGGGCCGCGCGCAGGAAGTCGCGGGCGCCTTGGCTGCTGGCCTGCAGGCATTGCGCTGGCGTCTCGTCGCCATGAAATTGCAGGGTAGCGCCCGGAATGGCGGCGCAGGTAGCTATGATTTTTGTAGCATTTTCGTTCACGAACAGCAGCACCGGCGTGACGAAAGGCGGCAGTCGCCGGGCCAGTTCGGCGGCGCGCTCGGGGGCTACATACCGCGGACTCTTTTCATAGAGCACGAAGCCCACCGCATCGGCGCCGGCGGCCACCGCTGCATCGACGTCCTGCTCGCGAGTCAGGCCGCAGATCTTGATTCTTGTTCGCGTGTTCATGGCAGCCAATCATACGCAGGCGTGCGATCCGGCAAGCCCCAGCGGGCGTCGTAGCGTGGCCCGAGGAAGTACAGGCCGTCGGGCGAGAAGGTCGGGGCGGCGGCGTCACGGCTGCGTGCCGCCAGCACCTCGTTGATCCATTGCGGCGGCTGCTTGCCCTGGCCGATCACGATCAGGCAGCCCATGATGTTGCGGATCATGTGGTGCAGGAAAGCATTGGCCTCGAACTCGAAACGCCAGTAGGCACCACGCCGGCTGATTTCCAGGCGCAGCAGGTTTTTCACCGGCGAGAGGGCCTGGCAGGCCGAGGCGCGGAAGGAGGTAAAGTCGTGCTCACCCAGCAGAAGGATGGCAGCCTCTTCCATGGCCGCCAGGTCCAGCGGCTGGAAGACCCAGCCGACGCGCCCGGTGTCGACACTGGGGCGCACCGGCGACTCCAGCAACGAATAGGCATAGCGGCGTGAGAGGGCGCTGGCACGGCAGTGAAATTCGTCCGGCACGACGTGGGCCCACTGCACGGCGATGTCGCGCGGCAGGAAACTATTGGTACCGCGCACCCAGGCGTAGGGGGCGCGTTCGGCGCTGGTGTCGAAATGCACCACCTGCATCAGGCCGTGCACCCCGGCATCGGTGCGGCCGGCACACAGGGTGGAGATGCGCTGGTCGGCAAACTGGCTCAGCGCCTTTTCCAGCTGATCCTGTACCGTGCGGCCCGAAGGTTGGCTTTGCCAGCCGTCATACGATTGGCCGTTGTAGCTGACGCCTAAAGCCACCCTCACGGCAAGATCGGGTCCACGTGTATCGCCTGCGGACTGAGCAAACTCAATTGAGCTTGCTCAGGGCTTCCTGGGCCTTGAGCTTGGTGTCGCCAGTGGCTTCGGCGATGATTTCCTCGATCAGGGCGCGGGCACCGTCGGTGTCGCCGATGGCGCTGAATTCCTCGGCCAAGGCCAGTTTGGTTGCCAAGGGGTCATCCGAGGCACCGGTCTGCTCGGTGGTTGGCTCACCCAGGTCGAGCGAGAGCGAGCCGAGATCGAATTCAAGGGCGCCGGTATTGCTGTCGGCGCTCGTCGGCATGCTCCCGGGGGCTTGCGCTTCGGCGGGGGTATCGAGGCTGTCCGGGAACTCGGGCGGTTCGAATTCGAGGCTGTTGTCGGTGTCCTTGCTGGCCACGGCGGGCAGATCGATATCCAGGTCCAGGGCGGGCGGTGTGGCTTCAGGTTCAGCAACCGGTGCCACGGCAGTGACGGATGCGGCCGGTTCTTCGTCCAGCGAGAAGTCCAGATCCAGGTCCAGGTCGACCGGGGAAATGGCGGGCTCGGCTGCCGGCACCGGCAGCGGGCTGGCCGGGGCCTCACTGGCACTGAATTCGGCGGCTGCCAGCGGCACGGGGGCCGAGGTCGGCTGGCCACCAGGCTGGTAGAACTCATTGTCCGGGTCGATGCTCAAGCCCAGTTCGCTGGCACGGCTCCAGTCGGCGCCCTCGCCCTCGGTCAGTCGATGAACTTCGGTGGCGATGTTCTCGAAGTTGCGGACATCGCGACGCTTGGCATAGATCTCCATCAGCTTGAGGTGGATGGCGATCCGGTCGGGATGGAGGCGCAGGGCTTCCTTCAGGATTTCCTCGGCTTGCAGGTCGCGGCCATAGGCCAGATAGACATCGGCTTCGGCCACCGGATCGACATCATCGGCCGCATCGAGCTGGCTCGGCGAATAGACCATGGAGGAGCCCGTAGTGCCGCTATCGTGGGTGTCGACGCGCTGGCCGCCGCTGCCGCCAAAGAATGAATCAGGCTGCAGCCGGCTTTCCAGGAAGGAACTGTCCATCTGGGCCGCCTGCTTGCGCTGGCGCACGCGGTAAAAGCCCAGTCCGGCCAGCAAGGCGATCAGGCCCGCTGCAGCTGCGGGGACCAGCGGGTTGTCCAGCAGTTCGTCCAGCAGGCTGGGCTCTTCCACCGGCATCGGTGGCACGGCGACCGGCCGCTTGGCGGGTGCCGAGGCGGCCGGAGCCGGGGCAGAGGCGGCTGCAGCTGGTGCCGAGGCTTCGGCCGCCGGGGCTGAAGCTGTCACGGCCGGCAGGGCGACGGCGGTTGATGCCGCAGCCGAAGCGGGCTGGGACGGCTCGGGCGCGGCCTGTGCGGCGGCCTGGGGGCTCGATGCGGCCGGGGCCGGCGTGACCGCAGCACTCAGCTTGCTCAGCTCGGCAATGTTCTTGGACAGCTCTTCGGCGCGACTGGCCGTTTCCTTGGCGCTGCGTTCCTTGGCGATCTTCTCTTCGCTGCCTTGGGTCTGGACGGCGCCCTTGGAGAGGGTCAGCTTGTCGGGGGTGCCGGTGGCGGCCTTCTTGTCCTCGACCTGGGCCTCGACCTTGCCGCCGGCGCGGCGGTCGGCCGTCGTTACCTGACTGAGAGGCGCGCTGCCGGCCAGCTTGCGACGGAATTCGTTGAAGTCCTTGCTTTGGGCCAGCACGATCTGGTGGGCTTCTTCGGCAGAAGTGGCCTGGGCTTCCTCGGCGCCCGGCAAGGTGACCACCACGCCACTGCGCAGACGGTTGATGTTGCCGTTGATGAAGGCATCGGGGTTGGCGCGCAGCATGGCCACCAGCATCTGGTCGAGCGATACACCGGCCGGACGGCCGGACGCGACCAGCTTGCTGGCCGTGTCACCGGACTTGACGGTGAGCTGTTTGGCGGCAGCGGCTGGCGCCGGCTTGGCTGCCGCTTCGGGGCTGGGCTTGACCGTCGCAGGGCGGGAAGCCGCCGGCGCGACGGCACGGCTGGGGCCGCTTACCGGGGCGGGTGTCGTGGCGCTTGCAGCAGGTGGCCTGGGCGCAACACGGGCCGGCGCGGGGCTGAGCTGCGGCGCCGTTGGCGTGACGGCCTGCGGCTGGCGCAGATTGGGCGGGTCGAACAGCATCGTGTAATCGCGCACGATGCGGCCGGAGGACCAGCTGGCCTCCAGAATCAGGTCCACATAGGGGTCATTGACGGTGCGGTCGCTGCTGATGCGCAGATAGGAGCGTCCGTCCGGGCGTTTCTGCAGTGAGATCTGCAGGCCGCTCATGGTCGGGTTGTAGTCCATGCCGGCAGCACGGAAGGCTTCCGGCGATGCCACGCTGGCCTTGAGCGAGGCGGCTTCCTCGGGATTGATGTCCGGGATATCGATTTCTGCCCGAAGAGGCTCGCCCAGTGCCGACAGAACAGCAATACGCCCCAGCGAGAGCGCCGAAGCATGGGTTCCCCACAGACCCAGTAGCGCCGTGGCCGCAACGGCCAGGGCGGTTTTCTGCCAGCGGTGTGACTTAGCAATCAATTTATTAGCCTCCGATGTTCGGGCAAGCGGCCACGCCCGGCGCGTTTTGCGAGCCAAGCGACCGACGCTCAAAACAGGAAAAGTACCTTAACATCAATATGTTAGCCTGACAAGCTGAGAAAGCGCTTAACCTTCTGAGCCTGCCTTTCGTCGCCCCAGGCTGGGCTCGGTGTTGTCAAACGACAACGGCTTGCGGCAAGCCGCAAGCCGTTGCTTCGAGGGCAAAACCAGCTCAGGCGGCCAACAAAATGCGCAACATGCGGCGCAACGGCTCGGCCGCTCCCCACAGCAGCTGGTCGCCCACGGTAAAGGCGCCCAGGTAGTCGTTGCCCATGGCCAGCTTGTGCAGGCGGCCGACCGGCACGGTCAGCGTGCCGGTGACGGCCGCCGGCGTCAGATCGCGTTCGCTGATCTCGCGTTGGTTAGCGACCACTTTCACCCAGTCGTTGGCACCCGCCAGCATGGACTCGATCTCATCCAGCGGCACGTCCTTCTTCAGCTTGACGGTCAGACCCTGCGAGTGGCAGCGCATGGCGCCGATGCGCACACACAGGCCATCGATCGGGATGCTGCCGGCGCTGCGGAAGGCCGGGTTGCCCAGGATCTTGTTGCACTCGGCGCCACCCTTCCACTCTTCCTTGCTCTGGCCATGCTCCACCGGCACGTCGATCCAGGGGATCAGACTGCCGGCGAGGGCCGTGTTGCGGAAGTTCTTGGTCGGGAAGCTGGCATCGCGCATGGTGGCAGCCACCTTACGGTCGATGTCCAGGATGGCGGAGGCCGGGTCGGCCAGCTCGGCCTTGACGGCATCGTGCAGGGCACCCATCTGGCTCAGCAACTCACGCATGTTCTGCGCACCGGCACCGGAAGCGGCCTGGTAGGTCATGGCGCTGACCCACTCGATGAGGTTGGCCTTGAACAGGCCGCCCATGGCCATGAGCATCAGGCTCACGGTGCAGTTGCCGCCGATCCAGTTGCGGCCGCCGCGGGCCAAGGCGCTGTCGATCACATCGCGGTTGACCGGGTCAAGCACGATGACGGCGTCATCGGCCATGCGCAGCGAGGAGGCGGCGTCAATCCAGTGGCCGTTCCAGCCGGCGGCGCGCAGCTTCGGGTACACCTCCTTGGTGTAGTCGCCGCCCTGGCAGGTCAGGATGATGTCGCACTTCTTCAGCTCGTCGATGCTGTTGGCATCCTTGAGCGTGGTTTCGTTCTTGGCCTGGGCCGGGGCCTTGCCGCCGGCGTTGGAGGTGGAGAAGAACACCGGCTCGATCAGGGCGAAGTCGCCTTCGGCCTGCATGCGGTCCATCAGGACCGAGCCCACCATGCCGCGCCAACCGACGAGGCCCACCAGATTGCCAACTTTGCTCATCACATGCCCTTTCAAATCAAATCCTGTTTTCCCGGCTCGTCCAGCCGGGAGGGCGTGACGAACCGAGAGCCTGTTTAGCCCTTGGTTTTTGTAATGGCAGCGACGACGGCGTCGCCCATTTCGCGGGTGCTGACCCGGGTGGTGCCTTCCGACCAGATGTCGGCCGTGCGCAGTCCGGACGCGAGCACGCTCTTCACTGCGGACTCGATACGGTCGGCCGCGGCGGCTTGGTTGAGCGAAAAACGGAGCATCATGGCAGCAGACAGTATTGTAGCGAGCGGGTTGGCAATGCCCTTGCCGGCGATGTCCGGCGCGCTGCCGTGGCTGGGCTCGTACAGGCCCTGGTTCCGGCTGTTCAGGCTGGCCGAGGGCAGCATGCCGATCGAGCCGGTCAGCATCGAGGCTTCGTCCGACAGGATGTCGCCGAACATGTTGCCGGTCACCACCACGTCGAACTTCTTCGGCGCGCGCACCAGTTGCATGGCGGCGTTGTCAACGTACATGTGCTCCAACTCCACATCCAGGTACTGGGCGTGCACTTCGGTCACCACGTCCTTCCAGAACTGGAAGGTTTCCAGCACATTGGCCTTGTCGACGCTGGTGACCTTCTTGTTGCGTTTGCGCGCGGCCTGGAAGGCGACGTGGGCGATGCGCTCGATCTCGGGCTTGCTGTAGCGCATGGTGTCGAAGGCTTCTTCGGCACCGGGGAAGTGGCCGTCCACCGCGATGCGGCGGCCACGCGGCTGGCCGAAGTAGATGTCGCCAGTCAGCTCGCGGATGATCAGGATGTCCAGGCCGGCAATCAGCTCGGGCTTGAGGCTCGACGCACCGACCAGTTGCTCGTAGCAGATGGCGGGGCGGAAATTGGCGAACAGACCGAGGTGCTTGCGCAGGCCGAGGATGGCCTGTTCGGGGCGCAGCGGGCGGTCCAGCTTGTCGTATTTCCAGTCGCCGACGGCACCGAACAGGATGGCGTCGGCCGCCTTGGCCAGGTTCAGGGTGGACTCCGGCAGCGGATGGCCATGGGCCTCAAAGGCGGCGCCACCGACCAGGGCGGACTCCATCTCGAAGGACAGGTCAAGCACGTTCAGGACCTTGACGGCCTCGGCCACGATTTCGGTACCGATGCCGTCACCCGGCAAGACTGCGATTTTCATTTTTTGATTACTATTAAATTGATAGCTGCTTACGCCATGGTGGTATGGGCCAGCCAGGGTTTTTGTGCCAGACGCTGGGCTTCGAAGGCAGCGATCTTGTCCTTGTGGCGCAGGGTCAGGCCGATGTCGTCGAAGCCGTTGAGCAGGCAGTACTTGCGGAAGGCCTGCACGTCGAAGGGAATCTCTTCGCCCTGCGGCTTGACGATGACCTGGCGTTCCAGGTCGATGGTGAGCTGGTAGCCGGGAAAAGCGGCACATTCGTCGAACAGCTGGGCCACCGTGGCTTCCGGCAGCTGGATCGGCAGCAGGCCGTTCTTGAAGCTGTTGTTGAAGAAGATGTCGGCAAAGCTGGGGGCGATGATGGCGCGAAAGCCATACTGGTCGAGTGCCCAGGGTGCATGTTCGCGCGAGGAGCCGCAGCCGAAGTTCTTGCGTGCCAGCAGGATGGAGGCACCGGCATAACGCGGCTGGTTCAGCACGAAGTCCGGGTTCGGGCGGCGAGCGGCGGGGTCCTGGCCCGGGTAGCCGGCGTCCAGGTAGCGCCACTCGTCGAACAGGTTCGGACCGAAGCCGGTCTTGCGGATCGATTTGAGAAACTGCTTGGGGATGATGGCGTCGGTGTCGACGTTCTCGCGGTCCATCGGGGCCACCAGGCCCTTGTGTACGGTAAAGGTTTTCATTATTTCTTCGCCGCGCCTTCGATCTTCTCGCCGGCCTTCTGAATGTCCTGGCCCACGCCCTTGACGGTGTTGCAGCCCACCAGAGCCAGCGTCAGGGACAGGACCATGAACAGGGTTGTCTTTTTCATCGTGTTCTCCTAGGCAGAGGGTTCAGGCGAATTTGCGGACGTCGACAAAATGGCCGTGCACCGCGGCAGCGGCGGCCATGGCCGGGCTCACCAGGTGGGTGCGGCCGCCAGCGCCTTGGCGCCCTTCGAAGTTGCGGTTGCTGGTGGAGGCGCAGCGCTCGCCCGGCTCCAGCCGGTCGGCATTCATGGCCAGGCACATGGAGCAGCCCGGTTCACGCCACTCGAAGCCGGCGGCCTTGAAGATCTCGTGCAGGCCTTCACGCTCGGCTTGTTCTTTCACCAGGCCAGAGCCCGGCACCACCATGGCCAGCTTCACGTTCTTGGCGACCTTCTGGCCGAGTTTCTTCACGATGGCAGCGGCTTCACGCATGTCCTCGATACGGCTGTTGGTGCAGGAGCCGATGAAGACCTTGTCGATGGTGATGTCGGCCAGCGGCTTGCCGGGCTCCAGACCCATGTAGGTCAGGGCGCGTTCGATGGCACCGCGCTTGTTGGCGTCCTTTTCCTTGTCCGGGTCAGGCACGCGGCCGTCAATGCCCAGCACCATCTCGGGCGAAGTACCCCAGGTGACCTGCGGCAGGATTTGCGCGGCATCAAGCTCGACCACAGCGTCGAACGCGGCGTCGGCGTCGGAATGCAGCGTCTTCCAGTAGGCCGCGGCCTGGTCCCACTCCACGCCGGTGGGGGAGAGCAGACGGCCCTTGACGTACTCGATGGTCTTGTCGTCCACCGCGACCAGACCGGCGCGGGCGCCGCCTTCGATCGCCATGTTGCACACCGTCATGCGGCCTTCCATGCTCAGGGCACGGATGGCCGAGCCGGCGAACTCGATGGTGTAGCCGGTGCCGCCGGCGGTGCCGATCTTGCCAATGATGGCCAGCACGATGTCCTTGGCGGTGACGCCGCGGGCCACGTTGCCTTCCACCAAGACCCGCATGTTCTTGGCCTTCTTGGCCAGCAGGGTCTGCGTGGCCATCACGTGCTCGACCTCGCTGGTGCCGATGCCGTGCGCCAGCGCACCGAAGGCGCCGTGGGTCGAGGTGTGCGAGTCGCCGCAGACCACCGTCATGCCGGGCAGGGTGGCGCCGTTTTCCGGGCCGATCACGTGCACGATGCCCTGGCGCTTGGACAGGAAGGGGAAGAAGGCGGCGGCGCCGGACTCCTGGATGTTGGCGTCCAGCGTGGTGATCTGTTCCTTGCTGATCGGGTCGGCAATGCCGTCGTAGCCGAGTTCCCAGCCGGTGGTCGGCGTGTTGTGGTCGGCGGTGGCGACGATGGAGCTGACGCGCCACACCTTGCGGCCGGCCTGGCGCAGGCCCTCGAAGGCTTGCGGGCTGGTGACTTCATGCACCAGATGGCGGTCGATGTAGAGGATGGCGGTGCCATCTTCTTCGGTATGGACGACGTGCTCGTCCCAGATCTTGTCGTAAAGGGTGCGTCCCATGGGGTTTTCCTTGGCAATCCGCTATTTTATTCGGACCACGCCAGCAAGGTTTTTTAGGGCCTGTTCACACTGATTTCACAAGTGCGAACGAGGAGAAAGCCACGCCA
Organism: Curvibacter sp.; assembly: GCA_031426755.1. GTDB lineage: Bacteria > Pseudomonadota > Gammaproteobacteria > Burkholderiales > Burkholderiaceae_C > Hylemonella. The sequence continues at coordinate 143,987 of JASJPI010000003.1, forward strand.
CTCGTTGTTGCACTCCTAGCCCAGACGGCCAGTCTGGGCGTCGTCGCGCGCCTAGATTGGCGCGGCTTTCTCCTCGTTCCCTTCGGGTTGCGGCCAAAAAGACCATGCGCGGCGTTCCGAAGCCTTGCCGGGGGCCGACCCCGGCTGCGTTTCGTGCCTTGCGCATGGCCTTTTTGATCCGCAACGCATCTTGTGAAATCAGTGTGAACAGGCCCTAGTCAATGATGTCCAGCTTCGGCGACAGCTCGCGCACCCGGTGGTCGACGTAGTAGCCGCCGAACTCGGTGTAGCGCAGCAGGTGCCGCTGGCATTGGCCGCAGCGCCAGAGTTTGCAGCGGTTGTAGGGGAAGAATTTCAGGGCCACCGGCGCATCGGCTGAGTCGTAGCGCGTGCCTTGCGGGTGGTGTTCCTCGAAGGTCGGCTCGTCAAGCTCAGGGTCGCGCAGCGTGGCCACCTGCTGCATCTGGGCGGCGGGCCAGCGGTCTTCGCTCAGGCTTTCCCAGCCGGCGCAGCCGCCCAGGCTGCAGCTGCAGGGCTGCGGGTCAGCGTTGTCAGCCAGCAGGCGCTTGAGTTCAGCGGCTCTTTGGATCAGGCGCATGTGGGGGGCGAAGTTGGTCGACCAATGAAAATGCCCGCCGACGTTGCCGTGCGGCGGGCATGCGTTGGAGCGCAGTTTAACGCTTGGCCAGCGGCGGCACGTCGCGGCGCACCGAGCCGGTGAACAGTTGGCGCGGACGGCCGATCTTGTACTCGGGGTCGCTGATCATCTCGTTGAGCTGGGCGATCCAGCCGACGGTGCGGGCCAGGGCGAAGATGCCGGTGAACAGGTTGACCGGGATGCCCAGCGCGCGCTGCACGATGCCGGAGTAGAAGTCGACGTTCGGGTAGAGCTTGCGCTGCACGAAGTAGTCGTCTTCCAGGGCGATCTTTTCCAGCGCCATGGCCAGCTTGAACAGCGGGTCGTTTTCCAGGCCCAGTTCAGCCAGCACTTCCTTGCAGGTTTCCTGCATCAGCTTGGCACGCGGGTCGTGGTTCTTGTAGACGCGGTGACCGAAGCCCATCAGGCGCACGCCGGAGTTCTTGTCCTTGACCTGGTTCATGAACTCGCCGACCTTGGCCACGCCGCCGTTGGCCTGGATCTCTTCCAGCATGTTCAGGCAGGCTTCGTTGGCGCCGCCGTGGGCCGGACCCCACAGGCAGGCTACGCCGGCGGCGATGGCTGCGAACGGGTTGGTGCCGGACGAGCCGCACAGGCGCACGGTCGAGGTGGAAGCGTTCTGTTCGTGGTCGGCGTGCAGGATGAAGATGCGGTCCATGGCGCGCTCGAGCACCGGGTTGACCTTGTAATCCTCGCAGGGCGTGCCGAACATCATGCGCAGGAAGTTGCCGGCATAGCTCAGGTCGTTGCGCGGGTACATGTAGGGCTGACCGACGCCGTACTTGTAGGCCATGGCCACCAGCGTGGGCATCTTGGCGATCAGGCGGATCGCGGCGATTTCGCGGTGCTCGGGGTTGTTGATGTCGGTGCTGTCGTGATAGAAGGCCGACAGGGCGCCCACCAGACCGGTCAGCACGGCCATCGGGTGCGCATCGCGGCGGAAACCACGCAGGAAGAACTGCATCTGCTCGTTGACCATGGTGTGCATGGTCACGCGCTCGCTGAAGGCTGCCTTTTTCTCGGCGTTCGGCAGGTCACCGTACAGCAGCAGGTGGCAGGTTTCGAGGAAGTCGCACTGGGTCGCGAGCTGCTCGATCGGGTAGCCGCGGTACAGCAGTTCGCCCTTGTCGCCATCGATGTAGGTGATGGCCGACTGGCAGGAGGCGGTCGAGAGGAAGCCCGGGTCGTAGGTGAACATGCCCGTCTGGCCGTAGAGCTTACGGATGTCGATCACGTCCGGGCCGATGTTGCCCTGGTAGACGGGCAGCTCGACGCTGGGGCTGCCGTTACTGAACGACAGGGTGGCTTTGTTGTCAGCTAGTTTCATGGGGGCCTTTCAGCAGTTTTCTCTCAACATGTTCAAAACTTCGCGCACTTCTTCGCGGTCCAGCTCGGGGTCGACCTTTGCCAGCGGCTTGCGGGCAAGGTGCAGGTCGAGCAGGTCGTAATCGCTCAGATCCATCAGGGCCGTCAGACCCTGCGCCTGGCGCACGGTCAACGTGGACTCGAACTTGCGGAAAAAGCGCTCGATGTAGAGGTCGTTCTCCAGCAGGCCGCGGCGGCAGCGCCACTTCAGCTTGCTGAGTGTCCTCTCGTCGATCAGTTCATTGTCCACGGTCAACCCTAGTGAATTGCTTACACCGCGCGGGCGACCATCATTTCCTTGATCTTGCCGATGGCCTTGGTCGGGTTCAGACCCTTGGGGCAGACATCTACGCAGTTCATGATGGTGTGGCAGCGGAACAGACGGTAGGGGTCTTCCAGATTGTCCAGGCGCTCGCCGGTGGCGTCATCGCGGCTGTCGGCCAGGAAGCGGTAGGCCTGCAGCAGGCCGGCCGGGCCGACGAACTTGTCCGGGTTCCACCAGAAGCTCGGGCAGCTGGTCGAGCAGCTCGCGCACAGAATGCACTCGTACAGGCCGTTGAGCTCTTCGCGCTCTTCGGGCGACTGCAGGCGCTCGCGCTCGGGTGCCAGGGTCTCGTTGATCAGGTAGGGCTTGATCGAGTTGTACTGCTTGAAGAATTGCGTCATGTCCACGATCAGGTCGCGGATGACTGGCAGACCCGGCAGCGGCTTGAGCACGACGGTGCCCTTGAGCGTGTTCATGTTGGTCAGGCAGGCCAGACCGTTCTTGCCGTTGATGTTCATGGCATCGGAGCCGCAGACGCCTTCGCGGCAGGAGCGGCGGAACGACAGGGTCGGGTCCTGTTCCTTGAGCTTGACCAGCGCGTCCAGCAGCATGCGCTCATGACCGTCGAGTTCGATCTCGATGGTCTGCATGTAGGGCTTGGCATCCTTTTCCGGATCGTAGCGATAGATTTGGAATGTGCGTTTTTGCATGTTTCGTCTCTCGTGAGGCTACTGGTTAGAACGTCCGGACCTTCGGCGGCACGCTGTCCACCGTCAGGGGCTTGAGGTTGACCGGCTTGTAGGTCAGACGGCTGCCTTCGCTGTGCCAGAGGGTGTGCTTGAGCCACTCCTTGTCATTGCGACCCAGCGGGAACTCGGCATGGTCGGCCGGGTGCTCGTAGTCGTAGACCGTGTGGGCGCCGCGGCATTCCGTGCGGGCGGCGGCGGACACCATGGTGGCCTGGGCCACTTCGATCAGGTTGTCCACTTCCAGTGCCTCGATGCGGGCCGTGTTGAAGACCTTGGACTTGTCCTTGAGCGTGATGCTGGCCACGCGCTCGCGGATGGCGGCAATTTTCGTCACGCCTTCATCCATGCTCGACTGGGTGCGGAACACGCCCGCATGCTGTTGCATGGTGGAGCGGATTTCGCCGGCCAGGGCCTGCGAGTAAGTACCAGCGCTGGACTTCTCGAGCTGGTTCAGGCGCTCCAGCGTGCGATCGGCGGCGTCGGCCGGCAGGGGCTTGTGCTCCTTGTTCTTGGCGTTGAACTCGACGATGTGGCGGCCAGCGGCCTTGCCGAACACCAGCAGGTCCAGCAGCGAGTTGGTGCCCAGGCGGTTGGCGCCGTGCACGCTCACGCAGGAGCATTCGCCCACGGCGTACAGGCCATTGACCACGCTGTTGCCGGAACCGTCGTGGGTCACGACCTGGCCGTGGATGTTGGTCGGCACGCCGCCCATCTGGTAGTGGATGGTCGGCACCACGGGGATCGGTTCCTTGGTGATGTCGACGTTGGCAAAGTTGACGCCGATCTCGTACACCGAGGGCAGGCGCTTGTGGATGGTGTCGGCGCCGAGGTGGTCGAGCTTGAGCAGCACGTAGTCCTTGTTCGGACCACAGCCACGGCCTTCCTTGATCTCCTGGTCCATCGAACGCGAGACGAAGTCGCGCGGTGCCAGATCCTTCAGCGTCGGGGCATAGCGCTCCATGAAGCGCTCGCCATTGCTGTTGAGCAGGATGGCGCCTTCGCCGCGGCAGCCTTCGGTCAGCAGCACGCCGGCGCCGGCCACGCCGGTCGGGTGGAACTGCCAGAACTCCATGTCCTGCAGCGGAATGCCGGCGCGTGCCGCCATGCCCAGGCCGTCGCCGGTGTTGATGAAGGCGTTGGTCGAGGCCGCAAAGATGCGGCCGGCACCGCCGGTGGCCAGCAGCACGGTCTTGGCTTCCAGGATGTACAGGTCGCCGCTTTCCATTTCCAGCGCTGTCACACCCACCACGTCGCCATCGGCGTCGCGGATCAGGTCCAGTGCCATCCACTCGACGAAGAAGTTGGTCTTGGCCTTGACGTTCTGCTGGTACAGGGTGTGCAGCATGGCGTGGCCGGTACGGTCGGCCGCGGCGCAGGCGCGCTGCACCGGTTTTTCACCGTAGTTGGCGGTGTGGCCGCCGAACGGACGTTGGTAGATCGTGCCATCCGGGTTGCGGTCGAATGGCATGCCGAAGTGCTCCAGCTCGTACACGACCTTGGGCGCTTCGCGGCACATGAATTCGATCGCATCCTGGTCGCCGAGCCAGTCGGAGCCCTTGATGGTGTCGTAGAAGTGGTAGTGCCAGTTGTCCTCGGACATGTTGCCCAGCGAGGCGCTCACGCCGCCCTGTGCGGCGACCGTGTGCGAACGGGTGGGGAACACTTTGGACAGCGAGGCCACGTTGAGGCCGGCGCGGGAGAGTTCAATCGCGGCGCGCATGCCGGAGCCGCCGGCCCCGACGATGACGACGTCGAACTTGCGCTTGGTGATATTCGCTTTGGTGTAGCTCATTGTTGTAATGCCTTATTCCGGTGATCAGAGACGCCACAGAACCTGGATGGCCCAGCCGGCGCAGCCGACCAGCCAGACAAGGGTGAATACCTGCAGCGACAGGCGGATCCAGACGGGCTTGATGTAGTCCATCCAGATTTCGCGCATGCCGACCCAGACGTGCCAAGCCAGCGCGATGATGACGGTGAAGGTGAGGAACTTCATCCACTGCGTGGCGAAGATGCCGGACCAGCCCTCGTAGCCCAAGGGGCCACGGATGGCCAGCACCTGGATGAGCACCATCAGTGTGAACAGGACCATGAGGACGCCGGTGGCGCGCTGGACCAGCCAGTCGCGCAGACCGTAGTGTGCGCCCACGACGATGCGCTTGGAGCCGTAGTTGACGGACATGAATTGCTCCTGCTTCTCTTTAGTACAGACCAAACAGCTTGGCGCCCAGCACGGCCGTCAGGCCCAGGCTGAGTACCAGCGTGACGACGGCCGAGCGGCGGCCGAATTCCTTGCTCACTGCATCGTGCGAGACGTCCATCCAGAGATGGCGCAGGCCGGCGATGATGTGGTGCAGGTAGGCCCAGATCAGGCCCAGCGCCACCAGCTTGAACAAGCCACCCGGCACACCGGCCACACCGACGCTGAACAGCGAGGTGAAGCGCGCGTAGGAATACTCCGACGACAGCGAGGTGTCGAACAGCCAGATGATGAACGGCAGCAACAGGAACATGATCAGGCCGCTGATGCGATGCATGCCGGAGACGAGTGCGGCCAGCGGCCAACGGTAGCTCGGCAGATCCTTGAACGCGTTGATGTTGCGAAACTCGGGCCGCTGGGGCCGGGAGGCTTTGACAAGATCAGTCATGGTGGGGCTTTCTCATGGATGTAACCGCTTTGTAATTTCGGGCAGGTTGCCGTGGCAAATTCTATTGCAACGCAGCATTAAAACGGGGTGGTCGGATGTTTCTTTATGGGGTTTGTGAGTGGTAACAGAGTTTCTCAGCCGAGTTCGTTGTGATAGTGATGGGTATCGGTCAGGTACAGGCCGCGGCGCAGTTCCATCGGGACGTCGTTGTAGGTGTAGGCAATGCGCTCCACGCTCAACAACGGCGTGTTCTTGGGGATTTTGAGCAGGGCAGCTTGGGCGGCATCCGGCAGGACGGCGCGGATTTTTTCTTCCGCGCGCACCATGCGCACGCCAAATTCGGTTTCGAACAGGGCGTACATCGGACCGAGGTGCTGGCTCAGCCGCTCGGCGGTCAGGCCCTTGAAGGGCGTGCCCGGCAGCCACAGGTCTTCCAGAATGGTGGGGCGGCCGGCGAAGGACAGGACGCGGCGCGCCTGCAGCACGCTGTCGCCGGTACGCAGCGCCAGGGCGCGCGCCACGTCGGCGCTGGCGCGCAGGCGCTTGCAATCGATGATGGTGCGCTCGGCCGGCCCCTCGCTCTGGTTGTCGCCCTGATCCGGCATCAGCCGCAAGAAGCGGTACTGAACGTGTTGCTCTGCATGGGTGGCGACAAACGTGCCTTTGCCCTGGCGGCGCACCAGCAGGTTTTCCGCGGCGAGCTCATCGATGGCCTTGCGCACCGTGCCCTGGCTGACGCGGTAGCGCGCGGCCAGGTCCATTTCGCTGGGGATCGACTCGCCGGGTTTCCATTCGCCTGACTGCAGGCTTTGCAGAATCAGCCCCTTGATCTGCTGGTACAGCGGGCTGAAGGCGGGGGTCTGGGCCGATAGCGCAGACGCGCCACCTTCCGTGCCGGAAGTGGCCGGGTCAACAGCAGAAGAGGGCGTCTGGTTCATGGGGCAGGGGCGGTCACCCGCAGGCGGAATAGGCTGAATCATATCTTATATAAGACATAAGACAAATTGATAAATCAGGGTTTTCGCGGTACACTTGGCGCCGCATCCGGGGCCCGGTTACGTCCCGGTTACACCGTTCACAACACTTCTGGAGTTTTCACCATGAGCAAAAAGCCCGTCCGCGTTGCTGTTACTGGCGCCGCAGGCCAAATCGGTTACGCCCTGTTGTTCCGCATCGCTTCCGGCGAAATGCTGGGCAAGGATCAGCCCGTCATCCTGCAATTGCTCGAAATCCCCGATGAGAAGACCCAGAAGGCCCTCAAGGGTGTGATGATGGAACTCGACGACTGCGCCTTCCCGCTGCTGGCCGGCATGGAAGCCCACAGCGACCCGATGACCGCCTTCAAGGACGTCGACTACGCCCTGCTGGTGGGTTCGCGTCCGCGTGGCCCCGGCATGGAGCGTGCCGAGCTGCTGGCCGTCAACGGTGCCATCTTCACGGCCCAGGGCAAGGCCCTCAACGCCGTGGCCAGCCGCAACGTCAAGGTCCTGGTGGTTGGCAACCCGGCCAACACCAATGCCTACATTGCCATGAAGAGCGCGCCCGACCTGCCGCGCAAGAACTTCACCGCCATGCTGCGCCTGGACCATAACCGCGCGGCCAGCCAGATCGCTGCCAAGACCGGCAAGGCTGTGGCTGACATCGAGAAGCTCACCGTGTGGGGCAATCACTCGCCCACCATGTACGCCGACTACCGCTTCGCCACCATTCAGGGCGAGAGCGTGGCCAAGATGATCAACGACCAGGAGTGGAACGCCAACGTGTTCCTGCCCACCGTGGGCAAGCGCGGCGCTGCCATCATCGAGGCACGTGGCCTGTCGTCGGCTGCTTCGGCTGCCAATGCCGCCATCGACCACATGCGCGACTGGGCCCTGGGCACCAAGGGCAAGTGGGTCACCATGGGCATTCCGTCGGATGGCCAGTACGGCATTCCGAAGGACACCATGTTCGGCTTCCCGGTGACCTGCGAAAACGGCGAGTACAAGGTGGTTGAAGGCCTGGCCATCGACGCTTTCTCGCAAGAACGCATCAACATCACCCTGGCCGAGTTGCAAGGCGAGCAGGACGGCGTCAAGCACCTGCTGTAAGGAAGGCAGCATGTTCCCGACGCCAGAGGCATCGGGCCTTCGGGCCGTCCCCGCCCACGCAGGTGGGCGGGGAGCCGCGGCCCTCAGTCCGCGCGACATCCTCCTTGGCGCCCAGGCCGCGGCCGGCTTCTTGCCGGTCTGCGACCATTACAGCGGCGTCGAGGTCCGGATGCGCAAGAGCCTGCAGCTGCAGGCTGAGATGATTGCCGAGTTCGGGGCCTGCGTCTTCGACGTGTCACTCGACTGCGAAGACGGTGCCCCGGTGGGCGGCGAGCGCGACCATGCCCAGATGGTGGTGGCGCTGGCCAAGGAAGCGCAGGAGGCCGCCCGCAAGGCGGCCTTGCCGGCGGCGCCACGCGTCGCCGTGCGCGTGCATCCGGTGGACCATGCGGCGTTCGAGGCCGATGTGGCGGCCATCGTTGGCGATGCCGGTAAGGCCTTGTGCCACCTGATGATTCCCAAGGTCGAGACGGTGGCCGATGTCGAGCGGGCCGTGGCTGCGATTGACGGTGCCGCCCGTTCTGCCGGCCGGGTCGAGCCCTTGCCGTTGCAGGTGCTGCTGGAGTCGCCGGCTGCCGTGCACCGTGCTTTCGATATTGCCGCGCATCCGCGTGTGCAGTCCATCAGCTTCGGTCTGATGGATTTCGTGTCGGCTCACGGCGGCGCCATTCCTGCCAGTGCCATGAGTTCTCGTCCTGACGCGCAGTCCGGAGAACTGGGCCAGTTCAGCCATCCGCTGGTGGTGCGTGCCAAGCTGGAAATTGCCGCCGCTTGCCATGCCCACGGCAAAGTGCCTTCCCATTGTGTGGTCACTGAATTCAGTGATACTGAAGCCATGAAAGCGGCTGCCGCCAAGGCGGCCCGGGAGTTGGGCTACACGCGCATGTGGAGCATTCACCCAAGCCAGATTCGTCCCATCCTGGAGGCACTGGCGCCGAGCGGTTCGGAGATCGAACGCGCCGCAGCCATCATCGAGGCTGCCGCGCACGCGCAGTGGGCGCCCGTGAGCTTTGAAGGCCAGTTGCATGACCGCGCCAGTTACCGCTATTTCTGGCAGGTGCTGGAGCGGGCGCACCAGACCGGGCGCCATTTGCCCGAGAGTGTGCAGGCCTATTTCCAGATGGCAGGTCGTTAAAGTGTCAGGTCGTTGAATCACCCAAGGAGACGCATGATGAAAGCATTGATTACCCTGGTTCTGGTGGCTGTCCTGCCGGTGTCGTTGCTGGCGCAGAACCTGCCCTCGCGCAAGACGCACTTTGCCCAGAGCAAAAAAACGCAGCCGGCCAGGACGGTGGTTGCTGCGGCCACGCCGGCGCCGGCACCCGTCCCGCTTTCACCGGCGGCGCTGGAGCTCGCTGAACGCGTGCAGGTGGGGCATGTACCGTGCGAACTGGGCGCCTCCGTCACGGTCGATGCCGATCCCAAGGCGCCGGGCTATTTCCATGTGCGCCTGGGCAAGGAGATTTTCCACATGGCGCCGGTGGTGACCTCGACCGGTGCCATGCGCCTGGAAGACCAGCATGCCGGCGCCGTCTGGCTGCAACTGGCCAACAAGTCGATGCTGGTCAGCACCAAACTGGGCAAGCGCCTGGTTGACGCCTGCATGAACCCGTCCCAGGTGGCGGTTGCCGCCGCCATGGAGAAGAACCCACCACCCTCCCTGCTGGATCCTGTGACCCCGCCTGCTTCCCTGCGGAACGCCATGGCACTCCAGGATGCTGCGGAATAAATAGCAGATCAAGCCCAAGCGACACGGGCTGGAACCATTTTTGATTGTTGAAGAAGGAGCTTTTCATGTTGCAAGCCTACCGCGCCCATGTCGCAGAACGCGCCGCGCTCGGCATTCCCCCGCTGCCGTTGTCTGCCAAACAGACTGCCGAACTGATCGAACTGCTGAAGAACCCGCCCAAGGGCGAGGAAGCCACGCTGGTCGATCTGATCACCCACCGCGTTCCCGCCGGCGTGGACGATGCCGCCAAGGTCAAGGCCAGCTACCTGGCTGCCGTAGCCCACGGCACCGAGAAGTGCACCCTGATTTCGCGCGAGAAGGCCACCGAACTGCTGGGCACCATGCTGGGCGGCTACAACCTCACGCCGCTGATCGACCTGCTGGATGACAGCGCCGTGGCCGCCGTCGCCGCCGAAGGCCTGAAGAAGACCCTGCTGATGTTCGACCAGTTCCACGACGTCAAGGAAAAGGCCGACAAGGGCAATGCCCACGCCAAGGCCGTGCTGCAAAGCTGGGCCGATGCCGAGTGGTTCACCAGCCGTCCCGAAGTGCCCCGGAGCATCACGCTGACCGTGCTGAAGGTGACCGGCGAGACCAACACCGACGACCTGTCGCCCGCCCCTGATGCCTGGAGCCGACCCGACATTCCGCTGCACGCGCTGGCCATGCTCAAGAACAAGCGCGACGGCATCACGCCCGAGGAAGACGGCAAGCGCGGTCCGGTGAAGTTCATCGAGGATCTGCGTGCCAAGGGCAACCTGGTGGCCTACGTCGGTGACGTGGTCGGTACCGGCTCGTCCCGCAAGTCCGCAACCAACTCCGTGCTGTGGTTCACCGGCGAAGACATTCCCTTCGTGCCGAACAAGCGTTTCGGCGGCGTCTGCCTCGGCTCCAAGATCGCCCCGATCTTCTACAACACCATGGAAGATGCCGGCGCCCTGCCGATCGAGCTCGATGTGAGCCAGATGGCCATGGGCGACACCATCGAGCTGCGTCCCTATGAAGGCAAGGCCCTGAAGGACGGCAAGGTGATTGCCGAGTTCACGGTCAAGAGCGAGGTGCTGTTCGACGAAGTGCGCGCCGGTGGCCGCATTCCGCTGATCATCGGCCGCGGTCTGACCGGCAAGGCGCGCGAAGCGCTGGGCCTGCCGGCCTCCACGCTGTTCCGCCTGCCGCAGGTTCCCAAGAGCCACGGCAAGGGTTTCTCGCTGGCACAGAAGATGGTCGGCCGCGCCTGTGGCCTGCCCGAAGGCCAGGGCGTGCTGCCCGGCACCTACTGCGAACCGAAGATGACCTCGGTCGGCTCGCAGGACACCACCGGCCCGATGACCCGCGACGAACTGAAAGACCTGGCCTGCCTGGGCTTCAGCTCCGATCTGGTGATGCAGTCCTTCTGCCACACCGCCGCCTACCCGAAGCCGGTGGACGTGAAGATGCACCATGAGCTGCCCGAGTTCATCAGCAACCGCGGCGGCATTGCGCTGCGCCCGGGCGACGGCATCATTCACAGCTGGCTCAACCGCATGCTGCTGCCCGACACCGTCGGCACCGGCGGCGACAGCCACACCCGCTTCCCGATCGGCATCAGCTTCCCGGCCGGCTCCGGCCTGGTGGCCTTCGCCGCCGCCACCGGCGTCATGCCGCTGGACATGCCGGAGTCGGTGCTGGTGCGCTTCAAGGGCCAGATGCAGCCCGGCGTCACGCTGCGTGACCTGGTGCATGCCATCCCGCTGTACGCCATCAAGGCCGGCCTGCTGACGGTCGAGAAGAAGGGCAAGAAGAACATCTTCTCCGGCCGCATTCTCGAAATCGAAGGTTTGCCCGACATGAAGGTGGAGCAGGCGTTCGAGCTGTCCGACGCCTCGGCCGAGCGTTCCGCCGCCGGCTGCACGGTGCGTCTGAACAAGGAGCCGATCATCGAGTACATCAACTCGAACATCGTGCTGCTGAAGAACATGATCGCCCAGGGCTACGCCGACGCGCGCACCATCGGCCGCCGCATCAAGGCCATGGAAGCCTGGCTGGCCAAGCCGGAGCTGCTGGCGCCCGATGCCGATGCCGAGTACGCCGCCGTGATCGAGATCGACCTGGCCGAGATCACCGAGCCGATCGTCTGCTGCCCGAACGACCCGGACGACGCCAAGACGCTGTCGGACGTGGCCGGCGCCAAGATCGACGAAGTGTTCATCGGTTCGTGCATGACCAACATCGGCCACTTCCGCGCCGCTTCCAAGCTGCTCGAAGGCAAGAAGGACATCCCGGTCAAGCTGTGGATGGCGCCGCCGACCAAGATGGACGCGCACCAGCTGACCGAAGAAGGCCACTACGGCGTGTTCGGTGCGGCCGGTGCCCGCATGGAAATGCCGGGTTGCTCGCTGTGCATGGGCAACCAGGCACAGGTGAAGGAGGGCGCCACCGTGATGTCCACCAGCACGCGCAACTTCCCCAACCGCCTGGGCAAGAACACCAATGTCTACCTGGGTTCGGCCGAGCTGTCGACGGTCGCGTCCAAGCTGGGCCGCATCCCGACCAAGGCCGAGTACCTGGCCGACATGGGCGTGCTGTCTGCCAATGGCGACAAGGTCTACAAGTACCTGAACTTCGACCAGATCGAGGAGTACAAGGACGTGGCCGCCTCCGTGGTCGCCTGACCTGCCTCTCCCCTGACCGGGCCCGTCTGCGGCCCGGTTTTCAAAGCCCCTCGGTTCGCGCCGCGGGGCTTTTTTCTTGTCCATTCGATAATCGGCGGCATGAATGCCATCACCTCACTGCCCCTGTCGGTGCAAACCGTGCTGCTGCTGATCGGCAGCAATGTGTTCATGACCTTTGCCTGGTACGGCCACCTGAAGAACCTGGCCACGGCGCCCTGGTACCTGGCGGCGCTGGCGAGTTGGGGCATCGCCCTGTTCGAGTACCTGCTGCAGGTGCCGGCCAATCGCATCGGCTTTCAGCAGGCCGGCTTCACGGTCGGCCAGCTCAAGATCGTGCAGGAAGTGGTGACGCTCAGCGTGTTTCTGCCCTTTGCCATGCTCTACCTGAAGGAGCCGTTCAAGCTGGACTATGTCTGGGCGGCGCTGTGCATGGTCGGGGCCGTGTATTTCATCTTCCGTAGTGCCTGAAATGGGGATGGTTGCGACGTGGCGGTTAAACTTTACCCCGTTTTCAGTGATTTCACTGACCTGTCAAGAATTAGGAGAGCTCCATGCTGTTTGGGAAATTAATGCCGCGCGACGGCAACTTTTTTGAAATGTTCAATCAGCATGCGGACCGCATCGTGGAGGCGGCCCGTGCTTTTTCCCAACTGGTGGCGCACTACAGCGACCTCAATCTGCGCGACCAGTACAACCGTGATGTCGATGCCGCCGAGCAGGCCGCCGACCGCATCACGCATGACGTGAACAAGGCGCTGCACAAGACCTTCATCACGCCGATCGACCGCGAGCAGATCCACTCGCTGATCAACACCATGGACGATGTGGCCGACCTGATCCAGGATGCCGCCGAGACCATGGCGCTGTACGACGTGCACCACATGACGGAGGAGATCGTCCGCCTGACCGAGCTCAGCGTGAAGTGCTGCGAGCGCGTCAAGGATGCGGTCTATCTGCTGGACAACATCGGCGACGCCAAGACGGCGGAAGCCGCGCTCAAGACCTGCGAGGAGATCGACCGCCTGGAGTCCGATGCCGACCGCGTGATGCGCACCGCCATGAGCAAGCTGTTCCGCGAGGAACCCGATGTGCGCGAGGTGATCAAGCTCAAGGCCATCTACGAGCTGCTGGAGACGGTGACCGACAAGTGCGAGGACGTGGCCAACCAGATCGAGGGCATCGTCCTCGAAAACGCCTGATCGGGCCCCGGCATGGAAAGCGTACAGAGCGCCCTCTGGGTGATCCTTCTGCTGGTGTTTCTGGCACTGGCCTTCGACTTCATGAACGGGTTTCATGACGCCGCCAACTCAATCGCCACGGTGGTGTCCACCGGCGTGCTGCGGCCGGGGCAGGCGGTGCTGTTTGCCGCCTTCTTCAATTTCGTGGCCATCTTCATCTTCCACCTCAGTGTGGCGGCGACGGTGGGCAAGGGCATCGTGCAGCCCGGCATCGTCGATACCCACGTGGTGTTCGGTGCGCTGATCGGCGCCATCACCTGGAACCTGATCACCTGGTACTACGGCATTCCCAGCAGCTCGTCGCACGCGCTGATCGGCGGCATCGTCGGTGCCGTGATCGGCAAGGCGGGCACCGAGGCGCTGATCTCCACCGGCATCATCAAGACCGTGGTTTTCATCTTCGTCTCGCCGTTCCTTGGCTTCCTGCTGGGCTCGCTGATGATGCTGCTGGTGGCCTGGGTGTTCCGTCGTACGGCGCCGTCGCGGGTGGACCGTTGGTTCCGCCGTCTGCAGCTGGTGTCGGCCGGGGCCTACAGCCTGGGCCACGGCGGCAACGATGCGCAGAAGACCATCGGCATCATCTGGATGCTGCTGGTGGCGACGGGTTACATGACCTCGGTGGACACCGCGCCGCCGGCCTGGACGGTGGTGAGCTGCTACATGGCTATCGGTGCCGGCACCATGTTCGGCGGCTGGCGCATCGTCAAGACCATGGGGCAGAAGATCACCAAGCTCAAGCCGGTGGGGGGCTTCTGTGCCGAGACCGGCGGTGCGCTGACCCTGTTCCTGGCGACCGCCCTGGGCATTCCGGTGTCCACCACGCACACCATCACCGGTGCCATCGTCGGGGTGGGGTCGGCCCAACGTGCCAGTGCCGTGCGTTGGGGCGTCGCGGGCAACATCGTCTGGGCCTGGATCTTCACCATCCCGGCCAGTGCCTTCGTGGCGATCGTGGCCTACTGGGTCAGTCTGAAACTCTTCTGATTGCTATTAAAAATATAGCGATTGGCGCTGAATCTGAAAGGATTCAGCGCCATTTTCATTCTGAAATCTTGCGTGCTTCCTCGATCTGGTACTCGAAGTAGCGCTGGAAGCTGAAGGCGATGCTGGCCATCAGGACCGTGGTGCCGATCAGCAGCGAGCAGGCGATGGCACCGATGGTCAGCCAACTGGTGCTGCCGGCGGGATGGTCGCTGGCGGCAGCCGGGTTGAAGCGGGCGTTCCACTTCTCGCGTGTCATGAGGCCGTAGACGATGGCGTTGAGGGCGCAACCGGCGATGGTGAAACCCACCAGCGGAATCAAGACCCAGCTCAGGGGGTCGTCCTGGCCATACGTCTGCACCCGCTCAACACCATACAGGCCCAGGGCGGTGGGGATGGGCAGCAGCCAGCCGAGGACGTCGCCCAGGCCATAGAGGTAGAAGCGGTGCAGGCCCAACGGGCCGACGAGGAAGGTGAGCCAGGCGGCAAACGTCTTGTGTTTCATGGTCGCTATTGTCAGGGAAGCGTCGGGTCGGTGCGGTTACCTTCACCAAGCGGCGTTTCCATGAGAACAATGTCCAGCCAGCGTCCGAACTTCCAGCCGCAAGCGTGAATGGTGCCGACCTGCCGGAAGCCGACGCTGCGATGAACGCCAATCGAGCCGGCGTTGGCTGAATCGCCGATGACGGCGATCAACTTGCGTACCCCGGCGTTTTGCGCCTGAACCGACAGTCCTGCGAGCAGCCGCCTGCCAGCCCCTGTCCCTGAGCGGCTGGGGCGACATAGACCGAGTCTTCCGCCGAGTAACGGTAGGCGGGACGGGGCTTGAACCAGTTGCAGTAAGCGTAGCCCAGCAACTGGCCTTGGTCTTCGGCGACCAGCCAGGGCAGGCCGCGCGCCAGCACCTCGGCACGGCGCGCCTGCATGTCGGCCGGCGAGGGCGGCTCCAGCTCGAAAGTCCCCGTGCCATGCAGCACGTGATGGGCGTAAATCGAGGTGATGGCAGTGATATCTTCGTCGCGGCTGGGGCGGATGATGGGCATAAGCGGCAGAAACGTTATAATCACAGGCTTTTCAGTGTGTCGCTGGCCGGGTGGCTATGTCGCGTGTCTCAAACACTGAAGGATTTCGTACTGGATGGTTCCATTCGCATCTGAATGGGATTTCCACCACCCAAAGGATAAATCATGGTCGTTATTCGACTCTCTCGCGGCGGTTCCAAGGCTCGTCCGTTCTTCAACATTGTCGTGGCCGACAAGCGCACCCGTCGTGACGGCCGCTTCATCGAGCGCATCGGTTTCTACAACCCGATCGCCACCGCCAACGAGGAAAGCATCCGCATTGCGCAGGATCGTCTGACCTACTGGACCGGTGTGGGCGCACAGGCCTCCCCGACCGTGGAGCGCCTGATCAAGCAAGCCGCCAAGAAGGCAGCCTAAATTTCATCCATGGTGCTCGGCCTCGAAGCCGCTGAATTGCCAGCGGACGCCATCGAAGTCGGGCGCATCCTGGATGCCTGGGGCATCAAGGGCTGGTTCAAGGTCCTGCCCTACAGCGCCGATTCCGACGCGCTGTTTTCTTCCAAGCGCTGGTATCTGCTGCCGGCCGAAAAAGGTGCCAAAACCTTTGCCGGCCCGGTCCGGCTGGCCATCCGCGAAGCCAAAGAACATTCCGACTCGGTGGTGGCCTCGGCGCACGAGGTGCCCGACCGCAATGCGGCCGAAGCCTTGCGCGGTGCCCGCATCTTCGTGGCTCGTTCGAGTTTTCCCACGCCCGAGAAGGACGAGTACTACTGGGTCGATCTGATCGGCCTGGACGTGGTCAACCGCGAAGGCCTGGCCCTGGGAACGGTGCGCGAGCTGCTGTCCACTGGGCCGCAGACCGTGCTGGTGCTCGGCTACGAGCAGGACGGCAAGCCGCACGAGCGCATGATTCCCTTTGTTTCCGCCTATGTCGACGACGTGGATCTGGCGGCACGCCGCATCCGCGTCGACTGGCAACCCGACTATTGAGGCGTTCAGGCCATGCGCTTCGACGTCCTCACCCTGTTTCCCGAACTGTTTGCGCCGCTGCTCACCAGCGGTATCACGCGGCGCGCCTACGAGTCGGGCCAGGTGCAGGTGAATCTGCACAATCCGCGCGACTTTGCCGAGGGTAACTACCGTCGCGTCGACGACCGGCCATTTGGCGGCGGTCCCGGCATGGTCATGATGGCCGAGCCGCTGTCGCGCTGCCTGCAGCAGGCCCAGACGCAGCGTGGCGCGCGCGCACCGGTGGTGCTGTTTTCGCCCTTGGGCCAGCCGCTCAACCACGCCATGGCGGCGCGCTGGGCCGCCAGCGAGGGCGCGGTGCTGGTCTGCGGCCGCTACGAAGGCATCGACCAGCGCTTCATCGATGCCCATGTGGACGAACAGATCAGCCTGGGCGACTTCGTGCTCTCCGGCGGTGAAATCGCCGCCATGGCGCTGCTCGACGCCGTGGCGCGGCTGCAGCCCGGCGTCCTGGGCGACGCCGACAGCCATGCCCAGGACAGCTTCAACCCGGCGCTGGACGGACTGCTCGATTGCCCGCACTACACCCGGCCAGAGACCTGGGACGGGCAGGGCGTCCCGGAGGCGCTGCTGTCCGGCCACCACGGCCAGATCGAGCGTTGGCGCCGCGAACAACGCCTGCAGCTCACCGCCCGTCTGCGGCCGGAGTTGATTGCCCAGGCCCGTGCGGCCGGCCGGTTGAGCCGTCAGGACGAGGTTTTTCTGGCGGAATTGGTGAAGCACCCCTAGGCTGCGCGCACTACGTGTCGCTTCGCCACCCCCCTCAAGGGGGCAATGCCAGTGGCCCGGCAAAGCCGGCTCCACGGCGTTCTGCGCCCAACCTTTTTCTTTGGCGAGGCGGCGGCGGCGTCACTTGTTCTGATTTGCTATAATTCCAGGTTTTCCAGATCCTCTGGCCGGCCGCTTGCCCTGTGTGGCGAGCATTGCGTGTCATCCCGATGCGCTAGACCAACAGGCGCGGACATGATCATTTGAGGTAACCATGAACCTGATCCAGACTCTCGAGCAAGAAGAAATTGCTCGCCTCGGCAAGACCATTCCCGAGTTCGCCCCCGGTGACACCGTCATCGTGAACGTCAACGTGGTTGAAGGCGCCCGCAAGCGCGTTCAGGCCTACGAAGGCGTGGTGATCGCCAAGCGCAACCGTGGCCTCAACAGCGGCTTCACCGTGCGCAAGATCTCCAGCGGCGAAGGCGTGGAGCGTACCTTCCAGACCTACAGCCCGCTGATCGCCAGCATCGAAGTCAAGCGCCGTGGTGACGTGCGCCGCGCCAAGCTGTACTACCTGCGTGACCGCAGCGGCAAGTCGGCCCGTATCAAGGAAAAGCTGCCGGCGAAGAAGACTGCTGCCGCATAAGCAGCCGGTCTTTGCGCCCAAGCCGCCACAAGCCTGTGCTTGAGGCGGCTTTTTTATTTTGAGTCCTTTGTCCCAGGTGTTGCCGGTGTCGTCGTCAGACCATCTCACCCCGCTGTCCAAGCTGCCGAACTTCGATCCGCGTCAGATCCCGGTGGTCGGGGTGGACACGCATCTGCCGGCCGTGCCGCGCGAGCAGTTGCAGCCAGCTGCGCTACGCCAGCGCTTCGTGGCGCCACCGTCCTGGCAGCCCGAGGTCCGGGCTGAGCCGCGTTTCACGCAGCGCGCACCGGTGCCGGCCTCGGTGCTGGTGCCCATCGTCGCGCATGCGCGGCCCACGGTACTGCTGACCCAGCGCACCAGCCACCTGGCCAACCATTCGGGGCAGATTGCCTTTCCCGGCGGCAAGCTGGATGACACCGATGCCGACTCGATTGCCGCCGCCCTGCGCGAGGCCGAGGAAGAGGTGGGGCTGACGCCGGATTTCATTCAGGTGCTCGGCACGCTGCCGATCTACACCACCGGCAGCGCCTTCATCATCACCCCGGTGGTGGCGCTGGTGCAGCCCGGTTTCACGCTCGCGCCCAACGAAGGCGAGGTGGCCGACGTGTTCGAGGTACCGCTGGACTTCCTCATGAACCCGGCCCACCACCGGCGCCACAGCCTGATGGCCGAAGGGCTGCGGCGCGACTGGTTTTCCATGCCTTACCAGGACGCCGACATCGAGCGCTTCATCTGGGGCGCCACCGCCGGCATGCTGCGCAACTTCTACCGCTTCCTGGCGGCCTGATGCCACCCTGCCAGCGCAGGAAGGCGCAGTCCGGGCCGCTATGATGGCAGCATGAGTTTTTTCGCCATTCTTGTCGCCTTGTTGCTGGAGCAGGCACGTCCCTTGGCCAGCGGCAACGTGGTGCATGCCGGCATGCGGGGCTGGATGCGTTGGGTCATTCGCAACCTCGATGCGGGTAAAGAACCGCACGGCTGGCTGGCCTGGGTCTTTGCCGTGGGGCTGCCCACGCTGCTGGCGCTGGGTATCCACTGGCTGCTGATGAGCCTGCTGGGCTGGGTGGCGGCCGTGCTGTGGAGCGTGCTCGTCCTCTATGCCTCGCTCGGCTTTCGACAGTTCAGCCACCATTTCACCGACATCCGCGATGCGCTCGAGGCGGGTGACGAAGCGCAGGCGCGCAAACTGCTGGCCGAGTGGCGGCAGACTGATGTCGGCGAACTGCCACGGCGCGAGATCGTGCGCCAGGTCATTGAGCAATCCGTGTTGTCGGCGCACCGCCACGTCTTTGGTGTGCTGGCCTGGTTCTCGATCCTGGCGGCCTTTGGTTTCGGCCCGGCCGGCGCCGTGTTCTACCGCCTGGCGGAATTCGTGGCGCGTTACTGGCCGTATGTCTCCAGTCGCCGGGGCCAACCGGTGAGCGCGGCGGCTCGCGCGGCAGCTGCCCAGGCCTGGCACCTGGTGGACTGGTTGCCGGCGCGTATCACGGCACTCGGTTTTGCCGTGGTCGGCAGCTTCGAGGAAGCCATCGACAGCTGGCGCAGTCATGAAACCAAGCTCGATGCCAGCAACGATGGTGTGATCCTGGCCGCCACGGCCGGTGCCGTGAATGTGCGCCTGGGGTCGGCGGCGCCCGTCGCGGGGCTGGCGGAGGAGGTGGAAACATCAGCGCCCGCGCGGCAGGAGCCCGAGCTGGCGCATCTGCGCAGCATCGTTGGCCTGGTCTGGCGTTCGGTCGTGATGTGGATGCTGCTGCTGGCGCTGCTCACGCTGGCGCGGCTGCTGGGTTAGCGGCCCGGCGCCTGCCTCAATAGCGCCGCTGCGACAGCTCGGCGAACAGTTCGCTATAAATTCTATAGCGCGTTGCGCTGATTTCACTTGGCGTTGATCCGGATTTGAGCGCAGAAATCACGCCGCAACCGGGCTCATGCAAATGGGTGCAGTTGTAGAACTTGCAGTCTTTCACCCAAGCCTGCAGGTCCGGCATCAGGCTGGCCAGGTGCATGGGGTCGATGTGCTGCAGGCCGAATTCCTGGAAACCCGGTGAGTCGATCAGTGCCGTGCTGCGTGCTGTGTCGACCCAGTACCAGTGGGTGCTGGTGGTGGTGTGCTTGCCCGAATTCAGCGCGGTCGAGATTTCACCCGTGAGCACCTGTGCGCCCGGCACCAACTGGTTGATCAGCGTGCTTTTGCCGGCGCCCGAGGGGCCCAGCACCAGCGTGGTCTTGGCCTGGAGCTGCGCACGCAGCGTGTCGAGCTCCGGCAGCAGGCCTTCTGCCTTGGGCTTGAGTGCGAGCGGCAAGACGGTGTAGCCCATGCGCCGGTAGGGTTCCAGCCGGGCCCAGGCGCGCGCAAACGGCTCGGCCAGGTCGCTCTTGTTGAGCGCGATGACGGGCGTGATGCGCTCGGCCTCGGCCGCGATCAGCGCGCGCGCCAGCTGGCTCTCGGAAAACTCGGGTTCGGCGGCGATCAGGATCAGTACCTGATCGAGGTTGGCGGCAAAACTCTTGGTGCGGATCTCGTCCTGCCGGTAGAACAGGTTGCGCCGTTCCACGATCTTTTCGATCGTGCCCTCGTCGCCGGTGGCCAGCCACAGCACGCGGTCGCCCACCACGGCCTGACTCTTCTTGCCGCGCGGGTGGCAGATCAGGCGCCGGCCTTCGGGCGTTTCCACCACCACGTGGCGGCCATGAGTGGCAATCACCAGGCCGTTGTCGAGTTCTGCGGGCTTGCTCAAGAGGTTACCTCAGCAGTGCGTCAACCAGTGCCGCGCAATCGAAGTCGGCGCGCGTGATGCCGCCGGCGTCATGGCTGCGCCAGCGCACCGTGCAGTGGCGGTAGGCCACCGACAGCTCGGGGTGGTGATCCTGCCGTTGCGCGATGAAGGCCACCGCATTGGCGAAGGCCATGGCAGCCTGGAAATCGGTGCAGGCAAAGTGTTTCTCGATCGCCAGCTCCGCGCCGTCGCCACTGAGACGCCAGCCTTCGAGCTGCGCCAGATTTGCTACTATTTC
The DNA here is from genome assembly GCA_031426755.1 of Curvibacter sp. Lineage (GTDB taxonomy): Bacteria > Pseudomonadota > Gammaproteobacteria > Burkholderiales > Burkholderiaceae_C > Hylemonella. The sequence continues at coordinate 164,781 of JASJPI010000003.1, forward strand.
TGTAGCTGTCAGCGCCCGTTTGGTAAGGGTCGGAGCTTTATTTTGTTTCACTTCGGGACTCATGCCGCCAACCGCGCCAGCCGTTCAGAGGCCGGTGGATGCGAGTAATAGAAGGCCGCGTACAGCGGATCCGGTGTCAGCGTGGAGGCATTGTCTTCGTACAGCTTGAGCAGGGCGTACCCCAGGTCCGCGCCATTGGTCTGCTGGGCGGCATAGGCATCGGCCTCGAACTCATGCTTGCGCGAGAACAGGGCCAGCAGCGGTGCGATGAAGAAGCTGAATACCGGCGATATCAGCACGAACAGCAGCAGGGCCAGCGCGTTGTTCGGCGCCGCATCGGCGCCGGCCAGTGTCGGCACCAGCAGGCTCAGGCTCGGGTTGACGCCCAGGCCGGTGTAGAACCAGCCCTGCGTGGCCAGCCAGCCCAGCAGCGCGAAGCCGGCCAGGCTCAGGGCGAACAGGCTGACGATGCGCTTGAGGATGTGCTTGTGCTTGAAGTGGCCCAGCTCATGCGCCAGCACGGCATCCACCTCGCCGGGGTTGAGCTTGGCCAAGAGCGTGTCGAAGAATACCACGCGCTTGGCGGCGCCGAAGCCGGTGAAGTAGGCGTTGGCATGTGCGCTGCGCCGGCTGCCGTCCATCACGAACAGGCCCTTGGCGGCAAAGCCGCAGCGCTGCATCAGCGCCGTCACGCGCGCCTTCAGGCCCTCGTCTTCCAGCGGCTGGAACTTGTTGAACAGCGGGGCGATGAAGGTCGGATAGATCAGCAGCAGCAGCAGGTTGAAGCCCATCCACACGCCCCAGGCCCACAGCCACCAGATGGGACCGGTGGCGCCCATGACCCAGAGGATCAGCGCGGCAATCGGCAGGCCGATCAGCGCGCCGAGCACAGTGGACTTGGCGAGGTCGACCAGCCAGAGCTTCATGCTCATCTTGTTGAAACCGAAGCGCTGTTCGATCACAAAGGTCTGGTACAGCGAGAGCGGCAACTCGATCAGGCTGCCGATCAGCACGAAGCCGGCAATCAGCGCCAGCTGCTGCAGCATGCCGCCGTCCAGCCACTGCAGCAGCGCCTGGTTGAGCGCGTGCAGGCCACCGAGCAGGGTCCAACCCAGCAACAGGGCGGCGCCGACGGCGGTTTCCAGCAGGCCGAAGCGCGTCTTGGCCAGGGTGTAGTCGGCCGCCTTCTGATGCGCGGCCAGCGTGATGGTGCCGGCAAAGGCTGTCGGCACGGCGGCACGATGGCCTGCCACATGGCGGATCTGGCGTGTGGCCAGCCAGAACTTCAGAGCCAGACCGAGCAGCAGCGCCGCGGCAAAGGCCAGCGTCAGGGCCAGGGAAGGGGAGAACGGTGATGACATGGGAGGCGAGTGTAGGCCATCGGCGACAATCGAGCCCATGGCTGACACGAACACCCCACTCCCGAAATCCGACCTCAACCTGGTCTGGCTCGACTGCGAAATGACCGGGCTGGACCCCGAGGCCGAGCGCATCATCGAGATCGCCGTCATCGTCACCGGCCCGAACCTGGAGCCACGCATCGAGGGCCCGGTGCTGGTGATTCATCAGGACGACGAGGTGCTGAACAAGATGGACGCCTGGAACAAGGGCACGCACGGCCGCAGTGGCCTGATCGACAAGGTAAAGGCATCCACCCTGAGCGAGGCGGAGGCCGAGGCGCAGCTGACGGCCTTCCTGTCCAAGTACGTGCCCAAGGGCAAATCACCGATGTGCGGCAACAGCATCGGCCAGGACCGGCGCTTTCTGGTGAAGTACATGCCCAAGCTGGAAGCGTTCTTCCACTACCGCAATGTCGACGTCAGCACCTTCAAGGAGCTGGCCCGGCGCTGGCGGCCCGAGGTCTACAGCGGGTTCAAGAAGCAGCAGAAGCACACGGCGCTGGCCGATGTGCACGAATCCATTGACGAGCTGCAGCACTACCGCGCGCATTTCCTGAAGCTGGATTAGGTGAAAACCCTGATCTGTGCCATAATCCAAGGCTGCGCTGCAATAGCAGTGCATTTTGTGCATCTCCCTTCACACACCGGACTCCTGGCCACGCGGCTGAGATGAGTCCCCGGTGCCGGCCTCAGGCCAGCGCAGGTTCCGTTTGATGGTTGATGTTTTTTAACCATTGACGGAGCCACCGCAGTCCCTGCGGTGCTCGCGTGTGAGTAAATCCATGACCGACGCTTTTGACGTGACGGGCGAGCTTTCGCCTGCCGAATCCATTATTTCCACCGAAGCCAGCGTGGCTGTTGAAGCCGTGCCCAACGGTTTTGTGCAGCTGGGCCTGGCGCCCGAGCTGATCCAGGCCGTGGCCGACCTCGGCTACACCCAGCCGACCCAGGTCCAGTCCGAAGTCATTCCGTTGGCCCTGCCGGCTCAGACCGAAGGCAACGAAGCACGCCGCTTCATCGACCTGATGGTCTCCAGCCAGACCGGCAGCGGCAAGACCGCCGCCTTCCTGCTGCCCGTGCTGCACACCCTGATCCAGCAACAGGCTCAGGCCGCTGAGAAAGAGCGTACCGATTTCGAGAACGCCTGTGCTGAAGCTGCTGCCAAGGGTGAACCGGCACCGAAGCGCCCGAAGCGCCAGGACCCGACCAACCCGCGTCATTTCAAGGCTGCCACCCCGGGCGCCCTGATCCTGTGCCCGACACGTGAACTGGCGCAGCAGGTGGCGCACGACGCCATCGAACTGGTCAAGCACTGCCGCGGCCTGCGCATTGCCAATGTGGTGGGCGGCATGCCCTACCAGATCCAGATCGCCAAGCTGCAGAACGCCAACCTGGTGGTGGCCACGCCCGGTCGCCTGCTCGACCTGCAGCGCTCCATGCAACTCAAGCTCGACCAGGTGCAGTTCCTCGTCGTGGACGAAGCCGACCGCATGCTGGACCTCGGCTTCTCCGACGACCTGGCCGAGATCAACCAGCTGACGGCGCAGCGCCGCCAGACCATGATGTTCAGCGCCACCTTCGCGCCGCGCATCCAGCAGCTCGCCATGCGCGTGATGCACGACAACGGTTCGGCTGTGAAGAAGGTGCAGATCGATTCGCCGCAAGAGAAACACGCCAACATCAAGCAGGTGCTGTTCTGGGCCGACAATGCCCAGCACAAGCGCCAGTTGCTCGACCATTGGCTGCGCGATGCCGGTATCGACCAGGCCATCGTGTTCGCCAGCACCCAGGTGGAGTGCGACGGCCTGGCCAACGACCTGCAGCAGGACGGCTTCTCCGCCGTGGCCCTGCACGGTGCCCTGAGCCAGGGCCTGCGCAACCGTCGCCTGATGGCCTTGCGCCAGGGCCAGGTACAGATCCTGGTGGCCACCGATGTGGCGGCACGTGGTATCGACGTGCCCACCATTACCCACGTGTTCAACTTCGGCCTGCCGATGAAGGCCGAGGACTACACCCACCGTATCGGCCGTACCGGTCGTGCCGGCCGTGACGGCCTGGCCGTGACCTTTGCCGAGTTCCGCGATCGCCGCAAGATCTTCGACATCGAAGGCTACAGCCAGCAGAAGTTCAAGGCCGAGGTGATCCCGGGCATGGAGCCCAAGCAGCGCATGCCCGAGCCGCGTTCCAACGCCGGCTTCGGCGGTCGCAACAGCCGTGGTGGCGACTTCGGCCGCGACCGCAAGTTCGGTGGTGGTGCCCGCACGGGCGGCTTCGGTGGCAACCGGGGCGGCTTTGGCGGTGACCGTGGTGCTGATCGCGGCGGCTTTGGTGGCGATCGCGCCCCGGCCGGCGGTTTCGGTGGCGGTTTTGCCCAGCGCGACGACCGCGGTGGCGAGCGCCGCGAAGGTTTCAGCTACGAGCGCAAGGGGGGCTTCAACGACCGTTTCGCCGGCGATGGCCGCCGTGACGGTGGCGCGCCGCGTGGCGACTACGGCGACCGCAAGCCGGCCTTTGGTGCCAAGCCTGCGTTTGCCAAGCCCGGCAATGGCGGCGGCAAGGTGTTCGTGCCGCGTGACGCTGCCAAGAAGCGCGCGCCGCGCCCGGCACGCTGATCAGGTCCTGACCTGACCAGCAGCCCGCCTGACCTTGCGTCGGCGGGCTTTTTTCATTGCAGGCGCAAAGCGCCCTCGGTGCTGGTCACGATGCGCTTGCCCGGTGGCAGCGTGAGGTAGGCCACGGCGCTGGCCGGCTCCAGGCCGAAGGTCAGGCTGGCCGGACCGCGCGCGCCGTGGCCGCTGGCAAAGCCGCTGGTTTCGCTCAAGGCCTTGAAGCTCAGCGAGACCTCGGTGTTGTCACTGCACTTGAGGTTGATTGCACCGCTCTTGCTGGCTGTGTAGCGCATGTTGCCCATGCACTGCAGACCGCCGCGGGCGTTCAGCGCCACGGTGCCGGTGCGGTCGGTGAAGAGTTTCACCTCGCCGGACAGCAGGGTCTCGTTCACAACCGCCAGCGCGGGGGCGGACGAGGAGATCGGCCGCGCGCCGACGTCGTTCATCTTGGCGCAGCCGGCCAGCGACAGGGCCAGCATCAGGGAGGAGATCAGGGTTCTCATAGTCCGGCCATGATAGGGCTCCTCACTGCATCAAATGAGGCAATAAGTGCCAGAAAAGCAGGCAATTGTCGTGGTCACTTGATCCGCAGAATGGCTCACAGGGTGGCTCTGACATGGCGGGTTAATCCGCGGGGCGATTCAAGAGCGCCTGAAACGCAAGAAACTGGATCTATACTGCGAAAGTTTACAAAAATTAACAGCAGGGGCGGCTTTCGGCTTTCTTCAGAAGGCCGTCATGCCCCTCATCTCCCCCCGAATTCGGGCTCCTCGGATCGTTCTCTGATGCGTTGCGAGCGGGGGGCTTCACAAGGGGAGCCCGGTAGGTGAGTGAATTCAGTCAGGCCGGCGTCGGTGCCACAGCGAACAATGGCTTATGGGCGTCAGGTGAACTGCTGAATGCGAAACCCATGCGGTAGCGATGGACCAAGTACCGTTCAAATTGCTAGTTCTGGCTGGCGGCTTTGGCACCCGTCTGAGGCCTGCGCTTTTGGATACACCCAAGGCCTTGGCGCCAGTAGGGAAAGTTCCCTTCCTTGCGCTGCAGCTTGAGAACTGGGTTGCGCAGGGCGTCCGCTCCTTCGTTTTTCTTCTGCACCACCAAGCTGATCAAATCACTGGATTTCTGGAGACGCTCAAGTCCGGGCTGCTCAAAGACTGCGAGGTCATCAGCCTGATCGAACCCGAGCCGATGGACACCGGAGGGGCTGTGGCGTATGCGGTGCGGACACTGGGCCTGAATGACGACTTTCTCGTCACCAATGCGGATACCTGGCTTGGCTCGGGTATCCGGGAATTGGCAACGTCGCATCCGCCAGCGATGGCGGTGACCCGGCTGGACGATGCCAGCCGCTATGGGCAGGTGCAATTCGACGACAACCGCCGGATCACGGCGTTCACGGAGAAGAATGCTCAGAGTATTTCAGGCTGGATCAACGCCGGGCTTTACCGATTGCACGCTGACATGTTCGAGAATTGGGATGGGGCCAGGTTTTCCTTGGAGAGAAAAACGTTTCCGGAACTGGTCCAGCGCGGCGAGCTAGGCGCCGTTTCCATTAGCGCCGATTTCATCGATATTGGGATGCCTGAAGACTATCAGCGGTTCTGTCGCTGGATCCAAGAAGGCCGTACGAGCAAGTTATGCAAATAGATAAATTTCTGATTCCCGAGAGCGCGACGTTACGGGAGGCGCTGTCTCATATTGATGCTAACCATCACGGCATGGTCATGGCGGTGGATGCATTCGGACGTGTCGTTGGCCTCGCCACGGATGGGGACATCCGGCGCGAATTGCTGAATGGCCGCACGCTGGACGACCGGATCACTACGTGCATCAATGCCGAGTTCATTTTTGACAATCCCACCCCCTCCCGCGAGGCATTGCTCAAAAAGCTTGACCACCGCATTCGTGTCATTCCCTTGCTTGATGCTGATCGCCGCCTGGTGGGGGTGGTTAGTCGCGATCACTTGCCAGTGAGGGCCGAAGAGGCCGTCTTCGCGCGCGCCAGATCGCCGGTTCGGATCAGCTTTGGCGGTGGGGGCTCCGATTTGACCCACTTTTTCTCAGATCAGGATGGGGCTGTAATCAATACCGCCATCTCGCTCTATAGCCATGCAACCTTGCGCGTTCGCGATGACGAGAAGATAACGATCCACTCGATGGATCTAAAAGAATCTCTGGAAGCTGACAGCCTCAAGCATGCGCTGGCAAAGAAAGACCGTTTCGGATTGATCAAGGCATTGCTGAAAGCAGTGCAACCCGACTTTGGCTTTGATCTTTATCTTCATTCCGATTTTCCGATGAATTCCGGCCTTGGCGGATCGGCGGCGGTTGCGGCGGCAGTTCTGGGATGCTTCAACCAGTTCAGGCTCGATCAATGGGATCTTCATGAACTGGCAGAGCTGGCGTTTCAGGCCGAGCGACTGCACTTGGGCGTGGCCGGCGGTTGGCAGGATCAATATGCGACTGTATTCGGCGGATTCAACTTTATGGAATTCAGGATGGAGCAGAACATTGTCCATCCGCTCCGAATCCATCCAGATATCCTCATCGAGCTGGAGGAGAGCCTGGTTTTATGTGATACCGGAACGACGCACGACTCCGGGGACATCCACGAAGACCAGCGGCGTCAGATGGCGGATCAGTCCGTCCGTCAGCATGTCAATACCAATGTTGAGCTGTCCTACCGGATTCGCAATCAGTTGCTACGCGGCAAACTGACTGACTTTGGACATTCGCTCCATGACGCTTGGCAGTTCAAGCGCCAGTTCAGCAGCAAGATTTCCACCAGCCGCCTTGATCGTATCTACGAGGAGGCGCGGGCGCATGGGGCGCTTGGTGGAAAACTGTTGGGTGCGGGCGGTGGCGGATTCTTCCTTTTCTACGTATCGCCATTCAAGAAGCATGAGCTGATGCAGCACTTGCAGGCATCAGGGCTTCAGGTAAGGCCCTTCCGATTCGAACAGGAAGGTCTGCGTGCGTGGAAGGTGCGCGAGTGCTGAAATTACACGAAAATCGAGAGCGTATGAATATGAAAATCGGGCAGTGGGAAATTGGCGCAGGACGCACCTATGTCATCGCCGAAATCGGCAACAACCACAATGGCAGCATGGAGCGAGCGATCGAACTCGTCGAGTTGGCCCTCGACGCGGGAGCCGATGCAGTCAAGTTCCAGATGCGCCATCTTGACCAAGTCTATCGCCAGCGCACCTTGCGCAAGGACGGCGAGGATCTCGGGACCGAATACGTGCTCGACCTTCTGCGCCGCTTCGAGCTGACTGTCGACGAGCACAGGCAGCTTGCCGAATACTGTCGCCAAAAGGGTACCCTGTATCTTTGCACGCCCTGGGATGCGGTCAGCGTGGATGTGCTGGAGACCTTCGGAGTGCCGGCCTACAAGGTGGCTTCTGCCGACCTCACGAATCTTCCCCTGCTCGATCGACTCGCGCAAACAGGGAAGCCGTTGATTCTGTCGACCGGCATGAGCACGCCGGAAGAGGTGAAGACCACGGTTGGGTTTCTCGGCAAGCGCGACGTCCGCTTCGCGCTCCTGCATTGCAATAGTACCTATCCTGCGCCTCTACACGACATCAACCTGAAGTGGATGGAGAAGCTGCGCGAGATCCATCCCCTGGTCGGCTATTCCGGCCACGAGCGAGGGATCAACGTGTCCCTAGGCGCTGTTGCACTGGGCGCTGCCATCATTGAGCGCCATTTCACGCTGGACCGCTCCATGGAGGGGCCGGATCATGCGGCCAGCCTGACGCACCCTGAGTTCAAGCGCCTGATTGAGGGCATCCGCGAGATTGAGGAAGCGCTTGGCGATGGCCAGAACCGCTCGCTGTCGCAAGGCGAAATGATCAACCGCGAGAACCTCGGGAAAAGCTTGGTGGCCGCAGTCCCCTTGACCAAGGGCACCCAACTCACTCCGGCCCACATCAAGGTTCGCAGCCCAGGGCAGGGACTGTCGCCGCAGCGCTACGAGGAGCTCTTGGGCCGGACACTGCGGCACGACATGGCTGAGGAGGATTTCTTCTACCCATCCGACCTGAATGAAGTCAGCATCGAGCCTCGCCTCTATCGCTTCGACAGGCCTTGGGGCGTACCGGTCCGTTACCACGACTTTGCAGAATATGCATCCAGGGTCCAGCCAGACATCTGGGAGTTCCACCTGTCCTATTCCGACATGGACCTGGACCCGGCAGATTTCCTTCAGGGCACTTACAAGGCGAATTTCGTGGTGCACGCGCCGGAGCTGTTCGCTGGCAGCCGGCTGATGGATCTCGCGACGCCGGACGACGCCTATCGCAATCAGTCGCTGCGCGAGACTCAGCGCGTCATTAATATTGCGCGAGGTCTGAAGCGGTTTTTCCCGAATACAAAGAAACCTTTGATTGTTGCCAATATCGGTGGTTTCACGATGGACGCGCCGTTGCCTGCGGCAGTGATTCCGAGTTACTACGAACGCTTTGCCCGTAGCCTGGGGGAACTTGATCTGGATGGCGTTGAAATAATTCCGCAGACCATGGCTCCCTTTCCATGGCATTTTGGTGGTCAGCGTTATCAAAACCTGTTTGTCAAAATTGATGAAATCGTGCACTGGTGTGAAAAGCTTGGGTTGCGCATGTGCTTCGACGTTTCCCACAGCGCGTTGACCTGTAACCATCTCGGCCTTGATCTGTACGAATTTAGCGAACGGATTGCGCCGCTTACGGCGCACCTGCACCTTGGCGATGCCAAGGGGCTCAACGGTGAGGGCTTGCAGATCGGAGAGGGCAATATCGATTTTGATCGCCTCGGTGCGATTCTTAGAAAGGGCTGCTCAGAGGCGTCTTTCATCCCCGAGATATGGCAAGGTCACAAAAACGGCGGCGAAGGTTTCTGGATCGCGATGGAGCGCTTGGAAGGGGCGCTGTGATCTCTTGTCTCGAAAACATCCGAGCCGAGGTATCCGCGTCGATCGCCACTAAGCAGCAGCTATTGGAAGACGAGAAGCTCCTGTGCCAAGTCGAGGCGCTGGCGTTGCAGTGCAATCGAACGCTGGGCTCCGGTGGCAAGATCATTTTCGCAGGCAATGGCGGCAGCTTCGCAGACGCACAACATTTGTCTGCGGAATTTGTTTCCCGATTCAGGTTTGATAGGGCGCCGCTCGCCTCGATAGCGCTTGGCACGAACAACTCCGCCATCAGTGCGATCGGTAGCGACTACGGATACGACCAGGTGTTTTCGCGGGAACTGGAGGCGATTGCCAGGACGGGGGATCTTTTCGTCGGCATCAGCACGAGCGGCAACAGCCCGAATATCCTTGCCGCGGTGGGCAAGGCGCTCGCGCTCGGCATCGGCGTGGTTTGCCTCACCGGGCGTTCCGGCGGCGAACTGTCCAATCTGTGCGAGTGCCTGCGCATGCCTTCCGACGAGACGGCACGCATCCAGGAGTGCCACATCACCGTCGGCCATATCGTCTGTGGCTTGGTGGAAAACCTTTATTTTTCAGAAAGATGAAATGCCGATGAGCAAAGTCGTCGCCTTAATTCCGGCCCGCGCTGGATCCAAGGGGGTCCCGCACAAAAACATCAAGAACTTGGGCGGTCACCCATTGATCGAGTGGTCGATTAAAGCCTGTCTGAAGAGCCGGCTGATCGACCGTGTCATCGTGTCGACCGATTCTGAGGAATACGCGGACATCGCTCGCTCGCTCGGCGCAGAGGCGCCGTTCCTGCGTCCGGCCGACATATCAGGCGACCGGTCGACGGACTACGATTTTGTAGTTCACGCACTCGATTGGTTTGCTGCCACTGGCGGTGAGCCGGAACTTCTGGTGCACATCCGACCGACCACGCCCTATCGCATTCCACCGCTGGTCGACGAGGCGATTGAGGCCTTCCGGAACGAGCCCCGGGCGACCGCGCTGCGCTCAGTGCATGAGATGTCCGAGTCTGCTTACAAGTCGTTCGAGCTGGCCGAGGCGGGGCAGCTCAAACGGCTGGGGAGTGATAGCACGGAACTCGACGCAGCCAACAATGCCCGCCAGCAATTCCCGGCGACCTACTTGGCAAACGGCTACGTCGATGTGCTGTCGTCCCGGTTCGTCAGAAGCCATGGCCTAATTCACGGCGATTGGGTCATGCCTTTCATCACGCCAGCTGTGGTTGAAGTGGATACATTGGATGACTTTGTCCATCTTGAGTTCCTGCTTTCCCGCGATCCTGGTATCGCCAATCATCTTTTTTCCTGAGGTCTGCTATGGCTGGATATGAATTTTCCAGGCGCCCCCAAACGGTGCCGTTTGTGAGCACCGAACACCGTACCATCAAGACGGCGATACCCGCGCCGGGGACCGAACAGATTCTGGAAAACCTGGATCATTTTGAATCCCGTTCGATGCACGGGCAATTTCCCTTGATCTGGGATCGCGCGATGGACGCCAGCATTTTCGATATTGCCGGCAATCGCTGGATCGATTTCACGTCCACGATCTTCGTCGCCAATGTGGGCCATTCCAATGCACGGGTGACGGCGGCCATGCAGTCGATGATGAATACCCCTATCTACAGCTGCTATGCCTACCCGAACCGCAAGCGCGCAGAGTATTTGCAAAAGCTGATCGAATTCGCCGGTAAGCCCTTTGAAAAAGCCTTTCTGCTGTCGGCCGGAACCGAGGCCACCGAAGCAGCCTTGAAGCTGATGCGCATGCATGGGCAAAAGATTGGCAAGCGCCGCCGTGGCATCATCTGCATCGAAGGCAACTGGCATGGTCGCACCATGGGGGCCCAAATGATGAGCAGCAACCTGGCTCAGCGGGACTGGATCGGCTTTCAGGATGCCAATATTCACCATATCCCCTTCCCATACCCTTGGGCGCTCAATGGCGCCAGTCCTGAGGCGTTCCTTGAGGCTGGCTTGGAGCGACTGACAGCAGCGGGGATTGACCTGGACAAGGATGTATGCGGCTTCATGCTCGAAACCTTCCAGGGTTGGGGTGCTGTGTTCTATCCGAAGGAATTCGTTCAGGCCATCGAAAAGATATGCCGCAAGCACAATATTCTTCTCGCCTTCGATGAGATGCAGGCAGGATTTGGCCGCACGGGCCGTCGCTTCGGTTTCCTGCATTATGAGGTGGTGCCAGACCTGATCGCTTGCGGCAAAGGCATGGGCGGTGGCGTTCCCCTTTCCGGTGTCCTTGGCCGGGCCGAAGTCATGGACTTGCCAGACATTGGCAACATGAGCAGCACCCATTCCGCAAACCCGCTGGTGTGTGCTGCGGGTCTGGCGGTGATTGAGGAGTTGGAGCAGCGTGACCTGGTCAATGAGGCTGCCCGCAAGGGTGAACTGCTGTTCAAAGGTCTGACTGCTTTGCAGGAGCGTTTCCCCGACCGCATTTCAGCATTGCTTGGCAAAGGCCTGATCGCGGCTGTACTGTTCCGCTCCCCAGACACCGGCGCTGCAGATGGCGCTTTCACCAGTCGGGTAGCCGAGCGCTGCATGCAGAAGGGCCTGCTGGTGGTTCATACCGGCCGAGAGTCGATCAAAATGGGGCCGCCGCTCACGATCTCTGACGAGGCCTTGCTGGAAGGCGTCGACGTGCTGGGCGAGGCCATCGCCGAAGTGGCTGCGGAATGATCAGCGCGATTCGACATACCGGCTTGGTAGTGGCCGACCTTGATCGTGCGCTGCACTTCTGGTGCGACGTGCTAGGCTTCAAGGTGGTGAAGCAGATGGACGAATCCGGGCCTCATATCGATGCCATGATGGGCCTGCGGGATGTGCGCGTGACCACCGCCAAACTGGCGGCGCCTGATGGAAATCTGATCGAGCTGCTTCGCTTTCATTCTCATCCCGACCAGCCTCGATGGAATGGAACGCCACATACGACTGGGTTTACGCACATCGCCCTGACGGTGGACAACTTGGCTCAGCTCGTTCTGAAGCTCACGCAAGCGGGTGTCAGCTTTCCTGCGCCGCCCCAGCATTCGCCCGATGGAACTGTGAAGGTAATCTATGCCCAAGGACCCGAAGGCGTCCTTCTCGAACTTGTCGAAGTAATAGCCAAATGAACCAGACAACTGACCAGCAATCGGCGAACCTCGCAACGACCTGTCCCCTCTGCGCGTCGAAAACGAGCGAGATCCTCGCTCACCAACTGCGGCGCGGCCATGGCATGGTGCGCTATTGTCCCGCGTGTGACCATGGTTACCTGGTCCAGGAACAAGTGGTAGATGCCAAGGAGTATTACGGAGAACTGTATCGCCAGGAGTATTCGCATAATGCCGAGGCAGCCGCGACCAACGCCCGGGAAATCTACAGGGTTTACAAGGACTACCAGCAGGATCGCCTGCACCATATCTCTCCCCACCTGACGGCCAGTTCACGGCTGCTGGAAGTGGGCGCATCTGCAGGGCAGTTCCTCGTCCATATCAAGGACACGGTGGGCGAGGTGAATGCCATCGAGCTCGATAAGGCATGCTACGCATTCCTGGGCAGCGAACTCGGTATCGAAGCGGATGCGGAATTCCTGGAGAATTCGCGCTTTGCCGGCCAAACCTATGACGTGGTATGCGCCTTCCAGGTGATTGAGCATGTCGAGCAGCCCGTGGAGTTTCTCAAGACCCTTCGGCAAGCCACGAAGAAAGGCGGAACGATCTTCATCGAGGCGCCCAACTTGCGCGACCCTCTGCTTTCAGTCTGGGACGTGCCGACATACCGGAAATTCTTTTATCACAGTGCCCATCTTCATTACTTCACCGAAACCTCCTTGCGCAAGGTGGCGCTGGATGCTGGTTTCCGTCCTGATCAGATTGAAATTAGCTTTACCCAGGACTACAACCTCCTGAATCACCTGCACTGGATCATGAACAATGGCCCCCAGGCCGATTGTCATGTGGGCCTGAGCGAAATAAACCTGTGCGGCCCCAACCAGGAAATCGCGGCCTGGCTGACCGAGGAAATGCGGGCGCTGAATCGCAAGTACATTGCCAAGCTGGTTGCGGCGGAATGCACCTCCAACATGCTGATGAAATTGCGCCATGATTGACAAGATCGGTTTCATGCAAGGCCGTCTCTCACCCCTGGTGGACGGGAAAATCCAGGCATTCCCTTGGGATTCCTGGCAGCAGGAGTTTCCCGCAGCTCAAGGCTTGGGGCTGGGGCTGATGGAGTGGACCCTGGATCAGGATCGGCTCTATCAGAATCCTTTGCTGACGCCTCAGGGTCAGCAGGAGATTCGCCGCCTATGCCAGACCCATCGGCTTGCCTTGCCGTCGCTGACGGGGGACTGCTTCATGCAGGCTCCGCTCTGGAAAGCCCGCGGGCAGGACAAGGCGGCACTTGAGACGGATTTCATCGCGATAGCGCGTGCCTGTGCCGAGGTTGGCATTGAAATGATCGTTGTGCCGTTGGTGGACCACGGCAGGCTGGACAACGAACAGCAGGAAGAAGTGCTGCTCGCCTTCATGCTGGCTCAGGTAGATCTGTTCCGGAAGCTTGGTCTGCGCATCATCTTCGAGAGCGATTTTGCTCCAGGTGAACTGGCCCGTTTCATTGGCCGCCTGCCTGCTGACGTCTTTGGAATTAACTATGACATCGGCAACAGCGCAGCACTTGGGTACATGCCTGAGGAGGAATTTTCTGCCTATGGTTCCCGCATCGTCAATGTGCATGTCAAAGACAGGGTTCTTGGTGGGACCACGGTTCCTCTGGGTAGTGGCAACGCCGATTTTCCCAAGGTCTTTCGTCTGCTTCGTGAGGCTCGCTATGCAGGCAACCTGATCATGCAAACGGCCCGCGCCAGGGATGATGACCATGCCGGTGCTTTGCTCCAATACATTGGGCAAATCGAAGCTTGGGTGAAGGGAGCCTGACGTGCAGTTCCAGTTGCGGGGTAAATCAGTTCTGGTCACCGGCTCGTCCAAAGGCATAGGCCGTGCCATCGCCGAGGCCTTTCTTGCTGAAGGCGCTTATGTCGCATTTAACGGCCGCAATGCTGATGAGCTGGCGCGCACCGTTGCGGCGCAGGCCGGTGGCAAGGCGATTGCCATTGGCGGCGATGTCAGCAAACCAGACGTGGCCCGCAGCGTGGTGGATGGCGTGGTGGTGGCTTTCGGCAAGCTTGATGTGCTGGTCTGCAATGTCGGCAGCGGTCGATCGGTGCCCCCCGGTGCGGAGACCCATGAGGAATGGCTGCGAGTCTTTGAACTCAATCTTTGGAGCGCCACCAATATGGTCGAGGCAGGTAGACAGGTCTTGGCTGCAAGCAGGGGTGCCATTGTTTGCATCTCCTCCATTTGCGGGCAAGAGGTGGTGCCCGGCGCTCCCTTGACATACTCAGCTGCAAAGGCCGCGCTCAATGCGTACGTTCGCGGCATGGCCCGCCCCTTGGGAAAGGACGGAGTGAGGATTAATGCCATCGCTCCTGGCAATATTTTGTTCGAGGGTTCGGTGTGGCAAAGAAGGATCAACGAGGATGCCGTTGCCGTCGAGCAGATGTTGGAACGGGATGTGGCCTTGGCAAAGCTGGGTACCCCCGGCGACATCGCCAATCTTGCGTTATGGTTGGCAACTCCTGCGGCATCGTTTTGCACTGGCAGCATTTTTGTTGCCGATGGCGGGCAGGTTCGCAGTTAAAAACGGATAGAGAGAAAGATGGCTTTTGAAAAATTCGATCTAGCCGGGAAAACTGCCCTGATCACTGGCGCTGCTGGGCTGCTAGGCATGGAACATGCGCTCGCATTGCTTGAGAGCGGTGCCACCGTTGTACTGACCGACATGAGCGCCGCGTCCCTTGACGTTGCAGTTCAGCGCTTGAGCGAACGTTATGATCGCGCGCGGATCCTGACTGCGGTAATGAATGTGACAGATCATGCGGCCATAAGCGGAGTCGCGGGGACGTTGTCTGCGCGAGGAGAGCGCGTAGATATTCTGGTCAACAACGCGGCCATCGATCCCAAGGTCAGGGGCGACCAAGGCGTGGTGGAGACCTCACGCCTTGAGCATTTCCCCTTGGAGCAATGGGATTTGCAGGTTGCCGTCGGCCTCACAGGTGCGTTTCTGTGCAGTCAGGTATTTGGCAGTGCGATGTCCCGGGACGGAAAGGGTGGGGTCATCCTCAACATCGCCTCCGATCTCTCGGTCTTCGCGCCTGACCAGCGGCTCTACCGCAAGGATGGGCTGCCCGACGAGCTGCAGCCCGTGAAGCCGGTGACCTATTCGGTGATTAAGGCAGGGTTGGTCGGCCTGACCCGTTATCTTGCGACCTATTGGGCTGACAAAGGCGTGCGCTGCAATGCGTTGTCGCCTGGAGGCATATACAACGGCCAGGGAGATGAATTCGTCCAGCGATTGACCTCGCTGATCCCGATGGGTCGTATGGCCGACAAGGATGAATATCGGGCTGCAGTGCAGTTCCTTTGTTCTGACGCTTCCAGGTATATGAACGGACAGAACGTTGTCATGGATGGGGGGCGCAGTGTCCTTTAAGTCGCTATGCAGAACGACTTTGATCAATGTCGTGGTATTCGCGATACTGATTTTGCTTCTCGACATGGGGCTTACTCTTTCCCGTTTCGAGAAGCAACCCAGGTCTTATGGCAAGGATGAGCTGACCTGCGCGTCCGAGTTGACTGGTTACGACTACTGCAAGTCCATAGAGCAGGTTTATTACCTGGATAAACGTGACCGGATATTCCCTGTCTACAACTACATTGATGTGCACGGGAGGTCGACCTATCGCACGCCGGATCTGATACCGCCGGTCCGGCAGAGTAGAAAGATCTACCTGCTTGGGGATTCGTTCATCCAAGCCGACGAACTCTGGATCGAGGAAAGGTTTGAACACCTTCTTCGTATTGCGGGTTTTGATGTAGAGGCCCACGGGTACTCCAGTTGGAATAGTTGGCAGTATCGACGGATCGGAGACGCACTAAGTCCAAAGGCGGGGGATGAGATATTCATCTTCTCTATGAGCAACGATTACACCCCGCACTATGGAAACTCCACGATCCAGTCTCTGACCAAATTTGAGAAGGTCAGGGATGAGGCTACGCAGGAGGTGGACGGCGGATTCTGGCGAGCCTATTCAAGGCAATCTTTTTTCCTGAACCGGATCTATTTTGATCTGAAGAGTCTGTTTGATCACCAGTTCAGCGCCAATCCAACAAACGATGCGGGGAGCAAAGGCCATCGGCCAACGAGAGGCTGCCCGACCCAAGACTCCAGAATTGCAGTTGCAAGCGGTCTCGCAGAGGACTACCTCATGCTTGACGGGCCGAGTGACTGCTGGAGTCAGCGTATGACCGAAAGCGTTGACCTCAACATTGCCATGCTCAATCAACTCAAATCAAAGCTTGAGGAACGTGGTGCTGTGGTTCATATCCTGCTGGTGCCCGCTGGATGGGCCTTTCCGGATCAGAACACCGTAGGTCGGATGGCCAGCGACTACGAATTCCCGGTCGGCTCGGTAGTGTCCCACCATGGGTTGGTGAATTACTTTCAATCTCACGGCTTGAAGATTGATGATCTGACCGGTCCACTATCCAAGGGCAATCGTGGTGAAAATTCACTGTATTACGCTGTGGACGGGCACTGGACCCCACATGCCCACGCCGTCATTTTTGACCATCTGATGAATACATATCTGAGGGGGCAATGAGTCCGATGTCCAAGAGTGTTTTGGTGCTCGTGTTTGCTCCTGTTTTGTCGGGCGCGATCGCCTACGGGATAACTACTTGGGAGGCCGCGTGGTCAATGGGCCAACCTATCTTGAGATGCAGTTGCATGGTGCACAGATGAAAGGTTTTACTGTCGTAATTTCCGGTGCTGGGCAGCTAGGTTCCCGGCACTTGCAAGGCTTGTCTACTTGCTCGCTTCCTCTGGACATCTACATTCAGGACCCCAGTGAGGGCGCACTGAAGATGTCGAAGGAGCGCTGGCTGGAAGTGGCAGTTGGCGGTGAAACCCCGCACCGTCTCAGCCTGTGTCGCACATTGTCCGAGCTGCCACGGCAGGTGGACGTGGCCATCGTTGCGACACCTGCGGATGTCCGTCCGCAGATCGTCGCGGAGATCGCGAATCAGTCACAGGTGAGCTACTGGGTACTGGAAAAAGTGCTTGCGCGCAGCGAGGAAGGGTTGCAGCGCATTCTTCGCAGCGTTAGCAGAACCGGGCAGGCATGGGTCAACACGCCGCGGCGTGCACTGCCATGGCATCAGCAAATCAAGGCCGTATTGGCCGGGGATCGACCGATGACATTGCGAGTGGACGGCGGCGACTGGGGGTTGGCATGCAACTCCATTCATTTTCTGGACATGTTTGCCTGGCTCACCGGAGAGACGCTTGAGGGTATGCGTACGGAAGGTCTCGATCCCCAATGGGTGCCCGCCAAGCGACCCGGTAACATGGAGGTGGTGGGGACGCTGGATGCTCGTTTTTCTGGCGGTTCGAGCGTGAAACTGACAGCCCGACCAGGTGATGTGGTTTATGCCTTCGAGTTCACCGATGGCAAGCATGTCTGGCATATGGACGAGGTGGCCGGCACGGCCTCGCGCATGGATGGCCTCGCCATTCCCGGGCGCATTCCATACCAGAGCGAGGTCACGGGTGGCTTGGTGGAAACGTTGCTCGAGACGGGCAACTGCGCATTGCCGACGCTGGACCAGTCTACGCAGATGCATTCGGTGTTCTTGCACTCCCTGCTGTCGCACTGGCAGCTTCATGTGGATGCGAATGCAACAGAAGTCCCAATTACTTGAAGAATAAGGATTTTCATGTCTCTATGGCTCATTGGCGCAGGTCCGCACGCCCAGGAATACGCAAAGGTTTTGAGTGCCCTCGGGGTTTCCTTCGAGGTCGTGGGACGTGGTGCGGGATCGGCGCAGACATTCGAGACCAACACCGGGAAATCCGTTCTCACTGGTGGGCTGGGCCATGTGCTACAAACACGGGCCGCACCTGCCACTGTAATCATTGCTGCGAGCTTTGAACAATTGGCCGGCACAGCCATAGCGCTGGTCCAGGCTGGAACAAACAGGATCTTGCTTGAAAAGCCAGGCGGTATCACGGTGGCGGAACTTGCTGATGTCACCCGGGCGGCGCGGGATCATGGGGCCCAAGTGTGGCTTGGTTATAGCCGCCGCTTTTATGCCTCCACTAGTGCTGCCAGGGCAATGATTGCAGATGACGGCGGGCCGGTGAGTTGCAATTTTGAATTTACCGAGTGGTCACACCAGATCGAGTCCATGTCACTGCCGGTGGAAGTCAAGAACGCTTGGGTTATCTCCAACTCGTCACATGTGATCGATCTCGCTTTTCACCTGTGCGGACTCCCCCGCGAATGGAAAGGCTGGCATGCTGGGCGCATGCCTTGGCATGAATCGGCGGCACGCTTTGCCGGCGCCGGGATTACAGAGCGAGGTGTCCTGTATTCCTATCATGCCGACTGGGAGGCGCCCGGACGATGGTCGGTGGAGGTTCTCACCCGCAAGCGGCGCTATATTTTCCGGCCCATGGAGCAGTTGCAGGTTACTCCGCTCGCGTCCGTCGCGATCCAGAAGGTGCCGCTCGATGACGAGCTCGACACCCGGTTTAAACCTGGCCTCTATCGGCAGACTCAGGCCTTTCTCAACCGGGATGCAACCCATTTCTGCACTGTCGAGGAGCAACTGGAGAACGCAAGAATCTACAGCGAAATGGCGGGTTATGTGGGCTGAGCAATGAAGAAAGTCACCGTCATCAACGCACACTCCAACAAGCTCTCCCCGGCTTCATTCCGGGAGTTGTGGGACGCTCGGGAAATGCTGATGCTGTGGATCTGGCGTGACATCAAGATACGCTATTCGCAATCGGCGCTGGGGATGGCATGGTCGCTGTTTCCGATGCTTTCGCAAGTGTTCATTTACACCGTGGTGTTTGGCAAGCTGGTGCGCATTGACTCCGATGGTGCTCCCTATGCCCTGTTCGCACTCACTGGCGTGGTCCCCTGGCTGTTTTTTTCCCAAGCGCTGAACGCGGTCGCTTCTTCGGTTTATGGTGCAGGGGCGTTCCTGCAGAAAATCTATTTCCCACGGCTAATCCTCCCCCTGACCGCGCTGTTCGACAAGTTTTTTGACTTCCTGATTTCTTTTACGATGCTGCTGGTCTTTCTGGCGGTTTTCGGTGCGTCTTTCAATATCAACACCCTGTTCATACCGGTTCTGGTCTTGATCATCATGGCCGCTGTTTTGGGCTTTGGCATGCTTGCCGCAGCCATGGCGGTGCATTTCCGGGACATCCTGCATGTCATGGGCTACATCACCATGGCGCTCATGTATGCATCTCCGGTGGTGTATCCCGTCAGTCTGGTGCCACCCGAATACCGGTATCTCTACGGGCTCAACCCGATGGTCGGTGTAATCGAAGGCTTCCGCTCGGCGCTGTTATCGACCCGTCCTATGCCTTGGGATCTGGTGGCAATTTCAGCGGCAGTCGCCTTTTGCAGCCTGGTGCTCGGCGTCATCTACTTTAAGTCGGCTGAAGCCAAGTTTGCGGATGTGGGATGAGTCATGCCTGAAAACGAAGTGATATTGCAGGCGAGCGGCCTGTCCAAGCGATACCGGATCGGTGCCCGTTCCGGGAGCGATCGGTCCGCAAAGGCGCGGCTAGTGAATTTTGTGACGCAGCCGGTGCAGCGCTTCAAGAACATTCGCAATCTTTCGAATTTCGACAGCCGGAATCCAGAGGAGGACGTTATCTGGGCCTTGAAGGACGTGTCATTTGATGTGCGTCGTGGCGAAGTGCTGGGCATCATGGGTGCCAACGGCGCCGGCAAGAGCACGCTGTTGAAGATACTGTCCCGCATCATTACACCCACCAGCGGCGAGTTTCGCTACCAGGGGACGCTATCCAGCCTTCTGGAAGTCGGCACCGGCTTTAATGGCGAACTGACCGGCCGCGAGAACATTTACCTGAATGGCTCTATCTTGGGCATGCGGCGTGCAGAGATCGACCGCGTGTTCGATGAAATCGTGGATTTCTCCGGGGTCGAAAGGTTTATCGATACACCGGTCAAACGCTATTCCAGCGGCATGACCGTCCGGCTAGCATTTTCCGTGGCTGCCCATTTGGATCCAGACATCCTGCTTCTCGACGAAGTGCTATCGGTCGGCGATGCTGAGTTTTCACAGAAGTCCATGCAAAAAATGGAAAGTGTGGCGATGAACGGTCGGACCGTCATCTTAGTCAGCCATAGCGCGAGTGCCGTAGCACGTTTATGCGACAGGGCAATATTCATCGCTGGCGGCGCAATCGCCGCCAGCGGATCGGTCGAGCAGATCACTGGACTGTACTTGGGGAATACCGTGCATACACGCGCCTCCAAGTCATGGCAGACCGCTCTGGCCCCATGCGCAGAAGGCCTCGTGAGGCTACTTTCCGTGCGCATCATCGATGCCCAGCGTGAGCCTCTTGAAATCGTCGACGTCCGGCAACGCTTTGGCGTTGAAGTTTGTTTTGAAATCTTGCAGCCCGGCCGAACCATCCTGCCCGAATTCCAGCTGGTCAATGCGGCAGGCGAGGTGCTGTTCACTGCTATCGAAAACCGGACCAAATGGAGCTACACACCGCGCGAACTTGGGCTGCACACTTCCACCGGGTGGGTGGAGGGTAACGCCCTGAACGAAGGCCGCTACTCAGTCAACATCTCCCTATCGTCGCTCGCGCCGCGTGCTAGTTACCTGACAGAAAACGAAGCGCTCTATTTCCAGGTCATCGATCCATTGGAAGGAGACAGCGCGCGCTCCGACTACGGCTTGACCCCACCCGGACTTATCAGTCCGAGATTGCACTGGAGCTGACGTGTCAACCTCCCGCAATCGCGCCTCCCCCGCCGATGCACCTACGTCCGGCGAAACCCGGTTGCTGCTCGTCAGCTTTTCGGAATCCGAAACGGCGTTTCTTAGCCGAGCCGCCAAGCTACTGGCATCCACAGGGAAATGGCAATGCAGTTTTCTGCTGCTGCACGCGCAGGCAAAAAACAGCACGACAACCATCGAACTCGATACCGCCGGCATCTGTCACCTCGCCATCTGTGAAAGTCGGTTTTATGATGAATATGCCCACAGTGGTTCAGCTGCTGTCGACAGCAGTTTCTCTGACCGGGTTCATCAGCGTTGCCGTAGGCTGAAAACTAGCCGACTTCCTCATCAGCGCATGTTCGGCCGGCTGTTGGAGGTTGCACTGTTCGTTCCGTGGCTCTTTCGCTATGGCATCAGATATGGGATAGGTCGGATTGTTGCGAGCCTCAAGCAATGGTTGCGTGGAAGCCACCCTGGCGTCTATAGCTGGCTTAGGCGTCGTGCGCTGGCATTTCAATCCTATTGGGATGAAATTCCGCTGGTATCCGAATACCACCTGAAAATCAGAAAAGTGCGCGAGGAGCGCCGGCTCAGAAAATATAGGGACGCCGCGGGCAGTTTCTTCGCAACGCAGGCACCGGATCTTCTGATGCTCGCGAAGGATTCAGCCTACTATCCCACGACGGTCTTTGTCCAAGCGGCCAGGAACATGGGGATTCCAAGCGTTGTCATCCCGTATGACCGAGCCGACGCGGAGACTTTGGCCAAGGATCGACTTGGGCATCCCGACCATGTCATTCGCTCACATGCTGCGCGGGAAATCGCTACCCAGTTTCCCGCCTGGGTCTATACCCACGACGGGCAACCGCTGCTGCTCGCCGCTCCGGCCACCGTTTACGCTATCGAGGAGCTCGATCTTGCGCCTCCAAATCCCTGGGGCTACAACAACAGCCGTTGCGACAGGATCCTTCTGGAGACCGAAGAAGACCGGCAGCAGTATTTAATGAATGGAGCCCCGCCTGATCAACTGGCAGTGATCGGTGCGCCCTTCATGGACAAAATAGACACATTGAGCACTCAACGGGAACAACGGCGCGAGTGGCTGTGTAAAACTTACGGCTTTGATGAAAGCAAGCCATTTGTCGTGGCCTCGGTCACGCCGAACAAATTAATTCAGCGCGACGCCGACCTTGAATTCAGGACCTACCACGATTTGATCGACCAATGGTCAACAGCCCTAACCCATCATCTTGACTTCAACATCATCTACTCACTCCACCCCCTGACCCAACGAGCTGACGTCGCATTCATAGAAAAAAAAGGGGGCAAAATTCTGGAGCTTCCACTTGAAGAACTACTGGTCATCGCCGATCTATTCATCGTAGACAGTTCAAGCACTGCACGATGGGCCCAGTATGCCGGCGTGGATGTCATTGATTATGATTATTACAAATATGAATTGCCATTTAACTCAAAAATTGACGGCGTTTGCCACGTCACTGCGTATGAAGATTTCATTATCGAATTGATACGGGCCAATGAAAAACGGCACGCTGCGCGGCCCAAGCCGGCGCATCATCCTCTACGCACCGAAACATCATTTGTCGAGCGCTTGAGCCTCGAGTTGGTCAAGTTGCTGTAAGTTGTTATTGATTTGTCATACGATGTGGAAACATTATGAACGATGCCATCAGTGAAACGCAGAATCCATCATCTTGGAACCATACCCAAGGATCCAACTACATTCCCATGGTTCGCGACAGAATTGAAAAAGTTGATTTGGTCTGGGTGTCCCAATTCCTCGACATCATTCATGCCTACACAGACAATACCGCTAGCATCAAAGACATCGGCTGTCAGGCATTTCAGTTCTACAAAGAAATAAAAAAACGCGGCCTGTCCTATGACTACTATGGCTATGAACTGGATCAACAATATGTCAATCTCGGCCTGGAATATTTTCCTGAGCTGAGCAACCAGGTCGAAGTAGGCGATTTTGCCAAACTTGCCAACGTCAAAAACACCGACGTCACCGTATGTTCGGCCACCATCGAACACGTCGATGATTGGATCAATTTCCTTCAGAAAATACTTGATACCACGTCCAAGCTAGTGGTGATTCGAACCTTCCTCGCGGAGCATACGAAGCGCGATTTAGGCAACCACAAAGGCGCTTCAGACCCGTACCCCATTTGGCAATTTTCCTTTGGTGACTTTTTAACCGTCATGAGGCGGCGCGGTTTCTTTCCGGAAGTCCTCAAAGATCGGTACACAGACTCCTTGCCCAAGTTTCTAGACGTTCAACCCGACGGCATAATTCGCACACAGTACGTGATTGTTGCGCGGAGAATCGAACATTGAAGTGCCCCCGCAAGACGGCTCATGAGGGGCATGGCTGATGCCGGCCAGTGCACAACTCAGCGTCGCAATAGTAAATCCAATGCGTCCCAAGCCCCATGTCATTTAACAGCCTGCAATTTGCACTTTTTTTCCCGTCATCCTGTTGCTTTTGCGCTTTACTGAGGGCTGGGCTCGACTCTCTATTCTTTTGGTAGCAAATATTTTTTTTTTGCACGTACTTGGTTTTTTGCATTCGTTTTTCATGGTTTATGTGATTGCGAGCAGTTATGTGGCAGGAATTCTGATTGACCATTTCAGAGATCGACGACATGGGAAAATGGTATTTCTCGCAGCCTCTGTCGTGCTGGTCACTGCGCCGCTGATTTATTTCAAGTACCAGACATTCATCACTTGCCTGATCAGGCTGTCCAGCAGCCGTTGCGATCCCACGAGTTATGTCGAAACCTATTCACATGTGTTGCCCTTGGGCATCTCGTTCTACACGCTCCAAGCTATTAGCTATATCGTCGATGTCTATTACGGCAGAGCCCGAGGTGAGCGAAACCTGCTTTATTTCGCCAACTTCAAATCGTTTTTTCCACAACTGATTGCTGGTCCGATTGAGCGTGTCACCACTCTGTTGCCGCAGATGAAAAAAGGGTTTCGTGCGACCGACGCTGACCTCTATGCCGGCTTTTCGTTGATGGTCTGGGGATTTTTCAAGAAGCTTGTTATTGCGGACAACTTGACGGCCATTGTTGACCCTGTATTTGCAAACCCGCAGAACTTCAACGCCAGTTCCCTGGCCGTTGCTGTGCTTGCGTTCACGGTCCAGATCTATTGTGATTTTTCCGGCTATACGGATATTGCTACTGGTGCAGCCCGAATGCTCGGCATTCGGTTGTCCTTGAATTTCAACAACCCGTATTTTGCAAATTCGATAACCAATTTCTGGCGTCGCTGGCATATCTCGCTGTCGACTTGGTTCCGCGACTACATCTATCTGCCTATTGGCGGCAGTCGCAGTGGAGTTGCGCGCATGTACATCGGCCTTACAGCC
Organism: Curvibacter sp.; assembly: GCA_031426755.1. GTDB lineage: Bacteria > Pseudomonadota > Gammaproteobacteria > Burkholderiales > Burkholderiaceae_C > Hylemonella. The sequence continues at coordinate 189,010 of JASJPI010000003.1, forward strand.
GTGTTCCTGATCAGTGGCATTTGGCATGGTGCCAACTTTTCGTTCATTGCTTGGGCCTTGATACACCTTCTATTTCTGATCGTGGAGAAAGTGAGCGGAATCACGCGACCGGATGAGCCGGTGAGCTGGCAAACGGCCGTCATGATGCAATGGTTGGTGACGATGCTCATCGTCATGGTGGGATGGATTTTCTTCCGAGCCAAGAATATTGGCGATGGCTTTTACATAGTGAAAACCATCGCGAGCGCGTTGATTGGGCTGGAGGGTTCGAGCAGCCTAGGCGGCAATGCGATTGCCCTGCATTTCTCCAGCTTAGCTGTCGGTTTCAGTGCGGCCTTTGTCATGTTTTCGGCCGAGTACTTCATGAGCCGCAGCGGTGCCGGCAGTATCGCCAACGTTGTATTTGTGCGCCGGACCAGGATGGTTGTTTTGTATGTGCTGTTGTTGGCCACTCTGGGTGTGGGCAATTTCGGGCGCTCGGCATTCATTTATTTTCAATTCTGAGCGGCGGACACAATGAAGCAACTAGCCTTTATTTACGCGTCGATATTTTGCATCGTCTTGAGCGCCAACCTGAGTATCGACCCGGCGCACCTTCTCAAGCCTGCTTCTGGCCAAAGTGACGAAGCGCATATAGCCGAAATATTACTGGCCGACCAGCAGGCAGTCGTGCCCAGGGAAAAGATCGGTTTTGACGAGAGGAAATCGAGGCAAATGTTCCTTGAGCACAAGGTCGAGACCGACCTCAGTATCATTTTTGGCAGTTCACGCGTGCGGTATTTTTCGAAAAAGGCATTCGACGATGAGCGCCATTTTGTGGATGCGGTAAATGCAGCTACGCTGGAGGACCTGCTGGTAGTAAGCTACCTCCGCGATCAGCACAAGTTGCTTCCGAAGAAGCTATTTATTGCACTTGATCCGTGGATGATTGAGCAGGCTAACAGTTACACGCGGCTGGCTCAAGTGTCGTATCCGGACGCCTTCGTCCAGGCGGTCGAACACTTCCGTTTCAGTTTGCCAGAAGGCAGTGGCCGGATATACAAAAACCTGGCCGGCAATGGAAGCAACCTGTTGCAGGTACCCTTGGCGGACATCGTTGCCGGAAGCCAGGAGGCAGGGGATTACCGAGCGATGGCCATCGGTAAATTACCCTTTGGCGGGCTACTCCAGATCAGCTTTGACGGCTGGATCACGGAAGGTACTTACAACTGGGCTTGGAGAGTTCTGCTAAATGGTGCCCCGATTGACGAGGGAAATTACATGGACAATCTTCAGGGTTCCCCATCGCCACATCAGCCCAGAACGGTTGTTACTCGACCTGTCGATGCCAAGACTGGCGACGTCGTCACACTGGAAATGGCGCATGCCAACAGCGACGGGGCTCCCGTTCACACCGGGGTGCAACAATACAAGGCAGGAAACTTCTCGGCGCAGGTCAAGTGCGACAACCCCGTCGCGCAGCAATACAAGGGCTGGACAAACTGCAATGGCTACCTGCAGCCTAGTCATTACCGGAAATATCTGCCGATTGCGAGGGAAATGGTTTCGCCAGCGTATTTTCAGCAAAGCCTGAAAGCTCTGTTGCCAGCAAAGGGGGGACCGGTGGCCCCGGACATTACAGCCAAACCACAGTGCGCACCAGATATCAACCAAGCCAACTACATATTCTGCAGCGATGGCAGTGTTCCTTGGCCTCTGGTTGAAAACTACGATTCCGAGAAGGTCGAGAACATCGTCAGAACGATTGACGACGGGCTGGTGCCGCTGAAGTTGATTGATGGCAACGCGTTGAAACTGCTGAAACAGCTGACTGATTTCTACGTTCGTAACGGCACCGCAGTGGCCTACGTGCTGGTGCCGGTGCATCCATTCTCATACAAAAAATGGAAGTCTGAGAACGACAGCCGCGGCTTCCTCCTAGCCGAAGCAACATACAGGAAATTCGCCAGCACAAATGGCATTCCCATTGTCGGTTCCTATGATCCATCTGTAGTTGGATGCAAGAACACCGATTTCAGGGACTGGGTTCATCCACTACCACGTTGCACAAACCAGATTGCCAGCGCCTTGAAACGCCTGCCCTCGTCTTCGGCATCGCATAACTGAGCTAACATGAATCCAATAGAGTCTGACCGTAAAATAAAAAGAGTAGACCCGGCGGACGTATTTGTTGGTGCAGTTGCCAACGAAATGCATCGTGACAGCTATATTTTTCGGAAATTCCCCATCTGTCAGCATACCAGTTTGGTCCTCCCCCGACTGGAGAAGATGACTTATCTGGCGCAGACTTTTCCGAGGTCGCTTGCCCTCATCACGAATATCGCGTCGACGCTCTGGTCTCCACTGTTGTACCCGGCATTTCTACTGTCTCAGGCAGTTCGGGCGCTTCGATACCTTGGAGGTGCAGGCGGCAACCTCAAGGGAGATGTTTTTTTCGTAACCTCCAAGAGCTCTCTTATCTTTTCAAGGAGCTCTGCTTTTGAAGGCAAGCACATCTATGTATCGAAAAAGCTGGAGCGATCCAACCCTGTGCAAGAGTCGATAGGCAGCATCTCGGATTACGTGATCCTGTCCGATATCGCCAGTGCCTTCCATAACTCGGTTCGCGCACTGCTTCGCATCCGCAGGAGCTGCAATATGCCTGGGGCCATTTTTCAGGTCTATCCCGCCTTCGCTTGGTTCCTGACATGGTCTGTCTTGAATCGATACACCGGTGGATTGACTTCCGTGTGGATTAGCAACGACTGTGACCGATGGGCTGTGTTGTTCGATCAATTGCCAACCAGCGCGCAGCGGGTCATAGTTCAGCATGGCCTGCTAAATGATCCCCCAAATCATCAAGGATTCAGGAATCCGGCGGCGCTTCCGACCAGGCTGAAGAACATCGACAAGATTGTCCTGTTTGACAAGGAATCTGAGGAAAAATATCGAAATTTGGTAGTGGCCGGCGGTTGTTATCCCGGCTTCATCTATTGCGATGCATGGTCGATCCAAAGGAATGCGGAGCCGGATGATGGGAGCGCAACACGAGTAATGATCATCGGACAGCGGGGGCATCTAGAGCGGGAATGCGAGCTTGCCAATTATCTGGCGCAGACATTGGATTGTGCTCGCATCTATGTTAGGCCGCATCCCAACTCGCCCTCCTCGCAATACAAAAAGTGTCTTGACCGTTGTGTTGTACTGATTGAGGATCTGTATCAGTATCCCAGTGTCGAGCTCTGCATCTGTTTTGATTTTTCATCCCTTGGCGACATATATGAGAAGCAAGGTGTTCGAGTTCTTTATCTCACGGGTTTTAAAATGGATCCTCAAGTCAGAGAGGACGTCAGAAAGCAGGTCTTGCAGATCAGTCGTTCGGTCAATAGGAAATCCGTCCCTCAGACATGATTGATCCTGATCTCAACCATAAGGATGCCGGCGATATGAAATCGCTTCCTTCCGATCGCACTTTTGGCATTTTTTTCTCGACTGTTTCAACTTGCGCGGGACTCTACGCGTGGCTGATCCATTCGGCATCGATCATCTGGTCGATCTTTCTGTTATTGGGAGTCTTGTTGCTGATGGCGGCATCCGTCACTCCCAAGGTGTTGGCTCCTCTAAACCGGGCATGGTTCCTGCTGGGCGAAATATTTGGCCGGACTGTCAGTCCCTTGGTCTTGCTGGCTATTTTCTTTTTCTTGTTGACTCCGATCGGTGTGCTGACCCGTTTCTTTGGACGTGACGAGTTACGCCTGCGTAAGCAGGAGAGCGCATCCTTCTGGATTGAGCGCGAACAGACAGAAGCTGCTCCCGATTTCTTTAACAACCAATATTGAAACTGGCATGAATTTCATTAAAGAATTCTTGCGCTTCTTGAGGAAGCGAAAAAAGCTCTGGTTGGCACCTGTCATCCTTACTCTTTTGCTGATCGGAAGTCTCTTGATCGCGGCCCAAGGCTCCATAATCGCCCCCTTTATCTATACGCTCTTCTGAATTTTGAATATCCTCGGAATTTCAGCTTTTTATCATGACGCGGCTGCTTGTCTCGTCACTGATGGCCATATCATCGCGGCGGCGCAGGAAGAGCGTTTCACCCGAATAAAGCACGATGCAGGCTTCCCTGCTCATGCGATCAGGTATTGCCTCCAGGAAGCGGGTATCGGCGCGGCGGAATTGGACTTCGTCGTTTTCTACGATAAGCCATTTCCGAAGTTTGAACGTATCTTGGAAACGTATCTGGCATTTGCACCCAGAGGGTTCAAGAGCTTTGCCAAGTCACTGCCTGTATGGTTGAAGGACAAGCTCTTTCAGAAGACGCTCATCATTGATGCATTAGAGGCGGAACTGGGGAAGGATATTGACTGGTCATTGCGCCTTCGCTTTTCCGAGCATCACCTGAGCCATGCGGCATCGGCATTTTTCCCTTCTCCATTCCAAGAAGCGGCTGTGCTAACCATGGATGGCGTCGGGGAGTGGGCTACCACTTCATTCGCCATAGGCTCAGGGAACACTCTTTCTGTACAAAAGGAAATCTGCTTCCCGCACTCGCTTGGCCTGCTTTATTCTGCATTTACTTACTTCGCTGGATTCAAGGTCAATTCCGGCGAATACAAGCTCATGGGCCTGGCGCCCTATGGCGAGCCGAAATATGCACAACTGATCAAGGACAACCTGATCCACATCAGGGATGATGGCTCATTCCAGCTTGACATGAGCTATTTTGATTATTGCACTGGCCTGACCATGACCAATGACCGATTCGCCGCTCTGGTTGGCGGGGCGCCTAGAGTTGGTGAGTCGCCCTTGACCCAGAGGGAAATGGATCTGGCTGCATCGATCCAACTGGTCCTGGAGGAGGTGGTGGTCAAGATGGCTCGCGATATCCGCCGAACCAGTGGGAAAAAAAACCTGTGTTTGGCAGGAGGCGTGGCACTCAATTGCGTCGCCAACGGGAAGCTTCTTCGCGAGGAAATTTTCGATCAGGTATGGATTCAGCCTGCCGCCGGTGACGCGGGCGGGGCCATTGGTGCTGCTTTGGCGGTTTATTACCTGATGCTGAATCAACCCAGGACAATCGAATCAAAAGATGCCATGAAAGGCGCCTATCTGGGGCCTGCGTATGCGCAATCCGATATTGAGCGCAGCCTTCAGGCTGTCGGTGCTGTGTATTCGGTCGTGACTGACCGTGAACTCATCTCCAAAACCGCTCTGGCCTTGGCCGAGGGCAATGCGGTCGGATGGCATCAAGGGCGTATGGAGTTTGGCCCCCGGGCTTTAGGTGGAAGGTCCATCATCGCGGATCCTCGATCTCCATTTGCTCAGAAGCAGTTGAATCTGAAAGTCAAATTCCGGGAGTCATTTCGGCCCTTTGCGCCGAGTGTTTTGAGAGAAGATGTCTCGGATTGGTTCGAGATGGATGTGGACAGTCCATACATGTTGCTGGTGGCCAATGTTGCCAATAACAGGCGCTTGCCAATCAACGAAGAGGATGGTTCGCTATCAGGGATGGCCAAGCTGAATGTCCAACGATCTGAAATACCGGCTGTAACCCATGTGGATTATTCGGCGCGGATACAAACTGTGCACGCAGAGACAAATCCTTTGTACCACGCGTTGATTACTGAATTCAAATCGCGAACCGGCTGTCCGATATTGGTCAATACATCATTTAATGTGCGAGGGGAGCCCATCGTGAATACACCGGAAGATGCTTTCCGGTGTTTCATGGGAACTGATATCGATGTATTGGCAATCGGTAATTGTCTTCTCTACAAAGACCAGCAGAATTCAAGTATGAAGCATAACTACGCACATAGTTTTGATCTTGATTGACGAGAAGTGAGGCCGCGCGATAGGTTCTTTTCTGTTACTGAGTGGCTCATCCGTGTGGGAACTCGGTTGCACTGATTCGGGAGAAAGCGGGCGTGTTGCCCTGGCTGTCGAGGCGAATAGGAGAATAGGGAGAGGCTGCATGGCTATGATGCTTGCTCACTTGGTTGGTGGATTGTTATTTGGGTATTGATGTCGTGGAGGGCTTCAAGTGATCAATTGTTGTGGTGTGGCCTGCGCACAGATTTCTTGCAAGTCTCGGTCCGCGTGGCACGGTGGCAGCATCTCAACTCACAACCTGTTGCCGTCCGGTGGAAAGTTCCGCCCCAGATTCTCCAGTGTCGATTGTGCGTCGGCCGGCTTGCCTTGGCTGGCCTGAGTTGCGTCATGTGCGGGTCATGCTGACGATATTCTGTAAGCAGTGCTGCTCTCGCTATAGTCCTTGCCTTGAGGATGTGCATAACCCGTTCGCCCGATTCGCCTATTCATTCCAATAACTTCGTGCGCCTACTACTGGTTTCCCAATACTTCTGGCCTGAGTCTTTCCGCATCAACGAGGTCGTAGAGTCGCTCGTCAAGCGCGGCATCGAGGTGGACGTGCTCACAGGCAAGCCCAATTACCCAGACGGAATGGTCTACGATGGGTATCGGGCGGGGGGCTGCAGCAACGAGTATTGGGCCGGTGCGAACATTTTTCGCGTTCCACTGTTTCCGAGGGGGCAAAAAAGTGGCCTGCGCTTAGCCCTGAACTACCTGTCCTTCGTCGTCTCTGCCTCGCTATGGGGGCCGTGGCGTCTGCGCGGGGCCAAACCGGATGTGATCTTCGTCTATGCGCCATCTCCCCTGCTTCAGGCGCTGCCGGCGCTGCTTCTGGGCTGGCTACGCAAGATCCCGGTCGTCATCCATGTCCAAGACCTGTGGCCGGAAAGCCTCGAAGCCACCGGCTACGTACGCAACAAGCTGGTGCTGCGCATGGTGGAGTCGGTGGTGCGACAGATCTATCGTCGCGCCGACCTGATCCTGACTTCATCGCGTCCTTTCGAAGAATGGATCCGTCGCTTTTCCCCGCGGGCAGCAATCATCTACTACCCTAATTCCGTCGATGCCTCCTTCTGCGACCCGGACAGCGGCCTCAAACCCGAAGTCCCTGCCCTCGACAATGGCTTCAAGGTTGTCTTTGCGGGCAATGTCGGATCGGCCCAAGCTGTCCAAGTGATAGTAGAGGCCTCGCACATGCTCAAGCAGCATGCGGATATCCGCATGGTCGTGGTGGGAGGAGGCAGTGAACTGGAATGGATGCGTTCGGAAAAAGACAGGCTCGGTCTGGACAACTTATTCCTGGCAGGTCGCTTTCCGGTACAGGCTATGCCCAACCTGCTGGCGCGCGCCTCAGTTCTGTTGGTGACCTTGACCGACCGGCCAATTTTTGCCTCGACTGTACCCAACAAGATTCAGGCATATCTGGCGGTAGGAAAACCGATCATCGCCTGCATGAATGGCGAGGGCGCGCGGATCGTGCAAGAGGCGGACGCTGGATTGGCGGTGCAAGCCGAAAACAGCAAGATGCTGGCAGACGCCATACTGAGGGTGCATGCGATGCCGCAAGAGGAACGTGAGAGGCTTGGCGCGAACGGTCGACGATACTACCGCCAGCATTTCGATCATGAACAACTGGTGTCCGAATTGATCAGGCATCTGACCAATACGCTGAAAGCCAAAAAATGAAGGTATTGGTTCTTGGGGCCGGTGGCATGATTGGCCGCACCATGTTCGGCGTACTGGCGCAACGCTCCTGCTGGCAGGTCATCGGTTGCGTTCGCGCCAAGGCTTTTGCTGGCCCGGCGCCGGGGCCTGTGATGACCAGTATCGATCTGACGAATCCTGATCATCTCGTCCACCTGTTTCATATGACTAGGCCTGATGTGGTCGTCAACTGCGCTGGTTTGACCAAGCATTTGCCGGAAGGGAACGATCCGGTTTCGGCGCTGACGACCAATGCGCTGTTGCCGCACAGACTGGCGGAGCACTGTGCCATCGCCGGTGCGCGGTTGATCCATGTAAGCACCGACTGCGTGTTCTCCGGTCTGGCCGGGAACTACCGTGAGCAGGATGTGGCAGATGCCGCCGACGTGTACGGCAGGACCAAGGCTTTGGGGGAAGTGACGGGCGAGAATGTGTTGACGCTACGGACTTCCACCATCGGGCACGAAAATGGAACCAGCTTCGGCTTGCTGGAGTGGTTCTTGGCGCAGCGCCAGTGCAAGGGTTTCCGGCATGCGATCTTCTCGGGTTTGCCCACTGTCGAATTCGCCAGAGTCGTGCGCGAATTCGTGATTCCCAAGGCCTCACTGAGCGGCCTTTATCATGTCGGCGCAAGTTCGATTGACAAGCTCAGCCTGCTGCTGCTTATTGCACGGATCTATCAAAAGGACACCACCATCGTCGCCGATGAAGAGTTCCGTATCGACCGCAGCCTGAACGTTGATAAGTTCGCTGATGCGACTGGCTATCGTGCGCCTGCCTGGCCGGATCTGATCGAAACAATGTACCAGGATCATCTTTACCGGAAGTGAAGCCATGTTTGACGACAGCGTGTTAATGATTACCGGCGGGACAGGATCCTTCGGGCAAACGGTGCTCAATCGCTTTTTGAATACCGACGTCAAGGAAATTCGCGTTTTCAGCCGCGACGAAAAAAAGCAGGAAGCTCTGCGCATTGCGTTAAAAAATGAGAAGCTGCGCTTCTATATCGGGGACGTACGCGATCCCGATAGCCTGCGCTCTGCCATGAAAGGCGTCGACTATGTTTTCCATGCCGCCGCGCTGAAACAGGTCCCTTCCTGTGAGTTTTACCCGATGGAAGCGGTCAAGACTAATGTGATTGGCACAGAAAACGTCCTGAGGATTTCATCGGAAAGCGGTGTGCGCCGGGTTGTTGTGCTGAGCACCGATAAGGCCGTTTACCCGATCAATGTCATGGGCATTTCGAAGGCAATGGCAGAAAAGGTCATGGTTGCCGCAGCCAGGACGCAACGCGAAGGTGAGTCCATTTTCTGTGCCACCCGGTACGGCAACATCATGGCTTCGCGCGGTTCGGTCATTCCCTTGTTCGTATCCCAGATCAAGTCGCATAAGCCGATCACCGTGACCGATCCGAACATGACGCGCTTCCTGATGTCGCTGGAGGATTCGGTTGATTTGGTGCTGTATGCGTTCCAGAACGGCCAGCAGGGCGATATATTCGTGCAGAAGGCGTTGGCCTCGACGGTGGCCGATCTGGCTCAGGCCTTGAAGGAGTTGTTCAACAGCGACTCGCCCATCAAGATCATCGGCACGCGTCACGGGGAAAAGCTTCACGAATCGTTGATTTCCCGCGAGGAAATGGCGCACGCCCAAGATATGGGTGACTACTACCGGATTCCCGCCGACAACCGTGATCTGAATTACGCAAAGTATTTCAGCGAGGGCGATCAAGAGATCTCACTTTTCGATGACTATACATCGCACAATACCCAGCGTCTGGGTGTCGAGCAGATTAAGCAATTGTTATCAAAACTTGATTTAATCAAGAAAGAATTAAATGCTTAAAGTCATGACTATCGTGGGAACCCGTCCGGAACTCATCAAGATGAGCCGGGTGATCGCTGAACTGGACCAGCATACCAAGCACATCCTGGTTCATACGGGGCAGAATTACGATTACGAATTGAACCAGATGTTCTTTGAAGATCTGGATATTCGTAAGCCAGACTATTTCCTTCAAGCCGTTGGTGAGAATGCGGCGCAGACTATCGCTCGCGTCATAGAAAAATCGGACGAGGTCATGGAAAGGGAACGGCCCGATGCCGTCCTGCTGTATGGGGACACCAACTCCTGTTTGGCGGTGATCTCGGCCAAGCGCCGCAAGATCCCCGTGTTCCATATGGAAGCCGGCAACCGCTGCTTTGATCAGCGTGTTCCCGAAGAGCTCAATCGCAAGGTGCTGGACCACCTCAGCGACATCAACCTCGTGCTGACCGAGCACGCGCGGCGCTACCTGATCGCTGAAGGCGTTCGTCCCGAAACAGTCATCAAAACCGGCTCGCACATGCGCGAAGTGTTGGACTACTATATGCCGAAAATCCTGGCATCTGACGTTCTCGTGCGCATGGGGCTGGAAAAGGGGCGCTACTTCATCGTCAGCGCGCACCGTGAAGAAAACGTCGACACGCCGGAGAATCTGACCGACTTGGTGCAGACTCTGAACGCGCTGGCAGAGCAATATCAGCTGCCCGTCATTGTGTCGACTCATCCTCGCACTCAGAAGCGCCTGGACGCGCTGAACTTAGGCAAAATGGATGGCCGCATCCAGTTCCTCAAACCTTTTGGCTTCTGCGATTACGTCAAGCTGCAAATGGAGGCACTCTGCGTGGTGTCGGACAGCGGAACCATCACCGAAGAGAGCTCTTTGCTAAATTTGCCATCAGTCACCATCCGCAATGCGCACGAGCGCCCGGAAGGTATGGACGTCGGCACCCTGATCATGGCCGGACTGAAGAAGGATCGCGTGCTTGATGCTGTGCGTGTCATAATTACCCAGCACGATCGCGGTACTCGCGCGATGGCGCCGGTCGAGGACTATGAGGCTCAATCGGTTTCCAAGAAGATCCTGCGCATCGTGCTCAGCTATACCGACTACGTCAACCGGACCGTCTGGCGAAAAGCGCTGTGACCACATGACACTTTTCATGTGACACGTTGACATTTCCTTGCGGCAGCCTGAATGGTGGAGAGGAGGAGGATCGAACTCCCGACCTTCGCATTGCGAACGCGACGCTCTCCCAGCTGAGCTACCCCCCCACAACGCTATCATTCTAGCCAGCGTTTTTATCCCGCCAACAGGAAATACCATGAAAAACACCCTGATTTCCGCTCCGCTGCGCCGCGCTTTGACGGTGGCTGCGGCCACGGTTGCCCTGGCCGCACCTGCCCTGGCAGCCGACCACATCAGGGTCGGCCTGCTGTCCACGCTGTCCGGGCCGGGCGCGGGGCTGGGCATCGACATCCGTGACGGGTTCCAGCTGGCGGTCAAGTTGAACGGCGGCAAGCTCGGCGGCCTGCCGGCCGAGGTGATCGTGGCCGATGACCAAGCCAGCCCGGACGTGGGCCGCCAGACGGCCGACCGCCTGGTCAAGCGCGACAAGGTCGATTTCATGACCGGCATCGTGTTTTCCAACGTCATGCTGGCGGTGGGCGCCCCGACCTTCGCGGCCAAGACCTATTACATCAGCGCCAATGCCGGCCCCTCGCAGTACGCTGGCGAGCAGTGCAACCCGTACTTCTTCAGCGCTTCCTACCAGAACGACAACATGCACGAGGCGGTGGGCAAGACCGTTACCGACAAGGGCTTCAAGCGCGTGGCGCTGATCGCGCCCAACTACCCGGCGGGCAAGGACGCGCTCACCGGCTTCAAGCGCTTCTTCAAGGGCGAGGTGGTGTCGGAGAGCTACACGCCGCTGAACCTGCTGGACTATGGCGCCGAGCTGTCCAAGCTGCGCGCGGCCAAGCCGGACGCCGTCTACATCTTCCTGCCCGGCGGCCTGGGCATCAACTTCATCAAGCAGTTCGTCGGCGCCGGCCTGTCCAAGGACATGACGCTGTTCGGCCCCGGCTTCTCGGGCGACGAGGACGTCATCAAGGCCGTGGGCGAGCCCATGCTGGGCATGTTCAACACCTCGCAGTGGGCGCATGACCTCGACAACGCCGCCAACAAGAAGTTCGTGGCCGCCTTCGAGAAGGAATACGGCCGCCTGCCCACGCTCTATGCGGCGCAGGGTTTCGATGCGGCACAGCTGATCGGTGCCGCCGTTCGCGACACCAAAGGCAAGGTGGACGACAAGGCCGCCGTGCGCAAGGCGCTGGAAGCCGCCAAGTTCGACTCGGTGCGCGGGGCCTTCAAGTTCAACAGCAACCACTTCCCGGTGCAGGACTACTACCTGCGCGTCATCACCAAGGACGCCAAGGGGCGCATCACCAACCGCACGCTGGGCACGGTGTTCAAGAACCACGCCGACGCCTATGTCGGCAAGTGCAAGATGGCGGCCAACTGAGCCTGATGTGGAACACCGCCAGACGACCGTGCGCTGCCGCTGACTTGCGATGACCGGCATCCTCATCCTGGAGCAGGCCTTGAACGGCCTGCAGTTCGGGCTCATGCTGTTTTTGCTGGCAGCGGGCCTGACGCTGGTGTTCGGCATCATGGACATGATCAACCTGGCGCACGGCTCGCTCTACATGGTGGGGGCCTACCTGGTGGCCGCCGCCACGGCGGCCAGCGGCTCGTTCTGGCTGGGGCTGGGCGCCGGCATCGCGGGGGCGGCCGTGTTCGGTGTGCTGCTGGAGCTCACGGTGCTGCGCCGCCTCTACGAGCGTGACCACCTGTCCCAGGTGCTGGGCACCTTTGCCATCCTGCTCATGTGCAACGAGGCGGTGCGCTTTATCTGGGGGTCGCAGCCGGTGCTGCTGAGTCCGCCCGAATCGCTGGCCGGCCCGGTGGAGTTGCTGCCGGGTTTTTACTACCCGGCCTACCGCCTGCTCATCATCGGCGTCGGACTGGCGGTGGCGCTGCTGCTGTGGGGGCTGATCACGCGCACGCGCCTGGGGATGCAGGTGCGCGCCGGTGCCTCCAACCGTGAGATGGCGCTGGCCATGGGGACCAATGTGCGAGCGCTGTTCACTGCCCTGTTCGGCCTGGGGGCCGCCTTGTGCGCCGTGGCCGGCGGCATGCTGGGGCCACTGCTGGCGGTGCAGGTCGGCATGGGCGAAAGCATCCTGATCCTGGCCTTCGTGGTCATCGTCATCGGCGGCATCGGCTCGGTGCGTGGGGCGCTGCTGGGGGCGCTGCTGGTCGGGGTGGTCGATACCGCCGGCCGCACGCTGATTCCCCTGTTGTTTGATTCCTTGCTGGGGGCCGAGGCGGCCGACAACGCCGGCCCGGCGGTGGCCTCCATCCTCATTTATGTGCTGATGGCCGCGGTGCTGTTCTGGAAACCGAAAGGTTTGTTTCCGTCCCATGGCTGAGGCACCGTTGAACTCTGCCGCGCCGTCTTCCGTCACGGTACCGCGCGGTCTGCTGGACCATGGGCTCTCGCTGCGCTGGTCGGTGCCGCTGCTGGCGGTCTTGCTGGCATTCCCGTTGCTGGCGCCGCTGATCGGTGGCGACTTCTACCTCGGCCTGGCCGCGCGTATCCTGATCTTTGCGCTGGCGGCCACCAGCCTGAACCTGATCCTCGGCTTCGGCGGCATGGTGAGTTTCGGCCATGCGGCCTTCATCGGCGTGGGCGCCTACACGGTGGGCGTGCTGGCGCAGGCCGGCATCAGCTCGGCCTGGATCGTCTGGCCTGCGGCCATGCTGGTGGCAGCGCTGTTTGCGGGGGTGATTGGTGCCATCAGCCTGCGCACGCAGGGGGTGTACTTCATCATGATCACGCTGGCCTTCGCCCAGATGATCTATTACCTGGCCGTGTCCAACAAGGCTTACGGCGGTGACGATGGCTTGTCGCTGCCCGGGCGTTCGGTCGCAGGCTTCGGCCTCGACCTGGCGGATGACCGGACCTTCTATTACGTCACGCTGCTGCTCGCCACGCTGGCGCTGGTCCTGGTGTGGCGCCTGCTCAACGCGCGGTTTGGTCACGTGCTGCAGGCTGTCCGCGAGAACGAGCAACGCATGGAAGCCATCGGCTTCGCGGTCTACCGCTTCAAGCTCGCCGCTTTTGTGGTTGCCGGCGCCCTGGCGGGCCTGGCCGGCGCACTGCTGGCCAACCTGGGCGGTTTCGTCAGTCCGTCCATGATGCAGTGGAACCAGTCCGGTCTGCTGATGGTCATGGCCATCCTGGGCGGCGTTGGCCACCTGTGGGGCGGCGTCATCGGTGCCGTGGTGTTCCTGCTGCTCGAGGAAGTGCTGAGCCACTACACCATCTACTGGCAGTTTCTGCTGGGTGCGGTGCTGCTGGCCGTGGTGCTGGCTGCACCCAACGGCCTGATGAGCCTGCTGCGGCGAAAGGACCGGGCATGAGCGCCGATCTCCTGCGCGTGGACCATCTGGTCAAGCGTTTCGGTGGTCTGGTGGCCACCGATCATGCGCAACTGACGGTGCGCACGGGCGAGATCCATGCGCTGATCGGCCCCAACGGCGCGGGCAAGACGACGTTGATCCAGCAGCTGTCCGGTGCGCTGGCGCCCGATGCCGGACGCATCGTCTTTGATGGCGCCGACATCACGCCGCTGTCCATGCACGAGCGGGTGCACCGTGGCCTGGCGCGTTCCTACCAGATCACCAGCATCTTCAAGCGTCTGTCGGTGCTCGACAACGTGGCGCTGACACTGCAGGCGCGCGAGGGCAGCAGCTTCAGCTTCTGGCGTGCGGCGCGCAGTGAGTGCGGTCGCTATGCGGAGGCGGCCACGGTGCTGGCGCGCGTGGGTTTGGGCGAGCAGGTGCAGCAGCTTGCCGGCGCGCTGTCGCACGGTCAGCAGCGCCAGCTGGAGGTCGGCATTGCGCTGGCCACCGGGGCGAAGCTCCTGCTGCTGGACGAGCCCATGGCCGGCATGGGGGCAGAGGAGTCCGAACGCATGGTGCGCTTGCTGCTCGGCCTGCGCGGCCAGACCACAATGCTGCTGGTCGAGCACGACATGGATGCCGTGTTCCGGCTGGCCGATACGATTTCCGTGCTGGTGTCGGGCCGGGTGATCGCCAGCGGCACGCCGCAACAGATTCGTGAACACGTCGAAGTCCGGCGTGCCTACCTGGGCGACGACTTCGAGACGCTGGGGTCCATGACATGAGCACCCTGCTCGAAATCGAAAACCTGGAAACCGCCTATGGCAGCAGCCAGGTGCTGTTCGGCCTGAGCCTGCGTCTCGAAGCCGGCGGTGTGGCCACGCTGCTGGGCCGCAACGGCATGGGCAAGACCACCACGGTGCGCTCCATCCTCGGCCTGACGCCGCCGCGCAACGGCACGGTGCGCTTCCGGGGCGAGCGCATCGACGGCCTGAGCCCGGACCGCATCGCGCGCATGGGGCTGGCACTGGTGCCCGAAGGGCGGCAGATCTTCCCGAACCTGAGCGTGAGCGAGAACCTGCGCGCGTTTGCCGCCAACCGCAACGCCAGCCGTGAGCCCTGGACACTGGAGCGCGTTTATGCGTTGTTCCCACGCTTGGCCGAGCGCGGCCGCAACATGGGCAACCAGCTCTCGGGTGGCGAACAGCAGATGCTGGCCATCGGCCGCGCACTCATGACCAACCCGCACCTGCTGATCCTGGACGAGGCCACCGAAGGTCTGGCGCCGCTGATCCGCGAGGAAATCTGGCAGTGCCTGGCCGCCTTGCGTGCGCAAGGCCAGAGCATCCTGGTGATCGACAAGTACGTGCAGCGGTTGATCGAACTGGCCGACCGGCACACCATCATCGAGCGCGGGCGCGTGGTGTGGGACGGCAGTGCCGCGCAGCTCGCCGCTGACCCGGGCTTGTGGCACCGCTACATCGGGGTCTGAGCGCGCCGCAGGCCATCCTGCAGCCGGCACCTTATTTCCATCCGGACTCTCAGGGAAAAGGAAATCTGGCCTAATTCTTGCGGATCAAGGCCATGTCTTGATTTCCGAGAACACCATGCGCACCCATCCTCCATTTTTCGACAGTTCCGGCACAAGCCAGGTCATCTGGCCGCAGCGCGGTCTGGCGTGGCTGGTTTGCACGGGACTGTTGATGTGCCTGTTGGGGTTGATGGTGAGTGCGAAGGCCTTGCCCGCCATGTCCTCGCAGGCCGTACCAGCGCAGGGCGCCACGATGTCGGTCGCGGCGGATCACGGGCTGGCGGTGGCGGGGGGCGCTTGCAGCATCATCCAGCTGCAGGGCACCTGCACCGATGCCGAGCCAGGCGATTGGGCCGACCTGGACATCCTGCCGCCTGCGGGCATGGCCATGCACGTGGTACGTGTCTTGCAACATGTCGAGACGCGAAGCCCGTTGATTCAGGTGGGTGTGCAACCTCGCTTGCCACCGCCGCGCAGCCTGGGCTGATTTTTCCGCTTCCCTGTTTTGTGGTTTCGAGGTGAACCGGCCAGGCCGGAGCGCCGCCGTGGAGATTTGCCTGAAATGCCTTGCGTATGAGATACCTTGCCCATTGGAAAACCTGGGTCTGCCTGCTGCTCTGGCCAGCCATTCATGCCTGGGCGCAGCCAGCGGCTACACCAGCGGCAACCCCGACGCCCCAAAGCGGACCTGCGTTGACCTTGCCGGAATTGATTGGCACTGTCCTGGTGCACAACCCCGGCCTGCAGATCGCCCGACGTGTCCAGGAACAGGCGGCTGCCGGTGTCACCACGGCCGGTGCTTTGCCTAACCCGAAGCTGGAATGGAGCGATGGGCGCCACCATCCTGCCGTGGCGACCGGAAACAGCGGGGCGGTGAGCGGTTGGAGCGTGTCGCAACTGATTGAAAACCCGGTGCTGCGCAGCGCGCGCCGGGATGCCGCGCAACATGGTTTGCGCAGCAGCGAAGCGCAAGTCGGCCTCACCCGTGCCGAGCTGGTGGCCCTGGTCCGCAGCCGTGCCTATGAATACCTGTTGCGGCTTGAGGAAGCACAGGCGGCCGTTGAGGAACTGGCCTTGCTGGAGCAAACGCGTGAGCGCGTCCGTCTGCGCGTGGAGAGCGGGGAAGCTGCGCGCTATGAAATCATCAAGGCCGACGCGGAGTTCATCAGCGCCCGCCAGCGCCAGCGCAGCGCACAACTGGCGGTGGAACAGGTACGCATTCGCCTGAACCAGCTTGCCGCGGGACAGTTGCCGCCGGCCTGGACCCTGCGCGCCAGTCTGGGGGATGCGTTGCCGGCGCTGCAGCGCGAGCAGTTGCGTGAGCAGGTGCAGTCGAACAATCCCGAACTCGTCGGCTTGCGGGCGGAGGTGGAGCGCAAGCAGGCGCGCGTGCGCGAGGCCAGTGCGGGCCGCTGGCCCGGCGTGGAGTTGCGCTATACCGAAATGCGCGATCCGGACAACCGCCAGGGCGTGCTGGGCGCCAGCATCCAGATTCCGCTGCTGGACCAGCGCCAGGGCCCGCGCGCTGAAGCCGAGGCCGAGTTGATGCGGGCGCGCACCCGGCTGGACGGACGGCAGATGGAATTGCTGTTGCAACTGGAGGCGGCCTGGTCCGAGCTGGAGATGGCACGCCTGCGTGTCGAAGCGCTGGGCACCGGTGCCGTGCGCGAAGCCGAAGCGGCCTTGCGCGTGGCCCAGGCGGCTTACCGTTTCGGCGAGCGCGGCATTCTCGACGTGCTCGATGCCCAGCGCGTGCTGCGCACGGTGCGTGCTGACCTGCTGCAGGCCCGTTACCAGGTGCAGGCTGCCGCCATTGAAATCGATGTTCTCGCCGGCCGCCATGCGGTCCAACCCTGAATCTGAACGAGTGCTCTCCATGAAGAAGAACCTGACATACCGTCCTGCCGCCCTGGCCGTGGCACTGCTGGCGGTTGCGCTGCTGGGTGGTTGTGGCCCCAATTCAAACCAGCCGGCCGCGCCGGCGGCCAGGCCGGACCCGAATCTGGTCACGGTCAACGCCGAGATGGCGCGCAACTTCAAGGTCCAGCCGCTGGCCGTGCAGACGCTGGACTCCATGCAGGAGATCACCGGGCGCATTGAGGCCAACGACCTGCTGGTGACCCGTATCGGCGCTTCGGTGACCGGGCGCGTGACCGACGTGCTGGCCGAGGTGGGCACCCGCGTGCAGGCCGGCCAGATGCTGGCGCGCGTGACCAGTCCCGAACTCACCAATGCCCAGCTGTCGTTCCTGCGCGCCAACTCGGCGACTTCACTGGCCGAGCGGGCCGTGGAGCGGGCGCGCCAGCTGATCCAGGCGGACGTGATCGGCTCGGCCGAGTTGCAGCGGCGCGAGGCGGAACTGGCCATTGCGCGTGCCGAGCTGCGCGCCGCGGCCGATCAGCTGCGCTTGCTGGGGCTGCCGGAGCCCATGATCGCGCGCCTGCGCGACAGCGGGCAACTCGCTTCCTTTGCGGGCATCAACGCCACGCGTGCCGGTGTGGTGATCGAGCGCAAAGTCAGCCAGGGACAGGTGGCGCAGCCGGGGGATCCGCTGTTCACGGTGGCCGACCTGTCCAATGTCTGGGTGGTCGGGGCCTTGCCCGAACAGGCCGCGGGCTCGGTGCAGGTGGGGCAGCAGGTCGAGGTGGAAGTGCCGGCCCTGGCGCAGCGCAAGTTCACGGGCAAGGTGGTGTATGTGAGCGACACCATCCATCCCGATACGCGTACCGTCACGGTGCGCACCCAGGTGGACAACGCCAAGCGCGAGCTCAAACCGCTGATGCTGGCCACGCTGCGCATCACCGGCCAGACCTTGCAGCAACTGGCGGTGCCGGAAGCCGCCGTGGTGCGCGAACATGACCGTGATCACGTGTTTGTGCAGGTGAGCCCGGGGCAGTTCCGTCTGACGCCGGTCGAGCTGGGGTCCGTCTCGCGCGGCCTGCGCCCGCTGCTCAAGGGGCCGGCCGAAGGGACTGCGTTGGTGGTGGAGGGTTCTTTCCACCTGAACAACGAGCGCAAGCGCGCCGAACTGGAGTGATGCCGTGCTGACCTCCCTGATCCGCGGCGCGCTCACCCAGCGCCTGGTGGTGGTGGTGGTGGTGCTGGTGTTGTGTGTCTTCGGCCTGCGTGAAGCGACGCGCCTGTCGGTGGATGCCTTCCCCGATGTCACCAATGTCCAGGTGCAGATTGCGACCGAGGCCACCGGCCGTTCGCCGGAGGAGATCGAGCGCTTCGTCACCGTGCCGCTGGAAATCGCCATGACCGGCCTGCCCGGCATCGTGGAGATGCGTTCGCTCAACAAGAGCGGCCTGTCCATCATCACGCTGGTGTTCACCGACAAGACCGACGTCTACTTTGCCCGCCAGCTGGTGATGGAGCGCCTGATGGAGATCGGCCCCAACATGCCGCCGGGCATCACCCCGGTGCTGGGGCCGGTGTCCACCGGTCTGGGGGAGGTCTACCAGTACACGCTGGATCACCCGGATGACGGCCAGCGTGCGCTGACGCCGGCCGAACTGGCCGAGCGCCGCATCGTGCAGGACTGGGTGGTGCGGCCGCTGCTGCGCTCCATTCCCGGCGTGGCTGAAATCAACTCCCAGGGCGGCTATGTGCGCCAGTACCAGGTGCTGGCCAAGCCGGACCGGCTGCTGCACCACAACGTCACCATCGGCCAGGTCTACGAGGCGATTGCCAACAACAATGCCAATGCCAGCGGCGGCATCCTGCCGCAGCGCGCCGAGCAGTACCTGATTCGTGGTGTCGGCTTGATCCGGACGCTGGAGGACATTGCCAACATCGTGGTGCGTGAGCAGAACGGCGTGCCGCTGTACGTGCGCGACCTGGCGGAGGTGACGCTGGGGCACGAGGTGCGCCAGGGCGCCATCATCAAGGGCGGCTACACCGAGTCGGTGTCGGGCATCGTGCTCATGATGCGCGGCGGCAACGCCAAGCAGATCGTCTCGCGTGTCAAACAGCGTGTCGACGAGATCAACCGCAAGGGCATGCTGCCGGGCGGTCTGCAGATCGTGCCTTACTACGATCGCACCGAGCTGGTGGACTCCGCCTTGTGGACCGTCGGCAAGGTGTTGATTGAAGGAATTTTCCTGGTGGTCGTGATCCTGTTCCTGTTCCTGGGGGATGTGCGTTCCAGCCTGATCGTGGTGGCCACGCTGATCATCGCGCCGCTCACCACCTTCATCATGATGAACCGCTACGGCATCTCGGCCAATCTGATGTCGCTCGGCGGTCTGGCCATTGCCATCGGCCTGATGGTGGATGCCACCGTGGTGGTGGTGGAAAACGTGTTTCACCGGCTGGGGCTGGCCCCGGCCGGCGCTTCGCGGGTGCGCGTGATCCTGGACGCCACGCAGGAGGTGGCCACGCCCACCGTCTTCGGCATCGTCATCATCATGCTGGTGTTTCTGCCGCTCATGACGCTGCAGGGCATCGAAGGCAAGATGTTCGCGCCGCTGGCACTGACCATCGTCATTGCCCTGGGGGCTTCGCTGCTGGTCTCGCTGTTCCTGTCGCCGGTGCTGTGCTCCTACATCCTCAAGGGCGGAGCCGATCACGACACGCGTTTCATCGCTGTTTTGAAGACGGCCTATCTCAAGCTGCTGGACCGTGCCTTGTCGCGCCAGCGTGCCACGCTGGCCGTGGCGGTGGGCCTGCTGCTGGGTTCGCTGGCGCTGTTCCCGTTCCTCGGCAAGTCCTTCATGCCGACCATGAAGGAGGGGGCGCTCACGCCGCAGATCAACCGGGTGCCGAGTATCTCGCTGGACGAGTCGATCCGCCTGGAAATGGGGGCCATGAAGTCGATTGCCGGAGTGCCGGGTGTGCGCATGGTGGTGTCCAAGCTCGGGCGCGGCGAATCGCCGGCCGATCCGGCCGGGCCCAACGAGTCCGACCCCATCGTGCTGCTCGACCCGAAGTCCGGTCGCACGCAGGACGAGGTCGACGAGGACATCCGCCAGCGCCTGTCCACCATCCCCGGGGTGCAGATCGTGCTGTCGCAGCCCATCTCCGAACGGGTGGACGAGATGGTCACCGGCGTGCGCTCGCAACTGGCGGTCAAGATCTTTGGTGACGACCTGGCCGATTTGCGCCGTGTCTCGGAGCAGGTGGCCCGGCTGCTGCGCAGTGTGGAGGGCGCGCGCGACATCCGGCTCGAACGCCTGTCGGGCCAGCAGGCGCTGACCATCGACATCGACCGCAAGGCCATTGCGCGCCATGGCATCAACGTGGCCGAAGTGCACAACCTGATCGAGACCGCCATCGGCGGCAAGGAGGTCAGCAAGCTGTACGAGGGCGAGCGCCGCTTCGGCATCGCGGTGCGCTTTCCCGAAGGGGCGCGCAACTCGGTGGAGAACATCCGCAACACCCTGCTGCGTGCCCCGGATGGTGCCCTGGTGCCCTTGTATTCGGTTGCCACCATCGAACTGCGCGACGGCCCGGCCCAGATCAGCCGCGAGAGCGCCAAGCGCCGGGTGGTGGTGGGCGCCAACGTCGAGGGACGCGATCTGGGGAGCTTTGTGGAGGAGGTGGAGCGCCGCATCGCGACCGAGATCCAGCTGCCCGAGGGCTTTTACTTCGTCTTCGGTGGCCAGTTCGAAAACATGGAGCGTGCCATGAGCACGCTGGCCGTGATCGTGCCGATCACGATTGCCGCCATCTTCTTCCTGCTGTTCATGCTGTTCAAGTCGATCAAGCTGGCCACCTTGATCATCCTGGTGCTGCCCTTCGCCTCCATCGGCGGGGTGATCGGACTGGCCGTCACCGGCGAGTACCTGAGTGTGCCGGCTTCGGTCGGGTTCATCGCCCTGTGGGGTATTGCCGTGCTCAACGGCGTGGTGCTGGTGACCTCCATCCGCCGCCTGCGGGAGGACGGCCTGGACGTTCTGAAGGCCGTGCGCGAGGGGTGCGTGCAACGCTTCCGCCCGGTCATGATGACGGCTACCGTGGCCCTGCTGGGCCTGGTGCCCTTCCTGTTTGCCACCGGCCCGGGCTCCGAAGTGCAGAAACCGCTGGCGGTGGTGGTGATCGGTGGCCTGATTTCATCTACATTGCTGACGCTGGTGGTGCTGCCGGCGTTGTACCGCTGGTTTGACGACCACAACCATGAAGCCTGAGGACGATCGACATGAAAGAAATGAAGGAAATCCGCGCCATCGTCCGCCCCAATCGCCTGCCGCTGCTGCGTGAGGCGCTGCGAGGCATTCCCAACTTTCCGGGGCTCACACTGATGAAGGCGGAGGGGTTCACCGCCCCCGCTTCAGTGGGCAAGCGTACCGTCAGGGAAGAGCTGACGGACTACACGCCCAAGGTGATGGTCACCGTGCTGGTGGACGACGACATGGTGGAAGAGATTCGCAACACCATCATCATGATCTGCAGCACCGGGCAGATCGGTGACGGCATCGTCTGGACGGTGCCGATTGCCAGCATGCACCGCATTCGCAACGGCTCGGACATGCTGGCCGAAGAGTGAGTCCGGCTGCGCCGGCGCTCACTTCATGCCATTGCGGCGGGCCAGTTCGACGAACAGGCCGGACTGGTCCAGCTTGCTCAGACCGTGCTCGACGCCGTCGGCGTAGAGCTTCTCCAGCAGGCCGGTGATGGGGGCTTCGAAGCCCAGGCCGCTGGCGGTCTCCAGCGCATTGCGCATGTCTTTCAGTTGCACCGTCATGTGCGCGCGCGGTTCGAAATCGCGCTCCACCATGCGCCGGCCGTGCACTTGCAGGATGCGGCTGTCGGCAAAACCGCCGGAGATGGCCTCCCGGACCTTGGCCATGTCGGCGCCGCCCTTTTCGCACAGCAGCAGCGCTTCGGCCACGGCACCGATGGTGATGCCCACGATCATCTGGTTGGCCAGCTTGGCCAGTTGACCCGAGCCGCCCGGCCCCACGTGGGTGGCCTGGCCCAGCGCGGCGAACACCGGGCGGGCCCGCTCGAAGGTGCTGGGCTTGCCGCCGACCATGATGGCCAGCGTACCCTGCTCGGCGCCGATGGTGCCGCCGGACACGGGCGCATCAACGTGGGTGATGGCGTAGTGGCCCAGGCGCTCGGCATGGATGCGCGCCTCGACCGGCTTGATGGACGACATGTCGATCACCACCGTGCCGGGGTTCATGGCGTTGGCGACGCCGGCGTCGAACAGGACCGCCTCGACTGCCTCGCCGTTGGTCAGCATGGTGACGGCCATTTCAACGCCGCGTACGGCCGCCGCCGGGGTGTCGTGCACCGTGGCCAGCGCTGCCAGCGGCTCGGCCTTGTCGCGGCTGCGATTCCAGACATGGACTTCGTGGCCGGCTTCGCACAGGCGGCGCGCCATGGGCAACCCCATGAGGCCAATGCCAAGAAAAGCAATTTTCATATTTCAGTTGCTCCACTGCGCGTCGAGCGACCTGCGACGCATGAAACGGTCTAACCGGGGAACGCCGTGGAACCGGCTTTGCCGGGCCACTGGCGTTGCCCCCTTGAGGGGGGCTGAGACCTGCGGCTCCAAGCCTGCCTTCGCAGGCTTGGACAGGTCGAAGAGCCTCGGACTCTGGCCGAGGCCCCACGGCGATGAGCGACACGAAGTGCGCGAAGCCTGGGGGTGTTTCACTTCAGCACTCCAGCAAACATCTGTTCCATCTCGCGCCGTACCTGGTAGGCGTGGGTGTTGGTGTCCATGGCGACATCGGCCCAGCTCAGGCTCTGGCCTTTTTTCACCGGGCGCACCAGCTTGACGTTGTGTGCCAGGCCCAGGGGCAAGCCGCCCAGTTGCATCGACGTGGCCGCGGGCAAGAGCTTTCCCCACACGGTGTAGCCGCCTTCGCCGTCGAGCATGTCGCCAACCTGCAGGTCGCGCTTGGCGGTGGCCACCACGTCGGCATTCCAGCCCGTGGCCACACCGGTTGGTTCGCCGCGCACGGCCACACTGGCCACCGAGACGCCGACCTCCAGCCCGATCAGGTGCCAGCGCTTGTAGAGCGTGAAGTAGCGGCCGCTGGGGTCGGTGTGGGCGTTGTACTCCTCGAAGCAGTTCTTGATGTACTCGGTCTCGGCCTCGACCGTGACCCACACGCCCATGCGGATGTCGTAGGGAATCTTGCGGCCGTCGGCCTCCAGCGAGGAGATCACCTCCACCATGCCCTTGCGCTCCAGCACGCCGCCTTCGCTTTTCGGACGGGTCACGAAAGGAATGTCCTCCACGCTGGCCGGCGGGTAGAGCAGGCCGTTGCTCGGTACCGTCAGGCCGGTGGCGTTGGCGACTGCCGCGCTCTCGATGGAGGGCTTGGAGCCGTCGAGGAAGCTGTTGAACATCTTGGGGTTGAGGCCGCCGCGTGTCGCCTGCTCCGGCGTCAGGCCGTAGTTGCCCCATACCGTCTCGGGCGTCGATTCGCTGAAATGCGGCAGCCATTTGTGGCCGCGCCCGGCCGCTACCACCGGGAAGCCGCAGGTGCGCGCCCAGTCCACCAGATCGCAGATCAGCGCCGGCTGGTCGCCGAAGGCCAGCGAATAGACCACGCCGGCTTGTGCTGCCTTGCGTGCCAGCAGCGGGCCGCAGAACGCATCGGCCTCCACCGTGACGTTGACCACGTGTTTGCCGTGGGCGAAGGCTTCGAGGATGTGGTCGACCGCGGCGACCGGGTTACCGGTGCACTCGACGATGAGGTCGATCTGCGGGTGGGTGACGACCGCCTTCCAGTCCTCGGTGATCCAGGTTGCTCCTGTTTTGATAGCGTCCTGTGCAGATCGGGCGTCGGTCGATTCCGGTTTCCAGCCAACGCGGGCGAGGTTGGCGCGGGCCGCGGCAGGGGACAGGTCGGCAATGGCCACCAGCTGCACGCCGGGCGTGCGCGGAATCTGGGCCAGGTACATGGAGCCGAATTTGCCGGCGCCGATCAGGCCGATACGCACGGGCCGTTGCTCGGCAGCGCGCTGCTGGAGTTTGGCATGAAGGTTCATGAACCAAGAATACAGCGACTTCCCTTTCTCAGGGTTTCCCCCTGTCGCCGGGATGGAGCCGCCTGGCGGGCGGATTGTGACAAGATCGCGCTCTGCGAAAATGGCTGGAACAGATACAGGAGATCGTGAATGGCTGCTTGGGACCCAAAATGGCTGGACCGCATGTACAACAACCGCGCGCTGGTGCCCGAGCATGCCGCCCACTTTGCCCAATGGGCTGACGCCTCTGAGGATGCACGGGAAGCCCATGTGCATGAGCAAGACATCGCTTATGGCGACGGGCCGATGGAAACGCTCGACATCTTTCCCCGCTCTCGGCTGGCACCGCAGCCGGCGCCGGCCGCCGGCGCGCCGGTGGTGGTTTTCATCCATGGCGGCTGGTGGCGCGCGCTCGACAAGGCGGATCATTCCTTCATCGCGCCGGCCTTTGCCAACCAGGGGGCCTGCGTGATGATTCCCAACTACGCGCTGTGCCCGGCCGTGACCATTCCCCAGATCACGCTGCAGATGGTCAAGGCACTGGCCTGGGCCTGGCGCAACGCCCGGCAGTACGGCGGGGACCCGAGCCGCATTTATGTGGTGGGCCACTCGGCCGGCGGCCACCTGGCGGCCATGCTGCTCGATTGCGTCTGGCCGGCCTATGCCAAGGACCTGCCGGCCAATCTGGTGAAGGGAGCCCTGTCCATCTCCGGTGTGTACGACCTGGAGCCGATCATGCACACGCCTTTCCTCAAGGATTCGCTCAGGCTCACGCCCGAGCAGGTGCGCCTGGCCAGTCCGGCGCTGCTGCCGGCGCCGAAGCCGGGGGTGCTGTACACCGTGGCCGGTGGCGACGAAAGCGCTGAGTTCATCCGCCACAACCAGCTGATCCAGCAGGCCTGGGGCAAGAAGGCGGTGCCGGTGTGCGAAACCATTCCCGGCAAAAATCACTTCAGCGTGCTGGAGGACCTGACAGCGCCGTGGACGCACTTGCATCAACTGGCCAGCCGCTTGGTCTTTGGCCAGGCCTGACCCGATATCTTGGATCGTTGCCTCATCCTTTTCCGGGCAAGCATGTTTTTGGAGAGCCGATGCGCTGCAGCCATCGCATGACCTTGATGACGTGTCGTTCGTGCCACGGCGGTGATCGCCCATGAGTCTGCTCGATCCCCGCTCGGTGATCGTGATGAGTGCCTTTCTGGCGCTGGTCACGATGCTGATCCTGGTCTCGTTGCGCCGCAGTGTCTCGGCGCAGATCAGAGGCCTGGGCGAATGGATCACGGCGGATGCGGGATTTCTCTTTGCCGTGGTGCTGCTGAACCTGCGCGGAACGGTGCATCCCTTCTGGGGTGTAGTGGTGGCCAATACGCTCATCGTCGTGGCCGTGCTGCTGTTCGGCCACGGCCTGAGGCGGTTCTACGGCGAGCAGCCCGCCCTCCGGCCGCTGGCGCTGGCCGGTGCTGCCTTTTTCACGGTCGTGTTCTTCGTCACTTTCATTGCACCAACCTATCCGCTGCGCCTGGCGGTGGTCACCGCCTCGCTGCTGTGCGCCTTTGTCCTGACCCTGTGGCACCTGTCGCGCAACGCCAAGGGGACGTTCGGCGAGCGCGTCACCCAGCTGGCGCTGGCGCTGCCTGCCACGGGCATCTTGCTGCGCTTGCTGACGGTCGGCGAGGTCGGCGCCGAGTCCGGCTTGTTCAAGTCGTCCCCGGTGCAGTCGTTTTATGTCGCATCGCTGGGCGCGGGTGTTCTGTCGGCGGGGGTGGGCTTCATCCTGATGGTCAACGAACGCACGCGCACCGAACTGGAGAAACTGGCGCACAGCCTGGAGCGGACGACGCAGGAGTTGCGTCAGCAGAACGAGGTCAAGTCCAAGTTCCTGGCCTATGCCGGACACGACATCCGCCAGCCGCTGCAGGCGATTCATTTCCAGCTGGCCGGTTTGATGGATTCAGGTCTCGATCCAAGACAGAAAAAAACAGCCAGCATGATGGAGTCATCCGTCCATGCGCTCACGGACCTGCTCGATTCCCTGCTGGACATTTCCAAGCTGGATGCCGGTGCGATCAAGCCGCATCTGAAGCCGGTCGATCTGGACATGGTCCTGGCCCAGCTGGTGCAGGAATTCATGCCCCAGGCCAGTGCCAAGGGCTTGCGGCTCAAGCTGAGGCTGCCCCGGGACGAGGTGACGGTGTTGACCGACGAACGGCTGCTGTCGTCGGTGCTGCGCAATCTGCTGGGCAACGCCATCAAGTACACGCAGCAGGGCGGCGTTCTCGTGGCCGTGCGCCGGGTGCCCCTGGGATTCAAATTGCAGGTGCGGGACACCGGCATCGGCATCCCTGAAGAACACCTGGAGCAGGTGTTTGAAGAGTATTACCAGATCGACAATCCGCAGCGTGACCGCAGCAAGGGCCTGGGGCTCGGGCTGGCCATCGTCCGCCGGATTTCGGCGCTGCTGGATCTGAACGTGGCCTGCCGTTCCCGGCCCGGGAAAGGAACGGTCATGGAAATCATGTTGCCGATGGCAACACATTCGCCGACCAGCGTCGAAGCTCCGGAGCAACAGACCGATTCGCTGGACCTCACCGGCGCATGGGTCGTCGTGGTCGAGGATGCCGAGGAGGTGGCGCAGGCGCTCATTCCGTGGCTGCAGGCGCATGGCGCCCGGGTTTCCCACCATGTGTCGGCGGAAGAGGCGCTGGCTGTGCCAGGCATTCAGGCAGCGGACATCTACCTCAGCGATTACCGGCTGTCCGGCAGGATGTCCGGCATCGATTTCCTGGAGGCCATCCGAAACCGCGCGCTGGATGAGATCCATGCCGTCTTGTTGACCGGGGATACCTCCAGCCAATTCATCGAGATGGTGGGTGCCAGCGGCTGGCCGATCCTGTTCAAGCCCGTCAATCCGAGGGAGCTCAAGGCCTTTCTCAAGCTGCTCCATGCATCCGCGCGGCAGCCGGGCCTCCTCTGAGGGGGTGATGGATGCGGCCGCCGGCGGGCATCGGCCCCGAACCTGGAAGCTTTCCTTTCCTAATGCAATCCTGATGCCGCTGGTGCTACGCTGTGCCCATCATGAATGCGTCCAGGGTTTCCTTCTCCGCCGCCGGCCAGTGGGGCATGGTCGTCCTGCTGCTGGTTGCCACGGTTACCGGTCTGCTGCTGGAGCCCTATGTGTCCCTGACCAGCCAGGCCATGATCTACGTGCTGACGGTGGTGCTCGCCGCCTACCGGCTGGACTGGGTGAAATCGGCGGTCTGCGCCGTCGGTGCCGTCACGGCCCTGAACTTCTTCTTCGTGCCGCCGCGCTGGACGTTCGAGGTCGAAAGCCAGGAGCACTTCATTGCGCTCACCACCATGCTGGTGGTTGCTCTGGTCATCAGCCGCCTGGCCAGCGGGCTGCGGCGCGAGACCGAGACCGCCCGTCTGAATGAGCAACGTGCACGGCAGCTGCAGGCGCTGGCTACCGAGCTGTCCGGCGTCACCACGCCACAACAGGTGCAGTCCTTGGGCTGCAGCGCGCTGGAGGCCGAGTTTGCGGGGCCTAACACGCTGGTGCTGGCGGACGGCGTCGAGGTCTTGGCGCATGTCGAGGGGTTGGACGCCGCTGTACTCGATGGCATGCGCTGCTGCATGAAGGATGGCGCCGTGCTGGGGCCGGGCACCGGGCGCTGGCCCGGTCTGGATGCCTGGTATCTGCCCTTGGGTGGCCGGGGGCAGGTGTCGGGCGCCGCCTGTGTTCGCCCTGCCTTGGCCGCCGATGAAGAAGGGCGGGAACATGCGCAGGCGCTGTGTGCTCTGCTGGCGCAGGCGCTGTGGCGCCTGAAGCTCACCACCTCCATGCTGGCGGCGCAGGGCGAGGCTCAGCGTCAGCAGTTGCAAAGCACCTTTCTGGCGGCGATCTCGCATGATCTGCGCACGCCGCTGGCCGCCATCGTGGGCGCGGCGTCCGCCCTGCAGACCCAGCATGACAAGCTGGGCCCGACGGAACAGGCCCGCCTGCTGGACAGCATTGCCAGCGAAGCGTCCTACCTCAGCGCCATCACCGAGAACACCTTGCAGTTGGTGCGACTGGCCAGCCCCGGGCTGGTGCTGCGGCGTGACTGGGAATCGATGGAAGAGATCGTTGGCGCGGTGCTGGCGCGCATGCGCCCGCACGACCCGGACCATCGCATCCGCGCCAGCGTGCCGGAAGGTCTGCCGCTGGTGAGGGCCGACCCAGTGCTGCTGGCGCAGCTGGTCGGCAATCTGCTGGACAACGCGCTCAAGCATGGCGAGGGCGCCATCGAGCTGACCGTCAGTGTGCAGCCGCAGGAAATCCGGATCTGCGTCGCGGACCACGGGCCCGGCATTGCGCCGGCCGAACAGGAAGACATTTTCAGGCCCTATGCGCGCGGCGACCGTTCGGGCCGGCGCGGTGCCGGCCTGGGGCTGGCGGTGTGCCGCGCCATTGCGCAGGCGCATGGCGGCCGGCTGACGCTGCAGTCCCGTGCGGGCGAGGGCAGCGTCTTCTGCCTGCTGCTCCCGCTGGATGTGCCGCAACCGGTGCCGGAGTTGCCATGAGCCCTGCCCGGCCGCCCGAAGGGGCTCGTACCGCAGTGCGCTGCACGGAGGTGTTGCCATGACCTTGCGCGTGCTGGTGGTGGAGGACGACCGCGAGATCCGCGCGCTGATCCAGTCCTCGCTCTCGGTCGAAGGCTTCGAGGTGCAGACTGCGGTGTCGTTGAGCGAGGCCACGGCGTTGCTGCATCACAGCCCGCCCGACGTCATTGTGCTCGATCTGGGGCTGCCCGACGGCGACGGCCTGCAGCTGGTGCACGCGGTGCGCCGGCTGCAGAATGTGCCCATCGTCGTGGTGTCGGCACGCCACCAGGAAGCGCAGAAGATCGAGCTGCTCGATGCCGGCGCCGACGACTACCTGACCAAACCCTTCAGCGTGGGCGAGCTGCTGGCGCGCATCCGGGTGGCGCTGCGCCACCGCGGCACCGCCCTGGCCGCCGCCGTGACGGTGCATGAACGGGACGATCTGCGCATCGACCTCGCCGCGCACACGGTTCAGCGTGCCGGCGTGCCGGTGCATCTCACGCCGACCGAGTTCAAGCTGCTGGCGCGCATGGTGCGCAGCGCCGGCAAGGTGGTGACGCACCGGCAGTTGCTGATGGATGTGTGGGGCCCCGAGTTCACCGAGCACACGCACTACCTGCGGCTGTACATGGCACAGCTGCGCGCCAAGATCGAGCGCGACCCGGCCGAGCCGCGCCACCTGCTGACCGAGACCGGCGTCGGCTACCGGCTCGCCAGCGACTGACCCATCGCATCCTTATGCGTTCCTGATGCCGGGCGCGCGACAGTGCCGGCATCGTCACTTTGAATGCTTTGCGATGGACACGAATCACGACAAGGAAAAACTCGCGGTGCTGACGCTCGGCGCCCTCGGCGTGGTGTACGGCGACATCGGCACCAGTCCGCTGTACACCATGAAGGAAATCTTTGGCGCCGCGGGTGTGCCGCTGGACATGGCCCACATCATCGGCGCCGTCTCGGTGATCGTCTGGGGGCTGCTGACCATCGTCACCCTCAAGTACGTGCTGCTGATCCTGCGCGCCAGCAACCGCGGCGAAGGCGGCATCCTGGCGCTGACGGCGCTGGCCGCCCATGCCGCCGGCACGACACCCGGGCGGCGCGTTGCGCTGCTGCTGACCGGCGTGGCTGGGGCGGCGCTGTTCTATGGCGACAGCGTCATCACGCCGGCGATTTCCGTGCTGAGCGCGGTCGAGGGCCTGGAGGTGGTGACGCCGGCGCTCAAGCCCTATGTGCTGCCGATGTCGGCAGCCGTGCTGGTCGGCCTGTTCATGGTGCAGCGTTTCGGCACCGCGCTGGTCGGTAGGCTGTTCGGTCCTATCATCATGCTGTGGTTTGCGGTGCTGGCCTTCACCGGCCTGCTGGAGATCGTGCGCGAACCCGCCATCCTGGCGGCGCTGAACCCGTTGCATGCGCTGGCCTTCCTGCGCGCCCAGGGCTGGCATGTGTTCGTGGCGGTGGGCGCCATCGTGCTGGCCTTCACGGGGGCCGAGGCGCTGTATGCCGACATGGGGCACTTCGGCAAGCGTCCGGTCCAGCTGGCCTGGACCGCTTATGTGCTGCCGGCGCTGGCGATCAACTACATGGGCCAGGGCGCATTGCTCATGCGTGAGCCGTCCGCCGTCGACAACCCGTTCTACCGCATGTTCCCCTCGGCCTGGCTGGTGCCGGCGGTGGTGCTGGCCACGCTGGCCACCATCATCGCCTCGCAGGCCGTGATCTCCGGCGCCTATTCCGTGACCAAGCAGGCGATCCAGTTGGGGCTGCTGCCGCGCATGCGCGTGCTGTACACCTCGGCCAGGGAGGTCGGCCAGATCTACATGCCGGAGGTCAACTGGCTGCTGCTGGTGGCCGTGCTGCTGGCGGTGGTCGGCTTCGGCAGTTCGTCGGCGCTGGCTTCGGCCTATGGCATTGCCGTCACGCTGACGATGTTCATCACCACGCTGCTGACCTTCTTCGTCATCCGCCATGGCTGGGGTTATCCGCTGCCGCTGGCGCTGGCCGCCACCGGGGCCTTCCTGCTGCTGGATGCAGCGCTGGTCGTCTCCTGCGCCATCAAGTTCCTGGAAGGCGGCTGGTTTCCGCTGGTCGCCGGCATCACCATCTTCGCCGTCATGGCGACCTGGCGGCGCGGCCGCGAACTGCTGATCGAGAACATCCGGCAGGGCGACCCGGAACTACTGCCCTTCATCACGGCCCTGGCGGATGACCGTACGCACCGTGTCTCGCGCACGGCGGTCTATGCGGTGGCCAACCCGGACACGGTGCCGCAGGCACTGATGCACAACCTCAAGCACAACCAGGTGCTGCATGAGCGTAATCTGATCCTGACGGTGGTATTCCATGACGTGCCCTGGGTGGCGGACGAGGAACGCGTGCAGGTGACGCCGCTGGTACCGGGCTTCTGGCGGGTGCAGGTGAACTACGGTTTCATGAACATCCCCGACATCCCGCAGGCGCTGGAACGCTGCCAGGCCCAGGGACTGTCGATCAACCTGTTCGAAACCTCCTATTTCCTCAGTCGCGAGATCGTGGTGCCGACCCGGGGCGCCGGCATGGCGCGCTGGCGCGAGGCTCTGTTCTCGCTCATGTCGCGCAATGCCGGCAACGTGGCGGACTTCTTCCGCCTGCCGAACAACTGCGTGATCGAGCTGGGTACACGGGTGCAACTCTGACGGGGCGGCACCGCGTGGTGCCGCTTTCCGCTAGTCGAGCGTCGCCATGCTGTCTGCGATGCGTCGGGCATTGGGCCAGGCGCCGCTGTCGAGCAACCGGTCGAGCTCTTCTTCCACGATGGCGTTGACGCGGTGGATGGCGATGGCAGCCTGCTCCCGGCGGCTGCAGGCAAGGTACATCTTCCAGTTGACCAGGGGCGATGCGAACGGGATTGCGATCAGCTGACCGGATTCGACGGCGTAGCTCCAGGAGGTGCTGAGGCTGAAGACCGTGGCGCCCAGGCCGCGCTCCACCAGACCGCGGATCGTCGTCGGTCCATCCGTTTCGTAGATGACGTTGGGGCGGAACCCCTGGCCCA
This sequence comes from Curvibacter sp., assembly GCA_031426755.1. Taxonomy (GTDB): domain Bacteria; phylum Pseudomonadota; class Gammaproteobacteria; order Burkholderiales; family Burkholderiaceae_C; genus Hylemonella. The sequence goes on from JASJPI010000003.1 coordinate 220,933, forward strand.
GTGCCAGCCGGTCCACCAGGACCCGCACGACGTTGGGCTTGCGGGGCAGGATCAGCGGTAATGTCGCCAGGTCGGCCAGTGAACAGCTGTCGGGAACAGGGCGGCCGAAGTGCTCATGCGCTTTTTGCGCAGAGGTGAACAGGAACAAGGGTTCGATGAGGAATGGCTTGACGCTGAAGCCGGTGCCCAGGTCGGCGTTATAGGTCATCGCGATGTCTGTCTCACCGCGCATCAGCCAGCCGTGGACGTTCGACGGTGTTCCCTCCAGGACGTCGAGATCGACCAGCGGCAATTCCGCCCGGCACCGCTCGACGACCGGCGGGGCGAGCAGGCCGCAGGTCCGCTGCGGCAGGGCGATGCGAACCTGGCCGGAGGGCGTCTGGGCGAAGGCCGAGAGGTTGCGTTCCATGTCGGATACTTCGCCGACCAGCCGCTGGGCGCGGGCCAGGAAGGTATGCCCGGCCTGCGTCAGCGTGACGCCGCGGGCATGTCGCTCCAGCAGTGCCGTGCCCATCCGGCTTTCCAGTCGCTGGACGCGTTTGCTCAGCGCGGACTGGGCAATGCACAGGTCGGACGCGGCCTGGGCAAAACTGCCGTGCTGGGCGACTATCACGAATGCCCTGAGATCTTCAAAAATCACGATCCACCTTCAGCGAGTAAGAGCCAGGACGGTATTGTGAGGCGTCGTGGCGTGTGATCCCCGTCGGGCATGGCTGGCGTGGGGCGGCCGTCAGGCCGCTGCCACCCGCCCGGTGCAGTTGCCGAAGCCGATGCGCGGCAGGCCGGCGCGGTGCGCCCAGCCGCGTAGCGTGACCGTGTCCCCGTCTTCGAGGAAGGTCCGTGTCTCGCCGTCGGGCAGGTGCACGGGACGCTTGCCGCCCTGGCTCAGTTCCAGCAGGGCGGCCGCCTCTGCGGGTTCGGGGCCCGACAGCGTGCCGGTGCCCAGCAGGTCGCCCGGGCGCAGTGCGCATCCGTTGACGGTGTGGTGCGTGACCATCTGTGCCAGCGTCCAGTAGGCATGGTGGTAGTTGGTCTGGCAGAGGGTGGCGGCTTCCTGCCCGGCCTCACGCATGCGTGCTGTCTGCAAGTCGACTTGCAGCGTGATGTCGAAGGCGCCGGCGGTGCGGTTGTCGGCCGAGTCGAGATAAGGCAGCAGTTCACCGTCGGCATCGGGGCGCGCCCAGGCTCTGCGATAGGGGGCCAGTGCCTCCAGCGAGACAATCCAGGGCGAGATCGTGGTCGCGAAGTTTTTCGACAGGAACGGTCCGAGCGGTTGGTATTCCCAGGCCTGGATGTCCCGCGCCGACCAGTCGTTCAGCAGGCACAAGCCAAAGACGTGTTGCTCGGCCTGGGCCATGCCGATCGGCTGTCCGGGCGCATTGCCGGGGCCGATGAACGCGCCCAGTTCCAGTTCGAAGTCCAGGCGCGCCGTGGGCCGCAGGGTCGGCTGGCCGGTGGCGGAATCGAGGATCTGCCCCCAGGGGCGCGGCAACACCAGGCCCGAGACGCCGATGCTGGAGGCGCGGCCGTGGTAACCAATGGGGACCCATTTGTAGTTGGGCAGCAGGGGTTGATCCGGACGGAACAGACGGCCGACGTTCTCGGCATGGTGCACGGACGTGTAGAAGTCGGTGTAGTCGCCGATGGTGGCCGGGACATCGAACTCGGCCGCATCCTGCGGGAACAGGCAGGCGGCCAGCCGATCCTGTCCGGCCGCACTGGCGCGCAGGGCGCGCGACAGCGCTTGTCGCAAGGCGTGCCAGGCATCGGGACCGAGGGCCAGAAAAGCGTTGAGCTTGTTCTGGGCGGCTGCCTGCACGGCGTTGGCGGCCAGACCCGAGACGAGGGATGTCGCGGCCAGGGCCGACAGGTCGACGATCTGGTCGCCGATGGCCACGCCGCCGCGGAACCGCTGCTGCGATCCCCGGGGGCGGAACACGCCCAGTGGCAGATTCTGGATCGGGAAGTCGCAGCCGTCGCGGTTGGCCGAGTCGAGCCAGCTGAGCAGATCCGGCGCGTGCGTTTCGTTCAGGCGGCAGGTCATGGGTGGCGGACCTCAGGCATGCAACGAGCGCTGTGCCAGCGTGTCCAGCACGCGGCGTGTGATGGCGACCTCCGCCTCGGAAATGCCCTGCAGCAACGCGCGTTCGAAGGTCTGGACGCGCGGTGCAATGGCGTCGGCGCGTTCGCGCCCGGTGGTCGTCAGGCTCAGCGCGCCAGAAGCATCCCGGGCCACATGGCCGCGGTCGAGCAGTTCCTGGACCGCATCGTCCGCGTCCCGTCCCCCCAGGTAGGCCAGCTGCCGAAGCTGTGCCAACGTTCTGGGCTGGGTGCGCAGCCAGCTGTAGACCCGGAACTGGGCTACCGTCAGGCCCTCGGCTTCCCGCTCGGCTTCGAACTTGGACGACATCTGGTGGCTGCTGAAGTGGAGCAGGCGCAGCAGCGAACCGGCGGCCACGTCGGAGGCGGTGGTCTGTTGCGGTGCGGCGGTGGACGCGACGGCATCCGGATGCTCCTCCGTGACGCCATAGCGACCCTGCATGAAGATCAGGGGATCGCCCTGGTAGCGGGCATAGTGCGCGACCCGGCCCACCACGATGAGGTGGTCGCCGCCCTCGATCATCTGCTCCACCTGGCATTCGAGATGGGCGATGCAGCCCGCGAGCAGCGGCGCGCCCAGGCGGCCGAGCGACCAGGTCGACAGAGAGAACTTGTCCGTTCCCGGCGACGAGAAGCGGTTCGACAGCTCCATCTGGTCGGTGCCCAGGACGTTGACGGCAAAATGCCCGGCTGCCTGGAAGACCGGCAGGCTGGCGGATTGACGCCGGATCGACCAGAGTACCAGCGGCGGCTCCAGCGAGAGGGCGGCAAAGGAATTGACGGACATGCCGGCCAGTTGCTCGCCATGGCGGGTGGTCATGACCGTGACGCCGGTGGCGAACTGGCCCAGGCAGCGGCGAAAGGCGCGGGTATCGGCGGCGGGGTCACCGGCTTCAATCGGGTTCGGGAAAGTGCTCATGTGTGACTCTGGATTCTGTTCAGCAGGGCATGCTGTCGGCAGTGGATGGGGGCGGACATGCGACCATGTCGCATTGCATCTGCATGCTGGCGGGCAGGCGGTCGGAGACGATCACGTGGCGCGCGGGGCGGGAGGCGGGATCGGGGAAGGCGGTCACCCAGTGCTCGTTGATCAGCTCACGCGAGACGTCGGGATGGAGGTAGAAGGTCATCTTCAGCACGTCGGCAAACGAGCCGCCGGCGGCTTCCAGGATCCGCTGCACGTTGAAGAACATCAGACGGCATTGCTCCTGCAGTTCGGTGGCTACCTTGCCGGTGGCGGGGTCGGTGCCGAAGATCGCACCGGTCATCAGCTGGCGACCGATGACACAGGCGGCCGGGACCGGGTTCTTGCCGTGGGAAAAACCTTCGATGTAGATGCTGCGTCGCATGACTAAGTCTGTTCCTTGTGAGGTGGGGTGTCGCCCTGGCCGTCTGCCGCCAGGGCCAGCAGGCCATAGCCGGTGAGCATGGGCGCCCAGTAGTGGCGCTGGATCCGGTGCAGGCTGTCGCTGCCCGCGTCCAGGGCGCCGCGCATGGCCAGCCAGATCATCATCTCGACCGATTCCACGCCACCGCGGAACATGTAGTCCTCGTGCGTGGCCTGGCTCAGCACATCGGGCTGGCTTTCGATCAGGTCCATGAAACGGTTGTCCCAGGCCGGGTTGGTGAAGCCGAAGTCCGGCCCGTGCAGCTGGTGCGACAGGCCGCCGGTGGCCATCACGGCCACCCGGTCGCTGCCGGTCCAGGATCGGATGGCGTGCCCGACGGCACGTCCCAGCTTGAAGCAGCGCGCTGGCGATGGCAACGGTTCGCGCAGCACGTTGATGTTGATGGGGATGATCCGGATCGGCCAGGGCGGCGTGGTCAGCATCGGCAGGACGGACATGATGCCGTGGTCCAGCACCATGTCCTGGCAGACCGTGATGTCGAATTCGTCGCGCACCAGGCAGTTGGCCAGATGCCAGCCGAGATCGACCGCCCCTGGCACGGGCGGGAAGGGGCGGGCACCGCTGCCTTCGTCGGCCACCGGCATCATGGGGGCGATGCCCAAGGCGAATGTCGGGTAGGCGCTGAAATGGAAGTGGTTCAGGTGGTCGTTGTAGAACACCACCATCGTGTCGACCCGTTGCCGGGCCAGCCAGGCCTTGACCGGCTCATAGGCGGCAAAGAGCGGTTTCCACTCGGCTTGCTCCTGGTGGCCCGCATCGTAGGCGTGGGCGATCGACGGCGCATGCGAGCTGCCGATGCCTCCAATCAGAATTGCCATGCTTGTCCTTGATTTGCCGCGCGGCGCTCGGCCACGAATTCCTGTGAGGTCTGGCCTTTGCCCTGCGCACCGCGCTCCAGCAGGCTGACGCCCAGCGCTGGCCCCGCCTTGCCGAGTGCGACGTTCGAGGCGCCGTAGTCGAGCATGGCCGGGTAGTCGCGCCGGCGGACCATGTCCTGTTCCTGCGCCGTCAGGCCGTGGTTTGCCATGCAGGCTTCCGGGTCCCGGGCGAAGGCCTCGCGCTGTTGTGGCTGCCGCATGCTGGTCAGAAAGGTGTTGAGGCGAAAGCCGCGCTGCGCACGTTCGGTCGTGAAGCGGCAGACACCGCGGATGGCCACGCGCGGTCCCAGAATGGATTCGATGTCCATGCGGAGGCTCCGTTCTCAGGCGTGGATGCCGCGTACCAGCTCGGCCGCCGCCTTGGCGAACAGGGTGGCATCGTTGCTGACCATCACGAAGCTGTAGCCGCGCTCGCGGGCCGCCCTGGCGGCGGCGGCATCGCCGACGGCGGTGCCGCAGGGAATGTTCCTGGCGCGCGCGGCAGCCAGCAGGCCATCGATCAGCACGGCGTTGTCCGGGTGTGTGGCCGGCTTGCCGGTGGACAGGGCCAGGTCGCCCGGGCCGACGAAGGCGGCGTTCACGCCATCGACCGCCAGGATCTGTTCTGCGCTGGCCAGGGCGCCGGCATCCTCGAACTGCACGCCCCGGAAGACGGACTGGTTGCCCCGTTCGACATAGTCGGGCGTGCTGCGCAAGCCCCAGTGGCCGGCGCGCGAGGTGATGCCCAGGCCACGCGAACCGCGGGGGCTGAAGAGCATGCCGTCCATGGCCTGGCGGGCTTCGGCGGCGGAGCGCACACGCGGCACGAGCACGCCGTCGGAACCGCTGTCCAGAATGCGCTGTACGTAGGTGCCGTGGTAGTCGGGCAGGCGCACCAGCGCCTGCAGGCCCAAGCCCTGCGCCGCCACGATGCAGCGGTACGCTGTTTCGAACGTGTGCGGCGCATGTTCCATGTCCACCACCACGAAGTCGAAGCCGGCGATCGCCAGCATCTCCAGGGTCTCGAGGGTGCCCAGCTTGACCCAGGTGCCGAAGCGGCAGGCGCCAGGTTGCGACAGTTCGTTCAGGAAGTTCGTCATCGTGCCGTCTCCTGTTTAAGCGGCCTGGGCCGGGGCGGTTGCCCCTTCGAGGCGTGCCGGCAGGGGGTAATCCGATGCGTTGCACACGAGGCCGGGCTTGAGCGAGAAGTCATCCCGCGGCGGCGCAAAGATGTCGACCAGCCGCATGCCCGACGTGCCGATCGACTGGGAGGTATGGACCACGCGGGGTGGAATCACGATCAGCGACGGTGAGGCCACTTCGCCGTGCTCGTCCTCGCGCCAGGCGGTCATGTCGGCCGTCCAGGGGTAGCGGAGGTGGTGGACATAGTTGCCGCACAGCGCGAGCGAACCCTGTTCGAAATCGGCATGGGCGTGCGGCGTCATCTTGCGGATGTCGCGCGGCGCCTTGTTCGGCAGGAAGACGTTCACCATCAGGTTGCAGCTGCGGAACAGCCGCATGGTGGTCTCGGTCCGCACATGCTCGGCCAGCCGGTAGTGCCGCAGGCGAAAACCGTCCGCGGGGACGGGCCAGCTGTCCAGCGGTGCGACTCCGGCCGCGCCGTTGGCATAGTCCGGGGCGTTGGCAGCCGCCTGTGCTAGGTCTTCGGCCCGGGTGCTGAATATCCGGAAAACCCAGCCGCCCTGCGGGACGCTGATGGCGCTGTCGCCCGGCGGAACGATGGTCAGGCTGTCACCGTTGGACTGCAGCTTCTCGGCACCGGCCTCGAAGCCGGCGGCCACGTCTTCCGGCAGCAGAACCATGTACTCGTCACCCTGGTGGCTTGCGCTGCGGTGCAGCGTCGTACCGGCCGTGGCCTGCGTCGCGACGAGGACGAAGTTGGCGGCCCGTGTGATCCAGTGCCGGGTGCCGTCGCTGTCCGTGAGAGTGGGCAGGTCGGCGTAGTACCGCGCCGTGTGCGCGGGTCGGATGTCGTTGCTCATGTCTTGCCTTCAGGAAAAGCGCCCGCCGCCGATGCGGGGCGGGCGTGGGGGTCAATCCAGTGTCAGTCCGATGGACTTGACCAGTTCGCCCGCGGACTTGATTTCGCGTTGCATGTGGGCCTGCATCTCGGCTGGCGTGCTGCCGGTCCATTCGGCACCGGAGCCGCCGGTGACCATCCAGGACTGCAACTCCGGCGCATTCAGCGCCTTGACGAAAGCGGCATTGAGCCTGGCCACGGTGGCAGCGGGTGTCTTGGCCGGGACGACGACGCCGTGCCAGTATTCGTAGGCATACCCCTTGAGACTGGCCTCGCTGACCGTCGGCACAGCCGGGAACGCGCTGTTGCGCTTGGTGCCGGAAACGGCCAGCACCGTCGCCTTGCCGCTTTCGTACTGGGGCTTCGAGATGCGGGCGCCTGCGAACATCACCTCCAGGTTGCCACCGATCAGGTCCTGCAGTGCCGGGGCTTCACCCTTGTAGGGCACGTGCTGGATGGAGAGACCGCCGGCCTTGAGCTTGAGCGATTCCATCGCCAGGTGGTGTGGCGTGCCGGTACCAGGAGTGCCGTAGGACAGCTTGCCGGGGTTGCTTTTGGCATAGGCGATGAATTCGCTGACGTTCTTGACCCCCAGCTTGTTGGACGCCAGCAGCACCAGTGTGCCCCGGACGGTCAAGGTGACGGGGGCAAAGCTCGTCAGCGGGTCGTACGGCAGTTTCTTGTAGACATGCGGGTTGAGGGCGAACGTGGCGTTGTCGCCCCAGAGCAGGGTGTAGCCGTCAGGCGCCGCCTTGGCCACCTCGCTCGCCCCCAGCACCGTGCCGGCGCCCGGCTTGTTCTCGACGATGATGGGCTGGCCAAGTTGGTCGGCCGCCTGCTTTGCCACCTGGCGCGCCAGGATGTCGGTGCCGCCGCCGGCCGCGTAGGGAACGATCAGGCGGATGGGCCTGGACGGATAGGCCGGTTCCTGGGCCTGGGCCAGCGGGTGGAGTGCGTGCTGGCCGATGGCCAGCAGGCCCCACAGCCAGAGGCGTTTGTGGATGTTCATTTTCTGTCTCCTGTTGATGTGATTCTGGCCTGCCTGCTCAGGCGTGGTAGTTCTTGGCTGCGTTTTCGTCGCCCAGCAGGGAGCCTGCCCATGCATTGGCGTGCAACTGGTAATTGCAGAGCTGGTGTGTCTGGATGGCCATCAGGTCGTTCAGGTAGCGCCCGAACTCATGTTGCTCGTAGATTGCATGGCCGCCGCTGATGCGGTACAGGTCGTTGGCATGGCGGGCGCAGCGCGGCGGGATCTGCGAACTCTGGAAGCGGAACTGGCGGCGTTCGTCGATGGATACCGGGGCGCCCCCTTCCAGTTCGGCGATGACGCGCGCGTAGTTCTTGTAGACCTGGCTCTTCATTTCTTCCACATGGGACAGGCTTTCGGCGATGACGAGGGTCGCCGCCTGGTTCTGGCCGATGTGGATGCCATGGCGCGAAACCTTGCTGGCATTGAAGTCGATGAAGGCTTGGACCATGCCCTTGAGCGCGCCCAAGGCGCTGGGGGCCTGGGTTGCGCGCGAGAAGATCTGGAAAAACGGCAGGCGGTACAGCAGGCCGGTGTTCTTCTCCAGGCCGGGCGCGGTGTTGGTGAGCACCTGTTCCCAACGCAGGGAGCGGTGTTCGGGCACGAAGGCGTCTTTCACGATCACGTCATTGCTGCCGGTGGCGCGCAGGCCGTGTACGTTCCAGTTGGGGACGATTTCATAGTCGGACCGCGGCAGCAGGAAGGTGTAGGTCGGCAGTCCCGACATCTTGGTCGCACCGGTGGTTTCCTCGCCATCGACATTGGCGCCCAGGAAGGTCCAGGCGCAATGGTCGCCGCCACTGGAGAACGACCAGCGCCCGTTCAGAATAAAACCGCCCGGCACCCGCGTGGCCTTGCCCGGCGCATAGGGGGAGCTGATCAGGGTCCTGGTGTCCGACCCCCAGACCTCTTCCTGCGCCTTGTCCTCGAAAAAGGCCAGATGGTAGGCATGGATGCCGACCACGCCCAGCACCCAGGCCACGGACGGATCGGCCTCGGCCAGCACCGAGGCGACCTCGAAGGACTCGATCGGTGTCGTTTCGCCGCCGCCCCAGCGGCGCGGTTGCAGCATCTGGAAGAAACCCGCTTCCTGCAGGTCGGCAATGGTCTCGTCGAAGACCTTGGGGTGCTGCCATTGGGCCTTGGCACGCTGTTTGAGGACGGGCACCAAATCACGCGCCCGCTGCACATAGACGGACCGGCGGAAATCATTGCGCAGGAAATCATTGACCAAGCTGCTGACCATCATTACCTCTTGAAGAATCGTTGTAGGGAAAAAGTGACCCCGGTCCCACGGTCCAGGCAGAAGCCGGGCCAGGGGGCGTAAATCCGATCCGGGGACGTTGGCCTCAGATCAGGCAGTCGGCCTGTCTGCGGTAGTACGTTGGGTTGTTCATCGCATCTGTCTCCTGCCATCTCTTTTTTGATATGCGTCAAGCTCAACTGGGTCCTGACATCTCTTTTTTTGACGTGTGTCAATCACGGCTGGATTAGAGCAAGAGGATGGGGGGCTGAGATAGCCATAAGAAGAGATGGCAGACATCTCGAAATGAGAAGGCTCGCACTGTTACCCGGGGCATTTCGGCCATTTCCTACAATGGCAGCATGTCCTCCGCATTGCCGCCGCCCGGTTCCCCAAATTCCCTGTTCTCCGCCCCTGCCGAATCCCCGCTGCTGGCCAGCCTGAACGACGAGCAGCGCGCCGCCGTTACGCTGCCGGCCGAGCACGCGCTGATCCTGGCCGGCGCCGGTTCGGGCAAGACGCGGGTGCTGACCACGCGCATCGCCTGGCTGCTGCAGACGGGGCAGGTGTCGCCCGGCGGTGTGCTGGCGGTGACCTTCACCAACAAGGCGGCGCGCGAGATGATGACGCGCCTGCAGGCCATGCTGCCGGTCAATGTGCGCGGCATGTGGATCGGCACCTTCCACGGCCTGTGCAACCGGCTGCTGCGCGCCCACTACAAGGCGGCCAACCTGCCGCAGACCTTCCAGATCCTGGACACGCAGGACCAGCTTTCGGCCATCAAGCGCCTGTGCAAGCAGTTCAATGTGGACGACGAGCGTTTTCCGCCGAAGCAGCTGCAGTGGTTCATCGCCGGCTGCAAGGAGGACGGCCTGCGCCCCCACATGGTGGAGGCGCGCGACGAGGACACGCGCAAGAAGGTGGAGCTGTACCAGCTGTATGAGGAGCAGTGCCAGCGCGAGGGCGTGGTCGATTTCGGCGAGTTGCTGCTGCGCTCCTACGAGCTGCTGCGTGACCACGATCCGGTGCGCGAGCACTACCAGCGGCGCTTCCGCCACATCCTGATCGACGAGTTCCAGGACACCAACAAGCTGCAGTACGCCTGGATCAAGCAGCTCGCGGGGCAGGACGACAGCGGCACGCTGCGCCCGGACGGCGGTGCGGTGCTGGCGGTGGGTGACGACGACCAGAGCATCTACGCCTTCCGTGGTGCGCGTGTCGGCAACATGGCCGACTTCGTGCGCGAATTCAAGGTGCAGCACCAGATCAAGCTGGAGCAGAACTACCGCAGCTACAGCAACATCCTGGACGCCGCCAACGAACTGATCAGCCACAACAAACACCGCCTGGGCAAGAACCTGCGCACCGACCAGGGCCCCGGCGAGCCGGTGCGCGTCTACGAGTCCACCAGCGACTTTGCCGAGGCGCAGTGGATGGTGGACGAGATGAAACAGCTGGTGCGCGAAGGCATGGAGCGCAAGGAGATCGCCGTGCTGTACCGCTCCAACGCGCAGAGCCGGGTGATCGAGACCGCCCTGTTCAATGCCGCCATCCCCTACAAGGTGTACGGCGGCCTGCGCTTCTTCGAGCGCGCCGAAATCAAGCACGCGCTGGCCTACCTGCGCCTGCTGGAAAACCCGCTGGATGACACCAGCTTCCTGCGCGTGGTCAACTTCCCGCCGCGCGGCATCGGTGCGCGCAGCCTGGAACAGCTACAGGACGCGGCGCGCGCGGCCGGCTGCTCGCTGCACGATGCGGTGAGCACGGTCAGCGGCAAGGCCGGCGCCAACCTCGGTGCTTTCGTCGCCAAGATCGACGTGCTGCGCGAGCAGACGCAAGGCCTGACGCTGCGCGAGATCATCGAGCTGGTGCTGGAACACAGCGGCCTGGTCGAACACTACCGGACCGAGCGCGAAGGCGCCGACCGCATCGAGAACCTGGAGGAACTGGTGAACGCGGCCGAGAGCTTCGTCTCACTGGAGGGCTTTGGCCGCGATGCCGAGGCGCTACCGCAGGAAACGAGCGCACCGGTGGCCGCCGAGCCCGGGGCGCCCGACGACACCGGCGAAGTGATGTCGCCGCTGGCCGCCTTCCTCACCCACGCGGCGCTGGAGGCCGGCGACAACCAGGCGCAGGACGGGCAGGACGCGATCCAGCTGATGACGGTGCACGCCAGCAAGGGGCTGGAGTTCAACTGCGTTTTCATCACCGGGCTGGAGGAGGGCCTGTTCCCGCACGAGAACTCGATGAGCGACTTCGACGGGCTGGAGGAGGAACGGCGCCTGATGTACGTCGCCATCACGCGCGCGCGCCAGCGCCTGTACCTGAGCCACTCGCAGACGCGCATGCTGCACGGCCAGACGCGCTACAACATCCGCAGCCGCTTCTTCGACGAGCTGCCGGAAGAAACGCTGAAATGGATCACGCCCAAAAACCAGGGTTTCGGCTCCGGCTTCGAGGGTGCTATCAATTCAGGAGCTGGACGCGCAGGATGGTCCGGGGCTAGAGGTCAATTCGGCTCTGATTTTTCGGGCAGCCGACATGCACCCGAGCCGGTGTCGAAAGCCAGCGAGAGCACCGGCCTGAAGGTCGGCATGAAGGTGTTCCACACCAAGTTCGGCGAAGGCACGGTGCTCACGCTCGAAGGGGCGGGCGACGATGCACGGGCGCAGGTCAACTTCCCGCGCCACGGCGTCAAGTGGCTGGCGCTGTCGGTGGCCAAGCTGACGCCGGTGCCCTGAGGCGCCGGCCTCCCACGCGTTCTCAGGCGCTGGGGGCCGGGGTTTCAGCGTCGTCGGCGACGAAGCTGTCGCGGAAGCTGAAATAGATCGAGCAGAAGAACATGGCGGCCAGCAACAGGGAGGCCGGGAACATCAGCACGCCCATCAGTTCGGGCTGGCCCAGGGCCATGCTCAGCATCAGCAGCCCGGCGCCGACCAGCGAGAAGACACCCAGCCAGCCGAGCAGGAAGAGCGCCATGGCACCGAAGTTGCGCACGCAGGCCACCCCGCTGAAGAACAGGCTTTTCATCGGCGAGATGCCATGCCAGTGCACCAGCGCCGGGGCGTGCCAGAACAGCAGTGACAGCGGCAGGTACAGCGCCATGGCCATCCACATCGCGCTCTGGAACGCCGGACTCTCCACCATCTCGCGCGTGAGCGTGCCGCCCACCAGGTAGAGGCGGGCGAAGTCGCCACCGTCGAACAGGGCCGAGAGGCCGAGCACCGCCAGGAAGGCCAGCGCATAGATCACCCCCAGCACCGCCATGGCGCGTGCCTGCTGGCGGCCGGCGCGAAAGGCGCTGATCAGGATGGACGGCATCGGGAACTTGCCCAGCGTGGCCTCGCGCGTGGCCGCCATCAGGCCCAGGGTGGCCGCCGGCAGCAGGCCCAGGGCCAGGGCGTTGCCCAGGTAGGGCACGAGGCTGGCCACCGACATGGCGGTGATGAACAGGAAGAACAGGCCCGAGAGCGCCAGCGGCTGTTTCCAGAAGATGCGCAGGCCCTGGCGGACCCAGAGCCAGCCGGTGCGGGCGGGGACGATGTTGAGCTTCATGCCGCTTGCAGGGCCGGGCTGGCCAGCACGTCGGAGGTGTGCACCGGGTGCTGGATGCGCTGGCGCAGCACGCGTTCGAAATGCGCCGGGTCGTGCGCCTGCAGCATGGAGGCTTCGCGCGGCAGGTGGAAGTCCCACAGGCGCGAGGTCCAGAAGCGCAGCGCGCCGGCGCGCAGCATGGCCGGCAGCAGCTCGCGCTCGGCGGCGGTGAAGGGCCGTTCGCTGGCATAGGCCTGCAGGAAAGCGGCGGTGCGGGCCGCGTCGCTCTCGCCGCTGGCCAGGTCGATGCACCAGTCGTTCAGGCACACCGCCACGTCGAACAGCCAGCTGTCGACGCCGGCGAAGTAGAAGTCGAAGAAGCCGGTCAGCACCGGGGCGCCCTCCGCATCCGGCGCGCTGTCGAACATCACGTTGTCGCGGAACAGGTCGGCGTGGATGGGGCCGCGCGGCAGCGCGGCGTAAACGGGCTGTGCCGCCACATGGTTCTGGTAGGCCAGTTCGCTGCGGATCAGGGTGGCCTGCTCGGGCGTCAGGTGCGGCAGCACCACCGGCACGGTCTCGTTCCACCAGGCCAGGCCGCGCAGATTGGGCTGCTGGCGGTCGTAGTCACGCCCGGCCAGATGCATCTTCGCCAGCATGGCGCCTACAGCGGCGCAGTGGGCCGGCGTGGGCTTAAGTTCGCTTTTTCCCCGCAGGCGGTTGACCACCGCCGCCGGCTTGCCCTTGAGCTGGTGCAGGATGTCGCCGTCGCGGTCGGCAGCCGGGTCGGGCACCGGGATGCCCTTGTGCGCCAGGTGCTTCATCAGGCGCAGGTAGAACGGCAGCTGCTCGAAGCTCAGGCGCTCGAACAGGGTCAGCACATAGGCGCCCTGGTCGGTGGTGACGAAGTAATTGGTGTTCTCGATGCCGCCCTTGCAGCCTTCCATGGCCTGCAATTGGCCCAGGTTCAGCGTTTGCAGCAGGGCACCGGCCTCATCAAATGAGACTTCCGTGAAAACCGCCATCGTCCGGCCTTAGAAGCTCTGGATTTTCCAGCCGCCCGAACCGCCGGCACCGCGCTCGCGGTCGGCGCTGGCCGGATTGCGGTTGGTGCTCTCGGGGCCCACGTCGTAGGCCGGGGCATCACCCTTGGGCTTGACGGTGATGCTCTTGGTTTCACCGCCCACGCGCAGCTCGTCGATGCGCGAGCCGGCGTCCTCGTGGCGGATGGTCTCGACGCGCGGCTCGGGACGGCCCGCTTTGTCGGCCTGCTCGGCAGATGCCGGGGCAGGGGCTACGTTCTGAGCCTGCACCAAGCCGGTGGCCAGGCAGCCCAGGAGGAGGGGGATGATGTGAGCGGCGCGCATCCGGTCATTGTAAAACGTCCGGCGCCTTGGCCATCACGGGCACAATTGGCCCATGAGCGACAAGAAAACCCTGCTGCTGGTCGACGGTTCCAGCTACCTGTACCGCGCCTTCCATGCCATGCCGGACCTGCGCGCAGTGCCGGGCGACCCCACCAGCAGCCCCACCGGCGCCATCCGCGGCATGATCAACATGCTGCAAAGCCTGCGCAAGGAAGTGCACGCCGACTACGCCGCCTGCGTCTTCGACGCCAAGGGCCCGACCTTCCGCGATGAGCTCTACCCCGAGTACAAGGCCCACCGCTCGCCCATGCCGGACGACCTGCGCGCCCAGATCGAACCGATCCACGAGGTGGTGCGCCTGATGGGCTGGAAGGTGCTGGACGTGCCGGGCGTGGAGGCCGACGACGTGATCGGCACGCTGGCGGTGACGGCGGCCCATCAGGGCATCGAGGTGGTGGTGAGCAGCGGCGACAAGGACCTGGCCCAGCTGGTCAACTCGCACATCACCATCATCGACACCATGAACGGCAAGCGGCGCGACGTGGCCGGCGTGGAGGCCGAGTTCGGCGTGCCGCCGCACCTGATGATCGACTTCCAGACCCTGGTGGGCGACGTCATCGACAACGTGCCGGGCGTGGCCAAGGTCGGCCCCAAGACCGCCGCCAAGTGGCTGCAGGAATACGGCTCGCTCGAAGGCGTGGTGGCCAACGCCGACGCCATCAAGGGCGTGGCGGGCGAGAACCTGAAGAAGGCGCTCGACTGGCTGCCCACCGGCCGCCAGTTGCTCACCATCAAGACCGACTGCGACCTCAATGGCTGGGTGCCGGGGCTGCCGGCGCTGGAATCCATTGCGCCGGCCGAGCAGGACGCCGCTGCACTGAAGGCCTTTTACGAGAAATACGGCTTCAAGAGCCTGGCCAAGGCCTTGGGCGGTGATGCACCGGCCCCGGCGCCGCGCAAGGCGAAGAACGCCGAGCCCGGCCTGTTCGACGAACCGGAAGAGCCGGTGACTGCGACGGCGTCCAAGGTCAGCACGGTGGCCTACGAAACCATTCTGGATTGGGAGGCGCTCAACCGCTGGCTGGCGCGCCTCGAGGCGGCCGAGCTGGTGGCGCTGGACACCGAGACCACCTCGCTGGACGAGATGGTGGCCGAGATCGTCGGCATCTCCTTCAGCGTGCAGCCGGGCGAGGCGGCCTACATCCCGCTGATGCACGACTACCCCGGTGCGCCGGCCCAGCTGCCGCGCGACGAGGTGCTGGCCCGACTCAAGCCCTGGCTGGAAAACCCCAGCGCGAAGAAGCTCGGCCAGCACATCAAGTACGACCGCCATGTGTTCGCCAACCACGGCATCGAAGTGCAAGGCTACGCGCACGACACCATGCTGCAAAGCTATGTGCTGGAAGTGCACAAGCCGCACGGCCTGGCCAGCCTGGCCGAACGGCATCTGGGGCGCAGCGGCATCAATTACGAAGACCTGTGCGGCAAGGGTGCCAGCCAGATCCCGTTCTCGCAGGTGGACATCGCACGCGCTGCCGAGTACTCGTGCGAGGACTCGGACCAGACGCTGGACGTGCACGGGGTGCTGTGGCCGCAGCTGCAGGCCGACAGCCAGGACGGCAAGGGACTGCGCTTCATCTACGAACTGGAGATGGCGAGCTCCGAAGCGCTGTACCGCGTCGAACGCAACGGCGTGCTGATCGACGGCCCCACGCTGGCAGCGCAAAGCCACGAGCTGGGCCAGCGCATCCTGCAGCTGGAGAAAGAGGCGCACGAGCTGGCCGGACAGCCGTTCAACCTCGGCAGCCCGAAGCAGATCGGCGAGATCTTCTTCACCAAGCTCGGCCTGCCGATCGTCAAGAAAACCGCCACCGGCGCCCCCAGTACCGACGAGGAAGTGCTGGAGAAACTGGCGGAGGACTTCCCGCTGCCGGCCAAGATCCTGGAGCACCGGGGCCTCTCCAAGCTCAAGGGCACCTACACCGACAAGCTGGCGCAGATGGCCAACCCGCGCACCGGCCGCGTGCACACGCACTACGCGCAGGCGGTGGCGGTGACCGGTCGCCTCTCCAGCAACGACCCCAACCTGCAGAACATCCCGATCCGCACCCCGGAAGGCCGGCGCGTGCGCGAGGCTTTCGTCGCGCCGCCCGGCTGCGTGATCGCCAGCGCCGACTACTCGCAGATCGAGCTGCGCATCATGGCGCACATCAGCGGCGACGCCGCCTTGCTGCTGGCCTTCCACGACGGCATGGACGTACACCGCGCCACCGCGGCCGAGGTGTTCGGCATACCGACCAGCGCCGTCTCCAGCGAGCAGCGTCGTTACGCCAAGGTCATCAACTTCGGTCTGATCTACGGCATGAGCGCCTATGGCCTGGCCAAGAGCCTGGGCATCGACAACACGGCGGCCAAGAACTACATCGAGCGCTACTTCCAGCGCTTCTCCGGCGTCAAGCAGTACATGGACGAGACGCGCGCCAGCGCCAAGGCCAAGGGTTATGTGGAAACCGTGTTCGGCCGCCGCCTGTATCTGCCCGAGATCAACTCACCCAACGGCCCGCGCCGCAGCGGTGCCGAGCGCGCCGCCATCAACGCGCCCATGCAGGGCACGGCGGCCGACCTGATCAAGCTCAGCATGGTCAAGGTGCAGCAGGTGCTGGATGCCGAGCAGCGCGGTACCAAGATCGTCATGCAGGTGCACGACGAGCTGGTGTTCGAGGTGCCCGAGAACGAGGTGGACTGGGTGCGCCATGAGATCCCGCGTCTGATGGCCGGCGTGGCGCACCTCAAGGTGCCGTTGCTGGCCGAGGTGGGCGTGGGGCCGAACTGGGACAAGGCGCACTGAGGTGCGCGTGAGACAAGGCTGGGAATGCCGTTGACCAGACCCTGTCCGGTCTGCGAGGCCGCCACCACGCAGCCTTTCACGCAGGTGGAAGGCCGCCACTACTGGCGCTGCCCGCAGTGCCAGGCCACCTTTCTCGACCCGTCGCAACTGCCCAGCGCCGAACGTGAGCAGGCCGAATACCGCCTGCACGACAACGACGGCGCGCAGGCCGGTTACCGGCGCTTTCTCACCCAGCTGGCACAGCCGCTGCTGCAACGCCTGCCACCGCAGCAGCACGGGCTGGATTACGGCTGCGGCCCCGGCCCGGTGTTGGCCGCCATGCTGCGCGAGGCCGGCCACACCGTGGCGCTGTACGACCCGTTCTTTGCGCCTGACCGCACAGTGCTGGGCAGCAGCTACGACTTCATCACCTGCACCGAGGTGGCCGAGCACTTTCACACGCCAGCGGCAGAGTTCCGCCGGCTCGACAGCTTGCTCAAACCCGGCGGCTGGCTGGCCCTGATGACCTGCTTCCAGACCGACGATGCGCGTTTCGCCCAGTGGCACTACCGGCGCGATCCGACGCATGTGGTGTTTTATCGGGAGGCTACCCTGCGCCAGCTGGCGGCGCGATATGGATGGCTGTGCGAGATTTCGGTGCCTAACGTGGCGTTGATGCGCAAGGGGTCGGCGCCGGTGGCGGGCTGATGCCACGCTAGGTAGCGCCGGCATCAATGTGCTTTGCTGGGCATGCCGAATGGGTGTTTGAGGTGCCGGATGGCGAGGTGAACTAGCTACGCCATGAAATCCCGCGCATCATGGTCGGCGTGGCCCAGCTCAAGGCGTCGTGGCTGGCCGAGGTTGGGCCGAACTGGGAGACGGCGCATTGATGCGCGCGTGGGATCTGGGCGGCTGCGTTCGGCCAGAAACGGCCATTAAGAATGACTTCTAAAAGTGGACGCCCATCCCCCATTTGGGGGATGGGCGCTGCCCAACACGGCAACTACGATGGTGCGGGCTTTACCGGACTTTTGAGTAGTTGGATCTCAACAAAAAAACTGCCCGAATATGCTTTTCAAACAAGCACTTGAGTCAGCAGGGTGCGGCCGATTTAGACCGCGGCGACCAAGATATGGGCGCTGGCTTGCGGTCTACATTAGGTCAGGTCTCGCAACACAAGCTTCCCGTTGCCTGAAAGGTGCCGACAATGAAAAAAGCGCTGGTCATTGGTGTAAACCAGTACTCTCCGCAGAAGCCACTTCGAGGCTGTGTCAACGACGCCAAGGCAATCAATTCGTTACTGCGGGAGGTCTACTCTTTTGATGAAACGACTCTCTTGATAGACCAGAGCGTCACAAAAACCACCATCCTCGATTCCTTGACAACGCTTCTAGAACCGATACCCAACGAGTTGGATGGCGTCCGAGTTTTTTTCTTTGCAGGCCATGGCGGTCGTGTTCTTGACGTGAGTGGCGACGAAGTCGACAAGATCGATGAAAACCTGTGTATGCCTGACTACGATTGGTCAAATACTTCCACCTATATTCTTGATGATGACCTCGCCAGAGTCCTTGAGAAAGGGGCGCAAGCCAGTCCAGCGATCCGCTTATACGTGCTGCTTGATTCATGTCACAGCGGGACCGGCACACGCGATGTTCCCTCGACCCTTACTTGGCAAGATATCGATGCGGTATCGAAATCGATACTGAACGCTTCGACTCCCGCTGCCGCTGGGCTGGGCAGCGACGATCCGAGGCTATCGTTGTTATGTGTGTCTCGTGTCGCCTCCGATCCACTCGAAGTGACGGTTTTGCTCAAAAATGCTGATTCAACTCTTGAATCCAAGTACTTATCGCTTGGTTTTTCAAGCATAAACAACCAGCCTGACTCGCATTTGCTGTTGAGTGGCTGTACAGCAAATCAAACCTGCAAAGACGTTCCTCTTGATGGTGACTATCACGGGATTTTTACTTACACACTCACCAAACTTGCACGTGCAAATCCTGCAATCACGTGGAGTGACCTACAAGTCTCAATAATGGGAATCATCGCGGAACCCTTTAACCAGAATCCGCAGCTTGAAGGAGCATCCGCGCTGAAGGCGTTACCGATCTTTTCATAGTGGGAGATCGGTTTTTTAAGGAGAAAGCCATGACTGTGCCAGTGAATGTACTTTTTCAGTTCGGCAAGGAGTTGCCGGATACCGTCAATATCAACGACGTAGTAACAATGGAACTTAAAGACAGGATTAACAAGCTTCTCTCGGGACGTTTTCAGGTCGACGCCCAGGGGCGGTGCATTCTTGATCCTATAGGCGACCCCGGAAACTTCGGACCGGGTGGACTAGACATGCGTGACTCCGTCTGCATTGGGATTGACTTCGGTCCAATCTCCATCGGTTATTGCAAGGACGTCTAGCGAGACCTAACCGTTCAATCCGCTGAACCTGTGCGAAAAGCCGTGCAGGTCCGGTGAATTCGAACGGTAGAACGTCTGCATTTGGCTCTGGCTTAGTACCGCCTTGGGCCGCAAGCAGCCTCACGTCTGATCTGCTTGCGGTCAGCAAGGGGCTTTGGGTATGCCGTCGATGTGGGGTCTGAATTACCGCCCATCACGTATTCATCAACATCTTCACCAGATTCGGCATGCCCTTGCCCTGGATGTAGGGGTCGCGGGCCAGGTCGGTACAGTGGGCCAGCAGCAGGGCCTTGACGCGGTCCGGGTAGCCGATGAACTCCTTGCGTGCCGACAGGAACGCCGCCAGCAGGCCCGACACATGCGGCGTGGCCATGCTGGTGCCGCTCATCTCCACGTAGTAGTCGCGCGCGGTGGCGGCGCCCTTGGGCCACTGGTGGCGGGCTGACAGGATGTTTTCGCCCGGGGCCACCAGGTCCGGCTTCATGCGGCCGTCGGCGGTGGGGCCACGGGACGAGAAGTACGACACGCCGTAGGTGTGCGGGTTGGTCTTGTGGATCGAGCCCACCGCGATGGCCTCGTCCAGGTTGGCCGGGTCGCCGATGGAGAGGTCCATGTTGGCGGGGATCATGCCGCCATCCGAATCCAGCAGGGCATAGCCTTCGTTGCCGGCGGCCAGGCAGACCAGCACGCCCTGGCGCCACAGGCGTCGCAACTCCTGGCACAGCGGCGTGTGGCCGCAGCCGAACACGCTGGGGTCGAAGCTGCCGCCCAGGCTGAGGTTCACGCCGTGGATCACCAGCTTGCCGGCGCGCTCATTGAGGTCGGCAATGGTGTCCAGCGCCTTGATGATGTAGGCGTCTTCGCCGTTGCCGTTGTCCTTCAGCACCTTGAAGCCGTACAGCCTGGCCTCGGGCGCCATGCCTTGCAGGTCGAGCTCGGCCGGGTCATTCTTGTCGCGCCGCAGCTTGAGGGCGCCCGCGATGGTGGCGGCCACGTGGGTGCCGTGGCCGTTGCCGTCCAGCGTGCCGAAGCGCTTGTCACCGGGGCCCAGGCGCTGCGGCGTGCCGCCGCCGGTGCAGTCCCACTGCGCCACCACGTTGTTAAAGGCCTTGAAGTGCGGGTGGGCGGCGGCGATGCCGGTGTCGAGCACGGCCCAGGCGATGTCCTGGCCGCGCGCGCCGTAGCCCAGGTTGGCCGGGCGCGCCTGGATGGTGTGGGTGGACTGGTGCAGCAGCGCGCGCTTGGCGGCGTTGCGCCAGACGCGGTCGATCTTCAGCTCGCCGCAGTGCGAGCGCAGCTGCTCGATCTCGCTGCGCGTCAGGTCGGCCGAGATGAAGCGGCGCATGAGCTGGACGCGGCCGTCTTCGCTGGAGGCGCCGCTGTACGCCAGAACTTCGCTGACCAGCGCTTCCAGGCGGCGGCGCACCTCGTCGAGCGAGGACTCGGCGCTGTCGGCCGAGACGAGTTGGATCAGCGTCGGGTGGCGTTGTTCGCGGCGGCCGTCTTCCATCTGGTCCACCAGGTCCTTCATCAGGATGCTGCGGCCGACCCGGTTGGCGAAGGCGGAGCCGGCTGTCTGGCGCACGGCGTCGCGCACGGCGTCGATGCTGAGGTAGCCGGTGCCGGAGTGCGGGTTGGAGTCCCATTCGGGGTTGATCTGCAGGCCCACCACGTTGTCCACCGCCACGCCGCGGCTGTTGGGCTCGTAGTCGTTCGAGATGTCCGCGTCGAGCGCCACCGGGTCCAGCCGCTCGGCGACGTTGAGCCAGCGGTCGACGCATTCCGGCACCGCCAGCGGCTTGCCCCCGCCCAGCTTGCCCAGCGAGTCCTGCACCTCCTGGATTCCCAGCGGCGCGCCGATGGTGACGAACAGGCGCACGTCGCACTGGGCCTTCTGCAACTGGCGCAGCACGTGGTAGGCGATCATCGAGCCCTGGCTGTGGCCGACGACGATGAACGGTCCGCCGCCGACGTCCAGGCGCTCATGCAGCGACTGTTCCATCAGGCGGCGTTGGCCGGCATCGAAGAAGAAGTCGCGCACGTCCTTGAGGAACAGCTCGGTGACGAGACGGGTGACCCAGCGGCGCATGCCTTCGGGCAGCGGCAACACCTTGGCGCCGACGCCGCCGGGCCGCTCCTGTGCCCGGTGCAGACGCTGCTCCAGCGCCGCCATGACACGGCGGCCCTGGGCGTCGAGTTCGGGGTCGGTCTGCAGCTCAGTCTCGGCCAAGGCGCGCACGCCCAGGCCACCGAGCGCGCCGGGGGCGGCGGCTGGCGCGTCCTTGTCGGCACAGATGCCGGCCTCGGGCTCCGGGTAGCGGTTGCGGTTGACCCAGTAGGCCAGCCGGGTGCGGTCGCCCATCGACGCGCCGAAGAGGGCGCTGTCCCACTGGCACTTGAGCACCGAGGCCACCGGCTTGTTGCCGATGCCGTGCACATAGACCACGGTGCCCACCTCCGGCGCATTGCCTTCCTTGGTCAGCATCGCGGGGAAGGCGGCTGCCTTGCTGGCTACCAGGCTGCTGAACATGGCAAAGGGGTTGCGGCGCGGGTTACCGGTGGTGCTGCCCGCCTTGACTGAGCTGATGACGCTGACAGTGCTAGCCGCGTTGCGCTTCTTGGCGCCCGTGATGGCGCCTTTTTTCTTGGTGGCCATGGCATTCTCCTCCTGACGGTCTGTGAACCGGAATGCGTTGTGTCTGCTTGTGCCTGTAATTCAACGCCGGAATCCGGTGCAATGCAAGACCCTCACAAAGCAAAGGCCGGCGGCTGCGCCGACAATGCAGGAATGAGAACACTGAATGACGTTGCCCTGTCCATGCTGGACCTGGTGGCCGTGCGCGAAGGCGGCACGGTGGCCGATGCCCTGGGCATTGCGCTGCGCACGGCGCAGCATGCGGAATCACTCGGCTTCAAGCGCTACTGGCTGGCCGAGCACCACAACATGCCGGGCATTGCCAGCTCGGCCACCGCGGTGCTGGTGGGGCACATCGCGGGCGGCACCCAGACCATCCGCGTCGGCTCCGGCGGCGTGATGCTGCCCAACCATGCGCCGCTGGTGGTGGCCGAGGCCTTCGGCACGCTGGCCGAGCTGTACCCGGGCCGCATCGACCTGGGGCTGGGCCGCGCGCCCGGCACCGACCCGCTGACCATGCGCGCACTGCGGCGCGACCGGGTGGAGACGGAAGAAGACTTCCCGCGCGACGTGGCCGAGTTGCAGCGCCTGCTGGCGCCCGTTCAACCCGGCCAACGGCTGGTGGCCATGCCGGGCGCAGGCACCAACGTGCCGATCTGGTTGCTGGGCTCCAGCCTGTTCTCGGCCCAACTGGCGGCCGAGCTGGGTCTGCCCTATGCCTTTGCCTCGCATTTCGCGCCGCGTTACCTGCTGCAGGCGCTGGAGCTGTACCGCCGGCGCTTCAAGCCGTCGGCCACGCTGGCGCAGCCCTACGTGGCCATCGGCGTGCCGGTGATTGCTGCGCCCACGGATGAGGAAGCCGAGTACCTGGCCAGCAGCACCTACCAGCGCGTGCTGGGCATCGTCACCGGCCAGCGCGGCCGCCTGGCGCCGCCGGTGGCGGACTACCTGGCGCAGCTGCAGCCGCAGGAGCGAGGCGCGATTGCCGACTTTCTGGCCGCGGCCGTCATCGGCGGGCCGCAGACGGTGCGCGCCGGCTTCGAGCAACTGGCGCAGGCCACGCAGGCGGACGAGTTCATCCTGGTGTCCGACGTGTACGACCCGGCGCTGCGCCTGCGCTCGCTGGACATTGCCGCTGCCGCACGTGCAGCCTGACGGGACCTGCCAGCACAAGATGGCGTCGCCCACGGCTTGAGCCTTGTGCTGCAAGCCCGTGGACCTTTTTTTGAGAGCTTTGATGACGAACCGCTACCTGACGTTCCTGCTGGCTGGCCTGGCCATGGTGGGGCCCTTTGCCATCGACACCTACCTGCCGTCCTTCCACAACATTGCCCGTGAGTTCGCGGTCAGCGACGTGATGGTGCAGCAGACGCTGAGCGCCTACCTGCTGGCGCAGGCGGTGATGTCGCTCTTCTACGGCACCCTGTCCGACAGCCTGGGCCGCCGCCCGGTGGTGCTGGGTGCGCTGGTGCTGTTCGTCCTGGCCTCGTTCGGTGCCGCACTGGCGCCCAGCTTCGGCTGGCTGCTGGCCTACCGGGTTTTGCAGGGCCTGTCGGCCGGCGCCGGCATGGTGGTGGGGCAGGCCATCGTGCGCGACCAGTTCCATGGTGCCGAGGCGCAGCGCATGATCGCCGGCATCATGATGGTGTTCGGCATCGCGCCGGCGGTGGCGCCGGTGCTCGGTGGCTACCTCAATGCACACCTGGGCTGGCGCGCGAACTTCGGCTTTCTCACGCTGTTCGGGGTGGGGCTGTTCTTCCTGTGCCTGCGCATGCTGCCGGAGAGCCTGGCGCCGCAGCAGCGCCAGCCGCTGCACCTGGGCACCATCGTGCGCAACTACGTGAGGGCAGTCCGGCACCCCAAGTTTCTGCTGGGCACGCTGGCCACCGGGGCGGCCTTTGTCGGCTTTGCGCTGTACATCGCCTCGGCGGCCAACTTCGTGGTGGAGGTTCTGCATCTGCCGGAGACGGCCTTTGCATGGCTGTTCGTGCCCATGATCAGCGGCATGGTGCTGGGCTCCGCCATCAGCGGCCGGCTGGCGCACCGCTTCAGCAGCGCCAGCACCATCCGCTTGGGGCAGCTCATGATGGTGCTGGCGGCGCTGGCCAATCTGGCCTACACCGCCAGCTTTGCGCCCACGGTGCCGTGGGCGGTGCTGCCGGCCATGCTCTACACCTTCGGCGTGGCGCTGTCGGTGCCGGCCATGTCGGTCATCGTGCAGGGGCTGTTCCCGACCATGCGCGGTCTGGCGGCCTCGCTGCAGAGCTTTGTGCAGATGATGGCGTTTGCCCTCGTGGCCGGTCTGCTGGCGCCGCTGCTGTTCGGCAGCGCCTTCAAGCTGGCCCTGGGCATGGCGGGTGGCGTGAGCTTGAGCCTGCTGTTCTGGCGCCTGAGCATGGCCATGGATGAGACGCCGGCGCATGAGGGTGGTGAGCCTTAACCAAACGCCGCCAAGGGGCAAGCCAGGTTGGCCACCCGAAAGGGCCGCTGCGCACTAGACTCGGCGCTTTATCCATCCCCACCCCAAGGAGACCCGCATGATCAACCACGACCTGGAAACCGAATTCAAGGCCCTGTTGCCGGGCCAGAGCACCGAGGCCGGCGCCACGCGCCGCACCGCGCTGAAGGCGGTGCTGGGCGTGGGTTATGCCGCTTCCGTCATGCCCATCATGGCGCAGACGGTGATCAAGACGCCGACCGACGGCCTGACCACGGGCGAGGTGAGCATCGACGTCAAGGGCTTCAAGATGCCGGCCTACCGCGCCATGCCGGCGGGCAAGAAAAACCTGCCGGTGGTGCTGGTGCTGTCGGAGATCTTCGGCGTGCACGAGCACATCGCCGACGTGGCCAACCGTTTTGCCCGTGCCGGCTACCTGGCGATTGCGCCCGAGCTGTTTGTGCGCCAGGGCGATGCGCAAAGCTATGGTGAACTGGCCAAGCTGATCGCCGAGGTCATCTCCAAGGTGCCGGATGCGCAGGTGGCCGGCGACCTCGATGCCGCTGTGGCCTGGGCCGGTGCCAACGGCGGTGACCTGGCGCGCGTGGGCGTGACGGGCTTCTGCTGGGGTGGTCGCCAGACCTGGCTCTACACGGCGCACAGCAAGCACATCAAGGCCGGCGTGGCCTGGTATGGCCGCATCGTGGGGGATCGCACGGAGCTGACGCCGAAGAACCCGATCGACATCGCCGGCCAGCTGAACGGCCCGGTGCTGGGTCTGTACGGCGGTGCCGACACCGGCATCCCGCTGGATGGCGTGGCGCAGATGAAGGCGGCGCTGGCGGGCGGCAATGCCAACTCGAAGGCCTCGCAGTTCGTGCTCTACCCGGAGGCGCCGCACGCCTTCCACGCCGACTACCGGCCGAGCTACCGCAAGGAGGCAGCCGAAGACGGCTGGCAGCGTTGCCTGGCCTGGTTCAAGGCGCACGGCGTAGCCTGAGGCGGGCGGCTCGCCAGGCAGGACGAGCCGCCCGCGGTGCGGCTTTTTTCCGGGTGCCGGGTGCCGGTCCGGATTGAATGCGAAAATCGGCCCTTGTCCTTGAGAAATAAACACAAGAAGCTATGATTTTGATAGCAATTCTGGCCGGTACCCTGGCTGCCGGCATCGGCAGCGTGTGGCTGGCCGCGGCCCTGAGCTTCGGCGTGCTGTCGCGCTACACCCAGCACATGCTGAGCCTGGCCGCCGGCGCGCTGATGGGCACGGCCTTTCTGCACCTGCTGCCCGAAGCCTTCGAGAGCGAGGTGGCGCCGCACCGCCTGTTCCTGACGCTGCTGGTGGGTCTGGTGTTTTTCTTCCTTCTCGACAAGGCCGAGTTGTGGCACCACGGGCATGAGCACCACCACGACCATGCCGATGGCGATGCTCACGGACACCCCAGTCACCACGGGCATGCCGAGCACCGCAGCGGCGGCGGCTGGGCCGTGCTGGCCGGCGACAGCGTGCACTGCTTCGGTGACGGCATCCTGATCGCCTCCGCCTTCATCGCCGACCTGCGCCTGGGCGCCATTGCCGCACTCGCCGTGCTGGCGCATGAGGTGCCGCACCACATGGGCGACCTGATGGTGCTGCGCCAGAGCACCGGCAACCGGCAGGCGGCGCTGCTCAAGGTCACGCTGGCCGGCGCCATCACCGCACTGGGTGGTCTGGTCGGCTTCTGGCTGGTGGACCAGCTGCATGAGTACCTGGTCTACTTCCTGGTGGTGGCCTCCAGCAGCTTCATCTACGTGGCACTGGCCGACCTGATCCCGCAGTTGCAAAAGCGGCTGAGCCTGTCCGAAACCCTGGCCCAGATTGCCTGGCTGCTGATCGGCATCGGGCTGGTGACGCTGGTCAGCAGCGTGGCGCACGGGCATTGAACCTGGAAACCGCAGTTGACCGCTTGTTTTCCGCTGGCAGGGCTTATGGCTGCTGACATTTTTGACCACGACAAGCGTAACCTCCTGGGGGGGCGCTACACACCCGATTGAGCCGCCCTGGCGCGCGCTGGGGGCGTTCTCCTCCTTGCTGGCAGTAGCCAGCCGCGTCGTCGCGCCTTCCCAGCACACCCCATGACGCCCCACTCGGGCGTGTTCAACTGTGGTTTCTAGGTTGAACACGCGCCGCCCGGGCGCGGTCAGCCGCGTTTCAGCGCTGCAGCAGCGTGTCGATCTGCCGGTCTTTCTCTTCCCAGAGATCGGCCAGCCAGCGGTGGAAGGTGCGGCGAAATGCCGAGTCACCCTCGTAGCTGCCGGTGCAGAACTCGGCCGGGATCGGCAGTGCGCGCGCACGCACGATCACTTCGGGGGTGGTGCCGCACAGGAATTGCCAGAAGGTGGGCGCCCCTGCAGGGTAGACGATGGTGGCATCGATCAGGGAGTGAAATTGCGTCCCCATGACGTTGAGCGCCAGCGCCAGTGCGCCGGCCTTGGGCTTGAGCAGGTGGCGGTAGGAGGAGGACTGGTCCTTGTGCTTGGCCGCTGTAAAGCGCGTGCCTTCGGCGAAGTTCATCACGCTGGTAGGCACGCGGGCGAACTTGGCGCAGGCGCGGCGCGCGGTCTCGCGGTCCTGCTCGCGCAGCTTGGGATTGCGGCGCAAGGCAGCGCGGCCGTGCCGCTTCATGAACGGAAAGTCCAGCGCCCACCAGGCCAGGCCGATCACCGGCACGTAGATGAGTTCCTGCTTCAGAAAGAACTTCAGCAGCGGGATGCGCCGGTTCAGCGTGTGCTGCAGCACGAAGATGTCCACCCAGGACTGGTGGTTGCAGTTCACCAGGTACCAGCCGTGGTACTTCAGCTCAGCCACGCCCTGCACGTCCCAGGCGGTGCGCTGCGTCAGCCGCATCCAGGCGCTGTTGCAGGTGACCCAGGCGGTGGCCAGGGTGTTGAGCAGCGGGTCGATGCGCAGGCGCACGGCTTGAAACGGCAGCACCAGCTTGACCAGCGCCAGCGCGAACAGCAGCGTGCACCAGAACAGGGTGTTGATCGCCAGCAGCAGAAATGCGATGATGCCCCGGACGGTGGGAGGCAGGAATCCGAGCATGCTATGTACCTGTGGGTGGGGTGGGTGCGCCATGGCACCCAGATCGGGAAGCCGCCGCAAGGGCGGAAAAAACTGCCGCTATTGTCCGCTTCTCGGCGGCCGGTGTCATGCGCCAGATCAGGGTTCGGTGAAATGGGACCCGCATGGCGCCCTGTCGCTGGGGCGCGGACGCCATGGCCCGCCTCCCTCGGTGCCGGCCAGACTAGGCTGGCACCGCTTCTGGCGTCGGCAACTGAACCTTGTTGTCGGTGCTGAACTGGTAGTCTTCGAAGACATGCGCCGCGCTGAGCAACTGGTAGCTGCCGTCCTCGTGGCGTAGCGTCGTGTCCTTCAGGCGCCAGGTCAGCTGGCCGCAGGTCCAGATGTCGAAGTTGCGCATGTGGGTGCACAGGCAGGTCTTGTCCCACACCTTGACTTTGCGTTCGCCCGGGTGGGCCGCCACTTCGCGGTTGTAGGCGTCGATGTAGGCGCACTTGCCGTTGGCATCGAGCAGGTAGCCATAGGCTTCGCAGTTCGGGCGAATGCCGTCGCCAATGCCGGGGCTGGACTTGATCATGCGCATCGGGTAGCCGGTGGGCGAGATCTCGTTGACCTCGATGTCGTCTTCATTGGCCTTGAAGTACTCCTGCTTGATGTCGTCGGGCAGGCCGCATTCCTTGGTGACGGTGAAGCGGGTGGCGACCTGCACACCGGCCGCGCCCATTTCCAGGAAGCCCACCGCGTCGCTGCCGGTGAAGATGCCGCCGGCAGGAATGACGGGAATGTCCAGCGATTCCTGCTTCAGGTACTGCAGGATTTCGGCCACGATGGTGGCCAGGTCGTACTTCGCCCAGTCCATGCCAAAGCCCAGGTGGCCGCCAGCCAGTGGGCCTTCCACCACCACGTAGTCGGGCAGGCGGTTCAGACGGCTGTTTTTCTTCAGGAACAGCTGCAGGGCGCGCAGCGACGACACGATGATGCCGAGCTTGGCGTCGCGGAAGCGCGGGTGGCCATCCATCAGGGCAAACGAGCCCAGGTGCAGGCCGGCCGCCAGGGTGATACCGTCGATGCCCGCGTCCAGCGCGCTGTTCAGGCGAACGCTCAAAGTCTCCTTCGGCGCGTTCATCGTCAGCTTTTCCATACAGTTGATGAAAATCTGGCCGCTGCCCTGCTTGCGCGTCATGGTTTTTTCCACGTGCATCCGGGTGGCCTCGGCCAAGCCACCCAGGTCGAACTTGACGTCCGACTTGTCTGCAGAGGCAACGTTGTACTGGTACTGCGCCTGCTTGGCCTTGACGTACTTGGTCTTGTAGCGGCGGTCCGTCACCGTCTTGATCATCGCGTCGGAAATGTGACCCACACCGCCCAGGCGGGCAGCCTCCAGCGCCAGATCGGCAGAGGAGATGTCCACGCCCATGCCCCCAACCATGATGGGCACCAGCTCTTCGCGGCCCAGCCGCATGCGGAAGTCATCCAGACGTTTCATAAGAGATCAGCTTTCGAGTATTCAGCACAGATTCGTGGACCGGCCCCTGGATCTGTGTCCCATTGACAATTATCCGCGGACTTGCCCAGACCGACCCGGCAACCTTGGCTTGTCCTGATGACGGTCAGTACTTCTGCGTATTTTCGGCGAATTTGGGGGCCATCCAGCCGAAACCATGACGCTGAAACAGCAATTTGTTCCTGAAGGTCCGGTGACGCCCGGCAGATGCCAAGGGCAAGCAAGGGCGACTCGCAGGACTTGCGCCAGCCGGACGCCTGCCGAACTAAACTCGGGGCCATGTCAATGGGTGCCATTCCTTCCAGCTGTCTTCGCTTCATCCCCTGGATACTCCTGGCCTTGGGGCTGGCACTGACCTATGTGCTGCAGGATGCCCCCCGCAAGTCCGCCCGGCAGGCGCTGCATGGCGAATTCGATTTCCGCGCCAACGAGATCGTCGACAACATCAACCGGCGACTGCAAAGCTACGAGCAGGTTCTGGAAGGCGCAGCCGGGCTGTTCGCCGCCTCGCAATCGGTGGAGCGCAAGGAGTTCGTCGAGTATGTCCAGGCGCTGAAGCTCGAAGGCAAATACCCGGGCATTCAGGGGGTGGGTTATGCCCGGCTGGTGTTGCCGCAGGACAAGGCCCGGCATATCGCCGAGGTCCGTGCGCAAGGCCGTGCCGACTACAACCTCCGTCCTGCAGGCGAGCGGGACCTTTACACCTCCATCGTCTACCTGGAGCCTTCGGACTGGCGCAACCAGCGTGCCATCGGCTACGACATGTATTCCGAGCCGGTGCGCCGCGCGGCGATGGAGAAGTCGCGCGATGAGGAAAAGACCAGAATCTCCGGCAAGGTGCGGCTGGTGCAGGAAACCGAGCAGGACGTGCAGGCCGGCTTCCTGATGTACCTGCCGGTCTACCGGATGCCGGCGTCGCACCGGACGCTGGAGGAACGCCGTGCCAGCCTGCTCGGCTGGGTCTATGCCCCTTTCCGCATGAACGACCTGATGGCCGGCGTTCTGGGGGCGCGTTTCGGCGAGGTCAGTTCCACGCTGAATCTCAAGATCTACGATGGCGACTCGATGGACGAGGGCAGTCTCATGTTCGACTCCAGCGGCGCCAACGGCCCCGGCGACATCTCGGATTCCGATTTTCATGCCGTCAAGCGCATTGCCTTCTTCGGCCACCAGTGGACGGTGGTCATCAATTCGCTGCCCACCTTCGATGCCCGGCTGAGAAACGACAAGGCCAACATCATTGCCGTTGCCGGTGCGCTTGCCAGCCTGCTGCTGGCCCTGGTGGTCTGGCTGCTTGTGACGGCGCGCGCGCGGGCGCTGAGCATGGCCGAAGGCATGACCCAGGAACTGCGGCAGAGCGAAGCGGTGCAAAGAAAGCTCAATCGTTCCTTGCGTCTGCTCACCGACTGCAACATCGCGCTGGTGCACGCCGAGGACGAGCACAGGCTGCTGGCGGAAGTCTGCCGCCTGTGCGTCGAAAGCGGGGGCTATCTGATGGCCTGGGTCGGTTATGCCGAGCAGGATGAAGCCAGAACCGTGCGGCCCATCGCGCAATCCGGTTACGAGAACGGTTATCTCGACGGGATCAACGTTTCCTGGGCCGACAACGAGCACGGCCAGGGGCCGACGGGCACGGCTATCCGTACCGGGCGGCCGACGGTCAACCAGGATGTCATGACCAACCCGGCCATGGCGCCGTGGCGTGAGGCGGCTGTCCAGCGCGGCTACCAGTCCAGCGTGTCGTTGCCGCTGATCTGCGACGCCAAGGTGCTGGGCGCACTCACCATGTATGCGAGCGAAGCGAATGCCTTCGACCCGGAAGAGCTGCGCCTGCTGGAGGAGCTGGCCAACGACCTGGCCTACGGCATCCTGACCCTGCGCACGCGCGCCGAGCACGCGGCTGCGAAAGAGCGGCTGGATTTTCTGGCCAACTTCGACCCGCTGACCCATCTGCCCAACCGCCTGCTGCTGCGTGACCGCTTCGAGCACGCGACGCGCATCGCCCGGAGCGAAAGAACGTCGGTTGCCCTGCTCTACCTTGATCTCGATCGCTTCAAGCAGATCAACGACAGCTTGGGGTACGCCGTCGGCGACCGGGTGCTTGTCAAAGTCGTGGAACGACTGCGGCAGTGCATCCCCGCGACCGCCACGATCAGCCGCCTGATGGGTGACGAGTTTGTGGTCCTGCTGACCGGGAGATTCGATGCCTCCGGGGTGGCTGGGGTCGCGAATGCCATCTGCGAAGTCCTGATCGAGCCGATCGACATCGATGGCACCCTGCTGAATGTGTCCTGTTCCATCGGCATCGGCCTGTTCCCGGGCGATGGCGACGATTTCGACACCCTGCTCAAGCATGCCCATACCGCGGTCGACAGTGCCAAGGAGGCCGGGCGCAATACCTATCGTTTCTTCACGCGCGAAATGAACGCGGGCCTGGTGGACCAGATCCGGCTCACGGGGGGGCTGGCCAATGCCGTGCGCAATCACGAATTCCTGCTCCACTACCAGCCCCAGATCGACATCCGCAGTGGCCGCATCATTGGCGCAGAAGCGCTGATCCGCTGGCAGCACCCGGCCGAGGGACTGGTGCCGCCGGGCCGGTTCATCGCGCTGGCGGAACGCAGCGGCCACATCGTGCCGATTGGCGAGTGGGTGCTCAACGAAACGTGTCGCCAGGCCAGGATCTGGGCGGATCGCTATCCGGACGCGCCGGTGGTGGCCTTCAATCTCTCGGCCCTGCAGTTCAAGCGCGGCAACATGCTGGACATGGTGTCCACGGCGCTGGCTACCTCGGGCTTGCGGCCGGACCGGCTGGAGCTGGAACTGACCGAATCCGTCCTGCTGCAGGATGTGGAGGCCACGATGAAGACGCTGCGCCACCTGAAGGCCCTGGGCGTGAAGCTGTCCATCGACGACTTCGGCACCGGTTACTCCAGCCTGGCCTATCTGAAGCAGCTGGCGGTGGACAAGCTCAAGATCGACCAGTCGTTTGTGCGCGACATGCTGAACGACGCGGATGGCGCTTCGATCGTCAAGGCCATCATCCAGCTCGGGCATACCCTGCAGCTGACGACCATTGCCGAAGGCGTGGAAACCAGGGCCCAGCGGGACTTTCTCGCCGCCGCGGGGTGCGATGAAGCGCAGGGCTACCTGTTCAGCCGCCCGGTACCGGCGGACGAGTTTGAGCGCCTGTTCGAGCGCGGCGCGCCGCCGCAGACAGCGGCATGAGTGCGCTCGTCAGCAGCCCTTCAGAAGCATTTCAGCGCCACGCCGTGGAGCGTGACCACGCTCTCGTTCACGACCGTGTTCACGACCGTCACGCTGTCGGCGTCCATCCGGGCTGCGGCATCCCGCAGATGGGCCAGGGCCTCTGCACGCGCCGCCGACTCCAGCAGCACCGGCTGGGACCGGCCGGCGACCGAGCCCAGCGTTTTGCAGCCGACCATGGCTGTGGGGTCATGGGGAATGACGCGGACACGGGCTGCACGCTCGGTCAGCGGCGTCGAACACCCCGCGACGACCGTCAGCGCCACCAGCGCGACAAGGACTTTTTTACGCATTGCTACCTCTGGGATTCATACACGGCAGATCTTAAGCCCGGGATCCGGTGTGCATTCGGGTGTTCTTGGCGCTGGTTTCGGATCGCTGCTGGCGCACGCCCGGCCGACTGTTGCCTTGCATTCGGGGCGGGCGGTCGCATCTGCTGCTGAGATAGAGGAGTTCAAGTGGCGCATGTGATCAAGACGTTCTTCGGCCTGCTGTTGCGGGCCGTGCTGTTGCTCATGGGGTTGGTGTTCTTCGCCAGCGTCCTGGTGGCTGCCCTGTTGCTGCTGCTGCTGTGGCTGGTGCGCGCGCTGTGGGCGCGTCTGAGCGGCCGGCCGGTGGTGCCGCTGGTGTTCCGGTTCGGGCAGCAGGCGCCATGGAGCCGGTTCTACCGTGCGGCGGCGCCGGGTCGGGCGGCCCGCCAGGATGTGGTGGATGTCGAGGCCGAGGTGATCGACGTGGTGCCCCGGGCGATCAGGCCGCCCGGCAGTGGTACGGACGGCTGATCTGCGGCGACCGCTTGCGGGCGGGCGTCAGTCCGGTGCCGCCCACTGCGGGTTGAAGACCACCTCCCACAGGTGGCCGTCGGGGTCCTGGAAGTAAGCGGCGTAACCACCCCAGAAAGTGTCGTGACCGGGCTTGACGATGACGGCCCCGGCTTGCTGCGCTTGCGCCATGACGGTATCGACTTCGGCTTTCGAGGTGACGTTGTGCCCCAGACTGAGTTCGGTCGGACTCGGCCGGCCGGGCGGCAGGCCCGCATCGTGCGCCAGGCTCTTGCGCGGCCACAGTGCCAGCTTCAGGCCGGGCTGCAGATCGATGAAGACCACGGCACCATGCTCAAACTCGGTGCCGATGATGCCTTCGGTCGGCAGGCCCAGGCCGTCGCGGTAGAAACGCAGCGCGCGCTCCAGGTCATCGACGCCGAGGGTGATGACGGTGATCCGCGGTTTCATGGCGCTGTGCCCGATTCAGCCCTGCGCCATCG
The DNA here is from genome assembly GCA_031426755.1 of Curvibacter sp. Lineage (GTDB taxonomy): Bacteria > Pseudomonadota > Gammaproteobacteria > Burkholderiales > Burkholderiaceae_C > Hylemonella. The sequence goes on from JASJPI010000003.1 coordinate 253,921, forward strand.
GCCGCGCCGGGTTGCTGCACCACTCGCTCCAGCTGCCGGCATAGAGGGCCGCGCGGCCCAGACCGGCGATTTCCATCGCCAGCAGGTTGGGCACGGCACTGACGCCGCTGCCGCAGTGGTGCACGACGCTGCTGGGCGGCCGGCCACCCAGCAGTTCGAGGAATTCGGTCTTCAGTTGCTCGGGCGACTTGAACTTGCCATCCGGCCCGAGGTTGAGATTGAAGGGGCGGTTCAGCGCGCCCGGAATGTGGCCGGCCACCGGATCGAGTGGCTCCACCTCGCCGCGAAAGCGCGCCGGGGCGCGGGCGTCGATCAGCGTCTGGTCCGGCAGCGTCAGGTGCGTCAGCACGTCCTCGCTGGTGGCCAGCCCGGCACGCGGCGCGCTGGCGGCAAAGCGCGAAGGCACGCGCGCCACGTCCGGCCCGGTGGCCACCATGCCATTGATCGCCTCCCAGGCTTGCAGCCCGCCATCGAGCACCGCCACCGCCTCGTGGCCGACCCATTTGAGCATCCACCACAGGCGGCCGCAGTAGTTGGCGCCCTGGCGGTCATAGACCACAGCCTGCATGTCGTTCTGGAAGCCCACACTGGCCAGCCAGGCGGCAAAGGCCTCGCGCGTCGGCAGCGGGTGGCGGCCACCGTTCACGGCGTGCGACAGGTCTTTCGCGCTGAGGTGCCGCTCCAGATCGGCGCGCACCGCACCGGCAATGCGCACGCGCTCGTACTGCTGGTCGCCCTCCCGGGGCTGCATCAGCTCGAAGCTGCAGTCGAAGATCATCAGCGGCTTGTGGTCATGGACCAGGTGCTTGAGTTGCTCGGCGGTGATGAGGGTGGTGTACATGACGAGTCCTTGTTCAATGCCAAATGGTACTGCGCACGGTCGATCATCTCGATGTGCCCGTGACTTAACCCAGGGCACCCGTGGAACCGGCTCTGCCGGGCCACCGGGTGCACCCCCTTGAAGGGGCTGAGGCCTGCGGCTCCAAGCCTGCCTGCGCAGGCTTGGACAGGCCGAAGAGACTGCGCCTCTGGCGCAGTCACCGTGCGAGCCACACGCAGTGGGCGAGAGTCGGGGGTGTTTCTCTAGTGCTCTTCGGCCGGCGTGTCGGGAATGGCGCGTTCGCGCAGGAAGGTGGCGGCCACGCCGCTGGTGACGATGAGCGCGATGCCCAGCCAGCCGGAGAGCGGAATCTGGTCGCCGAACAGCAGCAGGCTGTAGAGCGCGGCAAACACGATGCCCGAATACTGCAGGCTGGCCACCACCAGGGTGTGGCCGTGCGCGTAGGCCCGCGTCATGCACCACTGGCCGAGCGAGGCCAGCACGCCGATGGGAATCAGCCACGCCGCTGCCTGCCAGGTGATCTGCGACCAGGGCGTGAGGCCGGCAAACAGCGTGCCCACGGCCCCGGTGGCGGTGGTGCCGACCGCGAAATAGAACACGGTGCGGCCCACTGGCTCGCCGGCACGGCCCAACGCCGTGACCTGCATATAGGCCAGCGCCGCGCTCATGCCCGAGAGCAGGCCGATCAGGCCGGCAAAGAGCTGGTTCTGGTCGATGGTGGGGCGCAGCGTCAGCACCACGCCGGCAAAGCCCAGCAGCACCGTGGCCAGCAGCGGCCCCTGGCGCTCGGCCTTGCCGTAGAGCAGGGCGCCGCCGATGATGAAGGCCGCCACCCAGATGCCGCTCATGTAGTTCAGCGTCATGGCCGTGGCCAGCGGCAGGTGGGCGATGGCGTAGAACCAGGCGGTCAAGGCCGCGCCGCCGACCACCGTGCGCCAGGCGTGCATGAAAGGCACCGGGGTGCGCAGGGGCACGCCGCCGGTGCGCAGCACCACCGCCATGAAGGCGATGCTGATGAGGCCGCGGTAGAACACCAGTTCGAAGGTGTTGAAGCTGGCTGACGCCAGCTTCACGCCCACGCCCATGGTGGCGAAGAAGAAGGCGCCCAGCACCATCCAGAGGGCTTGCATGGCCGGATCGTTGTCTTGGTGAACGCGCAGAAGGCGGCTTCAGAGCGCCATCTGCTTGCGGTACCACTCGTGGAAGTGCTGCATGCCGTCTTCCATCGGGCTCTGGTAGGGACCGACCTCGTTGTCGCCGCGGTCGAACAGGGCGCGACGGCCGGCGTCCATGCGCTCGCCGATCTCGTCGTCCTCGATGCAGGTTTCCATGTAGGCGGCCTGCTGGGCCTCGACGAATTCGCGCTCGAAGGCTGTGATGTCCTCCGGGTAGTAGAACTCCACCATGTTGAGCGTCTTGCCGGTGCTGATCGGATGCAGCGTGGAGACGGTCAGCACATGCGGGTACCACTCGACCATGATGTGCGGGTAGTAGGTCAGCCAGATGGCACCGCGCTCGGGTAGCTTGCCCTCGCGGTATTTCAGCAGGGCGTCGTGCCAGCGCTGGTAGACCGCCGAGCCGGGACGGCCGAAGGCGCTCGACACGCCCACGGTCTGCACCGAGTAGTTGTCCTTGAACTCCCACTTCAGGTCATCACAGGTGACGAAGTGGCCCAGGCCGGGGTGGAAGGGACCGACGTGGTAGTCCTCCAGATAGACCTCGATGAAGGTCTTCCAGTTGTAATTGCACTCATGCAGTTCGACGCGGTCCAGCGTGAAGCCGGCAAAGTCGAGCTCGGCGCGCGGCCCCATGCCAGCCAGGTCGGCGGCGATGTCGCGGCCATTGTCCTCGAACAGCAGACCGTTCCACGCCTGCACTTTGTAGTTGTTCAGGTTCAGGCAGGGATCATGCGCAAAATGCGGCGCGCCGATGAGCTGACCCTGGGGCGAGTAGGTCCAGCGGTGCAGCGGGCACACGATGTTGCCGCCGGCGCTGCCCGACTGGGTGTGATGGAGCGAACCGCGACCCTTGAGCATCACCGCCTGGCGATGCCGGCAGACGTTGGAGATCAATTCCACACCTTCCGGTGTGCGCACCAAGGCGCGGCCTTCGTTCTCCTGCGGCAGGGCGTAATAGTCGCCCACTTCCGGAACGCTGGCGGCATGCCCCAGATAGCGGGGCCCGCGCTGAAAGATCAGCGCCATTTCGCGCTGGAACAGCGCCTCGTCAAAGTAGCTTGAAACTGGTAGTTGGCTGTGCGCCTGCTGCAGTTGAAGACTTAAATCAGACATGGGTGACCTGACCTAAAGACTCCCCACAGGGAGGTACGCCTACGGGCGTGGAAAAACGGAAAAGGCTTTGCGTGTGAGGCAGGCCGAAGAGGACCGGGGATTGTACCCCGGGGGCGCTTCACGGCGCGCTGAGGGGCCTATTTCGCGATCTGAGCGCGGATTTCAAGGGCCTTTTCAGGACTTTTGCACGTCAGGGGAACGCGGTGGGCAGTGCGCAGCCTAAAATTGCGGGTTTACACCTTCCACGCTTCCATGGCCAAGGCATCTCCTTCCACGCCCGCATCCAGCCTGCCCGCCAGCTACGAGGCGGCACTCGCAGAACTCGAACAGCTGGTCAGCCGGCTCGAATCCGGCGACATGCCGCTGGAGCTGCTGCTGTCGGGCTACCAGCGCGGCGCCGAGCTGCTCAAGTACTGCCGTGACAAGCTCGAAGCAGTGGAAGCCCAGATCAAGGTGCTGGATGAAGGCACGCTCAAGACATGGACACCCGAGTGACTCAACTGGCTGAATTGGATCTGCGCGCCTGGAGCGCCGAGCGGCTGGACCGTGTCGAACAGGCGCTCTCGACCTGGGTGGCGCCCGATGCCCCTGCCGGCCTGGGGCAAGCCATGCGCTACGCCGTGCTCGATGGCGGCAAACGTCTGCGCCCGTTGCTGGTGCTGGCCGCCGCCGAGGCGATGGGCGGCAACATGCAGGCTGCGTTGCGCGCTGCCTGCGCGGTGGAGCTGATCCACGCCTATTCGCTGGTGCACGACGACATGCCCTGCATGGACAACGACGTGCTGCGCCGCGGCAAGCCGACCGTGCATGTGCAGTTCGGTGAAGCCAGTGCCCTGCTGGCCGGCGATGCGCTGCAGGCGCTGGCCTTCGAGTTGCTCACGCCCGACGACGGCAGCGTGCCCGAGCCGATGCAGGCCCGGTTGTGCCGCCTGCTGGCGCGTGCGGCTGGCAGCGCCGGCATGGCCGGTGGCCAGGCCATCGACCTGGCCAGCGTCGGCGTCAAGCTGGGTGAGGACCAGTTGCGCGAGATGCACCGCCTCAAGACCGGCGCCCTGCTGCAGGGCAGCGTGCTGATGGGCGCGACCTGCGGCGAGTTGACGCTCGCCGAGCGCGAAGCCCTGTCCGTTTATGGCGCCGCCATCGGCCTGGCCTTCCAGGTGGTGGACGATATCCTGGACGTGACGGCCGACTCCGCCACCCTGGGCAAGACCGCCGGCAAGGACGCCGAGCAGGACAAGCCGACTTATGTGTCCATCCTCGGGCTGGAGCGCTCGCGTGTTTACGCGCAGGAACTTCTGGCGCAGGCGCTGGCCGCGCTCGATGCCAGTGGTCTGGCCGAGACGCGCGCCCTGCGCGCGCTGGCCGACATGGTGGTCAACCGCGCCAGTTGATGAATCAAACAGGCATCCACTCCTTGTCAATCGGACGCAGTTTGCTATCAAAAATATAGCGTATGTCGAACACCATCTACCCTTTGCTGCAGACCATCAATGACCCGGCGGATCTGCGCAAGCTCTCGCGCCATCAGCTGCGCACGCTGGCCGACGAGTTGCGCGGCTATCTGCTGGAGAGCGTGGCCAAGACCGGCGGCCACCTCAGCTCCAACCTCGGCACGGTGGAGCTCACGGTGGCGCTGCACTATGTCTTCAACACGCCGCACGACCGGCTGGTGTGGGACGTGGGCCACCAGACCTACCCGCACAAGATCCTGACCGGCCGGCGCGAACGCATGGGCACCTTGCGCCAGCTCGGCGGCCTGTCTGGCTTTCCGCAGCGCAGCGAGAGCGAATACGACGCCTTCGGCACCGCGCATTCCAGCACGTCGATTTCCGCCGCGCTGGGCATGGCATTGGCGGCGCGGCAAAAGGGCGAGGACCGCCATGCCGTGGCCGTGATCGGTGACGGCGCCATGACGGCCGGCATGGCCTTTGAGGCGCTCAACCACGGCGGCGTGGAAGACTGCCGGCTGCTGGTCATCCTCAACGACAACGACATGAGCATCAGCCCGCCGGTGGGCGCGCTCAACCGCTACCTGGCGCAGTTGATGAGCGGCCAGTTCTACGCCGCCGCCAAGAACGTCGGCAAGACGGTGCTCAAGGGCGCGCCGCCGCTGTTCGAGCTGGCCAAGCGCATCGAGGAACATGCCAAGGGCATGGTGGTGCCGGCCACCCTGTTCGAGAAGTTCGGCTTCAACTACATCGGCCCGATCGACGGCCACGACCTCGAATCACTCATTCCCACGCTGGAAAACATCAAGCACCTCAAGGGGCCGCAGTTCCTGCACGTGGTCACCAAGAAGGGCCAGGGCTACAAGCTGGCCGAGGCCGACCCGGTGGCCTACCACGGCCCGGGCAAGTTCGACCCGGCGGTGGGCCTGCAGAAGCCCGCCACGCCGCCGAAGCAGACCTTCACCCAGGTGTTCGGCCACTGGCTGTGCGACATGGCCGCCAAGGACCCTCGCCTGGTCGGCATCACGCCGGCCATGCGCGAGGGCTCGGGCATGGTGGAGTTCCATCAGCGCTTCCCCGATCGCTATTACGACGTCGGCATTGCCGAGCAGCATGCTGTCACCTTCGCTGCCGGTCTGGCCTGCGAGGGCCTCAAGCCGGTGGTGGCGATCTACTCGACCTTTCTGCAGCGCGCCTACGACCAGCTGATCCACGACGTGGCGCTGCAGAACCTGCCGGTGGTGTTTGCGCTCGACCGTGCCGGCCTGGTCGGTGCCGACGGTGCCACCCATGCCGGTGCCTACGACATCCCCTATCTGCGCTGCATCCCGAATGTCAGCGTGGCCTGCCCGGCGGACGAGCGCGAGTGCCGCCAGCTGCTGAGCACCGCGTTCGAGCAGAACCATCCGGTGGCGGTGCGCTACCCGCGCGGCGCCGGTGCAGGCGTGGCCACCGAAGTGGATCTGCAAGGACTGCCCTACGGCAAAGGCGAAGTGCGCCGTCAGGGCAATGGCATCGCCATCCTGGCTTTCGGCACCTTGCTCTACCCGGCACTGGAAGCGGCCGAGAAACTGGGGGCCACCGTGGTCAACATGCGCTGGGCCAAGCCGCTCGACACCGAACTGCTGTGCCAGGTGGCGGCTGAGCACGAGGCGCTGGTGACGGTGGAAGAAGGCGCTGTCATGGGGGGTGCCGGCAGTGCGGTGAGCGAGGCGCTGCAGGAGGCCGGCATGCTCAAGCCGCTCTTGCAGCTGGGCCTGCCCGATGTCTTCATCGAGCATGGCGATCCGGCCAAGCTGCTGGCCCTGCAGGGGCTTGATGCGGACGGCATCCAGGCCTCGATCGTGCAGCGCTACCCTGCGCTGGTCGCACAGGCCAAGCCGGCACTGAAGGTCGTCGGTTGAAGGGCAGGCGCCTGCATGCCTGATGCCCGGTTTGTCAGTACGCTGTCAGTGAGGGGCGCTCTGACCCGGTAACGACCACAGGACGCCGCGCGATTTGTGGGCATTACGTACGGAGCAGCTTTGCTTCGCTTATAAAATCAATCTATCTTTTTCGTTGCTAACAGGAGACTCTCTATGGACCGTCGTTCCATCATCAAGCATGCCGGTATTGCCGGCATCCTGGCCGCAGGTGCTGCACCTGCCGCGCATGCCCAGACCGCTGTTCGCTGGCGTCTGGCATCGAGCTTCCCGAAGTCGCTGGACACGCTGTTCGGCGCCGAGGAAACCCTGGCGCGCAAGGTCAACGAGATGAGCGGCGGCAAGTTCGTCATCTCCACCCACGCCGCCGGTGAACTGATGCCGGCCTTCGGTGTGGTCGACGGTTTGCAGCAGGGTTCGGTCGAGATGGCCCACACCGCTGCCTACTACTTCTTCGGCAAGGACGAGACCTTTGCCCTGAGCTGCTCGATCCCCTTTGGCCTGAACAGCCGCCAGATGACGGCCTGGATGTACCAGGGCAATGGCCTGAAACTCACGCGCGAGTTCTACCGCAACTACAACATCGTCAACTTCCCCGGTGGCAACACCGGTGCGCAGATGGGTGGCTGGTACCGCAAGGAAATCAAGAGCGTGGCCGACATGAAGGGCCTGAAGTTCCGCGTCGGCGGCTTTGCCGGCAAGGTGATGGAGCGCATGGGCGTGGTGCCGCAGAACATTCCGGCCGGCGAAATCTACCAGTCGCTGGAAAAAGGCACGCTGGACGCCGCCGAGTGGATCGGACCGTATGACGACCAGAAGCTGGGCCTGAACAAGGTGGCTCCTTATTACTACTACCCGGCCTGGTGGGAAGGCGGCCCGCAGCTCGAGTTCTTCGTCAACAGCAAGGCGTGGGACGCACTCTCGCCCGAGAACAAGTCCATCCTGGAAACTGCCGCAGCCTATGCGCACCAGGAAGTGCAGGCCAAGTACGACGTGAAGAACCCCACGGCGCTCAAGCAGCTCGTCGGTGCCAAGACCAAGGTGCTGCCGTTCTCCAAGGACATCATGGACCGTGCCTACAAGGAGTCCATGCAGCTGTACTCCGAGTTGAGCGCCAAGAACCCGAATTGGAAGAAGGTCTACGAAGACTTCGCCGCCTTCCGCAAGGAGCAGAACCAGTGGTTCCGCTTCACCGAGGCCCGTTTCGACAACTTCATGCAGGCGCAGAAGATGTAAACCTTCCCGGTTTCCGGATGCAAGTCAAAAGCCCCGCGATCGCGGGGCTTTTTTCATGGCGACCGGCAGCCCGGCAGGGCGGGTAACTCCCTAGTAAAACCGACGAGATCGGCTTCTACACTCCCGGCTGGCCACAAGCCGAACAATCAACATTTCAGGAGCTTTACCCATGGATCGTCGTTCCCTTATCAAGCAGGCCGGCATCGCCGGCGTTCTGGCCGCCGGCGTCGCCCCCGCGGTGCACGCACAAGCCGCCATTCGCTGGCGTCTGGCTTCGAGTTTTCCCAAGTCGCTGGACACGATCTTTGGTGCGGCCGACGTGTTTGCCAATGCCGTCAAAACCATGTCGGGCGGCAAGTTCGAGATTTCGGTCCATGCCGCCGGTGAAATCATGCCGGCCTTCGGTGTGGTCGACGGTGTGCAGCAGGGCTCGGTCGAGATGTGCCACACGGCGCCTTACTACTTCTTCGGCAAGGATGAAACCTTCGCCTTCGGTTGCGCCATTCCCTTCGGCCTGAACAGCCGCCAGATGACGGCCTGGATGTACGAAGGCAACGGCGGCAAGCTGATGCGCGAGTTCTACGCCAAGTACAACATCGTGAACTTCCCCGCCGGCAATACCGGCTCGCAGATGGGCGGCTGGTACCGCAAGGAGATCAAGTCCCTCAAGGACATCAAGGGCATGAAGATGCGTATCGGCGGCTTCGGCGGCAAGATCCTCGAGAAGATCGGCGGCGTGCCGCAGAACATCCCGGCCGGCGAGATCTACTCCTCGCTCGAGAAGGGCACGATCGACGCGGCCGAGTGGGTGGGTCCGTACGACGACCAGAAGCTGGGCTTCAACAAGGTCGCCCCGTTCTACTACTACCCCGGCTGGTGGGAAGGCGGCCCCGAGCTCGACTTCTTCATCAACAACAAGGCATTCGACGCCCTGTCGCCCGAGAACAAGGCCATCGTGCAGGCTGCCGCCAGCCAGGCGCACGTGACCATGCAGGCGCGCTATGACGTGAAGAACCCGGTGGCGCTCAAGCAACTCGTGGGTGCCGGCACCAAGCTGCGCCCCTTCCCGAACGACGTGATGGCGGCGGCCTTCAAGGCGGCCATGGCCTTCTACGACGAGTTGTCGGCCAAGAACGAGAACTGGAAAAAGGTCTATGCCGACTTCTCCAAGTTCCGTGCCGAACAGAACCAGTGGTTCCGCTTCACCGAAGCGCGTTTCGACAACTTCATGCAGGCCCAGAAGCTCTGAGGCTTTACTGCTCCAAGAAAAAACCGCGCCATGGCGCGGTTTTTTTTCGAGCCCGTCTCATGACGCCCCGTGGCGTCCCAAACGATCTAACCGGGAAACGCCGTGGAACCGGCTATGCCGGGCCACTGGCGTTGCCCCCTTGGGGGCTGAGACCGCGGCTCCAAACCTGCCTGCGCAGGTTTGGACGGTCTTGAAGAGCCTCTGCCAGAGGTGCCTGGCGTAGCGACACGCAGAGTCGCGCAGCCTGGGGTGTTCAAAGTTCCCGGAACGCGGCCAGCTCGCGAATCAGGCGCTCGAAATCTGCCAGCAGCACCGGATCGGTCGCATAGAACACGGCGAACTTGCCCATCAGCGTGCGCGCATACAGGCGCGGCGCAATCAGCCAGTCCAGGCCACGCACGCGAATCAGCTTGCAGTAGGCCAGTTCCCTCAGTTCCAGTTTCTTGTCCCACACCCAGCTCTGGTACAGGGCCGTCTCGTCCAGGCGCGTGCGGCTGGTCAGGATGTGCCACCAGGTGTAGAGCATCAGGCCCAGACCGGAGAGCAGCCACGCCAGGCCGGTGCTGCTGCCCGTGCCCAGAGCGCCGGCTTGCCAGAGCGAGGCCAGCCAGGCCGCACCCAGGGCCACGATCAGGGTGGCCAGCACCTTGAAGACCAGCGAGAAGGCCGGGCTGGACGCGTCCGGCCGGGTGGGGCTGAAACGAAAGGGCGGCGGCCCGAGGCTTTGCAGCAGATCTTCATTCATGGCTGAAGCCCGGATGCCCGCGCTTTATTTCTTGTCCTTGAACATGTCCTCGATATTTTTCTGATCTTGCGCATCGTTCGCCGCGGCGGCCGCGTCGGGGTCGAGCGCAGCGTCGGGCTGCTCTTCATTCGGATCGATGGCAATTTCCAGATTGACCTTGTCGAGGTCGATCACTTCCGGCTTGTCCAGGAAGGCCGTCACGGTTTCCGGCACGAAGATGACGATGGCCACCAGGATCAGCTGCATGACGACCCAGGGAATGGAGCCCAGGTAGATGTCGCTGGACTTGACCGGCTTCTCGATGCGTTTTTCCTTGAACAGCGTGTCGGCGATGCCGCGCAGGTAGAACAGCGCGAAGCCGAAGGGCGGGTGCATGAAGCTGGTCTGCATGTTCACGCACAGCAGCACGCCGAACCAGATCAGGTCGATGCCCATCTTGTCGGCCACGGGGCCCAGCATCGGGATGATGATGAAGGCAATCTCGAAGAAGTCGAGGAAGAAGGCCAGGAAGAACACGAACACGTTCACGGCGATCAGGAAGCCGACCTGGCCGCCCGGCAGATGGCTGAGCATGTGCTCCACCCACTTGGCACCGTCCACACCCTGGAACACCATCGAGAAGACGCGCGAGCCGATCAGGATGAAGACCACCATGGCCGCCAGGCGCATGGTGCCGACCATGGCATCCCAGATCAGGGGCTTGGTCAGGCGCTTGTGCATGGCCGCCAGAATCAGCGCGCCGACGCAGCCCATGGCGCCGGCTTCCGTCGGCGTGGCAATGGCCGTGTTCAGGCCGGGCAGACCGCCCATGGAGCCGAGCACGGCAAAGATCAGCACGGCGGAGGGGATGATGCCGCGCAGGCATTTGGCCCACAGGGCCCAGCCGTGCAGGGTGCGGGCCTCTTTCGGTACGCCAGGCACATGGCTGGGTTTGACGAGGCCAAGGGCGAAGGTGTAGAGCGCGAAGATCAGCACCTGCATGATCGACGGACCCCAGGCGCCCTTGTACATGTCGCCCACCGAGCGACCCAGCTGGTCGGCCAGCACGATCAGCACGAGCGAGGGCGGCACCAGCTGCGTGATGGTGCCGGAGGCGGCCAGCACGCCGGTGGCGTAGCGCATGTTGTAGCCGTAGCGGATCATCACGGGCAGCGAGATCAGGGCCATGGCGATCACCTGGCCGGCCACGGTGCCGGTGATGGCGCCGAGGATGAAGCCCACGATGATGACCGAGTAGCCCAGGCCGCCGCGCACCGGGCCGAACAGCTGGCCCATGGAGTCCAGCATGTCTTCGGCCAGGCCGCATTTCTCGAGAATGGCCCCCATGAAGGTGAAGAAGGGGATGGCCAGCAGCAGGTCGTTGCTGAGAATGCCGAACATGTTGAGCGGCAGGTTGGCCATGAACTCGGCCGGGAACCAACCCATCTCGATGGCAAAGAAGCCGCTGAACAGGCCCAGAGCCGCCAGCGAGAAAGCCACCGGAAAGCCGATGAGCATCACCAGAACAAGGCCCGCGAACATGATCGGGGCGAAATTTTCCATCTGCATTTTTCGTTCCTGAAGTCTTGTAGTGTGTGAGGCAGATGGTGCTTACTGCACCGGCTTCTCGTAGTGGGTGTCCATCTCGATCTTGCCTTGCAGGTAGGCCACACGCTTGATGATCTCGCTCAATCCCTGCAGGAACATCCAGCCGAATCCCAACGGCAGCAGCAGCATGGCGGGCCAGCGGATCAGGCCGCCGGCGTTCTGCGACATCTCACCGCTGACGTACATCTTGACGAAGAGCGGCCAGCTGAACCAGAGCAGCAGCAGCATGACCGGCAGCAGGAAGACCACCAGGCCGAACAGGTCGACGAAGACCGGGCCCTTGCCCTTGAGCTTGCCGTAGAAGATGTCGACCCGCACATGCTCGTTGAGCTTGAGCACGATCGGTGCGCCGAGCATGACGGTGGCAGCGAACAGGTACCACTGAATTTCCAGCCAGCCGTTGGAGCTGATGTCCAGGCCGTAGCGGACAAAGGCATTGCCCGCCGAAATCATGGCTGCGGCCAGAACGGCGAAGGCAGCGAACTTGCCGAACTTGTCGCTGACCCAGTCGACCAGGTTTGAAAATTTCAAAAGGGCATCCATGCTCTCTCCAGGAAGGGTGATCCGGCGTTGCCAGTCTGCCAACAGCGCGTGTTGGGCGCATTTTGGCGGCTGAAACTGGCAAAACAGCTGATTTTAAAGGACTGCGGAGGGCGCTTTTCCCCGTGTTAACACGTAGGCTCTCCCCGGTGGTCGACAGCAGGCGCGCTTGGCGGAATAATGGCCCATGCCTTTCGACCTGCCGGTTTCGTCCTTTTCTTCCCTCGATGCCTCGGATCTGCGTCAGGCCGGCCGCGAGGTGCTGGGGCTGGCCCTGATGGATGCACGCAACCACACGCTGCACCTGGTCTCGCATTACGAGCAGGCACTGGGTGCCGACGGTTTTCAGGTGCCACGGCTCCCCGAGCTCAATCCGCCGCTGTGGGAGCTTGGCCATGTCGGCTGGTTCCAGGAACGCTGGATCGGGCGCAACCTGCAGCGTCATCAGGGGCCGCGCTGCGACCCGCAGGCCGCCAGGCTGGCTTCGCTCCAGCCTCATGCCGACCGATGGTGGGATTCGAGCCGGGTGGCGCACGACAGCCGCTGGCACCTGGACCTGCCTGGCTTGGCCGACATCAAGGCCTATCTGCTGGCCACGCTGGAGTCCACGCTCGATCTGCTGGCCAAGACGCCGGACGAGGACGATGCCCTGTACTTCTACCGTCTCGCCCTGTTCCACGAGGACATGCACGCGGAGGCTTTTCTCTACATGGCGCAGACGCTGGGCTTGCCGTTTGCGCTGTCCCTGCCGGCATCGCCGGCAGTGCAGGCGCCCCTGTGGGTGCCGGCCACGCGTTGGCGTCTCGGGCTCGATGCCGGCAGCGGTTTCACCTTTGACAACGAACGGCCGGCGCATGAGGTGGCCGTGCCCGAATTCGAAATCGACGCCCAGCCCGTCACCTGGTCGCAGTACGTCGAATTCGTGGCCGATGGGGGCTACGATCGCCCCGAGTTCTGGCAGCCGACCGGTTGGGACTGGCTGCAGGACAAGGCGCTCAGCGAGGGCCGGCGCGCACCGCGCCATGTCGAACAGATCGGGGTGGCGCGCGGCGGCAGCCAGGGGGCGGTGTTGCAGACGTGGTTTGGCCAGACGCAGCGCCGCGCCGGCAACCAGCCGGCCATGCACCTGAGCTGGTGGGAGGCCGACGCCTGGTGCCGCTGGGCCGGCCGGCGTCTGCCGACCGAGGTGGAGTGGGAGCTGGCCGCCCACACGGCGGCGCGGCGCGGTTTTCGCTGGGGCGAGGTGTGGGAGTGGACCGGCAGCACCTTTTTCGGCTACCCCGGTTTTGCGGCAGACCCCTACCGCGACTATTCCGAACCCTGGTTCGGCACCCACAAGGTGTTGCGTGGCGCTTCGTTTGCGACGCGGGCCCGGCTGAAGTCGCCCAAGTACCGCAATTACTTCTTGCCGGGGCGCGACGACATCTTCTGCGGCTTCCGCTCCTGCGCGCTCTGACGGGCAGTCTGGGCGCGGGCGCCGGACGGTGCCTTCTCGGTTCTGTAGTTCCACCACGGCAGCGTGCGGCGCAGCGACAGCACCTGGCCAGCCTGTTCGGCCAGCTGGTAGCCCGGCAACTGGTGCAGCACCGCCTGCCAGCCATCGCTTTGCAGCACGGCGCACAAGGACTGTACCGCCGGCTCGTCCAGGGCCGACTTGAGGCAGACCAGGTGGTAGTCCTCCTCCACCAGCGGCACGAAATCCAGGCCGCGTGCCCGCGCCGCGGCTTCAATCCCGAGCCCGGCATCGGCTTGACCGGCTGCCACGGCCTGGGCCACGGCGGTGTGCGAGGGCTCGGTCCGCTCGTAGCCCGAGATCTTGCCGGCACTGATGCCGGCCTGGGCCAGCAATTCGTCGAACAGCACACGCGTGCCGGTGCCCAGGGCCCGGTTGACGAAGCGCGCGCCGGTGCGGGGCAGGTCGTGCAGTGAGCGCAGGGCGAGCGGGTTGCCCTTGGCCACCATCAGGCCCTGGCTGCGTTGCGCGAAGCCGATGATCTTGTGCAGGCCCGGCTTGAGCAGCGGCTTGTAGGTGTGTGCGGCCAGCGAGCCGGTGCCGGGCTGGTGCAGCGTGTGGAAGCCCGCCATCACGCAACGCCCTTCGTTGAGGGCGCGAATGGCGTCCACGCTGCCGGTGAAACGCACATCCAGGTGCAACTGGTGCTGGCTGGCGGCGTGCGTGCGCAGGGCGCTCAGGGCGTCGTCGTGGCTGGCGTACAGCGTCACCACGTGCACCGTGTCGTCGAAGGCGACGGCAAAGGCGCGCTCCAGGTCGGCGCGCAAGGCCTCGATCTGCGGCGAGAGGCGCGCCTGCGCCTGGCGTTCGGCCCACAACAGCTTGTTGCCGAACTCGGTCAGGCGTGCCGCCTGGCCTTTTTCCCACACGATGAGTTCATGCCCGAGTTCGCCTTCCCAGCGTTTGAGCTCGCCCCAGACGTGGCGGTAGGACAGTTGCAGCGCGCGCGCGGCGCCCGAGATCGAGCCGGATTCCTGCACGGCGTGCAGCAGATCGAAAAGGGGATTGCGGATCAGTCCCGCCTGGCCCTGCGGCAGCGAACCGAATGTGTAGTGAAACTGCAACCTATGCACGGTGGTTCATATGGTGGGGAATTGATCGAGTCCGTACGATAACCCAGCCATGTCAACCTTTACCGAAAGCGCGGCTACAGCGCTGCAACTCATCACCTCCCTCGATCCCTCCCTGCTGGCCATCGTCGGCCGTTCGCTCGCCGTGAGCGCCACCGCCTGCGCGCTGGCGTGCGGCCTGGGCCTGGTGCTCGGCGCTTGGCTCGGGGTGGCCCGCTTTGCCGGGCGCAACGCGGTGCTGACCTTGCTCAACACCCTGCTGGCCGTGCCCTCGGTGGTGATCGGGCTGGTGGTCTACCTGCTGCTGTCGCGTTCCGGTCCGCTGGGGCATCTGGGCTGGCTGTTCAACTTCCAGGCCATGGTGCTGGCGCAGGCTCTGCTGGTGCTGCCGGTGTCCACCGCCTTGACGCGCCAGGTCATCGAGGATGCGGAGCAGACGCACGGCGAACAGCTGCGCTCGCTCGGTGCCGGCACCGCCTTGCGCGGCCTGCTGCTGGCCTGGGACGAGCGCTACGCCTTGCTCACCATGCTGATGGCCTCCTTCGGCCGCGCCATCTCGGAAGTCGGCGCGGTGATGATCGTCGGCGGCAACATCGACGGCTTTACCCGTGTCATGACCACCGCCATTGCACTGGAGACCAGCAAGGGCGACCTGCCGCTGGCGCTGGCGCTGGGGCTCATCCTGCTGGGCGTGGTGCTGGTGCTCAATGCCTTGATCGCCCTGGTGCGGCGCTGGCGCGAGCATGTCGAGGGCCATGCCAACGGCGTGTCTGCGGTGGCGAGGGCGCTGGCATGAGTCCCCTCTTCAACTTGCAGTCGGCCGGCGTTGACTTTGGCCCGGTGCACGCCCTGGCGGACATCAACCTGCGCATCGGTGCCGGTGAGTCGGTGGCGCTGGTGGGGGCCAACGGCAGCGGCAAGAGCACGCTGCTGCGCCTGCTGCACGGCCTGCAGCGGCCCACGGCCGGCCAGTGTGCGTGTGATGCCGGCGCGCGGCAGGCCATGCTGTTCCAGCGGCCCTTCATGCTGCGCACCTCGGCCCGCAACAACGTGGCGCTGGCCTTGTGGCTGCGCGGCACGCCCTGGCAGGCCGCCAAGGAACAGGCGCTGAGGGCGCTCGAACGTGTCGAGCTGGCCGACAAGGCGCGGCGTCCGGCACGCACGCTGTCCGGCGGCCAGCAGCAGCGCCTGGCCATGGCACGGGCCTGGGCCTTGCAGCCCGATGTGCTGATGCTCGACGAACCCACCGCCAGCCTCGACCCGCATGCCAAGCGCGAGGTGGAGCAGCTGATGGCGGAATTCGCCAGTGGCGCGCAGCGCCAGGACGGCCGCCCGGTGACCGTGATCTTCGCCAGCCACAACCTGGGCCAGGTCAAGCGCCTGGCGACCCGGGTCATTTACCTCGAGCAGGGGCGGGTGCAGGCCGACCTGCCGGTGCAGGAGTTTTTCGATGTCGAGCGGCTGCGTGCCGTCTCGTCAACCGCCCATCTATTCGTCAAAGGAGAACAGGTATGAACGCTTTCAAATCTTCATGGTCTTTTGGGGCTTCTGTCCTCGTCAAGGCTGCGCTGATAGCTATGATTTCGATAGCATCCCTGGCAACGTCGGCGCAGACCATTGTCATGTCGTCGACCACCTCCACCGAGCAGTCGGGCCTGTTCTCGCACCTGCTGCCGGCCTTCAAGGCCGCCAGCGGCATCGACATCAAGGTGGTGGCGCTGGGCACCGGCCAGGCGCTGGACATGGCGCGCCGCGGCGATGCCGACGTGGTGTTCGTGCACGACCAGGTGGCCGAAGAGAAGTTCGTCGCCGACGGCTTTGGCCTCAAGCGCCTGCCTGTCATGTACAACGACTTCGTGCTGATCGGCCCCAAGGCCGACCCGGTGGGCGTCAAAGGCAAAGACATCGTGGCGGCCCTGAAGAAGATCGGCGCCGCCAATGCACCTTTCGTCTCGCGCGGCGACAAGAGCGGTACCCACGCCGCTGAGCTGCGCTTCTGGAAGATGGCCGAACTGGCCGACAAAAAAGGCAGCGGCTACAAGGAGTGCGGCTGCGGCATGGGTCCGGCGCTCAACATTGCATCTTCCAGCGGCGCCTATGTGCTGGCCGACCGCGGCACCTGGCTCAACTTCAAGAACCGCGCCGATCTGGCGGTGCTGGTCGAAGGCGACAAGCGCCTGTTCAACCAGTATGGCGTGATGGTGGTGAATCCGGCCAAGCACCCGCAGGTCAAGCTGGCGGACGCACAGAAGTTCGTCGACTGGGTGGTCTCGCCGGCCGGGCAGAACGCCATTGCCGCCTACAAGATCGGCGGCGAGCAGCTGTTCTTCCCCAACGCCGGCAAGTGAGCCGGCGTGCAGCCCGGGCGTGGCTGAAGCATGCGTCGGTCCACAGTGGCCTGCTGGGCGCGTGATTCCGACGTGACCGTCATGCGGCACCGTTACCATTCGCGCATGATCAAAAATGCGCGTCAGCCGGAGCGATACCTTGAGAAATGAATCTCGGGGCACCGACCGCACCGGCGGACGCCTGTCGCTGGCCATGCTGCAGGCGGAAAACCAGCGCCTGCGCGCCCAGCTGGAGGCAATGCTGAGCGAAGCCCGCCTGAACCAGGAGAAGATGCGGCGCTTCGATCAGCTCGAGCGCCAGGTGATCGGCGCGGCCTGCCTGGCCGAACTGATCCGGACCCTGCTGCTGGATTACCGGACGCTGTTTGAACTTGATGCGGTCACCCTGGCGCTGGTGGACCCGTTGCACGAGGTGGTGCATATCCTCGAAAGCGAGGCTGCGGCCGGCATCCCGGAGGATGGCCTGATCTTCCTGGACGGCGAGCAGATGCTGCAGGACCTGTACGCACCCACGGTCAAACCCGTTCTTGCCAAAAACGGCGAGGCGCATGCCTTCCTCTTCGAGAACGATGGACACGGTCTGGTCTCGGTTGCGCTGCTGCCCCTGGTGCATCACGGCCGCTTCATCGGCAGCCTGAACCTGGGCAGCAAGGACCCCGGGCGCTTCGTCCCGGGCAGCAGCACGGATTTTCTGGAGCGCCTGGCCGCGCTGGTGGCGGTGTGCCTGGACAGCGCCCTGGCCACCGAGCGGCTCAAGCTCGCGGGCTTGACCGACGCGCTCACGGGGGTGCACAACCGCCGCTATTTCGAATCGCGCTGCCTGGAGGAGGTGGCGGCGGCGCGCAGGAGCAAGGCGCCGCTGGTGTGCATGTTCCTGGATGTGGACCGTTTCAAGAATCTCAACGACACCCTGGGCCATCAGGCCGGGGACGTGGTTCTCGGCTACGTGGCCCGGCTGATCAAGGCGCAACTGCGTGGCAGTGATGTGGTGGCCCGTTACGGCGGTGAAGAATTCGTGGTGCTGTTGCCGGCCACGCCGCAGCAGGCAGGGCTGGAGACGGCCGAACGCATCCGCCGCATCGTGGCGGCGCAAAGCGTGCCGGGCAAATCACAAGAGGTCGTCCGCGTGACGGTCTCCATCGGCGTTTCGATGCTGGACGCATCGTCCGAAGCCAGTGAGGCCCACGCTCTCGTGGCCGACATGGTGTCCCGGGCCGACAAGGCGCTGTACCAGGCCAAGGCAACCGGGCGCAATCGGGTGACGTCGGCCCCCTGAATCCCGGCTCAGGGATTCAAAACGGCTGCATTCGCAGACATTCATGACAAAAGTTGAGCCCCGCCAATCTGGCGACGGAGGTGCGAAAAATTGTCGCACCTCATCGGTTTGAATCGACGCTTTTGCGACACTTTGTCGCTGGGCATCAGAGAGTCAGCACTGGAAATGAATTTCATAAGGGATGACGCCTGTGCGGACCCGGAGAAGGGTTCCTGGAATGAATTTGCTTTGCCTTTGTGGGGGTATTTTCTGGCCCCGCACAAGGTACGCAAAGGAGTTAATTCATGGGTATGAACCAGGGACGTTTCTTCCGGGTAAGCAGCGCAGGACTGGTCGGATCCCGTCTGGTGGCCATGGGCTTCTCGCCCATGGCGGCGCTGGCCCAGACCCGTAGTTTCAGGCTGGCCAAAACCACCGAGACGCGCAGCACCTGCCCGTACTGCTCGGTCAGCTGCGGCGTCATCATGTACATGCTGGGCGATACCGCCAAGAACAACAAGCCGGCGCTGGTTCACGTCGGGGGCGACCCGGATCATCCGGTCAACCGCGGCACGCTGTGCCCCAAGGGGGCTGGCCTGACCGACATGATCAACAGCCCGAACCGCCTCAAGTACCCAGAGGTGCGCGAGCCGGGATCCAAGGAATGGAAGCGCATCTCCTGGGATGACGCTCTGACGCGCGTCGCCAAGCACATGAAGGCCGACCGCGACAAGAACTTCGTGACCCAGAGTGCCAAGGGCGTGACGGTCAACCGCTGGAACACCACCGGCATGCTGGTCTCCAGCGCTTCCAGCAACGAAGCTGGCCGAGCCCGGCCCCAGCGACGTGCAGATCGAAACCATGGTGGCCGCCGCGCTGCGTGCACCTGACCACGGCGAGCTGGCGCCCTGGCGCCGCGCGCGAAAAGCTGGTCCAGCTGTTTGTGCAGCATGCCCGCACCAAGGGCAAGGACGAGGCGGGCCTGGCCATTGAGCGCGAGCGTGCCCTCAAGGCGCCCGTTACCATGGCCGTCATCACCTGCATCGACCTGGGCCGCCCGTTGGTGCCGGCGCACGAACAGTGGATGTGCGTGGGCGGCGCCGTCACCAATTTCCTCAATGCCGTGCATGCGCATGGCTTTGCCGCCAAGATGCTCAGCGGCAACAAGGCCCGTGCGCAGCAGATCGCGCAGGCCTTCTGCGCGTCGGGTGAGACGCTGGAGGGCTGGATGGCGGTGGGAACGCCGACGCGCGCGCTGGCGACCGACCGGCGCAAAGCGGTGGAAGACGTGCTGACTGACTGGCGCGAAGGGTGAGCCGTATCGAGCGCAGGTGAGGTCTGCGATCCCGCTCCCCTAAGCCTGAAAGACGAACTTCTTGTCCCGAACCAACTTGATGCAGGCGGCCACGGCGGCGGGTTCGTACCGCTGGCCCTTGTGCGCTTCGAGTTCCGCCAAGGCGGCCTCCAGGCCGAGCGAGGCGCGATACGGCCGATGGGAAGACATCGCCTCCACCACATCCGCCACCGCAATCACCCGGGCGCCCATGAGGATCTGCTCGCCCTTGAGGCCCCGGGGGTAGCCCGAGCCGTCCAGCCGCTCGTGGTGCTGGTAGACCATTTCCGCAATCGGCCACGGAAAGTCGATGCTCTTGAAGATGTCGTAGCCGGCCAGGGGGTGGTTCTGGACGATCTCCCGCTCGAGGTCGCTCAGGCCACGCGGCCTGGTCAGTATTTCAGCGGGGATCTGGATGTCGCCGATGTCGTGCACCATGGCGGCGAGAAAGATGCCATGCACTTCCTCCTCTGGCAGGCCCATCTCGCGGGCAATGGCCTCGGCCAGCTGTGCGGCGCGCCGCTGGTGGCCGGCGGTGTAGGGGGAGCGGATCTCCACCGTGAAGGCCATGGCTTCGATGGTCTTCTGCATGCTGTCGAGCAGTTTGGCCATCGATTGCTTCTGCATTTCGGCGGCCACCAGGGCACGCTCCGTCCGCAGCCTTTCGTTCTTCTCGCGGATCAGCTCCAGGCTGCGCGAGGTCAGGTTCTCGTACATGTCCAGCACCGTCTCGACGAAGGTCTGCATGATTCCGGTCATTTCCTCGTCGGCGCGCATCTTGGCGGTTTCAAGGTCGAGCCCGTCGTCCAAGGCGCGGATGGCCTTGGCCATGCGCCGGTCGTTGTCGAGAATGTGAAACACCAGCCAATTGACCAGAAATTTCAGAATCTCCTCAAGAACTTTTTCGTAAGAGGTGCCTTGGAGGTGGTTCTGAATCTGTTGCGCCTTGGGAAGAAATGAGTCATGGGAGCGCTTGTGCGCTGTGTACCATGGGTCGTCCTGGAAGCGCGGCTGCCAGATCTGCTCTTCCGTCTTGAAGTGGTGGCCGGCATACGCCACAAGCTCCGCGAACACCTCGGCCATCTGGATATCGCTGGAGCCGTGCGACAGATGAGAGGCCAGCTTGTTGATCAGGTGCACCAGCTGCCGGTGCTGCTCGTCGATCAGCGCAATGCCGGTTGCAAAATTTTCATTCCAGGGGAAGACCTCGAACTGGTATTTCTCGACACTGGGCTGGATCTGATTTTCCGGTGAGTCGTTTGACACAGTCGTTCCTTACGGCAGGCATTTGCAGTTCATTCTACGCAAGGGTGCCTGCGTTCGGTGCTGGCGGGCTGGCCGGCCGGAGGGTGGCCCGGCAGTGCCGCTACGTTTTGAACAGGCCCCGGCCTGGATAACAAGAACCGAAGACTGCCCCATGACTTCTCCCTCCAACAAACAAGATATGGTCCTCATCGCCGGCGGCGGCATCGGCATCCAGGCCAATCAGTAGTGCAGCCGGACGGCCGTTTTTTCCGGGTAGCCGCACCATCATCGACATGACCGGCAGCGCCGATTCGGCGGTCACAGCCGGACGGTCCACCTATACCTCTTCGTTGTGGAAGGTATGCGAGACATTGTCCGTGATCAGGGTACGGACACCTGATCCGCATGGCCAACCAGATTGGCACTTTCTTCGAATCCATGCCGGACCGCACCGAAGCCCTGGAAGGCATTGCCAACCACCTGAAGAAGTTCTGGGACCCGCGCATGCGCCACGAATTTCTGGCCTTGCCGGACCAGGGGGCCGAGGGCGTGAGTGCCATCGTGCGCGAGGCGCTGCAGCAACACCGCGCGCTGGTGGCCTGAGGAGGCGGGGCCATTGCCCCGGCGCCTGCAAGGCTGGCGTGGATTGCCTACACTGATGGGGCTCTGGAGCCGTGTGCTGAGGTGCGCACGGGAGCATCAACCCTCATCGACTGACACACCATGAAACTCTTCATCAAGCCCGGCGCCTGTTCCCTGTCTCCCCACATCGTGCTCGAAGAACTCGGCCTGACGTACACGACGGAGAAGGTCGACACCAAGACGAAGAAGACGGAATCGGGCAGCGATTACCTGGCCATCAACCCCAATGGCTACGTGCCCGCGCTGCAGCTGGACGACGGCACCGTGCTGACCGAAGGCCCGGCCATCGTGCAGTACCTGGCCGACCTCAAGCCCGAGAAGAAACTGGCCCCCGCCAACGGCACACTGGCGCGCTACCAGTTGCAGAGCTGGCTGACCTTCGTCGGCATGGAGTTGCACCGCAACTTCACCCCGCAGTTCAACCCCACGGCTTCGCAGGACTGGAAGGATGCTGCGCGCGCCAACATCGAGCGCCGCCTGGTCTGGGTGAACGAGCAACTGGTCGGCCGCGACTACCTGATGGGTGCGGACTTCACCGTGGCCGATGCCTATCTGTCCACCGTGGTGGGCTGGGCCAATGTGGTGAAGATCGACATCAGCGCTTTGACCCACCTCACCGCCTACCTGGCCCGTGTGGCCGCACGCCCGGCCGTGCAGGCGGCACGCAAGGCCGAAGGGCTGGCGTAAAGAACGCGTGAGAAAAAGGCGGGGCGCCTCAGCCCCGTTTGCCGCTGCCGAGCTTGCGGTAGACCGTGGCGCGGCTGATGCCCAGCGCCCGTGCGGCTTGCGCCACGTTGCCGCGCGCGTCTTCCACCGCCTTGCGGATCAGGCTGGTCTCGACTTCGCGCAAGGGGCGAGAGGCCGGGTCAGCCGCCAGTGGCGCAGTGGGCCAGCGCAGTGCGCTGAGGGGGGATGTGTTGCGCCCGGCCAGGAGCGCGCGTACCTGCAAGCGCAGGCCTGACCACAAGGGCGCCTCGATCGGATCGCTGCCGCGCCGGGCGGCATCGAACAGCATGTCGAAGGGCAGGGCAAAGATGTCGCGGCAATGGATGGGCATGCTGGCCGCCATGGCCAGCTGCGGCAACAGCTGGCGGGCCGCGTGATTGGCCGCGCGGATGTGGCCGTCGGCATCCAGGGTGATCAGGGCATCCGAGTCGTCGCCCAGCGGCAGGCCCGACCAGTTCAGGCGCAGCAGCAGCTGGTGCGGGCGCTGCAGCACCAGGGCATTCTCGATGCTGCGTGCCGAATGGGTGGCCAGGTGACGCAGCTCGGGCCGTTCGGTGGCTTCAATGCCGGTGAGGTCCAGCATGCCGACGCAGCGGCCGTCAGGGCCGAACAGCGGCGCACCGGCGCAGCTGTAGACCGAGGTGTCGTTGAAGAAGTGTTCGCCGCGGTGCAGCCAGACCGCGTGCTGCTCGTGCAAGGCGGCGCTGATGGCCGTGGTGCCGACGCTGTGCTCCGACAGGTCGACGCCGACGCGTGTGATGACGGCGGCGCGCTGGTCGCTGCGGTCGATGGGGCCATCGACATCGATCACCACGCCGGCGTGGTTGGTCAGGATGGCGAAGTAGCGCGTATCGGCAAGGGCCCGGCCCAGTTGCTTGAGGATCGGGCGCGCCGCTTGCACCAGGGTGTGGTTGGCCTCGGAGGCCTGCCGCATGGCCTGGGCCGAGACGGCTTCGAAGCTGACGCGGTCGGTCGGCCGCTGGCCCTGGCTCAGGCAGCGCTGCCACGAGCGGGCAATCCACGGCTCCACCAGCCCGCCGGGTAGCGGTGCGGTGTTGTGCAGCGCCAGTTGCCGTGCCTGGGCAATGCGGCTCAGGCGCGAGGCAGACAGCGGGGCGGCGGGTGTGGACATGGGGCGTGGTGCTGGCGGAACTCAGGCTGCTGATGATGCGGGCTGCCGCTTGGGCGGGTGTTGCATTTTGAGAATTTTGCCGGATTCGGGCCATTCCGACTAGGGTTGTCCCTAGGGATTTGCCCGCGGTCTGCTCCAACAATTCCTATGCATCCAAGTTCATAGGCGAAGTGCCGCGGCTCGACTACCCAGAGGAGACCCCCCATGCAAAAGGTGTTGCACATCAACGCAGACAAGTGCACCGGCTGTCTGCAGTGCGAAATGGCCTGTTCCTTCGAGAACTACGGCACCTTCGCTACCGCCAAGTCGCGCATCAAGGTGTTCGACTTCCACCACACCGGCAAGAAAGTGCCCTACACCTGCACCCAGTGCGACGAGGCCTGGTGCCTGCACGCCTGTCCGGTGGAGGCCATCACGGTCAACAAGGAAACCGGTGCCAAGGTGGTGAACGACAGCACCTGTGTGGGCTGCAAGGTCTGCACCATCGCCTGCCCCTTCGGCACCGTCAACTACGTGCAGGAGACCGGCAAGGTGCAGAAGTGCGACCTGTGCGGCGGCCAGCCGGCCTGTGCCGAGGCCTGCCCGACCGGTGCCATCACCTTCATCGATGCCAACTGGACCGGCCTGGGCAAGATGGAACAGTGGGCCAACAAGCTCGGCAACCAACCCTCTGCGACTTAAGGAGAAACATCATGTCTTGGGCAGGAAAAATTCTCCGCGTCGATCTGACGAAGGGCACCGTGACCTCTGAGCCGCTGAACATGGACTGGGCGCACGACTACGTGGGCTCGCGCGGCCTGGGCTCCAAATACCTGGTGGAAGAGGTGGACGCCAAGGTCGACCCGCTCTCTCCGGCGAACAAGATCATCTGGGCCACCGGCCCGCTGACCGGCACCATGGCCTCCACCGGCGGGCGTTACACCGTCATCACCAAGAGCCCGCTGACCGGCGCCATCGCCTGCTCCAACTCGGGCGGCTACTGGGGCGCCGAGTTCAAGATGGCTGGCTGGGACATGGTGATTTTCGAGGGCAAGAGCCCGAAGCCGGTCTACCTGTACGTGAATGACGACGTGGCGGAACTGCGCGACGCTGCCCACCTGTGGGGCCAGAGCGTGTGGCAGACCGAGGAGCTGCTGAAGAAGGGCCTGCAGGACCCGCTGGTGCGTGTGTCGAGCATCGGCAAGGCGGGCGAGAACGGCGTGCTGTTCGCGGCCGTGGTGAACGACCTGCACCGCGCCGCCGGCCGCTCCGGCGTGGGCACGGTGATGGGCAGCAAGAACCTGAAGGCGATTGCGGTGCGCGGCACCAAGGGGGTGGGCAACATCCGCGACCCCCAGGCTTTCATGAAGGCCGTGGCCGAGAAGAAACAGATCCTCAAGGACAACGCGGTCACCGGCCAGGGCCTGCCGGCCTATGGCACCCAGGTGCTGATGAACGTCATCAACGAGGTGGGGGCGCTGCCCACACGCAACCACCAGGACGTGCAGTTCGAAGGCGCCAAGGACATCTCGGCCGAGGCCATGGCCACGCCGCGCAAGACCGACGGCAAGAAGCAGCTGGTGACCAACCAGGCCTGTTTCGGCTGCACCATTGCCTGCGGGCGCATCAGCAAGATGGACGAGGGCCACTTCACGGTGGCCAACAAGCCGCAGTACTGGGGCGCCTCCGGCGGCCTGGAATACGAAGCGGCCTGGGCGCTGGGCGCGGCCAATGGCGTGAACGACCTCGAATGCCTGCAGTACGCCACCATGATCTGCAACGAGGAAGGCATCGACCCCATCAGCTTTGGCGCCACCGTGGGCGCGGTGATGGAACTGTATGAAAAGGGCGTGCTCACCAAGGAGCAGATCGGCATCGAGGCGCCGTTCGGTTCGGCCAAGGCGCTGGCCTTCCTGGTGGACGAGACGGTGCACGGCCGCGGGTTCGGCAAGGAGATCGGCCAGGGTTCCAAGCGCCTGACGGCCAAGTACGGCCACCCCGAGCTGTCCATGACCTCCAAGGGCCAGGAGTTCCCGGCCTACGACGGGCGCGGCATCCAGGGCATCGGCCTGGCCTATGCCACCAGCAACCGCGGCGGCTGCCACCTGCGCGGCTACACCATCGCCTCCGAGGTGCTGGGCATTCCGGTCAAGACCGATCCGTTGGAGAGCGAGGGCAAGCCGGAACTGGTGAAGGCTTTCCAGGACGCCACCGCCGCCTTCGATTCGTCCGGTCTGTGCATCTTCACCACCTTCGCCTGGGGCCTGGCCGACCTGGCGCCGCAGCTGCAGGGCGCCATCGGCGAGCAGTACACCACCGAAGAGCTGGCCAAGATCGGCGAGCGCATCTGGAACATGGAGCGCGAGTTCAACAACCGCGCCGGCCTGACAGCCAAGGACGATTCGCTGCCGAAACGCCTGCTGACCGAGCCTGCCAAGACCGGCCCGGCCAAAGGCAAGGTCAACGAGCTGGCCAAGATGCTGCCCAAGTACTACGAGGTGCGCGGCTGGGACAAGGAGGGCCGGCCGACTGCAGAAACGAAGAAGCGTCTGGGACTGTAGGGCCTGTTCACGCCATGACACACCATGTGATCCTGGGCGCTGGTCCGGCCGGCGTGATTGCGGCCGAGACCTTGCGCAAGCACGCGCCGGGTGACCGCGTGACGCTGGTGGGCGAGGAGCGCGAGGCGCCGTACTCGCGCATGGCGATTCCCTACCTGCTGATGGGCAACATCGACGAGCGCGGCACCTGGCTGCGCAAGGGGGAGGCGCACTACCCGTCGCTGGGGATCGACTTGCGCCAGGCACGCGCTACCCAGGTGGACACGGCGGCGCGCCGGGTGAAGCTCGACGGCGGCGAGACGCTGGTGTTCGACACGCTGCTGATTGCCACCGGCTCCAACCCGGCGCGCCCGCCGATCCCCGGCATCGACCTGCCCGGCGTGCACCCGTGCTGGACGCTGGCCGATGCGCGCGCCATCCAGGCGCGCGCCACCCAGGGGGCGCGCGTGCTGCAGATGGGCGCCGGCTTCATCGGCTGCATCATCATGGAAGCGCTGGCGGCGCGCGGCGTGGCCTTGAGCGTGGTGGAGATGGGCGACCGCATGGTGCCGCGCATGATGGGCCCGGTGGCCGGCGGCATGATCCGCCAGTGGTGCGAGGCCAAGGGCGTGCAGGTGTTCACCGGCACGCGGGTGGAGGCCATTGCGCAGGGCAAGGGCAACACGCTGGACGTCAGGCTGTCGAACGGCAAGACGCTCAATGTAGACCTGGTCATCAGCGCCACCGGCGTCAAGCCGTCGATCGGTTTCCTGGAGAACTCGGGCGTGCGCTGCCTGCAGGGCGTGCTGACCGACGAGCACATGCAGACCAATGTGCCCGGCATCTACGCCGCGGGTGACTGTGCCGAGGCGTTCGACAAGGTCAGCGGCACCACGGTGGTCAGCGCCATCCAGCCCAATGCGGCCGAGCAGGCCCGCGTGGCGGCGCTCAACATGGCGGGCCAGTGCACCGAACTGAAGGGCGTCACGCAGATCAACGTGCTCGACACCCTGGGCCTGATCTCGACCAGCTTCGGCAACTGGCAGGGCGTGCCCGGCGGTGAGCACGCGGAGCTGACCGATCTGGCCGAGGGCCGGCACCTGAGTCTGCAGTTCAACGGCGACGTGCTGGTGGGCTGCAACAGCGTGGGCTGGACCGAGCACGTGGGCGTGATGCGCGGCCTGGTGGAAGGGCAGATCAGCTTGGGCGCCTGGAAGGACGTGCTGCTGAAGGATCCGACGCAACTGGTGCCGGCCTACCTGGCCAGCGCGCAGGCGCAGGGCCATTGGAGCGGTGCACAGGACGCGCGGCGGCGATGAGTGTGGAAGCGCGTGTGCCGGAGTGAATGGGTTTCGATGAAGATCATTTTCAAGCTGTTTGCGTCGTTGACCGACTACCTGCCGCCCGCCGCGCGCGGCGACAACCGGATCGAACTGGAGGTGGCACCCGAGGCCAGCATCAGCCAGATCATCGAACCCTTCGGCCTGCCGCCCAGGCTGGTGCACCTGGTGCTGGTCAACGGCCACTACATCACCCCGGAGCAGCGCCTGAGCCGCACGCTGGCCGAGGGCGATGTGCTGGCGATCTGGCCGCCGATTGCGGGTGGTTGAACGGACGCTTCCGACCATGTCGATGGTGCTGGCCCGTCCGGGCTGAGCCGGTCGACGCCTTGGGACAAGCCAGCGGTGCAATCCTTCTACCCCGAGCGCTTCGAGCGCGACATGGCCTGCACCGAAGCCGAGTGGCTGCAAGGGCTGCCGCGCGCGGTGGGCTCACATGCCTGCCAGGCCAGCGGCACGTCGGCCCGGGTGTCGATCGGCGAGGGTGAACTCCGCTTGACGTGGCAGGTGATGCCGCCGCGCGTCATGGCCCTGATGCGTCTGCCGCGCCTGCGGCTGAACTTTGCATTCAGCAATCTGGACGATGCGCAGCGCCATGCGTTCATGAAGCGCTTCGACCTCTATACCCAACGCGGCGGCGGTTGATCGCGCGAGTAATCGGATATTTGACGCATATCAAATTGGCCGCGTTTATGAAAGGGCCTCGCTTGGCGCAGTTTCCCGAAACCCGGAAAATGGCAGCCACTTGTTCAGTGACTTGCCCAGGCAAGAGGAATCAAATGAAAATCGGCGACCTCAAAATCGGCACCCGCTTGGGTGTGGGCTTCGGCCTGCTCATTCTGACGCTTCTGTGCGTCATCATCGTGGGTGTTCTGCGTTTCACGGCGGTGGGCGAGATCAACAACCGCATCATCGAGAAGGACTGGGTCAAGGCGGATGCGGCGCACACCATCAATGCCACCACCCGGGCCAATGCGCGCCGCACCATGGAGCTGCTGATTGCCACCGACCCGGAGCAGGTCAAACGCGTGAAGGCGGCAATCGAGGCCAACAAG
Organism: Curvibacter sp.; assembly: GCA_031426755.1. Taxonomy (GTDB): domain Bacteria; phylum Pseudomonadota; class Gammaproteobacteria; order Burkholderiales; family Burkholderiaceae_C; genus Hylemonella. The sequence goes on from JASJPI010000003.1 coordinate 281,958, forward strand.
AAAACCATCGACGAAGCGCTGAAGACGCTCGATCGGCTGATCTACCTGCCTGAAGGCCGGTCCTTGCTGGCCCGTCTGGGTGAGGCGCGGGTCAAGTATGTGAAGTCTTTCAGTCAGGTGGTCAAGCTGGTGGACGATGGGCAGAAGGACGAAGCCATCCGCATCCTGAACAGCGAGACCTTGCCGGCGCTCGACGCGCTGCAGGAGCCGATCAATGCCTTGACCGATCTGCAGAAAAAGCTGGTCGAGGCCAGCAGCGCCGAGATGCGCGAAGACATCGGTGTCGCGCGCAGCCTGATGCTGGTTCTGGGCGTGGCCGGTGCGGCGGCAGGCATTCTGCTGTCCCTTCTGATCACCCGTTCCATCACGCGGCCCATGAGCGAGGCGGTGCACATTGCCCGCACGGTGGCGTCCGGCGATCTCGGCACGCACATCAGGGTGCAGACGAACGACGAATGCGGCCAGTTGCTGCAGGCGCTGCAGGAGATGAACGACAGCCTGGTCGAGATCGTCCAGCAGGTGCGCAGCGGTGCCGACGCCATGGCCACGGCCACCACGCAGATCGCCGCCGGCAATACCGACCTGGCTTCCCGTACCGAGGAGCAGGCCAGCGCGCTGGAGCAGACCACCGCTTCCATGCATGAACTGGCGTCCACGGTGAAGCAGAACTACGAGAGCGGCAAGCACGCCAGCCAGCTGGCGGAGTCCGCTGCCAGCGTCGCCGTCAAGGGTGGGGACGTGGTGTCGCAGATGGTGCACACCATGGATGCCATCAACAGTTCTTCCAGCCGCATTGCCGACATCACGGGCGTGATCGACGGCATCGCTTTCCAGACCAATCTGCTGGCGCTCAATGCGGCGGTGGAGGCGGCGCGTGCCGGTGAGCAGGGGCGCGGCTTCGCCGTGGTGGCGGCCGAGGTGCGCAACCTGGCCGGCCGCAGTGCCGGGGCGGCCAAGGAGATCAAGAACCTGATCGGTGCCTCGGTCAGCAATGTCAGCGACGGTTGCAAGCTGGTGGAGCAGGCCGGCAGCACGATGGACGAGATCGTGGTGCACGTGCGCCGTGTGGCCGACCTGATGCGCGAGATCACGACGGCCAGCCAGGACCAGGCCACCGGCATCGACCAGGTCAGTCTGGCCGTGGGCCAGATGGACCAGGTGACCCAGCAGAATGCCGCCTTGGTGGAAGAGGCGGCCGCTGCGGCCCAATCACTGGCGTACCAGGCGCAGGGCCTGGTTCATTCCGTGAGTGTTTTCCGGCTCGGCCGGCATGACACGGTCAGCGGGCTGACGGCCTTGCCGGCACCGGCCTGACCCGCGGGAGAACGCTGATGGCGTACTTTGAATGGGCCGCGGACATGGAGATCGATCGCGGCCCGATCGATGCGGATCACCGGCATCTGGTCGATCTGGTCAATGAACTGCACACCGCCACCAGCGAGGGGCGCGGCAAGGACGTGGTGGGGACCATCCTCACCGAGCTGATCGGCTACACCACCGACCATCTGCGCCGCGAAGAAGCGAGCATGGCATCGGTGAACTTTCCCCATCTGGCGCGGCACAAGATCGGCCACGCCCATTTTGTGGACAGTCTGAGTGGCTTGCAGAAGCAATACGAAGCGGGGCGCATCACGGTGGCGGCCCAGTTGTCGACCGTGCTGCGCGACTGGCTGTCGTTGCACATCCGCCGCTCCGACAAGGAGCTGCTTGAGTTCATCCAGAAAACCGGGATCAAATCCGGCTTTAGCCCTTGATTAACGGACATTATTTGCTATCAAAAGCATAGCTGTCTTGATGCCGGCCACGGTCAGCAGCAGGGAGCCGAGCAGGTGCAGCGCAGCCGTGCCCAGTGCCAGCGCATAGCGCGCCTGCTGCAGCATGGCCACCACCTCGGCCGAGAAGCTGGAGAAGGTGGTCAGCGCCCCCAGAAAACCGGTGACCAGGGCCAGGCGCCAGGCCGGGTCGAGTTGCGGCCACTGCTGGAACGCCGCCACGCAGACACCCACCAGATAACCACCGACCAGATTGGCCGCCAGCGTGCCCCAGGGCAAGAGCGAGCCGGGCGTGCTCAGCCACAGGCCGAGCCGCCAGCGCAAGAGGGCGCCAGCACAGGCGCCGAGACAGATGGCGAAGACGGGAAGCATGGCGGGAGTTTAGCGGCTTGCCATGCAGTACATCCAGACAGATGGCCCGGTACTCCGGACCCTTCAGCGCTCCATCCCCATCAGCCAGTTCGGCACACTGGTCACGATCGAAGGAAAGACCGTGATCAGCACGATGGCCAGGATCATGCAGGCGAAGAAGGGCAGGGTGATGCGGGCGATGCGGTTGCTGTCCACCCCGGTCATGTTCTGCAGCACGAACAGGTTGAAGCCCACCGGTGGCGTGATCTCGGCGATCTCGATCAGCATGATGATGAAGATGCCGAACCACACCAGGTCGAAGCCGGCCTTCTGCACCATGGGCAGCACCACGGCGCTGGTGAGCACGATCATGGAGATGCCGTCCAGCGCAGTTCCGAGCACCAGGTAGACCCCGATCAGCACGGCGATCAGGCCATACGGTGACAGGTGCAGGCCGTGCACGAACTCGGCCAGCTCGCGCGGGATGCCGGTGAAGGCCATGGTCTTGGTGAGGAAGGCGGCACCGGCCAGGATGAACATGATCATGCAGCTCACGCGTGTGGCGCCGGCCAGACCGTCCCAGAAGTTGCGCAGGGTCAGCGTGCGGCTGGCCGCGGCGATGGCCAGCGAGCCCAGCACGCCCCAGGCGGCGCATTCGGTGGCGGTGGCGATGCCGGCCACCAGCACCCAGACGATGAAGACGATCAGCAGGCCGCAGGGGATCAGGCTGCCGGAGCGGCGCAGCTTTTCAATGAAGCTGCAGGGCGCCTCGGCGGGCGGCACCTTGTCCGGGTAACGCAGGCTCCACCAGATGATGTAGCCGGAGAACAGGGCCATCAGCAGGAAACCCGGCAGGAAGCCGGCGAGGAAGAGGCGGATCACACTGGCGTCGGCCGCCACGGCGTAGACCACCATGGTGATGGAGGGCGGAATCAGGATGCCCAGGCCGCCGGCGGCGGCCAGCGAGCCCAGTGCCAGGCTCTTGTCGTAGCCGCGGCGTTCCAGTTCCGGCATGGCGACCTTGGCGATGGTGGCGCAGGTGGCGGCTGACGAGCCCGACACCGAGCCGAAGATGCCGCAGCCCAGCACGGTGGTGTGCATGAGACGGCCGGGGATGCGCGAGAGCCAGGGCGAAAGGCCATCGAACATCTGCTCCGACAGCTTGGTGCGGTACAGGATCTCGCCCATCCAGATGAACAGCGGCAGCGCGGCCAACTCCCAGCTGGCGGTGGTTTCCCAGAACGAGGAAAACAGGTTCATGCCGGGCTGGGTGCTGGTGAAGAAGGCCTGGCCGACCCAGCCGACGATGGCCAGCGTCATGGCGATCCAGACGCCGCCGGACAGCATCAACAGCATGAGGAAGAGCAGCAGAGCCCCGATTTCAAGCAGACCCATCGATCAAAGCTCCTCTGAGAAGTCGCCGCGCGCATGGCGCTCTTCGACGCGCGCGACGTAGCTGGGCTTGGCGCCGCGCAGCACGCAGACGCACTCGTCGAGCACGGCAATCACCAGAATGGCCGAGCCGACCACGAAGCTCATCTGCGGAATCCAGATCGGAATGGCCACCATGTTGCCGGCGATGTCGTTGAAGTCCCAGCTCTGCCAGGTGAAGCGCGCAGCCCAGAAGCCCAGGTAGCTGATGGCCACGCTGGCCACGGCGAGCGAGGCCAGTTCCAGCCAGCGGCGGGCGGCGGGCGAGACCGCCTCCAGCAGCAGCGTGACGCGCACGAAGTCGCCGTTGCGAAAGCTGTAGGCCATGCCGAGGAAGGCGGCAGCGGCGCACAGCCAGGACACCACGTCATTGATCCACGACACGCGCCAGTCCAGATGGCGGCCAACCGAAGCGCCGATCATCAGCACCAGGATGGCCAGCACGCACAGGGCGGCCAGCGCGCCGCCCGTGGCATACAGACCATCCAGGGCGCGGCGCACGGCGGAGGGGCCTGCTTCTTGACGTGTGTCGCTCATCACAGACGGTTAGCGCTGGAAGGCATCGACCAGGGCCTTGCCATCCGGGCCGGCCTTTTCCAGCCACTCTTTCAGCATGGTGTCGCCGACCTTCTTCATGTCGGCCTTGAGCTGGGCCGACGGCGCCAGCACCTGCATGCCGTTGGCCTTGAGTTTTTCCTTCGATTCGGTGTTGACGCGCTGGCTGGCGGCCAGGCCACGCGTTTCGGCGGCGGCGGCGGCCTTGAGCACGGCGTCCTGCGTGGGCTTGTCCAGCGCGTCGAAGGCCTTTTTGTTCACCAGCACGCCGTTCTTGGGCAGCCAGGCCTGCATGTCGTAGTAGTACTTCAGGTGCTCGTACAGCTTGCTGTCGACGCCGGTGGCGCCGGAGGTCATGGTGGTGTCCACCACGCCGGTGGCCAGCGCCTGCGAGAACTCGGCGGCCTGCACGGTCACGGGCTGGGCGCCCACCAGGTCGGCGATGCGTGCGGTGGCCGGGCTGTAGGCGCGCCACTTCACGCCCTTGAGGTCGGCGGCGCTGTTGATCGGCTTCTTGGAGTAGATGCCCTGCGGTGGCCATGCCACGGTATACAGCAGCACCAGGCCCTGTTCGGCGAGTTTTTTCTCCAGCAGCGGGCGTTGCGCTTTGTAGAGCTTGACGGATTCGTCGTAGCTGTCGGCCAGGAAGGGCAGGCCGTCGGCACCGTAGATCTGCCACTCGTTCTGGAAGTTGGCCAGCAGGATTTCGCCCGCCTGTGCCTGGCCGCCCTGCACGGCGCGCTTGATTTCGGGCGCCTTGAACAGCGAGGCGTTGGCATGCACCGTGATCTTGAGCTTGCCGGCGGTGGCCTTGTCCACGTCGTTGGCGAACTGAACCAGGTTTTCGCTGTGGAAGTTGGTGGCGGGGTAGGCCGCGGCCAGGTCCCACTTGGTCTGGGCCAGCGCGGTGCCGGCGGACAGGGAAAGGGCCAGCGTCAGGCTGGCCAGGGAGAAATGACGTCGCTGCATGGGGCACTCCACTTAGGTTGATGAAGGGTGGGCCGACTGTAAATCGCGGACTGAAAAATCGTCATAGGTATATTCCCTAAATGCCGACAATTTGTCGACAAAATGATTTTTTGATTTCTATAATCCGCTCACCGAACCGGGGCGAGACCACCCCACAGGAGAGTTGTTCATGGCGAAAAAGTCCACTGCGTCCGGGGCCGCTCCGGGCAACCCGCCCATCGTGTCGTCGGCCCACCTGGTGTCGCCGCGCAGCGCCGAGATGAGTGAGTTCGAATTCGGCCTGATCGTCGCGGGCAACGCCTTCCACCGCTGGATTGTGCATTGCATGTCGGCCGCCGGCCTGAAGGACCTGACGCCGCTGGACGTGCTGGTGCTGCACCACGTGACGCACCGTGCGCGCGACAAGCGCCTGGCCGACATCTGCTTCATCATGAACGTCGAGGACACCCACCTCATCAACTACTCGCTGAAGAAGTTGCAGGGCCTGGGCGTGGTGGCCTCCAGCAAGAACGGCAAGGAAGTGACCTATGCCGCCACCGACGAGGGGCGCAACTACGTGCAGCGCTACCGCGAGATCCGCGAGGGCTGCCTCATCAATGCCCTCAAGGCCGATGAAGGGCTGAACCGCGACATCGGCGAACTGGCCCGCCTGCTGCGGGTGCTCTCCGGCGTGTACGACCAGGCGGCGCGGTCCGCGGCAAGCTTGTGAGACACCCCCAGGCTACGCGCACTTCGTGTCGCTGCGCCACCCCCCTCAAGGGGGCGACACCAGTGGCCCGGCAGAGCCGGTTCCACGGTGCCCCTGGGTTGGTCTTTGGTGCTCGTCGGACTTTGTGTATTGAGGAGTTTTCGGCATGACGGATATGCATACACCGCGCTGGCAGTTCTGGATCGACCGGGGCGGCACGTTTACCGACATCGTGGCCAAGCGGCCGGACGGTACGCTGGTGACGCACAAGCTGCTGTCGGACAACCCGGAGCAGTACCGTGATGCAGCCGTGGCCGGTATCCGCCATTTGCTGGGACTCCAGGCCGGGGAGCCGATCACGCCGGCGCAGGTGGCGTGCGTCAAGATGGGCACCACCGTGGCCACCAACGCGCTGCTGGAGCGCAAGGGCGAACCCACGCTGCTGGTGACCACGCGCGGCTTTCGCGATGCGCTGCGCATCGCCTACCAGAACCGGCCGCGCCTGTTCGATCGTCATATCGTGCTGCCCGAGCTGCTGCACAGCGCAGTGGTGGAAGCGCACGAGCGCGTCGGCGCCCAGGGTGAGCTGGTCGAGCCGCTGGACGAGGTGCTATTGAAAAAGGAGCTGCTGGCGCAATACCAGAGCGGACTACGTAGCGTTTCGATCGTATTTTTGCACGGTTACCGCTACACGGCGCATGAGCAGGCGGCGGCGCGCATTGCACGCGAGGTGGGCTTCACCCAGGTCAGCACCTCGCACGAGACCAGCCCGCTGATGAAGTTCATCAGCCGCGGCGACACCACGGTGGTGGATGCCTACCTGTCGCCCATCCTGCGCCGTTACATGGAGCAGGTGGCAGGCGAGATGCCGGGCGTCAAGCTGTTTTTCATGCAGTCCTCCGGGGGGCTGACGGATGCCCATGCCTTCCAGGGCAAGGATGCCATCCTGTCCGGCCCGGCCGGCGGCATCGTCGGCATGGCGCGCACGGCGGCGCTTGCCGGGCACGAGCGGGTGATCGGCTTCGACATGGGCGGCACCTCCACCGACGTGTCGCACTATGCGGGCGAGTTCGAGCGCGAGTTCGAGACCCAGGTGGCCGGGGTGCGCATGCGCGCGCCGATGATGAGCATCCATACCGTGGCGGCCGGCGGCGGCTCCATCCTGCAGTTCGACGGCGCACGCTTTCGCGTCGGGCCCGAGAGCGCGGGCGCCAACCCGGGGCCGGCCAGCTACCGCCGCGGCGGCCCGCTGGCCGTGACCGATGCCAACGTGATGCTGGGCAAGATCCAGCCGCGCTACTTTCCCAAGGTGTTTGGCCCCAATGCCGACGAGCCGCTGAGCTACGAGGCGGTGACGCAGCGTTTTGCAGAACTGGCGCAGCGCAGCGGCCGTGCCGCGGAGGAAGTGGCCGAGGGCTTCATCAACATCGCGGTGCAGCAGATGGCCAATGCCATCAAGAAAATCTCGGTGGCGCGCGGCTACGACGTGACGCGCTACACCCTGCAGTGCTTCGGCGGCGCTGGCGGCCAGCACGCCTGCCTGGTGGCCGACGCCCTGGGCATGACGCGCGTTTTCGTGCATCCGCTGGCCGGCGTGCTGTCGGCCTACGGCATGGGCCTGGCCGATCAGAACGTGATCCGCGAGGAGGCGGTGGAACTGCCGCTGGCCGAGGCGGCTTTGCCGCAGGTCACCGCGCGGCTGGACAAGCTGGCGGCAGCGGCCCATGCAGAACTGGCACGCCAGCAGGTCAGTGCCGGCGCGGTGCAGGTGCATCGCCGTGTGCACCTGCGCTACGAGGGCAGCGACTCGGCGCTGATGGTGCCGTTTCCTGATCTCCCCACGCTCGGCACTGACGTGTCCTCGCTGCCCCCCGAGGGGACATCGCTTGCTTGGGGCGGCCCAGCGCTGCGCGAGGCGACCACTGCCGCCATCACCGCCGGCTTCGAGGCAGCGTACCGCCAGCGCTTTGCCTTTCTGATGCAGGGCAAGCGGCTGGTGGTGGAAGCGGTATCGGTGGAGGCCGTGGTGGCCGGCGACGCGCCGGCCGAGCCGCGCCATGCGGTGCAGGCGCCGCGCGAGGTGCCGAAGCGCGAAACGGTGCGTGTGTATTCCGGCGGCCGGTGGCACGAGACGGCGCTGGTGGTACGGGAGGACCTGCGCCCCGGCGACGTGGTGACGGGGCCGGCCATCATCGTCGAGAAGAACGCCACCACCGTGGTGGAGCCGGGCTGGGAGGCCGAGCTGACCGGGCTGGACCACCTGGTGCTGGAGCGGCGCGTGCCGCGTGCCATCACGTTTGCCGCTGGCACCACGGTGGATCCGGTGCTGCTGGAGGTGTTCAACAACCTGTTCATGAACATTGCCGAGCAGATGGGGCTGCAGCTGCAGAATACGGCGTACTCGGTCAACATCAAGGAGCGGCTGGACTTCAGCTGTGCGCTGTTCGACGCCGCGGGCAACCTGATCGCCAACGCGCCGCACATGCCGGTGCACCTGGGCAGCATGGGCGAGAGCATCAAGACCGTGATCCGCGAGAACACGGGCCGCATGCAGCCGGGCGACGTCTACGTGCTGAACGATCCGTACCATGGCGGCACGCACCTGCCGGACGTGACGGTGATCACGCCGGTCTATCTGGGTGAGGGCGGCGAGCCCACGTTTTACGTCGGTTCCCGAGGACACCACGCCGACATCGGCGGCACCACGCCGGGTTCGATGCCGCCGTTCTCCACGCGCATCGGGGAAGAGGGCGTGCAGATCAACAACGTCAAGCTGGTCGAGCGTGGCGTGCTGCGCGAGGCCGAGATGCTGGCGCTGTTGGGCAGTGGGGCGCACCCGTCGCGCAACCCGCAGCAGAACATGGCTGACCTCAAGGCGCAGATTGCCGCCAACGAAAAAGGCGTGCAGGAACTGCGCAAGATGGTGGCGCAGTTCGGCCTGGACGTGGTGCAGGCCTACATGCGTCACGTGCAGGACAACGCGGAGGAGTCGGTGCGCCGCGTCATCACGCGGCTGAAGGACGGGCAGTTCACGCTGGCGTTGGACAACGGCGCGCAGATCAGCGTGGCAATCCGCGTCGATGCGGCCCAGCGCAGCGCCGAGATCGATTTCAGCGGCACCAGCGCCCAGCTCGACAACAACTTCAACGCCCCCACCGCGGTGTGCATGGCAGCGGTGCTCTACGTCTTTCGCACGCTGGTGGACGACGACATTCCGCTCAATGCCGGTTGCCTGAAGCCGCTCAAGGTCATCATCCCGTCGGGTTCCATGCTGAACCCGAACCCGCCGGCCTCGGTGGTGGCGGGTAATGTCGAGACCTCGAGCTGCATCACCAATGCGCTGTACGGGGCGTTGGGTGTGATGGCGGCCAGCCAGTGCACCATGAACAACTTCACCTTCGGCAATGCGCAGTACCAGTACTACGAGACCATCTCGGGTGGCTCCGGTGCCGGGGAGGGGTTTGACGGCACCAGCGTCGTGCAGACCCACATGACCAATTCGCGCCTGACCGACCCCGAGGTGCTGGAGTTCCGTTTTCCGGTGCGGCTGCTGAGCTACGAGATCCGCCAGGGCTCGGGCGGTGCCGGTCGCTGGCACGGTGGCGACGGCGGCGTGCGCCGCGTGCAGTTCCTTGAGCCGATGACGGCCAGCATTCTCTCCAACGGCCGCCGCCATGGCGCCTTCGGCATGGCCGGCGGCCAGCCGGGGGCGCTGGGCATCAACCGCGTGGTGCGTGCCGACGGCCGGGTGGAGGAACTGGGCCACATCGGCCAGGTGCAGATGCAAGCTGGCGATGTGTTCGAGATCCACACGCCGGGCGGTGGCGGTTTCGGGGCGGCGAAGTGAGACACTACACGCATCGATTTTTCCGGGTTCGTGTTTCTGCCATGGAGTTTTTCATCCCCTTTTTGCTGGCCGCGTTTGGCGTGCACTACCTCAAGGCGCAGGAGCAGCGCCGGCGCATTGCCCTGCTCGGCAGCTATCTGGCGCGTTTCCAGATCGAGAAGCTGATGGAAAACCTGACCCAGGGTTATTTGCGCGCCCTCGACGAGGACGACCCCGAGCGGCGGGCGCAGATCTGGAACATGCTGGGCACGGCGGAGACTGAGCTGAGCACCCAGTTCCAGCGCTTTGCCGAGGAGTTCGCCAAGGTCTGGAGCGAGAAGACGCTGGCCAGCACGCTGCCGCTGGCACTGCCTTATGCCACCAAGCTGTTTCCCAAAGCCAGCTTTGATGTGCGCCATGCCCTGGCCATCCACGCGCAGGGCATTGCGGCGACAGCCGAGAACCGGCGCAGCCTGTCGCTGCGTGACAAGGCCTACACCCTGTCGGCCGAACTGTTCCTGATGCAGCACACCTGCCACTGGTACTGCCGCTCGAAGGCCGTGGCTTCGGCGCGTATGCTGGCGCGCCACCAGACCCGGTACGAGCAGCTGCTCGAGGCCGTCTCCCCCGAAACGCGGCAGGCCTACGGTGCGCTGGTGGGCTACCGCGCCGGGTAGCCGGCGCCATTGACGGACAGGCCGGCCTCGGTCAGCTGGCGCGCGCTCCTGGGCTGGATGCCCTTGACCCGCTGCATCAGGTCGGCCCAATCCTTGAACGGTCCTTGCTCGCGCGCCTTCAGGATCCGGCCCGAAAGCGCCGGCCCGATGCCCTTGACGCCGTCGAGCTCGGCTTCACTGGCGGTGTTGACGTCAACGGCGGCAAAGCTGGCGAGCGAGACGAGCAGGGCCGCGAGGGTGACGAGTAGTTTGCGCATCAGTTGGCCTCCCTGAATGAAAAAAGATCGGCAGGCAGATGCCCACCGGTCTTTGGCTAACGCCGGGCCGACGCTGGCGTTGACCCGGGGTTTCCCTGATCAGGCCTGGCTGGCCAGCCAGCGCACGTACTGGGACACACCGGTCTGCACGTCGGCGAACTGGTGCTGGCAGCCGGCCGCGCGCAGCTTGGCGAGATCGGCCTGGGTGTAGCACTGGTACTTGCCGCGCAGCGCATCGGGGAAGGGGATGTACTCGACCAGGCCCTTGGCCGCGATGTCGGCCAGCGGCAGCATGACCTCGCCCTGCAGCTCGCGTAGCGTGTTGACCACGCCGAGGGCCACATCGTTGAAGGGCTGGGCGCGGCCGGAGCCGAGGTTGAACACGCCGGACTTGCCCGGGTGGTCGAAGAACCAGAGGTTGACCGCCACCACGTCGTCGATGAAGACGAAGTCGCGCATCTGCTCGCCCTGCGCATAGCCGCCGTACGCACCGAACAGTTTCACCTTGCCTTCGGCACGGAACTGGTTGAACTGATGGAAGGCGACGCTGGCCATGCGGCCCTTGTGCTGTTCGCGCGGACCGTAGACGTTGAAGTAGCGAAAGCCCGCCACCTGGGTCTTGGCCTTTTCGAAGTCCTTGCCGAGCTCACGGCGCAGGCGCTGATCGAACAGCAGCTTGGAGTAGCCATAGACGTTGAGCGGGCCTTCGAACTGCGGCTCTTCGCGGAAGGTCTCGGAGCCGCCGTAGGTGGCGGCCGAGGAGGCGTAGAGCAGGCGCGTGTTCTGTTGCTGGCAGGACTGGAACAACTCGCACGAGAGCGTGTAGTTGTTGTCCATCATGTACTTGCCGTCCTGCTCCATGGTGTCGCTGCAGGCGCCTTCATGGAACACGGCCTCGACCTGGCCGTAGTGCCCTTCGTCGAACAGAGGATAGAAGTCGTCGAGGTCGACGTAGTCGGCAATCTTCAGGTCGGCCAGGTTGCGGAACTTGTCGCCCTGGCTCAGGTCGTCGACGGCGATGATGTCGTCGATGCCGCGGGCGTTGAGCCCCTTGATGATGTTGCTGCCGATAAACCCCGCAGCCCCGGTCACTACAACGCGTGTCATGGTTTGATCCTTCAGATTCAGTTGGCGGCAAACAGCTCGTCGTAGCTGACGGTGGCGGTGCCGAACTTGCCGACCACGATGCCGCCGGCACGGTTGGCCAGCGGCATGGCCTGGCGCAGGCTCAGGCCCGCGGCCACCAAGGTGGCCATGGTGGCGATGACGGTATCGCCGGCGCCGGTGACGTCGAACACCTCGCGTGCCTGCGCGGCGACGCTGAGCTCGCCTTCGTCGTCATAGAGCGTCATGCCTTCCTCGCTGCGCGTGAGCAGCAGGGCTTGCAGACCGAGCTGTCGGCGCAGTTGCTGGGTCTTGCTGCGCAACTCGTCTTCGTCGCGCCAGCCGCCCACCACCTGTTGCAGCTCGGCGCGGTTGGGTGTGATGACAGTGGCACCGCTGTAGCGCGAGTAGTCCGAGCCCTTGGGGTCGATCAGCACCGGTTTGCCGGCCGCCTTGGCATGCTCGATCATGTCGTGCACATGGTCCAGGCCGCCCTTGCCGTAGTCGGAAAACAGCACGGCGTCATGACTGGACAGCAGGTGGCGGAAGGTGGCGGTCTGCGACGCCAGCACCTCGCTCTTGGGTGTGTTCTCGAAGTCCAGCCGGATCAGCTGTTGCTGGCGGCCGATGATGCGCAGCTTGACGGTGGTTTGCAGCTGGGCATCCCGGTCAAAGTAGGGGGTGATGCCGGTCTTGGCCACCAGCTGTTCCAGTTTGTGGCTGGCATCGTCATCACCGACGACGGTCAGCAACGAGGCCTGGGCGCCCAGCGCCACCACGTTGCTGGCGACGTTGGCGGCACCGCCGATGCGCTCTTCCTCGCGCGTGATGCGCACCACCGGCACCGGTGCTTCCGGGCTGATGCGGTCGACCGCACCATACCAGTAGCGGTCGATCATGGCATCGCCGACCACCAGCACGCGGGCTTTGGCAAGTTGTTCTTGAGTTATTTTCATTGGCGTGTCAGAGATGCTGGTTGCCGAATTACAGCAGGCACAAAGAAGCATAGTCGGGGACGCCCGCAGAACCGGCTTCGCCAGGCCACTGGCGTTGCCCCCTGCAAGGGGGGTGGCGTAGCGAACGTAGGGAGCGGAGCCTGGGGGTGTTCATAACTCTTCCACCCGGCGTGCCGGGTAGCTGTCCCAAGCCTGGCAGCCCGGGCATTGCCAGAAATGCTGCTTGGCCTCGAAGCCACAGGCGGCGCAGCGGTAGCGCGTCAGGGGTTTGACGGCATGGTCCAGTGCACGCTGCACCTGGGGATGGAATTGCTCGTGCTCGAGCTTCTCGCCGGCGATCCACTTGGCGGCGGCCACCAGCGAAGGCTCGCGCTCCAGGTGGCGCACATACCAGTCGCGTGTCGTACGGCCGGTGCCGTCCACGGCGGCTTCCAGGGCGACGATGGCCTCCAGCACATCGAGCGAGGGCATGAGTTCGTAGCTGGCCTTGAGTTGTTCCAGCACCGGTTGCGTACGTCCACAGGCGATGGCGGCGTTTGCCAGCGGCATGGCCACCAGCGGGGTGGCGGCTGGAGCCGCCTGCAGTGTTGCTTCCAGTGCGGCGCATGCCGCCGCGTGGTCGCCCTGGCTGCTCAGCAGGCGGGCCAGTTCAATCCGCGGTCGCGGTGCTGTCGGGGCTGTTTCCATGGCGCGTTCCAGCAGGCGACGGGTCGGGTCCGTTTCACCGGCCGCCAGATGGGCGGCGGCCTGCTCGCACAGGTAGTGGGCCAGGCGGCTGCTGAAGCTGCCGCTCTCGGAGTTGTCGAGTTTGAGGGCGATGCCGGCCGCTTGCGGCCAGTCACGCGAGCGCTCGTAGTTGGCCAACAGGGCCAGACGGGCCTGCTGCTCGAACGGTGTGCCTTCGAGCTTGAGCAACGCGTCTTCTGCGCGGTCGAGCAGGCCGGCCTTGAGGAAATCCAGCGCCAGGGCGTGCTGGGCACGCTGGCGGTCGGCCTCGGAGAGGTCGCCGCGCGAGAGCAGGTGCTCGTGCACGCGCACGGCACGCTCGTACTCGCCGCGGCGGCGGAACAGGTTGCCCAGGGCAAAGTGCAGCTCGGAGGTGTCGGGGTCGTGTTGCACCGCCTCGATGAAGGCATCGATGGCCTGGTCCTGCTGCTCGTTGAGCAGAAAGTTCAGGCCGCGGAAATAGGCTTTCGGGGTTTGCCGGTTCTCGATGCGCAACTGGCGCAAGTCCAGTCGCGAAGCCAGCCAGCCCAGGCCGAAGGCCAGGGGCAGGCCCAGCAGGATCCAGCTCAAATCAAAGTCCATGGGGCGGTAAGGGAGGTTGGGGCGGCGTGCCGGGAGCCATGGCCGGGGCTGCGGTCGTCTGTGCACGGCTGGCGGCGCTGCGCTGCTTCCACCAGCGCGGCACCATGGCCAGCACACCGGCCACCAGGCCGGCGGCAAAGGCGGCCAGCACCACGAGCACCAGCGGCGCACGCCATTCGGTGCCAAAGAAGAAATGCACCGTGGCGTCCTGCTGGTTGTTCAGGGCGAAGGCAAAAAGGGCGAAAAAAATGGCTGCCTTCAGTATCCACTTGAGCAGCCACATGAGGTGTTTCATCAATCTCCTCTGTGACGAGGGGATTCTAACGTTGCGCCAAGGCGGCGCTTGCCATTCAACGCGGGGTATCGGCCTTGGCCAGGGCTTGCATCTCGTTGGTACGCTGGTCCACGGCTTCGCGCAGGGCCTTGCCCGGCTTGAAATGGGGGACGCGTTTTTCCGGAATCGCGACACTCTCACCGCTGCGCGGGTTGCGTCCCATGCGGGGCGGGCGGCGATTGATGGAGAAGCTGCCAAAACCGCGGATCTCGATCCGGTGACCGCGCACCAGGGCGTCGTTCATCGCGTCGAGGATGGCCTTGACCGCAAATTCGGCGTCGCGGTGGGTCAGCTGGCTGAAACGGGCTGCCAGTTCTTCAACAAGGTCGGAGCGTGTCATGAAATCAATCCATCAGACCGACAAAAAAACGACCGGCGCGTGAGCGACCGGTCGTTTTGCGTCAGTACATCAACAATTTATCAGTTGTTGTTGTCCAGCTTGGCGCGCAGCAGGGCACCCAGGCTGGTCGTACCGGCGTTTTCGCGGGCCGACTGCTGGCTCAGGGACTGCATGGCTTCGTTCTGGTCAGCCATGTCCTTGGCCTTGATCGACAGCTGGATGTTGCGGGTCTTGCGATCCACATTGACCACCACAGCGGTGACTTCGTCGCCTTCCTTCAGCACGTTGCGTGCGTCTTCGACGCGGTCGCGGCTGATTTCAGAAGCGCGCAGGTAACCGATGATGTCCTCGCCCAGATCGATCTCGGCACCCTTGGCGTCCACGGTCTTGACCTTGCCGGTCACGATCTGGCCCTTGTCGTTGACCGACACGAAGGTGGTGAACGGGTCGGAGTCGAGCTGCTTGATGCCCAGGGAGATGCGCTCGCGGTCCACGTCCACGGCCAGCACCAGAGCCTCGACTTCCTGGCCCTTCTTGTAGTTGCGCACGGCAGCTTCGCCGGGCTCGTTCCAGGACAGGTCGGACAGGTGCACCAGGCCGTCGATGCCGGCAGCCAGGCCGACGAACACGCCGAAGTCGGTGATCGACTTGATCGGGCCCTTGACGCGGTCGCCGCGCTTGGTGCCTTCAGCGAACTCGTGCCAGGGGTTGGCGCGGCACTGCTTCATGCCCAGGGTGATGCGGCGCTTGTCTTCGTCGATGTCGAGCACCATGACTTCGACTTCGTCGCCCAGCGACACCATCTTGGAAGGGGCCACGTTCTTGTTGGTCCAGTCCATTTCGGACACGTGCACCAGACCTTCGATGCCGGGCTCGAGTTCCACGAACGCGCCGTAGTCGGCGATGTTGGTGATCTTGCCGAACATGCGGGTGCCTTGCGGGTAGCGGCGGTTCACGCCCATCCACGGGTCGTCGCCCATCTGCTTGAGGCCCAGGGACACGCGGTTCTTCTCGGTGTCGAACTTGAGGATCTTGGCGGTGATTTCCTGGCCGGCCTGAACGACTTCGCTCGGGTGGCGGACGCGGCGCCATGCCATGTCGGTGATGTGCAGCAGGCCGTCGATACCGCCCAGGTCCACGAAGGCACCGTATTCGGTGATGTTCTTGACCACGCCTTGCACCACAGAACCTTCTTTCAGGGTCTGCATCAGCTTGGCGCGCTCTTCGCCCATGGAGGCTTCCACCACGGCGCGGCGGCTCAGCACCACGTTGTTGCGCTTGCGGTCGAGCTTGATGACCTTGAACTCCAGGGTCTTGTTCTCGTACGGAGACAGATCCTTGGTCGGACGGGTGTCAACCAGCGAGCCGGGCAGGAAGGCGCGGATGCCATTGACCAGCACGGTCAGGCCACCCTTGACCTTGCCGCTGGTGGTGCCGGTGACGAATTCGCCGGATTCCAGGGCCTTTTCCAGGCTCATCCAGGAAGCCAGGCGCTTGGCGGTGTCGCGCGACAGGATGGTGTCGCCGTAGCCGTTTTCGATCGAGCCGATGGCCACGGACACGAAGTCGCCCACTTGGACTTCGAGCTCGCCCTTGTCGTTCTTGAATTCTTCCAGCGGCACGTAGGCTTCGGACTTGAGGCCGGCGTTCACAACCACGAAGTTGTGTTCGATGCGGATCACCTCGGCGGTGATGACTTCGCCCGGGCGCATTTCGGTGCGTTGCAGGGACTCTTCAAAAAGGGCGGCAAAAGATTCAGACATTTAAGTTCCTAGACCATCTGGGCGTCCACGGCAAAGAGCCATGGCGTTACAGCAGCACCATTGCGGCTGGGGGATAGCTTTCGACGGCGGTTTGTGCGGATGACCCGCGGGTTACGTTGTTGAACCACACGGCCGGGCGCTTGCGAGCGCGAGAGGAGCCGGGTGGGCCGGTCAGTCGTTCAGACGTTGCTGAAAGGCTGTTTGCTCTGCCACCAGTCCAGCACCAGATCGAGCGACTTTTCAATCGAAAGATCCGAGTTGTCCAGCAACCGGGCGTCCTGTGCCGGCTTGAGTGGCGCCACTGCACGGGCGGTGTCCCGGGCATCGCGCGCCTCCAGATCGGCACGAAGATCCGACAATATAGCCGAAATTCCCTTTGAAATCAACTGCTTATAGCGTCTTTCGGCTCTTTTCTCGGCGCTGGCGGTCAAAAACACCTTGAGCGGGGCGTCAGGGAAGATCACCGTGCCCATGTCGCGCCCATCGGCCACCAGGCCCGGCAACTGGCGGAAACTGTGCTGCAGGGCCACCAGCGCGGTGCGCACGGCCGGCAGGGCCGAGACCTTGGAGGCGTTCATGCCGCCTTCCTCGCTGCGGATGGCGGCGCTGACATCCTCGCCGGCCAACAGGACCTGTTCGCCGACGAAACGCACCGGCAGCCGTGCGGCCAGGGCAGCAATGGCAGCCTCGTTCTGCGGTTCCAGCGCCAGGCCGGCGCGCAGGGCCGCCAGCGCAGTCACGCGGTAGAGCGCGCCGGAATCCAGGTAGTGGTAACCGAGCGCCTGGGCCAGACGGGCGGCCAAGGTGCCCTTGCCGGAGGCGGTCGGGCCGTCGACGCAAAGCACCGGTACCGCGCCGGGCACGGGCGTCGTGACCGAGAACAGGGCTTCGAAGTAATCGGGGAAGGTCTTGGCCACGCATTTCGGGTCGAGGATGCGCACGGGCAGGTGGGCCGGGTTGAAGGCGGCGAGCGAGAAGCACATGGCGACGCGGTGGTCGTCGTAGGTGTGGATCGTGGCCGCTTTCCACTGCGTTGCATTCGGCAGGGGCTCAACGCGGATGAAGTCCGCGCCTTCTTCCACCGTGGCACCGAGCTTGCGCAATTCGGTGGCCATGGCGGCGATACGGTCGGTCTCCTTGACGCGCCAACTGGCGATGTTGCGCAGCGTGGTCGTGCCGTCGGCATACAGTGCCATCACGGCCAGCGTCATGGCGGCGTCGGGGATGTGGTTGCAGTCCAGTTCGATGGCCTTGAGCGGCCAGCTTCCCCTGGAGATCTCCAGCCAGTTGGGGCCGCCTGTGACGCGCGCGCCCATCAGGTGGGCGGCCTCGACGAACCTGATGTCACCCTGGATTGAGCTCTCGCCCACGCCCTCGATGCGTACCGGTGCACCGCTATCTGCTGCAATGGCGCCGAGCGCGATGAAGTAGCTGGCGGATGACGCATCCGCCTCGACATGCAGCACACCCGGTGACTGGTAGCGAGCCCCGGCGGGGATGGTGAAGCGCTGCCAACTCTCGCGCTGCACCATGATGCCAAAGCGTGCCAGCAGGTTGAGCGTGATCTCGATGTAGGGCTTGGAGATCAGCTCGCCGACCACCTCGATCACGATGTCTTTTGTCGCAACCAGTGGCAAGGCCATCAGCAATGCTGTGAGGAACTGGCTGGAAACGTCGCCGCGGACCTTGATCGGGGCGTCGAGCGTCAGTGCCGGCTGGCCGATGCGTAGCGGCGGGTAGCCGTCATTGGCCAGGTAACCGATGCGGCAGCCCAATTGGCGCAGCGCGTCCACCAGGTCACCGATCGGGCGCTCGTGCATGCGTGGAACGCCGCTGAGTTCGAAATCGCCGCCCAGCACGGCCAGGGCCGCGGTGAGCGGGCGCATTGCGGTGCCGGCATTGCCCATGAAGAACTTCAGGGCGGTGGCGGGGAGCTTGCCGTCCAGGCCGTCGATGACGACGGTGGTGCCATCCTGCTGCACGCCGCAGCCCAGCTGGCGCAGGGCGGCGAGCATGACGTGTGTGTCATCGGAGTCCAGCAGGTCGTGCAGGGTGGTGCGGCCGCGGCACAGGGCCGAGAGCAGCAGCACACGGTTGGAAATGCTCTTGGAGCCGGGCAGCACGACGCTGCCGTGGGCGCCGGCCAGCGGCGGCAGATCGAGAAACTCGGTGGCAAACATTATTTTTGGAACTTGTTCATGATCCAACCGGCGCGCGTGCGGCTGGCCTGATCGATCAGGCCTTCGAGTGCCTCGCCGTTGCCATTGGCGATCATGAGCTCCAGTGCCTGCAGATGGCGCTGGAAAATCTTGGACTGGGTCAGCAGTTCTTCGCGGTTGGAGATCAGTATGTCGCGCCAGACATGCGGGTCGCTGGCGGCGATGCGGGTGAAGTCGCGAAAGCCCGGTCCGGCCAACGACAGGAAGTCCTTGCCCTGCGGCTGGCCAGCAATCGAATTCATGAGGGCAAAGGCCAGCAGGTGAGGCAGGTGGCTGACGGAGGCGAAGGCTGCGTCGTGCGCCTCGGGCGACATCTGCTGCACACGGCAGCCCAGCGCGCTCCAGACATCCACGGCTTGTTGCAGCTGTGTGGTCTGGGTCTGTTCGATCGGCGTCAGGATGACCTGTTTGCCGGCATAGAGGTCGGGGTCGGCATGCTCGACCCCGGCGACTTCCTTGCCGGCGATCGGGTGGGCCGGCACGAAAGAGCCGATATGGTCGCGCAGGGCACGGCGACCGGCATCGATGACGTCGCGCTTGGTCGAGCCGACGTCCATGATCAGCATCTGCGGCGTGACCAGATGGCGGATGGCTTTGAAGGTGGCTTCGGTGGCGGCCACCGGCACCGCGATCAGCACGATGTCGGCGCCCGATACCGCCAGCAGGGCCGAGGGTGCCTCGACGTCGATCACGCCAAGCTGGCGGGCGCGTTCGGTGGTGGAGGGCGACTTGCTGTAACCGACGACGCGCTTGACCAGGCCGGCGCGCTTGAGCGCCAGCGCGAAGGAGCCGCCCATCAGGCCGCAGCCAATGAGTCCGAGTTGCTCAAACATGTTTCGCCGCCGGGCCGCCCCAAGGCGAAAAGCGCCTCCTCAGGGGGCAGCGAGTGACACGAAGTGCGCGAGCGTGGGAGAACTCGATTTTCGCTGCCGGGCCGTCCCAAGGCGCTTTGAGCCGCTTGGCGGTCAGCCCCGCCAGGGAAATGCGGCCCCGAGACCAAGCAGCGCGCAGGGCGAGCCTGCGTTGGGGGGCAGCGAATGACACGAAGTGCATGAGCGTGGGGGCCTTCATGACTCCGACACCGGATAAGTGCCCAGCACCTTGTAGAAGGCGCACAGCCCCTGCAATTCCTGCAGGGCCGCGGCCACCTGGGGCTGGGACGGGTGACCCTGAAGATCGATGTAGAAGTAGTACTCCCACTGGCCGGAGCGCGCTGGACGCGACTCGAAGCGCGTCATGGAGACACCATGCTTTTTGAGCGGGACCAGCAGGTCGTGGACGGCACCCGGGCGGTTGGGCACCGAGACGACCAGGCTCACGCAGTCCTTGCCTGATGCCTCGGGGGCGGCCAGGGTCTGCGGCAGGCAGACCACGGCGAAGCGGGTGCGGTTGTAGGCGTCATCCTGGATGGCGTGCGCCACCACGTGCAGACCGAACTCGCTGCCGGCGCGCTCGCTGGCAATGCCGGCCCAGGCCGGGTTGGAGGCAGCCAGGCGCGCACCTTCGGCATTGCTGGAGGCCGCGTGGCGTTCAGCATGCGGCAGGTGGGTGTTGAGCCAGTTCTGGCACTGCGCCAGGGCCTGCGGATGGGCGTAGACGGCTTCGATGCCTTCGACGGAATCGGTCAGGCGCAGCAGGTTGTGGCGTACCAGCAGGCTGGTTTCGCCGACCACGTGCAGCGGCGATGTGAGGAAGAGGTCGAGCGAACGCGACACCATGCCCTCGGTCGAGTTCTCCATCGGCACCACGCCGTACTGGGCACTGCCAGCGGCCGTGGCGCGGAACACTTCGTCGATGCTGCCGCAGGGCATGCGCTCGATGCTGGAGCCAAAAAACTGCAGGGCAGCCTCTTCACTGTAGGTGCCGGCCGGACCCAGGTAGGCCACGCGCTGCAGTGCTTCCAGGGCGCGGCAGGCCGACATGATCTCGCGCCAGATGCTGGCCACGCTCTCGCGCTTGAGGGGGCCGGGGTTGCGGGTCTGCAGGCCGGCAATGACCTGGGCCTCGCGCTCGGGCCGGAACACCGGCGAGCCCTCGACCTTCTTGATCTCGCCGACATCATGTGCCAGGGCGGCACGGCGGTTGAGCAGGGCCAGAAGCTCCTGGTCCAGGGCATCAATCTGGATGCGTAATTCGGGGAGGGTCTTGGCCATCTTAATTTCTTTGTGTGTTGCGCAGGGCCATGCCCGGGACCCATACGCAGGCACCCGCGGAACCGGCTTGGCCGGGCCGCTGGGTGCGCCCCCCCATGGGGGGGAGGCGCCGAAGGCGCTTCGGGGGGGTCATGACTTTCGTTCAAATTCTCGCATGTAGTCCACCAGCGCCTGCACGCCTTCCAGCGGCATGGCGTTGTAGATGCTGGCGCGCATGCCGCCCACCGACTTGTGGCCCTTGAGCTGCAGCAGCCCGTGCTCGCGGGCGCCCGCCAGGAAGGCTTCGTTGCGCGACTCGTCACGCAGGAAGAAGGGCACGTTCATGCGCGAGCGGCAGCTTTTAGCCACGCGGTTGACGTAGAACGGCGAGCTGTCGATGGCGTCGTACAGCAACTGGGCCTTGGCGATGTTGCGTGCTTCCATGGCGACAACGCCGCCCTGCTGCTTGAGCCACTGGAAGATCAGGCCGGCCATGTAGATGGCAAAGGTCGGCGGCGTGTTGAACATCGACTGGTTGTCGGCCACGATGCGGTAGTCGAAGGCGCTGGGACAGGCCGGCAGGGCATGGCCCAGCAGATCCTCGCGCACCACGACCAGCGTCAGGCCGGCGGGACCGATGTTCTTCTGTGCGCCGCCGAAGGCCAGACCGATGCGTGACCAGTCCACCGGCCGCGAAGCGACCTGGGAGGAGAAGTCGACCACCAGCGGGGCATTGGAGCCCAGTGCTTTCAGATCAGGCAGTTCGTGGAACTCGACACCGTGGATGGTCTCGTTGGAGCAGATGTGCACGTAGCTCGTGTCGGGGCTGAGTTGCCAGCTGGACGGCGCGGGCAGTTGGGTGAAGCCGTTGGCCTCATCCGTGGCGGCCACATTCACGTTGCAGTACTTGCGTGCTTCCTTGATCGACTTCTGGCTCCAGCTGCCGGTGAGCACGAAGTCCGCCTTGCCGCCGCGTGACAGGTTCAGCGGCACGATGGCGTTTTCCGCCAGGCCGCCACCCTGCATGAACAGGATGTGGAAGTTCTTCGGAACCGCCAGCAGTTCGCGCAGATCGGCCTGCGCCTGCTCGTAGATGCTGATGAATTCCTTGCCGCGGTGGCTCATCTCCATCACGCCCATGCCGCTGCCGTGCCAGTCCAGCATCTCGCTGGCGGCCAGTGTCAGCACCTCGGGGGCGATGGTGGCCGGGCCGGCCGAGAAATTGAAGGGGCGCGTCATCAGGCCTCGTCCCCTTCGGTCGTCTCGCTGTCGCTGTCAGGCATGTTGGCATCGTTTTCCACGATGCGCTGCAAGCCGCTGAGCTTGGCGCCTTCGTCCAGGCCGATCAGCGTGACGCCCTGGGTGGCGCGGCCGAGCTCGCGGATTTCGGCCACCCGGGTTCGCACCAGCACGCCGCGGTCGGTGATCAGCATGATCTCGTCATCGGCATGCACCAGCGTGGCCGCAACGACCTTGCCGTTGCGCTCGGACTGCTGGATGGCGATCATGCCCTTGGTGCCCCGGCCGTGGCGGGTGTATTCGGTGATGGAGGTGCGCTTGCCATAGCCGTTTTCGGTGGCGGTCAGCACGCTCTGCTGCTCGTCTTCGGCCACCAGCATGGCGATCACGCCCTGGCCTTCTTCGAGCATCATGCCGCGCACGCCACGCGCGTTGCGGCCCATAGGGCGCACGTCGTTTTCGTCGAAGCGCACGGCCTTGCCGCCGTCGGAGAACAGCATCACGTCATGCTTGCCGTCGGTCAGTGCGGCGCCAATCAGGTAGTCGCCCTCATCGAGGTCGACCGCAATGATGCCGGCCTTGCGCGGGTTGCTGAATTCGTCCAGCGCGGTCTTCTTGACGGTGCCCATGGAGGTGGCCATGAACACGTAGTGGTCGGCCGGGAAGCTGCGGAACTCGCCGGTGAGCGGCAGCACGACGTTGATCTTCTCGCCCTCTTGCAGCGGGAACATGTTGACGATCGGGCGGCCACGCGAGCCGCGCGAACCGGCCGGCACTTCCCACACCTTGAGCCAGTACAGGCGGCCGCGGTTGGAGAAGCACAGGATGTAGTCGTGCGTGTTGGCGATGAAGAGCTGGTCGATCCAGTCGTCTTCCTTGGTGGCGGTGGCCTGCTTGCCGCGGCCGCCGCGCTTTTGCGCGCGGTATTCGCCCAGGGGCTGGCTCTTGATGTAGCCGCTGTGGCTGAGGGTCACCACCATGTCGGTGGGCGTGATCAGGTCTTCGGTACTCAGGTCGAAGGAGCTGTGCTCGACCAGGCTGCGTCGAACGCCCAGCTTGCCCTGGCCGAACTCCTGTTTGATGGCACCGAGTTCTTCGCTGATGATGACCGACACGCGCTCCGGCTTGGCCAGGATGTCGAGCAGATCTTCGATCTCGGCCATGACTTCCTTGTACTCGGCCACGATCTTGTCCTGCTCCAGACCGGTCAGGCGCTGCAGGCGCATTTGCAGGATTTCCTGGGCTTGCGTGTCAGACAGGCGGTACAGGCCGTCCTGGCCCATGCCGTAGTTCTTCTCCAGACCATCCGGGCGGTAGTCGTCGGCATTGACCACGCCGCCATCGGCGCGCGTGCGGGTGAGCATCTCGCGCACCAGCTTGCTGTCCCAGGGTTTGGCCATCAACTCGGCCTTGGCCACCGGCGGGGTGGGGGCGTTGCGGATGATGGCGATGAAGTCGTCGATGTTGGCCAGGGCCACGGCCAGACCTTCGAGCACGTGGCCGCGCTCGCGGGCCTTGCGCAGGTTGAACACCGTGCGCCGCGTCACGACTTCGCGCCGGTGGTCGAGGAAGACCTCGATCAGGTCCTTCAGGTTGCACAGTTTGGGCTGACCGTTGATCAGCGCCACCATGTTCATGCCGAAGGTGTCCTGCAGCTGGGTCTGCTTGTACAGGTTGTTGAGCACCACCTCGGGCACTTCGCCGCGCTTGAGTTCGATCACCACGCGCATGCCGGACTTGTCGGATTCGTCCTGGATGTGGCTGATGCCTTCGATCTTCTTCTCGTGCACCAGTTCGGCAATGCGCTCGAGCAGGCTCTTCTTGTTGACCTGATAGGGCAACTCATCGACGATGATCGACTGACGCTGACCCTTGTCGATGTCCTCGAAATGGCATTTGGCGCGCATGACCACGCGGCCACGACCGGTGCGGTAGCCATCCTTGACGCCGCTCATGCCGTAGATGATGCCGGCAGTGGGGAAGTCCGGCGCCGGCACTATCTCCATCAACTCGTCGATGGATGCCTCGGGTTTGCGCAGCAGGTACAGACAGGCGTCCACCACCTCGTTGAGGTTGTGCGGCGGAATGTTGGTGGCCATGCCCACCGCAATGCCGCCAGAGCCGTTGACCAGCAGGTTGGGCAGGCGGCTGGGCAGGACCAGTGGCTCTTTCTCCGAACCGTCGTAGTTCGGGCCGAAATCCACCGTTTCCTTGTCGATGTCGGCCAGCATTTCATGTGCGATCTTGGCCAAGCGGATTTCGGTATAGCGCATGGCGGCGGCGTTGTCACCGTCCACCGAACCGAAGTTGCCCTGGCCGTCCACCAGCATGTGGCGCATGGAAAAATCCTGCGCCATGCGCACGATGGTGTCGTAGACCGACTGGTCGCCGTGCGGGTGGTATTTACCGATGACGTCACCAACGATACGCGCCGATTTCTTGTAGGGCCGGTTCCAGTCGTTGTTGAGTTCGTGCATCGCGAACAGCACGCGCCGGTGGACCGGCTTGAGGCCGTCCCGCGCATCCGGCAGGGCGCGGCCCACGATCACGCTCATGGCGTAATCGAGGTAGCTGCGCCGCATTTCCTCTTCAAGGCTGATGGGCAGGGTTTCTTTGGCGAACTGGGTCATGGAGCGCTCGGGTCAGTGACGTGGGCAATTTGTCATTTTAAGGCGCCGGCTTTGTGGCTTCATAGCAACAAAGAGATGACTTGTTGGTTTGTAACTGCCTGTGTCGCCCGTTTGGCAATTGAAGCCTATCCAGTATGTGGCACAATGGCATGGACCGTTCGGGTGGTAGTCACATGTGCATGCCATCTTTTCTTCATTAATCCGCAGCTTGGCTGCAGCTTTTTCCGCTAGAGGAGAACCATGAAAAAACTGAATAAAGTGGCAATGTTGATTGCAACAGCAGCTCTCGCTACCGCCGCTGGTGCCCAGTCTGTCGACAACTGGGTGAGCGGTTCGGGTATCGCTGTGAAGAACGGCTCCAACGAACTGTGCTGGCGCGATGCCAACTGGACGCCTGCGACGGCCGCCCAGGGCTGCGATGGCGCTATCGCTCCGGCTCCCAAGGCTGCTGCTGCTGCACCCAAGGCTGCTGCACCCAAGGCTGCTGCTCCGGCTGTTGCCGCCAGCAAGGTGACCTACGCCGCCGACGCCTTCTTCGACTTCGACAAGGCTGTCCTCAAGAAAGAGGGCAAGGCCAAGCTGGATGATCTGGCTCAGAAGGTCAAGGGCATCAACCTGGAAGTGATCATTGCCGTTGGCCACACCGACTCGGTGGGCGCCGACACCTACAACCAGAAGCTGTCGATCCGCCGCTCTGAAGCTGTCAAGGCCTATCTCGTGTCCAAGGGCATCGAGAAGAACCGCATCTACACCGAAGGCAAGGGCGAGAAGCAGCCTGTTGCTGACAACAAGACCAAGGAAGGCCGCGCCAAGAACCGTCGCGTGGAAATCGAAGTGGTCGGTACCCGCCCGAACAAGTAATCCCTCGGATTGCTGTCAAGAACCCCGCTTCGGCGGGGTTTTTGCTTTTTGGCAAAGGCTGGCACGCCCTGCCTGGCCGATAATTGTGCCCATGACGACCACACTGAATGCCGATCCGGCCGAGCTGGCCAAGTTTTCCGGACTGGCCCACCGCTGGTGGGACCCCGAGAGCGAATTCCGTCCTCTGCACCAGATCAATCCTCTGCGGCTGGACTGGATCCATGGCCAGGTTTCCTTGCTGGAGAGGCAGGTACTCGATGTCGGTTGCGGTGGCGGCATCCTGGCCGACGCCATGGCGCGCAAGGGCGCCCGCGTGACGGGGATTGACTTGTCGACCAAGGCCCTGAAAGTGGCCCAGTTGCACGCGCTGGAAGCTCAGACACCGAATGTCCAGTACCGCGAGGTCAGCGCCGAGGCGCTGGCGGCTGAGCAGCCGGGCAGCTTTGACGTGGTGACCTGCATGGAAATGCTGGAGCACGTGCCGGACCCCGCGTCCGTCGTGCAGGCCTGCGCCACGCTGGTCAAACCCGGGGGCTGGGTGTTCTTCTCCACGCTCAACCGCAACCCCAAATCATTCCTGTTCGCGATCGTCGGGGCTGAATACCTGCTCAAGTTGCTGCCGCGCGGCACCCATGAATACGCCAAGATGATCCGTCCCAGCGAACTGGCGCGCTACTGCCGGCAGGCTGGCCTGGAGCTCCAGCAGACCCGTGGCATGGAATACAACCCGCTCACCCGGCGTTACTGGCTCAGTGCCGACACCAGCGTCAACTACCTGTTGGCCACGCGCAGACCGGTGACGGGGGCGTGATGGCGGTGTTTTCCGGTATCGAGGCCGTCCTGTTCGACTTGGACGGTACCCTGATCGACAGCGCACCCGACTTGGGGGCGGCCGTGGACAAGATGCGTACCGACCGCGGCTTGCCGTCCCTGGCGCCCGAGGTCTACCGGCCGATGGCCGGCGCTGGTGCGCGCGGCATGCTGGAGGTGGCCTTCGGCCTGACGCCGGAGCATCCCGAGTTCGCTCTCATGCGCGAGGAATTTTTCGTCAACTACGAGAACTGCATGACGCAGCGCACCTACGCTTTTGCCGGCGTGGCTGAACTGATCGAGCGGCTGCAGCAGCGCCCGCTGGCCTGGGGTGTGGTCACCAACAAGTCGCAGCGTTTTACGGTGCCGCTGACACAAGCCATGCCGCTGTTTGCCAGCGCCCGCGCCATCGTGAGCGGGGACACCACCCCCCATGCCAAGCCGCACCCGGAGCCGCTGTTCGAGGCGGCACGGCGCCTGCAGCTGCATCCCGAGCGTTGCCTCTATGTGGGCGACGACGAACGCGACATCGTCGCCGGCCGCGCCGCCGGCATGGGCACGGTGGCGGCCACCTACGGCTACCTGGGGCAGAAAACCGACGTGGCCAGCTGGGGCGCGCATGCCACGATAAATTCTCCGGCCGAGCTCTTGCAATTGCTGGAGCAGGCCTAAAATAGGTAATTCAGGGGCTGCACTGGTTTCGACGTGGGTTCGGACACGCAGCAGGGCATGTCGAGGTTCTGTCACCTCGTAAAACCGCAGAAAAAAACTAACTGCAAACGACGAACGTTTCGCACTCGCCGCTTAATCCGGTGAGCCTTGCAACAGCAGGCCGATAGGCTGGGCAAGGGCGGTCGCAAGACTGTCCAGGCTGCAAGGGAATTCATATCGGCTGGCATGTCACCGGGTACCTTGGTGATGTGCGAGATTCAAGGGTACTGGCCTGATGCGTAGCGTGCCGCTGCGCGACGCACTGGGCGAGATCCAAATCAGACGGCTACACATGTAGAACTGCGCGAAGAAGGCTTGCGGACGGGGGTTCAAATCCCCCCAGCTCCACCATATGCTTTGTGAGAAAAACACTCTCTCACTTTTTGGAAACCCCGCTGAGGCCCAGTCTCTGCGGGGTTTTCGCCATTTTGGCTCGTGGACACGGACCTTGGTGGCAACCCTAAAAAACACCGTTTTTCAGGAAATTTCGCTCTCTATTCTCCATTTCTCATGGACAGGAGAACGCCGTGTCCACAAGTCTAGCCCTTATAAATCAAGGACTTATGAGAGTTCTCCAGTCCCCCTTTCCTTTTGACACACTGCCTACCCAATATTGGCAAAAAACACAAAACCGTACAACAAGTGCTTATGGTTTATGGTGATTGCTGTTTTAAAGGATACGGAATCTGCGTACGCAATCAGGATTCCTTCTCTTCAAGTCCACGAGGCGCCTGGCTCAATTTGTTAAGCGCGAACTGGGAGTAGGGCGCCTCAGCCAGTATCTTTTGAGCGGCCGAAGTCGGCCAGAAGGGGGCGTTGGTGTGTCCGCCCTGGAGGTCCGGTCTAGGCTGAAAGCTGTCGCTGGAGACTCTACTCCTGAGTGACCGATCCCAACGAGGGTTTACACCTATTGTTGACGCCGACCGAAAACTGACCATCTAAGCGAGTCGATGCCGACTCAAAATT
>JASJPI010000004.1:0-105216 GCA_031426755.1 Curvibacter sp.
GTAGTCGAAGGTGAAGGGCTCGTAGTAGTCGTCGATCTGCGGCAGGTTGGGGTTGGCGAAGATGCGCATGAGCAGCTTCCACTTGGCCCCCTGGCGCGGCTCGATCTGGCCGTTGGGTTTGCGGACCCAGCCGCCATTCCACTTGTCCTGGTTTTCCCATTCCTTGGGATAGCCGATGCCGGGTTTGGTCTCGACGTTGTTGAACCAGGCGTACTCCATGCCGGAGCGGCTGGTCCAGACGTTCTTGCAGGTGACCGAACAAGTGTGGCAGCCGATGCACTTGTCCAGGTTGAGCACCATGCCGATTTGAGCGCGAATTTTCATGGTTGTTCTCCTTGTCTCAGGCGTGCGCGCCGGCGGAGGTTGATGCTGCGGCTGGCGTATCGAGCCAGTCAACCTTGTTCATCTTGCGGACCACGACGAATTCGTCGCGGTTGGTGCCGATGGTGCCGTAGTAGTTGAAGCCGTAGCTGAACTGGGCGTAGCCACCGATCATGTGCGTCGGCTTGAGCACGATGCGCGTGACCGAGTTGTGGATGCCGCCGCGTGCGCCGGTGATCTCCGAGCCGGGGGTGTTGATGATCTTCTCCTGTGCGTGGTACATCATGACCATGCCCGGGTTGACGCGCTGGCTCACCACCGCCCGCGCCGCAATGGCGCCGTTGATGTTGAACAGCTCGACCCAGTCGTTGTCCACGATGCCGGCGCTCTTGGCGTCGTCTTCGCTGAGCCAGATCACCGGGCCGCCGCGGTTGAGCGTGAGCATCATCAGATTGTCACTGTAGGTGGAGTGGATACCCCACTTCTGGTGCGGCGTGATGAAGTTCAGCAGAATCTCGGTGTTGCCGTTGGACTTGATGCCGTGAATGCCAGCCGTGGTCTTCAGGTCCACCGGCGGACGGTAGCTGCTGAAACCTTCGCCAAAGGCGATCATCCATGGGTGATCCATGTAGAACTGCTGACGTCCGGTGAGGGTGCGCCACGGGATCAGCTCATGCACGTTGGTATAGCCGGCGTTGTACGAGACGGTCTCGCTCTCGATGCCGCTCCATGTCGGTGAGCTGATGATCTTGCGCGGCTGGGCCTGGATGTCGCGGTAACGGATTTTCTCGTCTTCGCGGTACAGGGCCAGGTGAACGTGATCACGGCCGGTCTGTTTGCCCAGGGCCTCCCAGGCCTTGACGGCGACGTGACCATTGGTCTCGGGCGCCAGTTGCAGCACGACTTCGCAGGCATCGATGTCGGTCTCGATCTTGGGCATGCCGCAGGTCACGCCCTCGGTCCTCACCACGCCATTGAGTTCGCCGAGCTGCTTGACTTCGGTCTGGGTGTTCCAGGAAATGCCCTTGCCACCGTTGCCGACCTTGTTCATCAGCGGGCCCAGGGCCGTGAAGCGCTTGTAGAGGTTGGGGTAGTCGCGCTCGACCACCACCATGTTGGGTGCGGTCTTGCCGGGGATGAGGTCGATCTCACCGCGCTTCCAATCCTGCACGCCAAAGGGTTGTGCCAGTTCGGAGGGCGAGTCGTGCATCAGCGGGCTGAGCACCATCTCGCGTTCGACGCCGAGGTGACCGACGCACAGTTCGCTGAACTTCTTGGCGAAGCCCTTGTAGATTTCCCAGTCGCTCTTGCTCTGCCAGGCCGGATCCACCGCGGTGGACAGCGGGTGGATGAAGGGATGCATGTCGCTGGTGTTGAGGTCGTTCTTCTCGTACCAGGTGGCCGTCGGCAGGACGATGTCGGAGTACAGGCAGGTCGTGCTCATGCGGAAGTCCAGCGTGACCAGCAGGTCCAGCTTGCCCTCCGGGGCCTGGTCGTGCCACACCACCTCGGTCGGCTTGGCCTCGTCTTTGCCGAGATCCTTGCCCTGCACGCCGTGGCTGGTGCCCAGCAGGTGCTTGAGGAAGTACTCGTGGCCCTTGCCGCTGGAGCCCAGGATGTTGGAGCGCCAGACGAACATGTTGCGCGGCCAGTTGGCCGGATGGTCCGGGTCCTCGCAGCTCATCTTGAGGGTGCCGTCCTTCAGGCCCTTGACCGTGTAGTCCTTGGGGTCCATGCCGGCCGCTACGGCGTCCTTGACCACCTGCATCGGGTTGGTCTGCAGTTGCGGGGCGGAAGGCAGCCAGCCCATGCGCTCGGCGCGCACGTTGTAGTCGATCATGCTGCCGCCGTACATCTTCTTGTCGGCCAGGGGCGAGAGCACCTCTTCCATGCCGAGCTTCTCGTAGCGCCACTGGTCGGTGTGGGCATAGAAGAAACTGGTGGAGTTCATCTGGCGCGGCGGGCGGATCCAGTCCAGCGCGAAGGCCAGGGCCGTCCAGCCGGTTTGCGGGCGCAGCTTTTCCTGGCCCACGTAGTGGGCCCAGCCGCCGCCGCTCTGGCCGATACAGCCGCACATCATCAGCATGTTGATGACGCCGCGGTAGTTCATGTCGCTGTGGTACCAGTGGTTCATGGCCGCGCCGATGATGACCATGGACTTGCCCTTGGTCTTGTCGGCGTTGTCGGCAAACTGGCGCGCCACGGTGATGAGCTGCTCACGCGGCACGCCGGTGATCTTCTCCTGCCAAGCCGGCGTGTAGGGGGTGTCATCGTCGAAGCTGGTGGCGGCTTGTTCGCCGCTCAGGCCGCGGGCGATGCCGTAGTTGGCGACCTGCAGGTCGAACACGGTGGCCACCAGGGCCTCGCGCTTCTCGCCTTCCTTGCCCAGCGCAATGCGCTGGACCGGGACCGTGCGCACCAGCACATTGCTGTTGCCGGCGCCGGCAGTGTTGTTCGGGAAGTGTTCGGTTTCGATGCCGCCGAAATAGGGAAAGCCCACCTTGGCGGTTTCGCTGCTGGGAGCAGCGCCTTCAAGCACCGAGAGCTTGAGCTTGACATCGCCGCCGTGCCGCGCTTCCTTGGATTCGAGGTTCCACTGGCCCGCATCGGCGCGGCCGTCCGGGCCCCAGCGGAAGCCGATGGCCCCGTTGGGCAGCACCACTTTGCCGTCTTCATTGAAGGCGACGGTTTTCCACTCGGGGTTGTTGGCCTGGCCGAGCTTGCCGTTGAAGTCGCTGGCGCGCACATAGCGGTCCGGCACCAGGATGGTCTCGCCGTTCGGTGCCTTCTGCTCCTTGAGCATCACCAGCATCGGCAGATCGGTGTAACGGCGGGCGTAGTCGTCGAAGTAGGCCGAACGCTTGTCGAAGTAGAACTCCTTGAGGATCACGTGGCCCATGGCCATGGCCACGGCGGCATCGGTGCCCTGCTTGGGGTGCATCCAGATGTCGGACAGCTTGGCCACTTCCGAGTAGTCCGGGGTGACGGCCACCGTCTTGGTGCCCTTGTAGCGCACCTCGGTGAAAAAGTGGGCATCCGGCGTGCGCGTCTGCGGCACGTTCGAGCCCCAGGCAATGATGTAGCTGGAGTTGTACCAGTCGGCCGATTCCGGCACGTCGGTCTGCTCGCCCCAGATCTGCGGGCTGCTGGGGGGCAGGTCGCAGTACCAGTCGTAAAAGCTCATGCAGACGCCGCCCATCAGGCTCAGGTAGCGGCTACCCGCGGCGTAGGACACCATGGACATGGCCGGAATCGGTGAGAAGCCGATCACCCGGTCTGCACCGTGCTTCTTGACGGTGTAGATGTTGGCGGCGGCGATCATCTCGTTGACTTCGTCCCAGCTTGAACGAACAAAGCCGCCGAGACCGCGCACGCTCTGGTATTCCTTGCGCTTGGCATTGCTGTCGGCAATCGAGGCCCAGGCATCGACCGGCTCGTGCGAGAGACGTGCCTCGCGCCAGAGCTTGAGCAGGCGGCCGCGCACCATCGGGTACTTGACGCGGTTGGCGGAATACAGGTACCAGCTGTAGCTGGCGCCGCGGGCGCAGCCGCGCGGCTCGTGGTTCGGCATGTCCCAGCGGGTGCGCGGGTAGTCGGTCTGCTGGGTTTCCCAGGTCACGATGCCGCCCTTGACGTAAATCTTCCACGAACAGGAGCCCGTGCAGTTCACGCCGTGGGTGGAGCGAACGATCTTGTCGTGGGCCCAGCGGTCGCGGTAGGCGTCTTCCCAGGTGCGGTCTTCGCCGGTGGTGATGCCGTGGTCGTTGGAGAACGATTCCTTCGGTTGTGAAAAGTAGCTCAGTCGGTCGAGAAAGTGACTCATGTTGGTCTCCAGTCAATCAAATTCAATGCGTTCAGGGGTTCTGCACGTAGGCGTTCTTGCGCAGGTAGAACCACCAGTTCAGCACCAGGCACACCGCGTAGAACACGGCGAACCCGTAGAAGGCGTATTGCGGCGTGCCGGCCTTGATCTGCTGGCCGATCAGCACCGGGGCGATGAAGGCGCCATAGGCCGCCACGGCCGAGGTCCAGCCCAGCACCGGGCCGGCTTGCTGGCGGTCGAAGATGAAGCCCACGCTGCGGAAGGTCGAGCCGTTGCCGACGCCGCTGGCGGCGAACAGCAGGATGAACAGACCCATGAACATGGGGAAGTACTGCTCGGGCGTGGCTGAACCGTAGGCCAGCATCATCACGTAGCCCACCGCGGCCGAGGCCACCACCATGACGGCCGAGATGATCTGGGTGACGATGGAGCCACCGACCTTGTCCGAGATCCAGCCGCCGATCGGGCGCACCGCCGCACCGACGAAGGGGCCGATCCAGGCGTAGGTCAGGGCCGAGGGCGCGTTCGGGTTCTTGGTGGTATGGGTCAGCAAGCCGGCGGCATCAGGCACATGGCTGAAGCCGAAGATCACCGTGATGGCCAGCGGCAGCGCCATCGAGAAGCCGATGAAGCTGCCGAAGGTAACCACGTAGAGCGCCGTCATCGACCAGGTGTGCTTGTTCTTGAAGATCTCGAACTGCTTGGCGACGTTCTCCTTCATCGTACCGAAGGCTGCCAGCTTCATCACCAACAGGGCGGCAATGATGTCCAGCGGAATCGCCACCCACATGTTCAACAGGCCCAGGCCGGTCGGTGCGGGCAGGTAGAGGTAAAGCATCGCAATCGACGGGACGAAAGCGAGCGAATACAGGTAGATGATCTTCAGGAAGGCGGTGATCGGTGAACCCGCTGCCGGCGTCACCGTCTTCAGGTTGTTCATGCCGAACCAGCACAGGATCGACAGCGGCACCAGGGACAGCACCCAGGCGAAGCCGGCGTTCTGGATGTAAGTCGGGGTACCGGCGGCGATCTTGCCCAGGATCCAGCCGCTGTCCTTGATCAGCGCCTTGGCTTCGCCGCCGAAGGCGCCGAACAGGCCGATGGTCATCACCAGCGGAATGACGACCTGCATGGTCGTGACGCCGAAGTTGCCCAGGCCGGCATTCAGACCCAGCGCCGTGCCCTGCAGGCGCTTGGGGAAGAAGGTGCTGATGTTGGACATCGAGGAGGCGAAGTTGCCGCCGCCCACGCCCGACCACAGCGCCATCAGCTGGAACACCCACAGCGGCCACTCGGGGTGCTGCAGGGCGATGCCGGTGCCGATGGCCGGGGCCAGCAGCATCGCCGTGGTCAGGAAGATGGTGTTGCGGCCACCGGCCATGCGGATCAGGAAGGAGGCCGGGATGCGCATGGTGGCGCCGGAGATGCCGGCAATGGCGGTCAGCGTGAACAACTCGGCCTGGGTAAAGGGGAAGCCCAGGTTGAGCATCTGCACGGTGATGATGCCCCACATGCCCCAGACCGCGAAACCGCACAGCAGGGCGGGAATCGAGATCCAGAGGTTGCGGTAGGCGACCTTCTTGCCGGTGCTTTCCCAGAACTGCTCGTCTTCGGGGCGCCAGTCGGCGATGTCGCCACCGCTGCCCTGGCCCGCTTTGCTTGTCGTATTCATAGTGCGTCCTTGGTGTTGAAGGGGTTGGACTCAGCCTTGCAGGCGGAAACTCTTGGCATGGGAGCCCATGACTTCGGCGCTCCGTACCTCGGTCCAGTACATCCAGATCAGCGAGACCCAGACCACGCCGTACATCAGCATGAAGGCGCTGGAGCGGATGCCGGTGAAGTCGAGCAGGGCACCGAACATGATGGGCAGCACGAAACCGCCCAAGCCGCCAGCCAGACCGACGATGCCGCTGATGGTGCCGATGTTCTGGGGATAGTCATCGCTGATGTACTTGAACACGCTGGCCTTGCCGAAAGCCCAGGCGATACCCAGGATGAACATCAGGCCGGTGAAAGCGTAGACATTCAGGCCGATATGGAAGGTCTTCGGACCGTTCACGGTGGTGACCGTGAAGTCGAACTGCGGGTAGCTCAGCAGGAACAGGCAGATCCAGCTCACCCACATGACCCACCAGGTCACGCTGTGGGCGCCGTACTTGTCACTCAGCCAGCCGCCGATGGCACGCAGCACGCCGCCGGGCAGCGAGAAGCAGGCTGCCAGCAGGGCGGCAGCGCGGATGTCCAGGCCGTACTCGCCGACGTAGTACTGCACCATCCACAGGGAGAGCGCCACATAGCCGCCGAACACGATGCTGTAGTACTGGCAGTACTTCAGCACCTTGGGGTCCTTCAGCGCCTTGAGCTGGTCGCTGAACTTGACGTTGCTGGGCACCAGGTGGGTGGGATCGCTGTAGCTGAAGAACCAGAACAGCACCACGGTGCCAAGCATGATGGCTGCATAGACCTGCGGCACCATGGTCCAGCCGAAGGCCACCACCAACGCTGGCGCAACGAACTTGTTGACGGCCGCCCCCGAGTTGCCGGCGCCGTACACGCCCATGGCGAAACCCTGGCGGTTTTTCGGGAACCAGCGGGCCACATAGGGTGTGCCGACCGAGAACGAGCCGCCGGCCAGGCCGACGAACAGGCCGATCACCAGGAAGTGCCAGTAGGCCGTGGCATAGCTCATCAGGTAGATCGCCGGCACGGTGCAGGCCATCAGGATGGTCATGACGATGCGGCCACCGAACTTGTCGGTCCAGATGCCCAGTGGCACGCGGATCAGCGAGCCGGTCAGCACCGGCATGGCGGTGAGCAGGCCGAATTCAGTAGCGTTGAGGCCCAGCGTCTTCTTGATCGGTATGCCGATCACGCCGAACATCATCCACACCATGAAGCACACGGTGAAGGCTAGCGTGCTGACAATCAGCACCGAGAGGGCTTGTCTGTTTCTGTCCATGTCCAAACTCCTTTTAAGGATGGACTGACTCTAGGGTCCAAGCGCCGTGGGCGCCATCCTTCGCTGGCAGGTGCGGCATAGTTCGGAAGAACTATGTGAGACTGGAATTCGTGGCCTGTTTGATGCAGGTCAAAAGATAGCCTGGATGGGCGATTCAGGTCAAGCCGGCTTCGGTTGCCAGCACGGCGGCCTGGACGCGCGAACTCACGTCGAGCTTGCGCAGCACGTGCTGCACATGGATCTTGACCGTGGTTTCGGCAATTCCGAGCTCACGGCCGATTTCCTTGTTGCTGGCGCCGCGCGCGATGCCGCGCAGAATGTCGCGCTCGCGTGGCGACAGGCCGTCCATCAGCGAGGCGGTCGCAGCCGGAGCCTCCTCGACGGCCGGCGCGGCGGGGGGCGTGCCGGTGCTGGCGCCCTTGAAGGCGGCCACCAGCTTGCTGGTCATCTCATCTGCCACCACACTTTCGCCGCGCATGACGCGGTGGATCGCCGCCGCCAGGGCATCGCCTTCAACGGTCTTGAGCAGGTAGCCGGCCGCGCCGGCCTTGAGCGCGTCGGCCAGGTCCTGTTCGTCCTCGCTCACTGTGAGCATCAGGATGCGGGCGTTCGGCGCGGCCTCCCGCAGCGCGGGCAGGGCGTCCACACCGCGCACGCCAGGCAGGTGGTTGTCGAGCAGGATCAGGTCCGGCCGCAACTCCTGGGCACGACGCAGGGCCTCGCCGGCATCGGCGGCATCGCCCACCACGTTGAACAGCGGTTCACGCGAGAGCAGGGCGGTCAGGCCGCGGCGAAACAGGGTGTGATCGTCAACCACCAGGATGCGGACGGGATGGGTCGGGCTGGCGGACGAAGCGATGGGCATGGTCGTGGGGGTGTCAATGCAGATCAAGGGCCTGAACATCCGGCACGGCCGGGAGAATTTGGACGGCGGCCTGGGCTGGCGGCTGGGCCGGCAGCGTCAGCACGATGGAGGTGCCGTGCCCCGGTGTGGAAATGATATCGAGCCGGGCGCCGATGCGCTCGGCCCGTTCGCTCATGATGCGCAGGCCGACATGGGTCTCGTCGAGCTTGTCGTCGCTGGTGAAGCCGATGCCGTTGTCGCGCACCTCGAAGCGCCATTCGGGTTGCTGCAGTACGTCGATCCAGACCTGCGACGCGCGCGCATGCTTGCGGACATTGGACAGGGCCTCCTGGATGATGTGCAGTACCTGGATCTGCAGATCGGGCGACAGCGGCAGGCCGTGACCCTGGATCGCCAGATGGGTTTGCAGGCCGCTCTGGTGTTCGAACTTGCGCAAGGTGGTGGCCAGCGCCGGCTCGATGTCTTCCGTGTTGGCGCGGGTGCGGAAGTGCAGCAGCAGCTCGCGCACGTCGCCGTAGCTTTCGCGCACACCGGTGTCGATCTCTTCCAGTACCTGCTTGATGATCTGCTGGTCGCCGCTGGCCAGGGCGTCGCGCATGAGCTGCACCTGGATCTTGAGAAAAGCCAGTGACTGCGCAATCGAGTCGTGCAGTTCGCGCGCCAGCAGATTGCGTTCCTGGGCCACGGCGGCTTCTTTTTCCAGGGCATTGAGGCGCAGGTTTTCCATCGCGCTGGCCAGGTGGCTGTTCAGGGCCTCGTAAAGGGAGCGCTCGGACGCCGAAGGCGATACCTTGGCGTGGAAGAAGAGGTCCACTTCGCCCATCAGGCGGTCATGCAGACGCACCGGGATATTGACCAGGGTCTCGAAGCCGGCCTTGCCGCACAGGCGTTCCTTGGTGTCGCCGAGGGTATGAATCGGAATCACGCGCAGCTGGCTGGCTTCCGTTGACGCACCGCAATCGCAGTCGCCCTTGTGGATGCAGTGCTCGACTTCCAGCATCTCGGCGGGCAGTCCGCTGGCGGCCAGCATCAGGTAGCGCTGGTTGGTCTGATCCGACCAGCGCAGCGCCACGCCGTCGGCGTGGGCGATGTGCAGGATGCTGTGGGCAAAACCCTGGGCCAGTTCATCCAGCGTGGTGGCGCGTGCCACCATGGTCGTGACTTCGTACAGGCTTTCCAGCCGCTCGCGCTTTTCCTCCAGCGCCGCCGTCTTTTCCGCTACCCTGCTCTCCAGGCTGCGGTACATCGATTGCAGGTTTTCGGCCATGCCATTGAAGCCCTCGGCCAGGGTGCCGAACTCGTCGCGCGTGAGCTTGTCGACCCGGGCCTCGAAGTCGCCG
This sequence comes from Curvibacter sp., assembly GCA_031426755.1. GTDB lineage: Bacteria > Pseudomonadota > Gammaproteobacteria > Burkholderiales > Burkholderiaceae_C > Hylemonella. Next base: position 9,309 of record JASJPI010000004.1, read on the forward strand.
CTCTGGATCTTCTCGATCGCCTGCTTGAGCAGGCTGACCGGCTCCAGCACGAACAGATGGCCGGCATACAGCAACACCAGTGAGCCGAGCACGACCATGGCCATCAAGGTGGTCTGCAGCAGGTGCAGGATGGCGGTCCAGCGCGAGATGTGGTGTTCGATGCCCTTGACGAAGGCATCGATGTGCTCGACGAAGTCAATCGTCCGGGTGCGCAACTCCTGCGATGGCCCGGGCGTGGCAGCCAGTGTGCGAAAGCGCTTCCAATCCTGTTCGATGACGGCAAAGCGCTGCTGAACGGTGTCGTCCCAGGGCACAAAGAGGGGGCGTTCCGGGTCGCCATGGCGCAGCACGGCCAGGCTGTCCTCGAACTCGCGCACCTGGCGCGGCAAGGCATCCATCTCGCCGGTTCCCAGCGAGAGCGACAGCCGGTAAGCCTGCATGCGCATGCGGCCCGCTTCGTTGACGGCCGCGGCGCCGCCATCGAGCTGCCACGAAACCCACAGCGTGGCCGCCGTGGCCAGCAGGGCCAGCAGCACGAAGGGGGTGCCGATCAAGGCGAGTTTGGCGCTCAGGCTCCAGTACTTGCGGCGTGTCATGGCCGGCATCTTAGCCCGAGGGCCGCGCGGGCGGCAGGCGCAAGCGGTGCAAAATTGATCTGGATCATGACTTTCGGATGCCAGCCCCTTAGACTGAAGCTGTTCAGAACCAGGAGATCAAGAATGGATTTGCTCAAGCACGATATTCCCCACGAGTTTCCCCAGTTGAAGGACAAGATCCATGCCTTGAAAACGACGCATCAGCATTTTGCACGTCTGTACGACGACTATGACGAGGTTAACCACACCATCACCAAGGTCGAGACCGGCGGCGCCGTGATGGCTGATGACGCGTTGGAGAACCTCAAGAAGAAGCGCCTCAAGCTCAAGGACGAAATCGTGCAGATGCTGCACGCGGCCTGAAACACCGGGTCGGGCCGTAGCGCGCGGCAGGATCCCGGCTTTTGCATTCTCATTGTCTCTGTCTGCGTCAGGAGATCACCATGTTCAAACACATTCTGCTACCGACCGACGGTTCCGACACGGCCCTGCGGGCGGTGACCCGGGGCGTCGAGCTGGCAGCCCAACTCGGCTCGCAAGTCACGCTGATGACGGCGATCGAGCATTTTCCGGCCGGCATCATGGGTAGCGGCTACCGTCCGCCCGAAGCACCGCAGGAATTGCCTGGCGTGCAGGCGGCGAACTATTGGCTGGACCAGGCCGAGGCCGTGGCGCGCGCAGCAGGTGTGTCCTGCCAGCGTGTCGTGGTACGCGACAAACCGGTGTTTCGCGCTATCCTGGAGGCGGCCCAGGCATGCAACGCCGACCTCATCGTCATGGGCACGCACGGCATGGGGCTGGTGGAGCGCCTGTTGATCGGCAGCCAGACGCAGCGCGTGCTGGCCCACACCAGTATTCCGGTTCTCACGCTGCACTAGCCGCGCACGTCGGCTACCGGCTCGTTGCCGAAGTCGACGCGGTTCAGGTAGGCGAGCACCTTGCGTGCGGCGGCTTCAGGGATGTCGAGCTGGCCGTCGCTCTTGAGCTGCTCGAAACGGTCGCGGTCCGGAAACGCGGCCCCGTCGGCGCTGCGCAGCTGCACCTGCATGTCGGTGTCGATCACGCCGGGTGCGAGCGAACAGACCCTGGCGCCATTGGGTTTGCGCGCCTCCTCCAACGCCAGGCAGCGGGTGTAGTGGTCCATGCCGGCCTTGGCGGCGCAGTAGGCGGCTTGCGAGGCCATGGGCCGGCGGCCCAGTCCCGAGGAAATGTTGAGCACACGGCGCGGCACGGTCCAGCCCTCGGTGGCACCCAGAAAGGCCGCGCTCAGCAGCAGGGGCGCTTCCAGATCGACGCGCAGCGCCTGGGCCAACGCATCCGGATCGGCGGCGGACAGGGGCGTGATGGCCGGGATCATGCCGGCGTTGTTGATCAGCGTGGCGCTGGCATAGCGTGCGCCGGGACGCTCCAGCCATCGTCTCAGCTTGGCGGTCGCCTCGCAGCTGTGCGCCAGATCCAGAGGCCACTGCTCCAGCGGGCAAGCCATCCGCTGGGCTTGCGCGGCCAGGGATGCATTGGTCTGGCGCGCGATGCACAGCAGGGCGTGGTCAGGCTGCAGCAGTTGCTGCCCGATCGCAAGTCCCATGCCGCGCGAGGCGCCGGTCAGGATGTAGAGATGGGGGTGGGACATGGTGGCCTCCGGTTTAAGCCTCAAATATGGCGTTTGCCCTCGTCGATCATGAATCAAGAGCTATTATTCTGATAGCGTACGAGGTGCCGTTTCAGAAGGGTGGCGGGCTGCTCAGCGGCAGGGGCTGGCCATTAAGCGGGTGCTGCAGCCTCACGGCACTGGCATGCAGCAGCAGCCGCGCGCTACGGGCCTGGACCTCGGGGCTGGCATAGAGCGCATCGCCGACGATGGCATGGCCCAGGGCCTGCAGGTGCACGCGCAACTGGTGCGAGCGGCCGGTAACCGGCTCCAGTTCCAGCCGGGTCTGTGGCCGGCCTGCAGCATCCGCCTCATGCGCCAGCACGCGCCAGCGCGTCAGGCTGGGCTTGCCGCGCGGGTCGATGATGTGCAGCGGACGGCGTGGCCAGTCCAGCAGGATGGGCTGCTCGATCACGTGCCAGTCTTCCGCCGTTTGCGTCAGGTGGCCGTCGACCACGGCGACGTAGCGCTTGTGCACCTCGCGGTTGGCAAAGGCCATGCTGAGCTCGCGCTGCATGGCCGCGCCGCGCGCCATCAGCAGCAGACCCGACGTCGCCATGTCCAGCCGGTGCACGATGAGGGCGTCGGCAAAGTGGCGCTGCACGCGCGCGCTCAGGCAGTCCTGCTTGTCGGGGCCGCGGCCGGGCACCGAGAGCAGGCCGGCCGGCTTGTTCAGCACCAGCAGGGCATCGTCGGCATGAATCAGTTCGATGCCGTCAGGGACTGACATCGGGATCCGCGGCAGGTTCCCCCCGGAGCAGGCGCTGCACGGTCTCGCACAGTTCGTCCACGTCATTGGGCTTGTGGATCAGGACCCGCGCACCGGCAGCCCGCGCGCTTTGCTCGATCTCGGGGGTGACATAACCGGAGGCCAGCGCCACCGGCAGATCGGGCCGGATGTTGGCTGCATCGCGCAGCAGATCCACGCCGCTGTAGCCCGGCATGTTGTAGTCGGTGACCAGCAGGTCGAAGTCGGCGGCGTTCTCGCGCAGTGCGGCCAGTGCCTGCTGCGGATCGGTGAAGGTGCTGACCTTCAAGCCCTTGCGGCTCAGGGCGCGCTGCATCAGGAACGCCAGGGCCTGGTCGTCGTCGACATACATGACGTGCCCGCTGCCCGTGCTGCTGCTCTTTGCCCGCCGCACCTTGACCGGGGCGGGCTCCACCGGCTCGTCCAGGGCCGGGAAGTAGAGGGCGAACGCGCTGCCCACACCGGGCGTGCTTTGCACATCGACCGTCCCCATGTGGGTGCGCATGACCCCGTGCACCACGGCCAGCCCCAGGCCGGTGCCCTGGCCGACCTGCTTGGTGGTGAAGAACGGCTCGAACAGTCGTTGCAGCGTGGCCGGGTCGATGCCGGTGCCGGTGTCGCGCACGGTGAGTGTGGCGAAATGGCCCGGCAGCAGCCCCAGCGGTTCGGCCTGGAGGATGTCGAGGTGGACATGACCCAGTTCGATGCGCACCGTGCCGCGCTTGGTGTCCATCGCATGGATGGCGTTGGTGCACAGGTTGAACAGGGCCTGCCCGACCTGGGTGGCATCGGCCAGCACGTCGGGGGTGTCGGCATCGATCTGCGCCTGCAGCTTCAGATTGGGTGGCAGGGTGACCTTGAGCAGGCGTTTGCATTCCTGCACCACGTCGGCCAGCTGGACCGGCTCGCGGCGCGGCGTTTCGTTGCGGCTGAAGGTGAGGATCTGGCGCACCAGATCGCGCGCGCGCTGGCCGGCCTTTTCGATCTGGGCCAGGCTGATCTGGGCCGGTGAGTCCGGTCCGGCATCTTCCATGGCCAGCGCTGCATTGCCAAGAATGGCGCTCAGGATGTTGTTGAAATCGTGTGCAATGCCGCCGGCCATGGTGCCGATGGCCTGCATCTTGTGGGATTCGCGCAGTTGCGCCTCCATCGCCTTGCGCCCGGTCAGGTCGCGCGCGAACACGGTGGTGATGTTGCCCTGCGGATGGCGCTCGCACGACACGCTGACCTCCAGCGCCAGCGGCTGGCCGTCGGCGGTCTGGCCGCTGACTTCGCCAAGCTGGGCGTGGCTGGAGACTTGCGTGGCGGCAATGGCATCCATGGCCTCGGGTAAAAAGCGTGCCAGTGAGGTGGCCAGGGCATGCTCGGCCGGGCACTGGAACAGCGCGGCAGCGGCCGGGTTGAAGACCGAGATGCGCTGGTCGGCGTCGACACAGATGATGGCGTCGAGCGAGGAATTGATGATGGCCGCCATGCGGTTTTCACTGAAGCGCAGTTCCTCGTTGCGCTGGCGCAGTGCTTCGGCACTTTCCTGCAAGGCATGACGCTCAGCCAGCAGCGGGCCCTGGTCGATGATGGCGCAGATGAAATGCGCCATCTCGTCGTCCTGCGAGTACTCGATGCGCGCCATGTGCAGGTCGCCGGTCAGTGTGCCTTCCGAGCCGCGCAGGAAGACCACCTCGGTGACCTCGCTGGTGCCGTTGCGGCGCGCTTCGTCGAAGCAGCGGCCGACGCGCTCCAGGTGCACTTCGTCCACCAGCGGCAGCAGGAAGTTCAGCGGCGGGTCGTATTCCTGCGGGCGGAACAGATGGAGTGCCTTGGCATTGCTCTGTACCACCATGCCCAGTTCGTCCACCACCATCAGGGCCAGCGGCACGTTGGAGAAGAGCGATTCGAAGCGTTCCGAGGCGCCTTCCGCGGCGATACGGCTGTAGCGCAGGGCCTCGTTCTGGGCTTCCAGTTCGGCCTGGTAGCTGCGCAGTTCCTCGACCAGCTGCGACAGAGATTTCTGGGACGTATCGTTGCTCATGGGCGTAGGGGTATCGCGTGCGCTATTATCGCCCGCTTGCTTTCGCGGTGAGTCTGCCGCACGGTTTTTCGAACGGGTTCGTCTTTTTCATGTCCAGTTACACCATCCGCCCCGCCACACTGCGCGATGCCAAAGCCATTGCCACCATCCATGCCAGCACCAGCGAGACCATCTACCGTGAGTTGGTGCCGGCCGAATTTTTCAAACCCCAGGGCGCCGATGCCCGCCTGACCTTCTGGCGCGAAGCCATCGAGTACGGCGAGCCGCAGGTGCAGGTCGCCGTCGACGAGAACAACAAGGTCATCGGCTTTGTCGGCTACGACCGCTCGCGCGACGAGGGCACCAAGCCGACCGTGGGCGAAATCTGGGCCATCTACGTGATGCCCTCGCACTGGGACACCGGTGCCGGCCTGGCGCTGTGGGATGCTGCGCGCGACGGCCTGCAGGAAGAGGGTTGCACCCAGGTCACGGTCTGGCTGCCGCTGGGCAATGAACGCGCCCTGCGCTTCCACGAACTGGCCGGTTTCAAGCGTGAACTGACCTCGGCCAAGACAGTGCCCTTGGGCGGCTTCCGTCTGGAAGAAATCCGCCTCAAGCGCGCGACGGTCTGATCCGGTTGGCGGTGTGCCGGCCGTTCACGGCCGGGCGCCGTGCAATACCAGGTCGAACTGCCGGCCCGGCTCCAGCGTCAGGGTGGGCAGCAACGCTTCGATGCCGCGGAGTTCGCGCACGGCATCGGCGCTCGGTGCCGGCTTGCTGTCACTCTTGTTGAAATACTCGTCGGTCAGACCCATGGAGGCCTGGCCGAGCGTGCGGGACATCAGGCGCGAGAAGTAGCCCGGCCGTTCCTGGGTACCTACGCCGAGCATCAGCAGTTCCTTGGCCTCCGGGCTCCAGGCCATCGGCCCCTTGATGCCGGTGCGCGCATCGCGGTCCACGGCGAAGCCGCTGACATGGCGGCTTGGGAACTCCTTGCCCTGGGCGTCGAAACAGCGCTGCAGCAGCGGGCGAATGACGATGCGCCCGGACGACAGATTGGCCGCGGCGGTGGCCTCGATCACGCATTCGCCGGCGCCCTGCACAGGCAGTGGCAGCGCGTTCACATCGTGCACGCGCAGGATGACGCTGCTTTGCGGCAACTGACCTTCAAAACTGGGCGCCACATCGGCACCGATGACCACACTCACCGGGATGCCGTGGCGCCAGCGCGGCGGCAGCGGCCGCGCTGGCGTGGGGGCCGCCGTTTCTTCGGCGCTTGCCAGGGTGCTGAGCAGACATAGGAGGACAAGGGCAATGCGGCTGCGCATGATTTGCTCCGGAGGAAGCGATGAGGACGATGATAGACCAGAGACGTGGGCCCCCCACCCGCGAAACCGGCCGGAAGGTGGGCGTGTAGGATAGGCCGCCTTCTGCCGAAGTTTTTCCCCTGTCATGCAAATTCTTCTTGCCCCGATGGAGGGGCTGCTCGATTGCGTGCTGCGTGACATCCTGACACGTGTCGGCGGTGTCGACCGCTGCGTCTCCGAGTTCATCCGCGTCACCGACCGCCTGCTGCCCGACCGTGTCTTCACCCGCATCGTGCCGGAACTGCACCAGGGCGGCCGCACGCTGGCCGGCGTGCCGGTGCGCCCGCAGCTGCTGGGCTCCGACCCGGCGGTGCTGGCCGACAACGCCGCTGCATTGGCGGCGCTCGGCGCACCCGGGGTAGACCTCAACTTCGGCTGCCCGGCCAAGGTGGTGAACCGCCATGGCGGCGGGGCCGCGCTGCTGGACGAGCCCGAGCTGATCGCGCGCATCGTGTCGCAGGTGCGCCGTGCCGTGCCGGCCCAGGTGCCGGTGTCGGCCAAGATGCGCCTCGGTTTCAACGACGACAGCCGCGCCGAAGACTGTGCCCAGGCGATTGCCGACAGCGGGGCCGACGAACTCGTGGTGCACGCACGCACCAAGGCGCACGGCTACCGGCCGCCGGCCTACTGGGAGCGCATTGCCGACCTGCGTACCCGGGTCCGCGTGCCGCTGGTGGCCAATGGCGAAATCTGGAGCGTGCAGGACGCGCTGCGTTGCCGTGAAGTGACGGGCTGCGATAGCCTGATGCTGGGCCGTGGCATGGTGGCCGACCCGGGGCTGGCGCTGGCCGTGCGTGCGGCGGCCGGCGTGCCAGCTGCCCCACCGGTGACCTGGTCCGCTTTGTTGCCGCTGATGGCGGATTTCTGGCGGCAGGTCTGTGGCCGCGTCGAGCGGCGTCACCGCGCCGGGCGCCTCAAACAGTGGCTCAACTACCTGCGCCGCAGTTACCCCGAGGCCGAGGCCGCCTACATGACCTTGCGAACCCTCAACAACCCGACCGACATCGAGGCCTGGCTCGCGGCGCAGCGGCCCTAGGCGAACAAGCCCTCGAAGCCGTCTTGCGGCTCGAAGCGCTTGTTGCGATAGTGCAGGCGCGTCGGACCGGGCAGGGCGCGCTCCCGCACCGGGTGACGTTCATCACCGGGGTAGCAGATCACGCGCGTGCCCTCCTGGTCGAAGGGTTCGGGCAGGATCACCGGGGGCAGCCGGCAGCGCGCCTCGGCCAGCACGCCGGCTACCGAGGCGTGTCGTGCCAGGTGTGCCAGGCTCATGATCTGCGGTGGCGCCAGCGCGATCTGGCCGTCCCAGTACTGCTGCAGTGCGGTGCGCGGCGTCAGCCACACGCTTTCAGTCGCCTCATAGTCATCATGGCGCGCCGTCTGCTGCGCCGGCACGGCCGCTACAAAGAAACGCGTGTCGAAGCGTTTGTTGCTCACCGAGGGCATGCGCGGCGTGATCCAGCGCGACCAGGGCAGCACGCTGCGCGTGTCCAGCCGCAGCGCAAGCTGCACCAGCACATCGCTGAACACCTGGCCTTCGCGCAGCAAAGCGGCAGCCTGCTGCAAGCGCATGGTGTCGGCTTCGCTCGCGAACAGCACGCCGGACTCCTCGAAGGCCTCGCGCAGCGCGGCGACGTAGAGCCCCATTGCAGCAGGCAGATCCAGTTCGGCTTCACCCAGTGCGGCGTGCAAGTCGGTCGGGGCTTGGTCGAGGTGCCCGGCCATGTGGGCATCGGCCGGATCCACCTTGCCGCCGGGGAAGACATACGCGCCGCCCAGCACGTCCGAGTTGCCGTGGCGCTTGAGCAGGAACACCTCCAGCCCTTCGGGGGTATCGCGCAGCATGACCACGGTGGCGGCGGCGCGCGGCGGGGCGGTGACGAATTCGGAGTTCAGTTCCATGGCGCTGTCAGACAGGTGACCGGTCTCGAAAAAAGGGTGAATTAAGATTTGCAGGATTCACAGCATAGGCTAACAAACCATAAGGAGACAGCATGATCGACTTCAAGGGCCGCGTGGCCATCGTGACCGGTGCCGGCGGCGGCTTGGGCAAACAGCATGCGCTGGCGCTGGCCAGGCGCGGCGCCAAGGTGGTGGTCAACGACCTCGGTGGCGCCCGTGACGGCTCGGGCGGCTCCGCCTCGGCCGCGCAGGCGGTGGTGGACGAGATCCGCGCCGCCGGTGGCGAGGCCATCGCCAACGCCGCCTCGGTGACCGACTTCGCTGCCGTGCAGGCCATGGTGCAGCAGGCCATGGACACCTGGGGCCGTGTCGATATCCTCGTCAACAACGCCGGCATCCTGCGCGACAAGACCTTTGCCAAGATGGATCTGGCCGACTTCCGCCTGGTGCTCGACGTGCACCTGATGGGCGCGGTGCACTGCACGAAAGCGGTGTGGCCCATCATGACCGAGCAGAAATACGGCCGCATCGTCATGACGACGTCCTCCACCGGCCTGTACGGCAACTTCGGCCAGTCCAACTACGGTGCGGCCAAGCTGGCGCTCGTCGGCCTGATGCAGACGCTGGCGCTCGAAGGTGCCAAGCACGACATCCGCGTCAACTGCCTGGCGCCGACCGCCGCCACGCGCATGACCGAAGACCTGATGCCCGAAGCCGTGCTGCAGGCCTTGAAGCCCGAAGCCGTGGTGCCGGCCATGCTGGTGCTGGCCAGCGCCGACGCGCCGACCCGCACCACGCTGTGCGCCGGGGCCGGCAGCTTCGAGGCCGCGCACATCACCATGACGCAAGGCGCCTGGATCGGGCTCGATCAGGACGCCGACTCGTGCTTGGCTGCTCAGCTGGCCGAGGTGACGGACCGCGCTGGCGAAACCGTGCCGCCCAACGGCAGTGCCCAGGGCACGCACGAGGTGAGCCGTGCCATGGCCAAGCTCGGCAAAAGCTGAAGAGGACTGGGGGCGCTTCAGGGTGGCAGTTGCAGCAGCGCCTCGTCGCGCCAGTAGTCCACTGCCGCGTAAAACCCTTCCCAGACGCAGCCGTTGCAGCCGCGCCCGCAGCAGGTGGTGGGCGCGGGCGGCGGCTGGCGCAGCGTCACGCCGGCGTCCAGCGCGCGCTGTTGCAATTCGGCAAACAGGGCCTGGGTGGCTTCAAGCGGGCTGGGCTGGGCGGTCATTCGAGTCAATCAGCGCGGACGGACAGGGTTTCCGACGGTGGCCATTATCGCGGCGGCCTTTGATGGAACGAATTGTTACAAATGCGGTGATGCCCGAAAGGCACAGGTTTGTTAAATTGCGGCTGTAGGTCCAAAGGTATTGCCATGAACGTCGCCTCTTCCATCGCCCAATCCGGTCTCAATGCGTCCCAGCGCCGCATGGGTTCGTCTGCCCACAACATTGCCAACGTGGAAACCGACAACTTCCGTCGTGAGGAAGTGACGCAGGCAGCCGTCGCCGAGGGCGGCGTCAAGGCCAACACCCGTCGGGCCGACGTGCCGGGCGAGGCCCTGGCCAAAGACCTGGTGGAGCAAAAAAGTGCCGGTTACGCCTTTGATGCCAACCTGAAGGTCATCCAGACTGAAAAACAGATGATGGGCAAACTGCTCGACGAGCAGGCCTGAGACACGGTCCGGACGACCATCCGGCAATAGCCGGCCTGATTCAGGCCGGCTATTTTTTCAGCCGGCGATTCTTGCCGATTGCACCACGCGCTCGGCCTTGGGTGCCAGGCGCTGGTAGAACGACAGCCTGGGGGCCACGAAGGACGCTGCGTACAGCTCATTCTTGCGCACGGCGACCCAGCCGACACCTCGCAGCTGCACATCATCGCTCTTGCGGGTGACGGAAAACTCGAAACGCACCCCTTTTTCGCCGGCAAAGACGACGGGGTCCATGCGGTCCATGCTCACGATCGAGCCATCGGCCGAATACATTACTTCAAACAGGTTGACCAACTGGTCGGGCGCCATGCCTGCGGTGTAGGTTGGTGCCCGGGGTGCTTTCTGGCCTGAACCCGCGCTGGAAACGGGCGTCATCAGGCTCTGGCCCGGCTGCACTGCGGCCCACAGCCGCAGCTGATCAAGCGCCAGACCCTCCTGGGTCCAGATTTCATAAGGTTGCTTGCTGCCGGGAACATTGACCTTGTTCCAGGCATCGGTGAGCCGGACCGACATGCGCTGGTTCACGACCTGTTCGCCTTCAACTTTGACGACGGAAGCGCAGGCAGCCAGCAGGCCGATCAGAAGCAGGGAAATCAGTTTTTTCATGATGTCAATTCGGCAATGTAGGTTTTGATGAGATGGGTATCGGCAGCATCCGGCGTGGCGGTGAGGTATTGCTCAAAGGCCCTGGCTGCTTCGGCTTTTTCCATGCGCTGCTTGTGCAGCAGTCCCAGAGAGCGGTAGGCCAGGGCCGGGGGCTGCTGGAGGCGGGTGGCGTGCGTCAGATCGGTCAGTGCTCTTTCGTCATCCGCCGTGCCGTTGCGTTGGCGGTAGACCTCGCCACGGGCAAAGAGCAACTGTGCGTCGGCTGCATGCTGCTTGAGCATGCGGTCAAACAGGATCAGGCTTTCCTCGTACTGCCCGCGCTTGATTTCATCCTGCAGCCAGTCGAAACGGTGTGCTGTGGTGACCCGCTGGAATTCCTTGGCGCCGGTCTGGCCCGAAGTACTGCCGGCGAGCTTGAGCAAATCATCCCGACGCGTTTCCACTGGGGGGTGGGTGGCCATCATCGGGCTGCGTCGGCCGGCTTCCTCGCCACCGGTGACCTTCAATTCGCCCAGCAGGTTGTCCCACACCTGGGCGGCTTGCTGGCCGTCATAGCCGGCGCGTTGCAGGAGCTGCATGCCCAGCCGGTCGGCTCGCGTTTCATGTTCGCGCGAAAAAGAGAAGGAACCGGCCAGCAGGCCCAACTGCCCCAGCGAGCCGATGGCGCCGAACAGGCCCAGGAACTGGCCAAAGGCGGCACGGCTCTTGGCATCGCGCAGACGTTCCAGCGAGTGACGTTCCAGGTAGTGGCCAATCTCATGTCCCAGCACGGCCGCCAGTTGGGCCTCGTTTTCCATGCGCAGCAGCAAACCGGTCCAGATCTGCATCATGCCGTTGGGCGCCATGTTGGCGTTGAACAGCGGCGTGCGTACCAAGTACGTGCGTACATCGGGGCAATGCTCGCCTGCGAGCCGGCAAGTCAGGTCCTGCAGGTACTGCGTCAGCTGACTGTCCCGTACCACAAACGGACTCCGACGCAGTCGGGTTTCCTGCCGGTCCATGAGGGCCCACAGGCCGCCTTCGTCGGTGTCCAGCGCCGGGCGGGTAAAGCGCGTCGGTAGTTCGGCTGCCGCGGCATCGGGCTGCGCCGGGATGGTTTCCTGTGCCAGCGCCGGCAGGCCGCTGAACAGGCCGGCCATACCCAGGCACTGCAGACAGCCCGAACGCAGGGCGGCACGCCGGCTGAGGGATGAGGGGCTCATCGTGCGACGGGGAAGCCCTTGAGCAGCGCCTCAACGGTCTCCAGCGCTTCCTTGGCTTCGCGCAGGTCACCAGAGCCGCGGCGCAAGTCATTGAACCAGACGACGCGGCCGGTGTTCAGGTCAACCAGGGAGGCGTAGCCGACTTGAGCGCCGCCAGCAATCCCGACCCCAAGCAACGCCATGGCAAACATGGCGGCCTTGCGTTCGGCGCTGGCGTAGCTGTCACGAATCCAGGTGAACAGCGCGTAGTCGGCGCCGGTCTTGGCCTTCAGTGGCTTGACCGCATCGCCCAGGGACCAGTCGAGCCGGTCGTTCTTGGTCGGGAGCTTGACGGACCCCAGCATGTGGTGAATGAAGATGGCCTGCGCTACCGCGCCGTGCAGGGCGTTGATCTCGGCGAGTTCATCCAGATCTTGCTCGGAGATCCGCACGACGCTAGCGCCCAGCAGTTGCTTGTTGCTGTCCAGCGCGGTCTTGAAGTGCCGGCCGGCGGCTTCGGTCCAGTCGGCCTTGGGCTCCATCACGCCACCGCCGCTGATGGAGAACAGCTCCAAGTCGGCGGGAACCACGACGAGCTTGGATGCTGCCGGGCGGGTTGAAAAACCCGGGGCCAGGTTTTTCGAGTCCTGGGCATGCACCTGCATGACCCAGCCGAGCAATGCGAGAAACAAGGCGCGCAATACGTGGCGCCAAACTATCAGCAGCATGATTTCCTCCCTTTTTATGAAGAAATTCTAGACGAAGGTTTTGCGGCGATTTGCCGGTCTGTGACAGGGTAAACCCCCGGTCATGCCATGGCCAGAGGGCGATGCCCGCTGTCCAAAGCTTTGCCGTCTCAGCTGTTCTTGCCTGACTGACACGCATCAAACCCTTACGCAGGACAGCCTGGCCCGTCCATGTTAATTTCCGGGTCCGATCAGAAGAATGAGATGGCAGTCATGACTATTGCGCATGCGGGATTGGCCGAGCGTCTGGAGGCGCTGGCGCCCGATCGCCTGCTGGGCATCCGCCGCGGCATCGAGAAGGAGAGCCTGCGCGCCCTGCCCGAAGGTATGCTGGCGCTCACCCCCCACCCGGCCGCGCTGGGCTCGGCGCTTACGCACCCGCACATCACCACCGATTACAGCGAGTCCCAGCTCGAACTCATCACCGGCGTGCATGCCGGTGTGCAGGCCTGCCTGGACGAGCTCACCGAGATCCACCAGTACACCTACCGCGTGCTGCGCGAAGCCGGTGACGAGATGCTGTGGGTCTCCAGCATGCCCTGCGGCCTGCCGACGGACGAAACCATTCCGCTGGGCCGCTACGGTTCGTCCAACATCGGGCGCGCCAAGAGCGTCTACCGCATGGGCCTGGGCCATCGCTACGGCCGGCGCATGCAGACCATCTCGGGCATTCACTACAACTGGTCGCTGCCCGGTGTCACGAGCGAGCAGTATTTCGCGCTGATTCGCAACTTCCGCCGCCACGCCTTCCTGTTGCTGTACCTGTTCGGCGCCTCGCCGGCGGTGTGCTCCAATTTTGTGCTCGGTCGCCAGCATGATCTGCAGCGACTGACCAGCAACACCTTGTACATGCCGCACGGCACCTCGCTGCGCATGGGGCGGTTGGGTTACCAGAGCGACGCCCAGGCTTCGCTGGCGGTGAGCTACAACAGCCTGGACGGCTACGCCGCTTCGTTGCACGACGCCCTCACGCGCCCCTGGCCGGCCTACGAAGGCCTGAGCATCCTCAACCCCGGCGGCGACTACATCCAGCTTGCCACCAGCCTGCTGCAGATCGAGAACGAGTTCTACGGCACCATCCGCCCCAAGCGCACCATCTACTCCGGCGAACGGCCGCTGCACGCGCTGCGCGAACGCGGCGTCGAGTACGTCGAGGTGCGCCTGCTCGACCTGAACCCGTTCGAGCCGGTCGGCATCAATGCGCAGACCATGCGCTTCATCGACGTCTTCCTGCTGCACAGCCTGCTCAGCGGCAGCCCGCCCGACACGCCGCAGGAGATCGCCGAGCTGGCGCACAACCAGCACCTCACCGCCGCGCGTGGCCGCGAGCCCGGCCTGCAGCTGCTGCGCGGCGGGCGCGAGGTGGGGCTGGTCGAGTGGGGGGCTGAGTTGCTGCAGGCCTTCGGCACGATTGCGCAGGCGCTGGACGCCGCGCACGGCGGCAACGACTACAGCCAGGCCGTGCACGCGGCCGAGGCCGTGTTGCAGGATGCCGTGGCGCTGCCGTCGGCCCGCGTGCTGGCGGCCATGGCGGCACACGACAACTCGTTCCTGCGCTTCACGCGCGAGCGTTCGCAGCGCACACGCGAGAACCTGCTGGCGCTGCCCTGGTCCGCGCAGCAGCAGGCCCGTTTCGAGGCCCTGGCCGAGCAGTCGGTGGCTGATCAGAAGGTGATTGAAGCGGCCGATACCCTGCCGTTCGAAATCTTTCGCCAGGAATACGTGTCGCCCCAGCGGCTCGGGCTATTTGCCGGCACGACGGCGCAGAAGGTACTGCCCGATGAGGGCGCCGCCCAGCACCAAGGCGAACCAGCCCACCAGCGCTGAGCCGGCCAGCATGGCCTGCAGCTCCGGTGACTTGCTGAAGTAAGGCGCCAGCAGCACGGCCAGCCCGATCAGGGCCACGACGATGCCTTTGATCAGCAGGTCGTTGGCGTTCTTGTTGCGCTGGCGTGAGGGGATATGGGGTGGATGAGCCATGGCGTTCATTATCGGCGGCGCCGCCATCCGGGGTAGCCGGTGGTACACAATCCACCCCATCCAACCGATTTATCCGCACAGAAGAACAAGCCATGGCTGTCCAGTGGTTCCCGGGTCACATGTACCTGACCCAAAAGGCGATCGAAGAGCGCATCAAGAACATCGATGTGGTCATTGAATTGCTCGATGCACGCCTGCCCGGCTCCAGCGCCAACCCCATGCTGGCCAAGCTCACGGCGCACAAGCCCACGCTCAAGGCGCTGAACAAGCAGGATCTGGCCGACCCGGTGCGCACCGCGCAATGGCTCGAGTACTACAACAGCCTGCCCGAGACCCGTGCGGTGGCACTCGACGCCGGCATGGCCGCGCCGGCCAAGGCGCTCATTTCAGCCTGCCAGATGCTGGCGCCCAGCCGCGGCAGCATGGCCAAGCCCATGCGCGTGCTGATCTGCGGCATTCCCAATGTGGGCAAGTCCACCCTCATCAACACCATGGTCGGCCGGCGCGTCACCAAGGCGGCCGACGAGGCCGGCGTCACCCGGACGGAGCAGCGCATCACGCTGACCGACGGTTTCTACCTCTACGACACGCCCGGCATGCTGTGGCCGCGCATCATCGTGGCCAAGAGCGGCTACAACCTGGCGGCCAGCGGTGCCGTGGGGCGCAATGCCTTCGACGAGGAAGAGGTGGCGCTGGAGTTGCTGGACTACCTCAAGACCCCCTATGCCGATCTGCTGGCCGCGCGCTACAAGCTCGACCATGTGGCGGGCCGGAGCGACGAGCAGCTGCTGGAGGAGATCGGCCGCAAGAACGGTGCGCTGCTCAGCGGTGCACGTGTCAACACGCAAAAGGCCGCCGAGGTCGTGATGTCCGATTTCCGTGCCGGCCGGCTGGGGCGCATCACGCTGGAAACCCCGGCCGAGTTTGCCCAGTGGCTGGCCGAAGGCAAGCAACTCGACGCCGAGCGCCAGTTGCGCAAGGATGCCCTGGCCAGCGAAGGCCTGATCCGCGTGAAGAAGCCGCCGGCTTCATCGCCCGCCGTCAAGAAAGCGGCCAAGCGGCCTGCCAAAGAGGCGCCTCGAGTCGCCGGCAAGCCGCCGGCCAGGGGCGCTGCCAAAACTTCGGCCAAGAGCCCGGCACGCAAGCCGGCGACGTTCAAGGTCAAGCGCTAGGGTGTTGTGTGTCAGCGAAGGTGAAGCGACAGCGGCGACAATCGGGGTCATGAAAAAAACGATTCTGCCGTTGGCTCTCCTCGTCTCGCCTGACCGTCACGATCCCTCCCCTCTGGTCCTCTACCATGCCCGCTGCCCCGACGGCTTTGCCGCTGCGCTGGCGGCCTGGTTGTTCTATGAAGGCCGCGCCGAATTTCGCGGCCTGGACCATGGCGATGTGAAAACCGTGGCCGACCTGCCGGCTCTCGACGGTCGCGCCGTCTACATCCTCGACTTCTCCTTCGCGCCCGAACTCATGCGCGAGATCGAGCAGCGCGCCGCCAAGCTGGTGATGCTGGACCACCACAAGAGCGCCGCCGAAAAGCTCACCGGCTTCAGCTGCCGCTGTGGCGTGGTGCACTTCGACATGAACAAGTCCGGTTCGCGCCTGGCGTGGGAATTCTTCCAGCCCGACCGTGCGCTGCCCGATCTGGTGCGCTTCGTCGAAGACCGCGACATCTGGAAATGGGAATTCGCCGAGAGCGCCAGCTTCCTGGCCGCGCTCGACATGGAGCCCTACGAGTTCGAACGCTGGGCCGACATCGCCTCGTTCACGCCCGCGCTGCTGGCGGATTTCAAGGCACGTGGCCATGCCATGGACGAAAAATTCGGCAAACTCTGCGCCGATATCGCTGCCGGCGCCGAGCCGGTGATCTTCAACGGAGTGCCGGGCCTGATGGTCAACGCCCCCGGCATGTTCCACAGCCTGGTGGGCGATCTCCTGTCCCGGCAAAGCGGCACCTTCGCCTTGATGTGGAGCGCGGCCAAGGGCGGCGTCATCAAGGCCGGCCTGCGTTCGCAGCGCAGCTACGACTGCATTCCGCTGGCCGAAAGCATGGGCGGCGGCGGCCATGCGCAGGCCTGCGGTTTCCGCATGAGCGCGGAGCGCCTGCCCGAGCTGCTGGCCGGCCGGCTCGACGCCCACAAGTAACGCCGCCCGTGCGTCAGGGCGCTCAGTAGCCTTGGCGCAGCACCACGTCCGAGCAGGGGTGCGCCACGCAGGGCAGCACATAGCCCTCGGCCTTTTCTTCGACGCTCAGGCCCGGCCAGTCGGTCTCGTAGCGCACCTCGCCGCTCGTCAGCTGGCCGATGCAGGTGCGGCAGGTGCCGTTGCGGCACGAGCTGGGCCAGTCGATGCCGCCTTGCTCCATCGAGTGCAGCAGCGGCTGCTTGGCCCAGGCATCGAATTGCTGGCCGTCGGGTTCGGTGCGGCCGGTGAAGAAGGGGGGCGTGTCGCTGGTGTTCATGCGGGAGCGTGGTTGGAAAACTGCGTCCCATTGTATTGGGCCTCAAATTGGCATGTAGCCCTTGTGAAATATACGCAAGAAGCTATTAAAAATATAGCATTCGACAGCGGACATGGACATGCCGGCGCTGGTGTGCCGCAGGTAGTTCCGCGCCCACAGCCTCAAGTCGCTGGAGCGCAACATCCCGGGTTTTTTCGGCATCGCGCCGGTGAACGAAACACTCGTCGACATGGTGGACAAGCTGGGCGAGGCCGGCGTGACGAAGTGGCAAGCCAGGATGTGCATCCTGGGGCGGGCGACGTCCTGGCGTGGTCTGGCGCCTAACGGCGCCGCAGTGTGCCGGCCAGGTCGGTGTTCAGCACAGTCCCGGCGTTCTTGCAGCGCGCCAGACTGCCGTGCGCATCCACGCGGTGGGTTTCCACGTGGAAGGTCAGCTTGGGCGGCGCTTGCGTCATGGCGCGCAGGTGCTTACTTGTTCTTGTCCTTGCCGCGCGGAATCACGCTGGTGATGGGTGCCATGGGGCGGTCCGAGCCCGATGGGGGTTTCGGCGGCGAATTGTCCTTCTTGGGTTTCTTCGTCATCTTGTTGCTGCGCTGTTCGCCTTTGGCCATAAAACCTCCGTGAGTTGGGTCTCGGGATGGGACCTGTGGCCTGATGGTACGGCAGAAACTGCGGCCACGTCTCGGCCGCGGCGGGCGCATCTACTTCGGTGGCAGGGCGCGCACGCACTGCATGGCCAGCTCGACCCAGCTCTCCAGCCCCTCGTCCAGTGCGGCATCGGCATCGACCCAGATGAAGCCGCTCATGCGCCGGCCGCTGGCCTCCATGCGCGTGGCACCCGGGCGCGCCAGCGCTTGTGCTTCCAGCGCCTTGCCGACACGAAACAGGTAGCGCCCGGTGCCGGCGCCGCACACCAGATGACCCTCGCACAGCCAGCACCAGGTGCCGAACATGCGCTTCTCGGCAAAGCCGTGCTGCCGTCTTACGGCGTTGCGCATCAGGTCGATGAGATGAAGGTCGTAGGCCATGCTTCAGGTACGTGAGTGCAAACCGATGGTGTTGCCCTCGGTGTCCTGCACGATGGCGATGAAGCCGTATTCGCCGATGCTCATGCGGGGCTGACACACCGTGCCGCCGGCCGCTGCTGCACGCGCCGCTTCCACAGCACAGTCCTGGCACGTGAAGTAAACCAGCGTGCCGCCGTTGCCTGGCTTGTTGCGCGGGCTCTTGACCAGGGCACCGGCGCAACCCGGGACGGACATGTCCATGTCGAAAACCGCCATCTGCGTATCGCCGCTCGATGAGGCGGGCAGGTCGGCCAGCGGGCGCAGGAACACGGCCTCGTAAAACTTTCTGGCGCGTGCCATGTCGTCCACGTACAGCTCGAACCAGCCGACCGGGTTGTAGTTTTTGCTCATGATGCCTCCTTGATGAGGCGCGGTGCCCGCGCCAAGTCAGTGTAGGCAGCGTGGGGGGTGAATGCAATCTGCCCCCGGGGGGGTGGCTGTGGGCGTTCTGGGAGCGGTGCTAGCATGAACCATCGTTTTGTCACGCGCATCGGGAGGAACGCATGAACAAATCCAGAGTCGTGATGGTGGGGGTCCTGCTGTCGGCCGTGCTGGGTGCGGCCTACTACGGCTGGCTGCGCCGCAGCGCGACGGAAGAGGCCGAGCCTGTCGCTGTACCGAGCATGACGCCGGCGGCCCCTGCGCCCGCACCTGCTGCATCAGAGCCCGCCATCAAGTACCCGGTGGCCGCCATCGAGCCGGAGGCACAGCCCGCGCCACCGCTGCCGGCCCTGGCCGAATCGGATGCCTACGTGCAAGCCGCGCTGACGGAACTGCTGGGCAAGAAGAACGTGCTCACCTTCCTGCAGCTCGATGGCTTTGCGCGCCGCGTGGTGGCCACGGTCGACAACCTGGCGCGCGAACATGCGCCGCCCATGGTCTGGCCGGTGAACCCCACGCCCGGGCGCTTCAGCACCCGCGGCCAGGCCGGCGCCGAGACCATCCACCCGGACAACAGCCAGCGCTACACCCCGTTCGTGCTGTTCGTCGAAGCGGTGGACGCGGCGCAGGCCGTCAAGCTGTACGTCCGCCTGTACCCGCTGTTCCAGCAGGCCTATGAAGAGCTGGGCTTTCCCAAACGCTACTTCAACGACCGGCTGGTGGCCGTGCTCGACAAGCTGCTGGCCGCGCCGGTACAGGAAGGCCCGGTGGGCGTGGGTCTGGTGAACGTGAAAGGGCCGGTGCCCTCCGAGCGCCCCTGGGTGCGCTACGAATTCGCCGAT
This sequence comes from Curvibacter sp., assembly GCA_031426755.1. Taxonomy (GTDB): domain Bacteria; phylum Pseudomonadota; class Gammaproteobacteria; order Burkholderiales; family Burkholderiaceae_C; genus Hylemonella. The sequence continues at coordinate 28,554 of JASJPI010000004.1, forward strand.
CCGAAGCTCGAAGCCCTGTCGGCCGGGCAGAAGATGCTGATCCGTACCGGCCCGGTCAACCACCGGCGCCTGCGCGCCAAGCTGCTGGAGGTGCGCAAGCTCGTCAGCGGGGCTGCCGTGGCCCCGGCGTTGGCCGCCAGCGCACCACGGCCGTAGCGCGTGCGCACTCAGAGCGCCAGCATCAGCCCCTCGCGCGCATCGCTGCGGCCGGCCAGCAGTTGCTGGTAGGCGGCGGTTACCGCCTCGGCCCCTTGGGCGGTGCGGATCGTGAGCCAGGGCCGGCTGGGGTTGTTCACGGCTTGCAGGAAGGCCTGCCAGGCCTGGTCCAGGCGTTGTTCGAAGCCACTGGCGCCCCAGCCCTCGGGCGGCGGCGCGGCGCGCTTCTTGGCCTGGGCCGGGGCAAAGAACAACTCGGGCCGCGGCCCGGGCAGGCCGCCGCCACCGCCGAGTGCTTCCCAGTGGCTGCCGCCAACCGAGCAGCTGTAGGCCAGCGCGTTGCCGAAGTGTTCGTGGATGATGCGACGCAGCCCGGCGTTGCCGGCGAAGTCGATGTACACCGTGGGCACGCCGGGGTCCAGCGCGGCCAGCTGCTCATAGGTGCTCACCGCGCCGTAGCAGCCCAGCCCCTGCGTGAAGCCCAGGTTGCTGGCCGAGGTCAGCCCGTGCACGGTGGGGGCGGCGGCGCCGCGGCGCGAGAGGCAGAAGGCGGTGCCGTAGGCGGTCTTGCTCGACGCGCTGGACAGCAGCAGCTGCCGCGCGCCGAAAAAGTCGTGCTCGGCCATGAAGTCGTCGATCAGGAAGGCGGTGGTGAACAGCGGGCGCAAGACGGCCTGCTGGCCTTCGCGCGCGGCGTCGTAGCTCGGGTCGGCGGCGCAGAACAGCAACTGGTTGTAGGCCACGGCCAGCTCGCGCCGGTGCGCCGCGCCGTCCATGAAGCCACGCCGGTTCACGCGCGCGGGCTGTACCACCAGATAGCGGCCCATGGGCAGGTAGCCGTAGACGCGCTGGCCGATGGCCACGTCCGCGCAGCGCGACTCCGCCACCTCGGCAAAGCCCCAGACCGGGATGCAACCCCAGCCCTCGGCGCCGCTGGGGAAGAACTGCCAGTACTTCATCTTGTCGCCGAAGGCGGCGTAGGTGATGTTGTTGGCCGTCAGCGCGAACGACTGCACGCGCAAACGCACCTCGCCCTCGGCCAGGGGGCGCACGGCCGGCGCATCGGGGTCGCTCAGCAGGCGGGTGGCGTGCAGGTCGGCGCGGCCGACGCAGAAACGGAAACAGGTGTTGGCATTCATGGCAGCTTCTTCCAGACGGAAGCACGAGCATGCCTGCGCCCGGCCGGCGCCGCAGTCACCCAAGCGATAAGCGCCGGCGCCCGGCGCTGCCGGCCTGGCCGGCTTAGCGGGCCTTGCGCGTGGCCACCAGGCCCTGCACCAGCGCACCGAGTGCAATGCCGGCCAGCGCCCACAGCAGATCCAGGTTGCCGGTACCCAGGCCGGCAATGGCCGGGCCGGGGCAGACGCCGCACAGGCCCCAGCCAATGCCGAACAGCGCGGCACCGACGGCGGTGTCGCGGTTCCACTCGCTCGGGTGGGTGTGGAAGTAGTCGCCCAGCAGCGGGCGGGGCAGGACACGCGGCACCCCCTTGTAGGCCAGCAGCACCACCAGCACCGCGCCGCCCATCACCAGCATGAGGCCGAAGTCGGAGAAGCGCAGAAAGCTCAGCACCACCTCGGGCCGCACCATACCCGAGAGCGAAAGGCCGAAGCCGAACAGGGCGCCCGCCGCCAGCGTGGCCAGGGCGCGCGGCAGGGTGTTTTGTTGAATGCTCATGCCAGCCACCTCGCAGCCAGGTTGGCGGTCAGGAAGGCGGTGCCCATGAAGGTCAGCACCGCCAGCAGCGACGGCCATTGCAGCGAACCCAGCCCGCAGATGCCGTGGCCCGAGGTGCAGCCGTTGCCCAGGCGTGCGCCGTAGCCGACGAAGAAGCCGCCCACCAGCAGCTGCCAGACCGGCACCCGGGTGGCCAGCGGTGTGCCGTCGGTGAAACCCAGCCACCAGACGGCCGCGCCGACGATCAGCCCCGCGGCGTACACCAGGCGCCAGCCGCGCGAGCCGGTGAAACGCGGCTGCTGGAAAAACGGCCCGCGCACCACGTAAGACCAGGTGCTGGAAAACACCGTGCTCATGCCGCCGATGCGGCCGGTGAAGACAAACAGCAGTGCGGTGCCAAGGCCGATCAGCAGACCGCCCAGCAGATAGTGCTGCCAACCGAGGGGAAATAGAGAGATCAACATGAGGCGAGATTATCCGCGGCTGCAACAGTGCGCAGGGCGGCGTGGGCATTGCCCGCCTTGGTGGAGGGGTCGAAGATCCGTTCGGGCAAAGGGTGGTGGGGCAACCGATATTGATGTCAGAACGAGTTGTATGGACCGTGGAGTATGCGCATGCAGCTATTAAAACAGGAGCAAATCTGAGCCTGCAGAAGGCCTAGTTCCTGAATTTCCAGTATGGCGCACCACTGGGGTCGGGCACCGTCTCCAGCCCGTACCTGGCGGGGGCGTGCAGGCCCTTGACGATGAGATAAGACAGGTCGGACAGGATGTTCCGGCTGTCCGCGACATAGGCATGGCCCAGGCCCCAGAAAAGGTTGGTGTCGACGTTGCTGGCATCGATGGTCTCGATGCCTTTGACGACGACAAGCCCTCCGTCCGAATCGCCAGCACGAGGTTCGCCATTGATTTTTTTGGCAACCGCCAACGCCCCATCGCGAGATGATGCATACAAAGTGACCGAGGACCTGCTCGCCACAAGTGCCGGGACGATATTGTTCTTGAAAACGTCGGCGTCAATGTCTGGTGCAGCGAGGATGATCTCCTTGAAGACTCGCAATTTCGTGCTGTCAATTTCGTTCTTCAGCGCGGCGAAGGCCTGCGTCAGTACCCGGTTCCCCATGCTGTGCGCCAGCAAGGTGATGGAGGTGAATTTTGAATTGACCGCAAGATCCTTGAGAAAGGCTTTGAGGTACACGATGGCCTGGTCCGCATCGTTGCCATCCGTGACGTAGGAAAGCGTGGCGCCGTTCGAGGGCCAGCTGTAGAACATGGGAACCCCCGGAAATTCGATGTCATGTGCAATCTGCGCAGTGCGCCTGGCGGCATCCTCGAACGTGTTGTTGTAGCCATGGATGAACACCAGTGCGGAATTTGTCTTTTTCTCTGCGATCGTGCTGTTGATGTCGCTCATGAATTCGTTTCTGTTGCGCAGGTTGAGCCGCAGCAGAACGACATGCTTGGCCGGGTTCTCAAGATATTTCCGAAGCAACGAAGGAGCTTCCAGTTCTCCAGTTTTATGATCCCGCGGAATGCTGACTTCGCAATTGCCGTAGCTGATGGATCGCCCGCGTTCCGACGCAAAGAAATCGCGCGGTGAACTGGCGGTGGGGACCAGCTTCCGATCCGTGCCAAAGAAGACCTTGACAACCTTGTAGGGAGCGACTGGGCTCGGTTGTGCGGGCGTGGGCATGGCTGCGGGCTTTGCCGGGGCCGGGGGCGGAACGACAATCGGCGCCGTGACCACCGGAGCAGGTGCAACCGCCTTGGGTTGATCTGCAGCAGGTTCCGCGCCATCTTTCACCATAGCGGCCCATCGAGCCGAACCGCGCGACGTTTCCAGGAGGGTGGCCAGTTCCTGGGGGCTGGAGCCAACCGTTTCAATGCCATATTCAGCGATCTGGCTCTGGAACTCGGGTGACTGGAGGATCGCCTTGAGTTCCTTGTGCAGGGTTGCCACGATGTTCTGCGGCGTGCCGCGCGGCAGCAGCACCGCGTACTGGGACAACGCATCAACCCCCTTGATGCCTGCTTCTGCGAACGTTGGAACGCCGGGCGCCAGGGGTGAGCGATGGTTGCCTGTCACCGCCAGGGCGCGAATCTTTTCTTGGGGTCTGAAGAACGCTACGCCATCCAATGTGGCAAAGGCCACCTTGACGTTGTCGGATGCCAGTGCGGTGAGTGCGGCTGCATCCGTGCGGAATGGAACCCGCGTCATCGTCGTTTTCGTGTCTTGCCTGAACTGTTCACCGGCCCGATGACTGGGGCTGCCGGTTTCCGAGGTGGCGTAGGCAACCTGGCCGGGCCGGGCGGCGGCGTAATCCAGCAGCTCCTTGGCTGAATTGACCGGAACGGACGAATCGACGATGAGCACAACGGGCATCTGCGCCAGCAGCGAAACCGGCACGAAGTCCCGTTGCAGGTCGACCACGGGCGTGACCAGGCCTGCTGTGCCTGGGAAGCTGCCAATATTGCCCAGCACCAAGGTGTAGCCATCAGGCGCTGACTTGGCCACCTGTTCGAAACCGATCTGCCCCATGGCACCGGGTTTGTTCTCAACCGTCACCGGTTGGCCCAGCCGCATCGCAAGCTGTTGGGCCACCAGGCGAGCCAAACCGTCGGCAACCCCGCCTGCGGCGTAGGGAACAACCAGAAGCAGGGGTTTGCTGGGATAAGGTTGGGCGATGACGCCCATCGGGCACGCGAACACCATGATCGTGGCGACCAGTCGAGCGCACCATTGCTGAAGTATCTTCATCACAGCCTCCCTGGATGGCTTGCTGAAAGCGTATTGGGTGCAAAGCATGCGACGGATGCCGGCAAGTGTCAAACGCTGCGCTGCAGGGCCGCAGAGACATTGCGCTAGCATCGCCGCATGAGTTCCCATTACGAGAGCGTGCAAACCGCCTCCCTTTATCCCGACGCCTTCCATGTGGAAGCCCCCAGTCAACCCGTGGGGCGCGCGGTGTGGCCGCGCCAGCCGGGCGTGTTCATCCGCCTGGGTGCGGCCCCGGTCGAAGCCGAAGCGGTGGCAGAAGCTGATGCTGACGCGCCGCCGCGTGAGCCAGCGCGTGAACTGGTGGCGGGGCAGTTCGGCCTGGTGCCGCGCTGGGTCAAGTCGGCGTCGGACGCCAAGCTGCGTTCCACCAAGCTGGTCAATGCCCGCTCGGAAATCGTCACCACCTCCAACAACTTCCGCGATGCCTGGCTGGCCGGGCAGCGTTGCATCGTGCCGATGATGGCGTTTCTGGAAGACGACTGGCGCAGTGGCAAGGCCGTGCCCACGCGCATCGCCCGGGTGGACGGCAAGCCCATGGGCGTGGCCGGTTTGTGGGAACGTTGGGAGGGGGCCGACGGCGAAGTCATCAGCAGCTACACCCTGCTCACGGTGAACGCCAACAGCCATGCCCTGATGCACCGCTACCAGCAGCCCGGCAGCGAAAAGCGCATGGTGGCCATCCTGAACGAGGGCGCTTACGACGCCTGGCTGAGCGCCCGCCCCGAGAAGGCCCGGGAGTTCATGCGGGCCTACCCGGCCAACTGGCTGACCGCCAACCCGGTGGAAAAAAACCGCTGAGCGGCGGGTTGAGCCTTTGGCGCCTGCCGCAGCAGGCACCCGGCACCGCTTTCAGTGGGTGACGAACTCGTAAACGACTTCCTCGCTCTCCACCATGTCCAGGATGTCGTTGAGCACATCGTCCTCTTCCGTGCTGCTCCAGGTTTCCTCGGGGTTGCTGGCAAACAGCGGTTCGATGGCCAGGTCCATGAACACGCCATTGGGCATCTTCACCACCGGCGTGCCTTCGGAGGTTTCAACCAGTTCCCAGTCGTCCGGCACGGACAGCTGAAGATTGATGGTGACGTTGAGTTTTTTCATGGTGTGGCTCTGGATAAAAGGGTGTTGGGTTCTCAAGAAAACGGGCCCGTCTTCGCGGCCTGCGCGGCATCGGCCCCGCTCCGATTGTCAGGCAGTCGGCGCGTTGTGGGCCTGATTTTTTCATGCGCCAGGCCACGTCAGGTCGCCGGGGTGGCCTCGTACAGCACCAGCCGGCCGCGGCCGCTGTTCTTGGCGCGGTACAGCGCGGCGTCGGCGCGCGCCATCAGCGACTCCAGCGTCTCGCCCGCTGTGCGGTACTGCGCGTGGCCGCAGCTGAAGTCCAGTGCGCAGGGCAGGCCGGCGGCACTCGCGCTGGCCGCCAGCTCGGCGCGCAGGCGGGCATCGAAGGCCTGCGCCGCGGCAGCGTCGGTGTAGGGCAGCAGCACGCAGAACTCCTCGCCGCCCACACGCGCGCTCACGTCGCCCGCGCGCTGGCAGCGCTGCAGCAGCTGGCCGATGAACTGCAGCGCCGCGTCGCCGGCCTCGTGGCCGTGCGTGTCGTTGATGCGCTTGAAGTGGTCCACGTCCAGCATCAGCAGCGACAGCGGGTGCCCGTGGCGCTGCGCCTGGCGCAGCGGGTGGCGCGTCTGCATCGTCCAGCCGTGGCGGTTGAGCAGGCCGGTCAGCGTGTCGGTGCTGGCCAGCTTGTGCAGCTGGCGCTCGGCCTCCTCGCGCCAGGCCGCCAGGATGGCAATCGTGCCCAGCACCAGCGACATGTTGGCGCCGATCAGCGCCGCAATGTTCACCGGCGTGGGTGCACGGAAAAAGGGGTACAGCTCGGTGAACCACGCACCCAGGATGCCGCGCGCCGCAGTGAAGCCGGCCATCACCGCCAGGCAGCCGAACAGCGGGTAGCGCCAGGCACGGCGGCCGAAGCCTCGGCTGCTGGGGTAGAGGCAGGCGCGCGCCACGATGAGCAGCTGCGCCGCCAGCACCAGGTTGGCCCAGCCCACGCGTACCGAGTAGCTGGAGAAGCTCAGCGCATAACCCACCGGCATGATCCACACCAGCAAGCGCAGCAGGCCGCGCAGCGGGCGTGGGCCCAGCCAATTCTCCAGCGCGCGGTACAGCTTCCACTGGCTGGCGCTGATGAAAGCCATGGCCAAGGTGGACAGGATGAGGTCGGGTGTCTGCCCATACCAGAGGCTGGACACCAGCATGCAGATCCAGGCTGCGGCGTTGAGGAACAGCGAGTGCCGCGCATGGCTGGCCGCCGGGCTCAGGCCCTGGCCCATGATGAACGGCAGCACCGTTGCCATGAGCAACAGGTTGGCAACGTTGACGATGATGAGTGAGGTGGGATCGATCTGCACGGAAGGCGGGGCCTGTAGGGCACAGGCTGTTGCCCTAGTGTACTTGCCGCCGGTGGTGGCGCCGGTTCAGCGCACACCCAGCCGGGTGCTGAGCTCTGCGGCATCCGGCGCGGCCAACGTGGTGTTGTGCTTGTCGGTGAAAGGGCCGCCACCGGGGACCACCTGGCCCGCTTCGTCATAACCCACCGCCTTGAACTTCCACACCGCGCCGATGCGTTTGAGGTTACCCACGTGCGCGCCGTCGGGCGTGTGCACGCGGTACACATCGGCGTTGACGGGCTGCAGGGTGAGGGCGGTCATGGCTGGAGATGCTGGAAGTTTATGAATGAAAATGGGCTCTAGCCCAGGTGAAATATGCGCAAAAAGCTATCAAAAGTGTAGCACCATGGTCCTGCGGCCAGGAACCCGCCCATGGCACGCCGGCCGCATCAGGCTTGCCAGACGCCAAAGCCGGCCGAGCGCAGGTCGATGCCCACTTCCACCTCGCGTTCCTGGGCGTCCTGGTAGCTCATGGGGTTGAAGCCCTCGTACAGGTCGGGCAGCAGGCGCAGGCCGTACTTCGTCACATAGCTGTTGGCCTGGATGCCGGCCTTGTGCTTGTCGAAGCGCACGTCCGGGTCCAGCCCCGTCATGCCCACGTAGACGCAGGGCTTGCCTTCGATGTAGTCCGGGTTGCGCTTGCGGAACTTGGGCTCGAACAGCACGTCGGGCGAGAGCTCGATGACGTAGACGTGGTAATGAGGGCGGCGTGCCATGGCCTTTGTGCGTGGCGCCTGTCGCTGACGTGCGAATCAGGTGAAGCTACTTACGGTGCAGCCTGGCGTCGGTCGGCTTGGCCAAGTACTTGCCCAGCACCTCGGCCAGCGGCAGGGCACCGATCTCGCCTCGGCGGTAGGCGGCCAGCCGGTCCTCGGCTTCCTTGGCCCAGAGCGCGTCGAGGTTCGGGGCAGGCGTGTCCAGGGTGTCTTTGGGATGCAAGCTTTACGCCCTACCCGTTGGCACGCGGCGGGTCTTGTCAGCCACCACAGGCACTTCCAAACCAAATGCCTTGGCCATCCGACGAGCCTGTTGGGCCGATTGCACCAAAGCCTTCTCAAGCGCCTTGGGCGTGGGCATCAGGCGTGGTTCGCGGTTTTTTGCAGTTTGAGCCATAGAGCGGGTTCCGTGATGGTCAGATTATCGCCTTCGCTGGTCGCAACCAGCCGCGCATGGGGTGATTTGGAATTATCGAAGATAGCCCAGCGCGACGCCAGCGGGGCATACAGCGTATAGAAGTTGTTGAGGCTGCGCCCAAAGCGCCTGCGTACCACGTCGGTCGGCACGTCGTGGCCGCCCATGGCCACGCGCAACCTCACGCGGCGCACCGCCAGCTGGGCGTTGGCGAGGGAAAAGTAGTAGATGGCCACTCCGTAGCCCCGGGCCTTGAGGTCGCGCAGAAAAGGGGCAAAGGTGCGGCTGGAGAGCGTGCTTTCAAAGGCGAAGTCTTCGCCGGCATCAGCCAACTGGTGCAGGCGTTCCAGCATGATGCGCCCGGCCGTGAAGGTGACGGCCTCTGTGTGCCGGCCCGACAAGCCGCGCGCAATGAAGTCGGCATTGACAAAGGTGGTGATGCCAAGCGTTGCCAGGATCGCATCCGCATGGGTGGACTTGCCCGCCCCATTGGGCCCGGCAAAGACGACCACGCGCGGCGCGGGCTTCTGGGGCTTGGCACGCGGTGCACTCATTCCTCCACCTTCACGCCCTTCCAGAAGGCCACGCGGCCCTGGATGAGATGGGCCTCGGGGCTGGGCTCGGGGTAGAACCACACGGCGTCGGGCAGCATGTCGCCGTTGACCATGAGCGAGTAGTAATGCGCCTCGCCCTTCCAGGGGCAGGTGGTCTTGTGGTTGCTGAAGGTGACGTACTCGCGCTTGAGCGTGTGCTCGGGGAAGTAGTGGTTGCCTTCCACCAGCACGGTGTCGTCACTCTCGGCGATGACGGTGTTGTTCCAGGTGGCTTTCATAGAGTGTTCCTCTCAACAGGCTGACACTGTTCTCAGATGAATCGGTTTGTGGCGCTACGTTCTAAGCCACGATCAAGTCGCCGAAATCCGATAAACCATTCAAGAAATAGGTCAGTATTTGTACCCGTTTACAGGGCCCAGCGGTTGGAACTAGGCCCAAAAAATCTCCGCAGCAAGACGCGGGTGCAAGGGGTGGAGTTGGCAATAGAGCGTTCTCCGTCTTCTTAAATTCGCTCGCGCTCTCCCTGGATCTGTGGGTGAGGTAGTTTCGAATACGCTTCGCATGACGAAGTAGATCCATTGCCGAGGTAATTATGGATTTCAGCGGGTCGCCGTTCTGAAAATACGTTTCGCATCTCTGGACGACCGTGTCAGGAGACGTCCAGTCAAGAAACGGTTGTGACGATCTGATCATTTCGTAGGCGTGTTGCTCGTCTTTGGGCGTCAAGTAGCGCACTGGATTGACTCCGGAGAGCGTTGGTTCGCCTAACGCATACGCAAGAAAAGTAGTTTCCAGAAGACGCTCAACTGCGACATAGGCGTTGAGAAAGATCGACTCGCGCAAGCGGTTAGCCTGCGCAACATTTGCAGGGGGTGTGTCGTTGATTTGCTGATTTAGTAGATGGCAAATCAGCATCTCCTTTCGGAACGCCAGATGAGCATCAGCAAGTGCCATCACTGAATCTCAAGCAACTGTTCTGTAAGGAATTTCGTGCGCTTCTTTCTTGTTGCTAGGTCGGTTGTGGCTCGTCGTGACGCCTCAATGAACTCTAGGAAATCATTATTCTGAGGTGCCGCTATGCCTTCCGTTACTGCGTCATATTGAGCACTCACTTCATCAAGACGGTTGCGCATCGTGCCAACTGTTTCGGCCGAAATTTGGGGGCGATCAATCTGCTCTAGGTCCTCAAGCCCAAAAAGAGCATGAGCAACAGTACAGAAAAGTGAATGAAAGACGTGAATCCGACTGAAATTTGTTTGTTTTAGGGCGTCTGCGGGATAGATCTCGCCGATGAAGCTCATAACCTGGTAGCAGCGCTCTTCCGCTGCGGCAGTCGTTTCCTCATCGTCGTCGTAGCGTTTGTAGTAAGTAGGTATAGCTTTTTTGGATTGGAGTCCGCCAATTAAGGCAACTAGCAGGTCAGAGGCTAGTTCCGCCTCAGCCATTCTCGTGACTTCCTTTTCCGTTAAAACACCGGACTCAATCCAGTAACGGACAAAGCGATATCCAATTCGATAGGCTGCTTGCTTAAAGTACCCCAAGTACTGCGCATTCAGCAATTCTTGAGCGTTTAGTTTGACTGAATAGGTGTTCAGGCGTGCAAAGACATCAAGGATTTCTTCAAACGATAAATCGAACAGCAGATCGACGCCGATCTCATACTTAAGGAAGTCACCGCGAACCTCCACCGGTAACTGGTCAAAAGTGAGATTGGCGAGTTCTATGTTGTGAGCTCGGGATAGCTTGAAGTCGCCGTTGATAAACCCAAGAATTGTTCGAAGCCTTTGTTGTCCGTCGACGACTGTTCTGACGTTCCTACCCTCGGTCAAGTTCTGAGTCATCAGAACCTTGGGCATCGGTCTACCTCGAATCAGCGTATCGATCAGATATGACTTCGCCTTCTCAGTCCATACTGACCGCCGCTGAAACTGAGGTGAAAGGTCAAGTAGTCCCGCCAACTGCCACTCAAGAAAATCGGAGACGTTGTATGCGCGAGTATCAAAATTCTTCACAGCAACATTCCATTTATTGGTAGGTGAATTGGCTCAACATTTTTACTTCCCCCAACTATCCTTCAGACCGGTGACACGGTTAAAGACGGGCTTACCCTTGGTATGGTCCTTGCGGTCGGCCACAAAGTAGCCATGGCGCTCGAACTGGAACTTGTCGTCCGGCGCGCAGCTGGCTAGCGCCGGCTCCACGTAGGCGGTGACGGTCTTGAGGCTGTCCAGGTTCAGGCTGGCCAGGAAGTCCTTGCCGCCGGCATCGGGTTGCGGGTCGGTGAACAGGCGGTCGTACAGGCGCACCTCGGCGGCCACACCGTCGTTCACGCCGACCCAGGTGATGACGCCCTTCACCTTGATGGCATCGCTGCCCGGCGTACCGCTCTTGGTGTCGGGGATCAATTCCGCGTGCACTTCCGTCACGTTACCGTTGGCGTCTTTCCGCGCGCCCTTGCATTCGATCACGTGGCCGTATTTCAGGCGCACCTTGTTGCCGGGGTAGAGACGGTGATAGCCCTTGGGCGGCACGTCTTCGTAGTCGGTGCGCTCGATCCACAGCTCACGGCCGAACCTGAAGGCGCGTTTGCCCAGGTTGGGGTGGTGCGGGTGCACCGGGGCGTGGCAGTCGTCCAGCGCGTCCTTGCCGTGCAGTTCGTCCCAGTTGGTGATGACCAGCTTCACCGGGTCCAGCACGGCCATGGCGCGCGGGGCTTGCACGTCGAGGTCTTCACGCAGGCAGCCTTCCAGCGTGGAGTAATCAATCCACGAATAGTCTTTGGTGACGCCAATGCGCTCGGCAAAGTTCTGGATGCTTTCGGGCGTGAAGCCGCGGCGGCGCAGGCCGACGATGGTGGGCATGCGCGGGTCGTCCCAGCCGCTCACATGCTTGTCGTTCACCAGTTGCGCCAGCTTGCGCTTGCTGGTGATGACGTAGGTGAGGTTGAGCCGGGCAAACTCGTGCTGGTGCGGCAGCAGGAAGACGTTGGGGCGTTCGCCGTCCAGCGCGTGCTGCAGCAGCGGGGTGAACTGCGCGGTTTGCGTTTTCAGCAGGGCGAAGAAGGCGGGCAGGTCGTGCAGCACGGCGTCGCGGTTGTGTTCCCACTTGGCGAACAGGGTACGCATCTGGCCTTCGGCTTCGCTGGCAAATAGCTTGTCAGCATGGTTGTAGCAGTGCAGGGCAAATTCCTTGCCGGCTTCCAGGCCTTGCGCTTCGATCTTCTCCACCAGCGCCTTGGCGTGGGCAAACTGCGGCGCGCGCAGCACGGGCACGATGCGTTCCAGCAACCAGTCGTAAAACGGGCGCTGGTCTTCAAACTCCAGCGTGCAGATGCTGTGGGTGATGTTCTCCAGCGCGTCCTCGATCGGGTGCGCGAAGGTGTACATGGGGTAGATGCACCACTGGTCGCCGGTGTTGTGGTGGGTGGCGCGGCGGATGCGGTAGATGGCCGGGTCGCGCAGGTTGATGTTGGGGCTGGCCATACTGATCTTGGCGCGCAGCACGGCGGCGCCGTCGGCCAACTGGCCGTCGCGCATGGCGCGAAAGCGCGCCAGGTTTTCAGCGGGCGTGCGGGCGCGGAACGGGCTGTCCTTGCCCGGCGTCACAAAGTCGCCGCGGTTGGCGCGCATGTCTTCCGGCGTCTGCTCGTCCACATAGGCATGGCCGGTTTCGATCAGGTATTCCGCCGCGCGGTACATGAAGTCGAAATAGTTGCTGGCGTAGTACAGGTGCTGGGTGTTGTGCGCGTCCCAGCCGAAGCCGAGCCACTTCACCGCGTCGAGGATGGAGTCCACGTACTCCTGCTCTTCCTTCTCGGGGTTGGTGTCGTCAAAGCGCATGTGGCACACGCCGCCGTAGTCGCGCGCCAGGCCGAAGTTCAGGCAGATGCTCTTGGCGTGGCCCACGTGCAGGTAGCCGTTGGGCTCGGGCGGGAAGCGGGTGCGGATGCGGGCCGGGTCGGGTTGGCCCTGTTCGTGCTGTGTGGCGTCGCCGGGCGTGCCGCCCCAGCGGCGGCCGGAATAGGTGCCGTGCGTCAGGTCGCTCTCGATGATCTGGCGCAGGAAGTTGCTGGCCTTGGCGGGGGCTTTGTCGTTGTCGGGGGTGCTGGGGGAACTCATTGGACGATTTTAGACCCGGCCCTGCCGTCTTTACACATGGAAACGCAAGTCACAGTTTGCGCGTCGGCCGCCCGGCCGGGGGCGGGCGTTAGGGAGTTGGGCCGCCGGCATCCGGCGCCCGCAACTGAAAAGGAACCGACATGAAAGCCCCATCCCTGCTCAAACCCTTGGCCGCCCTGGCCGGTGCCGCGGCGCTGCTGCTGGGCGCCGGTGCGGCGCAGGCGCACGGCGACAACATCTACTGGTCCATCGGCGTGGGCTCGCCCGGCGTGCACGTGGGCGTGGCCAGCGCACCGCCGGTGGTGGCGTACCCGCCTGTGATCTACATGCCGCCGCGCCCGGTGGTGTACGCGCCGGTGGTCTACGGCCCGCCGCCCGGCTGGCGCCATCACCACCGTGGCTGGGAGCGCGGCCACGGCTACCGCGAGCATGGGCGCGAGGGCCGCTGGGAAGGTGGGCGCGGCGACGGCTGGCGCCATTGAGACGGCCACAAATAAAAAGCCCGCAGGAGAGGAGCACCTGCGGGCTAAAGGCCAGACCCTGATAAAGCTGGCCGAGGAGACACAAACCGACAACACCCCGCAGGGTGGGCCACCGGGCAGTTCGCCAAAACCGAGCCCAGTACTTTGGTTAACGGCAGTTTTTGTTCTGACTTGAGGCCGCAGTCGACCAACGGTCGCGCTGAATGGTGGCGCTGTGGCCTGGGCTACATGGCCTTGAACAGGTGTGCGTAAAGGCGGCTGACGGCCAGCCGCTGCGGATGGCTGCGCAACTGCAGCCACAGGCGGCCCGCTTCGTCGCGCGTGACGCTCTCCACGGCCGCAGCGCGCACCACGGTGCCGCGGTGCACCTGCCAGAAGGCCTGCGGGTCAAGCTGCGGCAGCAGGGCCGACAGCGGGGTGCGCAGCAGGTACTCGTGTTCCGCCGTGAGCACACGCACGTACTTGTCGGCGGCTTCGAAATAAAGCACCTCGTCCACCGGCACCATGCGGATGGCCGTGCCCACGCTGGCCTGCAGCAGGCGCAGCGGTACGCTGGGGGCGGCCGCTGCTGTTGCAGGCGCGGCGAGCAGGTGACGCAGCTGCGCCAGCGTTGCTTCGAAATGCATAGCGCCTGGCGACCGGTTGGCAAGGGCCAGCTGCACTTTGGCCACGGTTTTTTGCAGGCGCTCGGGCTGCACCGGCTTGAGCAGGTAGTCCACCGCCTGCGCCTCGAAGGCCTGCACGGCGTACTGGTCGTAGGCGGTGACGAACACCAGCGCGGGAAAGGGTTTGCCCGGCGGCCCGTCCTGTGGCCAGGCATCGGCCAGCGCGGCGGCGGCCTCCAGCCCGCTCAGGGCCGGCATGCGGATGTCGAAGAACAGCACGTCGGGCTGCAGCGCCAGTGCCTGCGCCACGGCCGCTTCGCCGTTGCCCGCCATGCCCACTACCTGCAATGCCGGCCAGGCGCGCGCCAGCTCGGCCTGCAGCGCCTGGGCCAGCAGCGGTTCGTCTTCGGCAATCAGGGCGGTGGGGTGGGCGGTGATGCTCATGCTTGATAAGGAACAGTGATGCGAGCCCGGGTACCCCCTGCGGGGTCTGCTATGAATTCGAGAGCGGCCTGCGCGCCGTACTCGGTGGCCAGGCGCTCGCGCACCTGGGCCAGGCCGAAGCCGGTGCCGCCGGGCGTGCCATTGCCGGCGGCCAGGCCGATGCCGGTGTCGCTCACTTCCAGTACCAGTTGCGCACCCTCGCGCCGTGCCTGCACGGTGATGCGGCCGCCGTCCACCTGGGGCTCCAGCCCGTGCGTGAGGCTGTTTTCCACCAGCGGCTGCAGCAGCAGCGCCGGCACCGGCTGCTCGGCCAGTTCGGGCGGCAGCTCCAGCGTGTAGTGCAGGCGCGGGCCCATGCGCACGGCCATCAGTTCCAGGTAGTCCTGCAGGCGCTCGAACTCGGCGCGCAGCGGGTGCGTGCCCTGGCGCGAGGCGCTGAGCGTGGCGCGCAGGTAGGCGATCATGCGGTCAAGCATGGCGGTGGCGCGTGGCGGGTCGGTGGTGATCAGCGCGCGCAGGTTGGCCAGGGTGTTGAACAGCATGTGCGGCTCGAGCTGCGTTTCCAATAGCTTGAGGTGCGCCTCGGCGGCCTGGCGGCGGGCGATTTCGAGTTTCTGGCGTTCGGCGGCGAGCTGTTCGCGGCTCAGGAAGTAGTAGGTCAGCACGGTGCCGGCCACCAGGCTCAGGACCAGAAAACCAATGGCCTTGCGCGGCTGGGTGAGCCAGTACTGGCTGCTGGTGTTGCCCAGCAGCACGTCGGCCAGCAGCGTGCCGAGCAGGAAACCCGCGCTGGCGCCCAGCGGCACGATCAGCACCAGGCGGCGCCATTGGGTTGGCCAGTCGCGGATGAACCACCGGCTGCTGCCGTCGATCAGGGCCAGGATGCTCAGGCCGATGCATTGCGAATAGACCAGGTTGGTGGCGAAGCTCTCCTGGCCGAAGACTGTGATGCCCAGCGCAATCAGGGTGTTGAGTGCCGCCGCCTGTACGGCGCGCAGCAGCAGGGAGGATGGGATCTGGACTCGCATGGGCAAGAGGTGTCGGTGCCCGGAGTATGCCCGGGCGGCGTGCCGGTGGGGCAGGGGTGTTTTACCAGGGGTCGCGCTGTTGGCTCAGGCGCTGGCGCTCCTGCTCCAGCAGGCGCTGGTGCAGGCCGCTGCCCGGCAGGGCCAGCCAGACCACGGCGCTGTGGATCAGCAGGCCCAGGCCCCAGCCGAGCGCGGGGAACACCGCCCAGGGGTGCTGGCTGCGTGCCGAGAGCAGCGCCAGCAGGGCATTGACCGCCACGTACACCAGGGCGTGGATGTACCAGCCGAGCTTGGCGCCGGCACGCTTGCGCGCCAGGCGGTTGAGGTCGTCGTCGGAATAGGTCCGTGCTTCCATGAGGTTCTCCTAGGGGTGAGACGAGTTCAGACCAGGCCGAGCCATTGGCCCCACAGCAACTGGCCCAGGTAGCGGCTGGGCAGCAGGGTGAAGCCGCCGGCCACCACGCAGGAGGCGATGTAGGTGATCTGCATGGTGCGGCGGTGGCCGGCGATGTCGCCGCGCGCCAGGTACCAGAAGGCGCCGAACAGCGCCACGAACACGATCGGGATCAGCAGATGGATCGGGCCGTAGCCGTGGATGTGGGGCAGCTGGTCACCGTGGATGAAGAGGGCCGAGATGGCGGTGGCCAGCATCAGCGTGACCCAGGCGTAGCCGAAGGCGCGGTGCAGGCGTGGCCGCTGGGTGCGGCCGCGGCGTGCCCACAGGGCAAAGGGGCCGATGACGGTGGCCGCCAGGGCGGCGCTGAGGTGGATGGCGATGATGGGGCTGAGTTGCATGATGCGTTGCCTTCGTCGGGTTACTGGAGTTGAAGCTCGAGGGCGTACGCCCCGCTGGGTACGCTGAAGCGCGTGGCGTCGAACGACGGCGGGCCGAACAGGCCGCGCGCATCGCGTGAAAAGCCGTAGGGCTCCTTGGGCTGGCCCAGTATGTTCTTGTCGAGTGTCTGGTTGCCGTTGACGTCCTGGAACGTCGATACCGCGTAGGTGCCGGCGGGCAGGTCTTTGAACGTCACCGTGACAGCGCCTGGTTTTGCCGCCGTGGACGCGCGGCGCCAGGGGCGGGCTGGGAAATCCCCGGCCTCGCTGAAGAGGGCGACCAGGACCTGGCCGTCGGCGGACTTCAGGCCGCCGATCGTCACGCTCAAGTCGGCAGCATTGGCGCTCCAGCCGGCCAGGCCGGCGCTCAAGAGCAGGAGCGGCCATCCGAGCGGGTGGCGTGTCCGGCGGCAGTGTGGTGGGTTGGGTTTCATGGGGTCTCCAAATGTTGTGAGGCGTTTTGATGGGGGCGGTTGATGCCGTGTGCGGTGGACTGTGCCGGCCCCGCCCCCAGCCCACCAGCGCCGTGCGACGGAATGCGGCCGGTGTGGCGTGAAATGCCATGGGACGGCGTGAATGGCGGCAACGGGGTGGCCAGGTTTGCCGGGTCTTTACACGACGGATACCTGACTTGACCCGCGGGCAGGGGCGCTCTTCCTACAATGGCCGGATGAAGAAAACATATCTCATCGCGGGTGTGGCGGCCGTGGCCCTGCTGGGCGCCGTGGGCTGGTGGTGGTTTCAGCGTGGCGGTGCCGACGACGTGCAGTACCGCACCGGCAAGATCGAGCGCGGGCCGCTGCAGGCGGCGGTGGCGGCCAGCGGCGCGGTGAGCCCGGTGACGCAGGTGACGGTGGGCACCCAGGTGTCGGGCCAGATCAAGGACCTGTATGTGGATTTCAACTCCGAGGTCAAGGCCGGCCAGCTGATTGCTGTGATCGACCCCGAGACCTTCGAGTACCGTGTGCGTTCGGCCCAGGCCGACGTGGACGCCGCACGCGCCGTGGTGATGACGGCGCAGGCCAATGTGGCGGCCAGCCGGGCCCAGGTGTCACGCGCGCAGACCGACCTGGCCGAGGCGCGCCGCACCCACGAACGCAACCTGATGCTGGTGAGCAAGGAGTTCATCGCACGCAGCGAGGCCGACAAGTCGAACGCGCTGGTCAACACCAGTCTGGAGGCGGTGAAGGCGGCTCAGGCGCAACTGGGCGTGACCGAAGCGCAGGTGAAGAGCGCACAGGCCACGGTGGCGCAGCGCGAGGCGGCGCAGGCGCAGGCGCGCATCGACCTGGCGCGCACGCGCATCACCTCGCCGGTGGACGGCATCGTGATCAAGCGCGCCATCGAGAAGGGCCAGACCGTGGCCGCCAGCCTGCAGTCGCCCGAGTTGTTCATCATTGCGCAGAACCTGCGCGAGATGCAGGTGGAGGCCGCCATCGACGAGGCCGACGTCGGCCGCATCCGCAGCGGGCAGAAGGCCAGCTTCACGGTGGATGCTTTTCCCGGCCACACCTTCGAAGGCCAGATCAGCCAGGTGCGCAAGGCCGCTACCAACGTGGCCAATGTGGTGACCTATGTGGCGGTGGTGACCTTTGCCAACAACGACGGCCGCCTGCTGCCCGGCATGACGGCCAATGTGCGGGTGGTGACGGATGTGCGCGAGAGCGCGCTCAAGGTGCCCAACTCGGCGCTGCGCGTGCGCATTGCCGGCGTGGAGCCGGCACCGGATGCTAGCAATAACGCAGCAGCCAGCGCAGCCAATACGGGGGCTTCGGCCCCGAATGCCGCAGAAAAACCGGCGGCTGCTGCACCGGCGGCGCCGGCCGCTGGCGGCCCGGCCACCGAGTTCCGCAACCGGCTGGTGAAGGAGCTGCAGCTCGATGCGGCGCAGACCGAGAAGGTGGACGCGATCTACGCCGAGGCGCGGCCGAAATTCATGCCCTTGCGCGAGTTGCCGGAGGCCGAACGCGCCAAAGCGCGCGAGCGCATCACGGCGGACATCCGCGCCCGCATCGGCGAGCTGCTGACGCTGGAACAGAAGACGCGCTACGCCACCCTGGTGGCGGAGGTGGCGGGCCGCACGGTGACGCGTGGCCGCATCTACGTGATGGACGACGGCCGGCCGAAGGCGCTGAACGTGCGGCTGGGCATCACCGACGGCACCAGCACCGAACTGCTGGTGCTGCCCAACTCGCCCAACGCGGCCGACCTGAAGGAGGGCGCGACCGTGATCACCGGTACCGTGAGCGCCGGTTCCGCCCCAACCACCACGCGCCCGGCCACCACCGGCCCGCGCATGATGTTCTAGATATGGCTCTGATCGAAGCGCGTGCGCTGACCAAGACCTACCGCATGGGCACGGCCAAGCAGCAGGCGGCCGGCGGCGGCATGACGGTGCATGCGCTGCAAGGCGTGTCGCTCGACATCGAGGAGGGCGACTTCGTGGCCATCATGGGGGCCTCGGGCTCGGGCAAATCGACGCTGATGAATATCCTGGGCTGCCTGGACCTGCCCACCAGCGGCGAATACCGGCTGGCCGGGGAAGAGGTGGAGGCGATGGCGCCGGACCAGTTGGCTTCGATTCGCAACCGGCGCATCGGCTTCGTGTTCCAGCAGTTCAACCTGCTGCCGCGCACCAGCGCGCTGGAGAACGTGGAGCTGCCGATGGTCTATGCCGGCGTGAATGCGGCCCAGCGGCGCGAACGCTCGCTGGCGGCGCTGCAGCGGGTGGGGTTGGGTGAGCGTTACAACCACACACCGTCGGAACTGTCGGGTGGCCAGCAGCAGCGCGTGGCGATTGCGCGCGCGCTGGTGAACAACCCGCAGCTGATCCTGGCCGACGAGCCGACCGGCGCGCTGGATTCCAGGACCAGCGAAGACATCATGCGCCTGCTCAACGAGCTCAACCACCAGGGCATGACGGTGGTGATCGTGACGCACGAGGCCGACATCGCGGCCTGGGCGCGGCGCAAGCTGGTGTTTCGCGACGGCCAGATCGTGGAGGACGTGCGGCAGCCGGGGCATGCCGCGAAGCGTGAAGAGTTTCAGAAACGGGGTCAGACCCCGATTCAGGACAGTCAGCTTGCCGGAGAAGATGGGACTCGAACGACATCGGGTTCTGCCCCCGTTTCTGAAGCGGTGCCGGAGGTCAAGGCATGAACCTGCTTGCCGCACTGCGCAGCGCCTGGCGCGCCCTGGCTGCCAACACGCTGCGCAGCATCCTGACCATGCTGGGCATCATCATCGGCGTGGCGGCGGTCATCACCATGATCGCCGTGGGCAACGGCGCCACGGCGCGGGTGCAGGCCCAGATGAAGGGGCTGGGCTCCAACATCATGCTGGTGCTGCCCGGCGGCGTGTCGCAGGCCGGTGTGCGCCTGGGCGCGCAGACGCGCCAGCGCCTGACGGAAGAAGACGCGCAGGCGATTGCGGTGGAGATTCCCGAGGTGCAGGTGGCGGCACCGACCTCGCGCGCCAGCGGCCAGGTGGTGGCCGGCAACACCAACTGGGGCACCACCATCTTCGGCGTGACCAACGACTATCTGGAGGCGCGCGACTGGGGACTGACGTCCGGCCGTCTGTTCGACCCCGCGGAACTGGCCGGCTCGGCCAAGGTGGCCTGGATCGGCGCCACCGTGGCGCGCGAGCTGTTCGGCGAGCAGGACCCGGTGGACCAGATGGTGCGCGTGCGCGGTGTGCCGATGAAGATCATCGGCGTGCTGCTGCCAAAGGGCCAGAACTCGATGGGGCAGGACCAGGACGATGTGCTGATGATTCCCATCAGCACGCTGCGCAACCGCATCTGGGGCGGCGACGCCACCAGCCGGCTCAAGCGTGTGGGGGCGATCTCGGTGAAGATCCGCGAAGGCCAGAGCATGAAGGCGGCGGAGGAGGGCATCAAGGACCTGCTGCGCCAGCGCTTCAAGGTGCAGGCGGGCGGCGAAGACCCGTTCATGGTGCGCAACCTGACGGAAATCCTGCAGGCGCAGGAGGAGGCCAGCCGCATCATGACGCTGCTGCTGGCGGCAGTGGCCGGCATCAGCCTGATCATCGGCGGCATCGGCATCATGAACATCATGCTGGTGAGTGTGACCGAGCGCACGCGCGAGATCGGCCTGCGCATGGCGGTGGGCGCACGCGGCAAAGACATCCTGGCGCAGTTCCTCATTGAAGCGGTGACGCTGTCACTCATCGGCGGCGCCATCGGCGTGCTGCTGGGCGCGGTATCGACCTGGGCCGTGGGCCGCTTTGCCGGTTGGCAGGTCAGCATGTCGATCGGCGCCATCCTGCTGGCGGCCGGCTTCTCGGCGCTGGTGGGCATCTTCTTCGGCTTCTACCCGGCGCGGCGCGCCTCCAGGCTGCTGCCGATCCAGGCACTGCGCTACGAATAAGGGCGGCGCGGACAGGGGCCGTCCGCGCTGAGCCTGTCGAAGCGTGTTCCGTGCCAGAGCAGGGCCTTCGACAAGCCTGTCCTGAGCCGAACTGAAGGGCTCAGGCCGGACGGGAGACTGATTCAGCGAGGTCTGGGCTTGGGGTCTATCGGCCAGCGATAATCCAGCGTCTTTCAAGGAGTGTTCGTGGAGTTTTCGCTGCTGATCAAGGCCGCCCTCATGGGCATGGTCGAAGGCCTGACCGAATTCCTGCCGATCTCGTCAACCGGCCACCTGATCCTGGCCGGCGCGCTGCTGGGCTTCGACGACGACAAGGCCAAGGTGTTCGATATTGCCATCCAGACCGGCGCCATCCTGGCGGTGATCCTGGTCTACTGGCAGAAGATCCGCGACACCGTGGTGGCGCTGCCGACCCAGAAACAGGCGCAGCAGTTCGCGCTCAACGTGCTGATTGCCTTCGTGCCGGCGGTGCTGCTGGGTCTGCTGGCCGGCAAGGCGATCAAGGCGCATCTGTTCACGCCGGTGGTGGTGGCCAGCACCTTCATCCTCGGTGGCTTCATCATCCTGTGGGCCGAGAAGCGGCAAGCCAATACCGCCACCGCGCCGCGCATCCGGGAGGTGGAGGCCATGACGGCGCTGGACGCGCTCAAGGTCGGGCTGGTGCAATGCCTGGCCATGATCCCCGGCACCAGCCGCAGTGGCGCCACCATCATCGGCGGCATGCTGCTGGGCCTGTCGCGCAAGGCGGCCACCGACTTTTCGTTCTACCTGGCCATTCCGACGCTGATCGGCGCCGGCGCCTACAGCCTGTACAAGGAGCGTGCGTTGCTGTCCCTGGCGGACTTGCCGATGTTCGGCGTCGGCCTGCTGTTCTCCTTCATCAGCGCCTGGCTGTGCGTGCGCTGGCTGCTGCGCTTCATCTCCACGCACAATTTCAACGGCTTTGCCTGGTACCGCATCGTGTTCGGCCTCGTGGTGCTGGCCACGGCCTGGAGCGGCGTGGTGCAGTGGGCGGCGTGAGGCATTGGTTAGCGCAGTCAAAAGGCCGCATGCAGCGGCCTTTTTTTGTGGCTGGCAACCCGCAGCGGGCCCTGCCGGTCAGTTGAAAATTTCCTTGACCAGGGTGATGCTGGACTTGTAGAGATACAGGATGAAAAGACACAGATCGAGCACCAGCAGGGCGTGCGCCATCGTTTCGATCACCAGGTAGGTGAAGCGGCTCACGCCGCCCAGCTTGACGATGTTGTCCGCCCCCACGTCCAGGGCGATGGCAATGGATGCCAGACACACGAAAAGCAGCGTGCCGAAAAGCATGTGCTGCAGTTGCTCTTTGACCAGTTGGTTGTGGTTTGCCATGACGAAAAAACGGATTGACTTGAAAACAAGAATGACCAGCGGGCTTCAGTGCCCGTTGTGCTTCAGTTCGCGCACGCGGTGCAGGTTCAGCAGCGAGGCCTCGATGGCGGCGGCGGTGGCTACCGGCTGTTCCATCGGGAACAGGTGCGAACCGTCGAGCATCATGATGCGGCCCTTGGTGATCTTCTCGGTCATGGCCATGCCGACCTGGCGCATTTCCACCGAATGGCGCCCGCCGAGGAAGGCGGCCGGGCACTTGAGCGGGTGGCGCTTGAGCAGCCGGTCCAGGTTGTCGGGGATGGTGTTGTAGATCGCGGTTTCCACCTCGCGCCGGAAGCTCAGCACGCGCTTGCCGTCTTCGTCGTGCATGCCGTGCTCCACGTAGTCGCGCAGTACCTGCGCGTCCCAATGGGCGAAGGCCTTCTTGTGGCGGAAGTGCTCGACGGCGGTGTCGATGTCGGGCCAGCTGTTGCGGCGTTGGCGGCTGATGGCACCGGGCGAGACCGCGCCGATGATCTGCGTGGTCTTGGCCACGCCCACGCTGGTGGCGCGCCAGCCGCCCAGGATGGGCGAGTCGATCAGCAGCACGCCATAGACCAGCTCCGGGTGGCGCGCGGCGGCCATCAGGCTCAGCAGGCCGCCCAGCGAGTGGCCGACCAGAAAGGCGGGGCCGCCGATCCTGTCGGTCTCGGCCTTGGCGAAATCGGCCAGTTGCTGCACCAGATGCGGCCAGTTGTCGGTGACGGGGTAGCGTTCTTCGTGGCCGAACTTGTCCACGGCCTTGACCTTGAAGCCGCGCCGGCGCAACTCGCCGAACAGCATGCGGTAGGTGCCGGCGGGAAAGCTGTTGCCGTGCGAGAAGATGATGGGGGGCAGATGGGTGTTCATTTCCTGTTTCCCAGTTTCTTGAGAGCGTACAGCGCATCCAGCGCTTCGCGCGGGCTCAAGGCGTCAGGGTCGATCTCGGCGAGTCGGGTCTCCACCGCACTCGGGGCGCTCACGGCCGCCGCCGGTGGTGCGGCAAAGAGGTCGACCTGGGCCTGCGTCTCGGAGGCGCTGGCCTCCAGATGCTCCAGCGCATGGCGCGCGTGGTTGACCACGGCGGCGGGCATGCCGGCCAGCCGTGCCACCTGGATGCCGTAGCTGCGGCTGGCCGGGCCCGGCTGGATCTCGTGCAGAAAGACGATGTCGTGGCCCGACTCGGTGGCGCTCACGTGCACGTTGACGGCGGCGTGGTGCTTGGCCGGGAACTCGGTGAGCTCGAAGTAGTGGGTGGCGAACAGCGTGAAGGCCTGGGTCTTGTCGTGCAGTTGCGTGGCAATGGCGCCGGCCAGCGCCAGGCCGTCGAAGGTGGAGGTGCCGCGGCCGATCTCGTCCATCAGCACCAGCGAATTCGGCGTGGCGGCGTGCAGGATCTGCGCCGCTTCGGTCATCTCCAGCATGAAGGTGGACTGGGCGTTGGCCAGGTCGTCGGCGGCGCCGATGCGGGTGTAGATGGCGTCGACCGGGCCGAGGCGGCAGCTCGACGCCGGCACATAGCTGCCGACGGAGGCCAGCAGCACGATCAGCGCCACCTGGCGCATGTAGGTCGATTTACCGCCCATGTTGGGGCCGGTGATGATCTGCATGCGCTGCTTCACACCGAGACGGGAGTCGTTGGCGATGAAGGCGCGGCTACCGGAGGGGCCTGCCTGCCCGCTGGTTTCGGCCAGCCGCGCCTGCACCACCGGGTGCCGGCCCTGGCTGATGTCGATGCAGGGCTCCAGGGCGAATTGCGGCGCGCTCCAGTCGAGCGTGAGCGAGCGCTCGGTCAAGGTACAGAGGGCGTCGAGCGCGGCCAGGGCGCGCGCCGTGCGCGTGAGCGCCGGCACATGCGGCTGCAGCGCATCGAGCAGCTGCTCGTAGAGCCACTTCTCGCGCGCCAGGGCGCGTTCCTGCGCGCTCAGCGCCTTGTCTTCGAAGGTCTTCAGCTCGGGCGTGATGAAACGCTCGGCGTTCTTCAGGGTCTGGCGGCGGCGGTAGTCGTCCGGCACCTTGTCGACCTGGCCCTGCGTGACCTCGATGTAGAAGCCGTGCACCTTGTTGAACTGCACGCGCAGGTTGGCAATGCCGGTGCGCCCGCGTTCGCGGGTTTCGAGGTCGAGCAGGAAACCGTCGCAGTTGGTCTGGATGGCGCGCAGTTCGTCGAGCTCGGCGTCGAAGCCGTTGTTGATGACACCGCCGTCACGCACCAGCGCCGCCGGCTCGGGCAAGAGGGCGCGCGCCAGCAGCTCGGCGCAGCCGGCGGGCGGCTGCAGCTGCTCGGAAATCTGGGCCAAAAGTGCCGTCTGGCCAGACAGGACGGGCGCCAGCAGCTCTGTTTTTTGTAGCGTCTGCTGCAGGGCCACGAGTTCACGCGGACGCACCTGGCGCAGCGCGATGCGCGCGGTGATGCGCTCCACATCGCTGCAGCCGTTGAGCTGCTCGCGCAGGCGCTGCCACGGGCCCGAGCGCAAGGATGTGATGGCGTCCAGCCGCGCCTGTGCCGGGCCACGGTCGCGCGTGGGCTCCAGCAGCCAGTTCTTCAGCAGGCGGCTGCCCATGCCGGTCATGCAGGTATCGAGCAGCGAGAACAGGGTGGGGCTGTCTTCGCCGCGCAGCGTCTGCACCAGCTCCAGGTTGCGCCGCGTGGTCTGCGGCAGCTCGATCAGTTCGCCGCTGCGCTGCACGCGCACGCTGTGGATGTGGGTCAGGGGGCGGCCCTGGGTGTGCTCGGCGTAGTCGAGCAGGGCGGCGGCGGCGGCATGGGCCAGGGTGCAGTCCTGCGCACCCCAGCTGGCCAGGCTGGCCGCGCCCAGCAGCTCCAGCAGTTTGCGCTGGCCCAGCGCGCTGTCGAACGGCCACTCGGGGCGCAGGCTCAGGGACAGGCCGGCGGACTGGCGCAGCGCCTGCAGCCGCTGCTCGAAGGCGGGCGTGGTGCCGGCGCTGTAGATCAGTTCGCCGGGGGCGATGCGGGCGACCCATTCCTCGAGTTCGTCGGGGCTGCACTCGGCCAGCTTGACCTCGCCCTGCGTCACGCTGAGCCAGGCCAGGCCGCACTGGTGGCGCGGGCCCTGGTGCACGGCCAGCAGCAGCGATTCGGACTTGTCGCTCAGCAGCGCGCTGTCGGTCAGGGTGCCGGGCGTGACCACACGCACCACCTTGCGCTCCACCGGGCCCTTGGCGGCGCCGACTTCGCCCACCTGTTCGCAGATGGCGACCGACTCGCCCAGCTTGATGAGGCGGGCCAGGTAGGTTTCAACCGCGTGGAAGGGCACGCCGGCCATGATCACCGGCTTGCCGGCCGACAGGCCGCGCTGGGTGAGGGTGATGTCGAGCAGGCGGGCGGCTTTCTCGGCGTCCTCGTAGAACAGCTCGTAGAAGTCGCCCATGCGATAGAACACCAGCGTCTGGGGGTACCCGGCCTTGATGGCCAGGTACTGTTGCATCATGGGGGTCGGGGTTTCCAAAGGATGTGCCTGATGTGCGATTGCTGACAGGGCACTGACTGTATCAGTTCGTCCCTGTGGCATTGGGGCAACTCCGGTGTATCAACTCCTTCGGCGGCGCGCATCGATGGGGTAGGATGCGCGCTGCCGGGAATGAACAAGGAACCTACAACATCGTCCAAGAAACAACGCAGACACCGCGAGTGGCTGGCGTTGGGCTTGGCTCTTGTTCTGGGCGCCCTGGTGCCGAGTCTGGTGCTCTGGAACGATGCCAGGCTGACCGGCGATACCGAACGCGACCGTCTGCAGGTGCAGGCCCGGGTGATCGACGAATACCTGGAGCAACTGCTCGGCGGCGTGAACAGTGCCTTGCAGGGCGTGCGCGACGAATTACCCCAATGGAGGGGACACGCCTTCCAGATGCGCACGTCCAGCCGGCTCAAGGCGCTGACCGAGGCCATGCCCGGCGTGCGCTTCATCAGCATCGTGGACCAGAACGGCGTGATCCTGGCCAGCAGTCAGGACGCGCTGCTTGGTGTTGACCGCCGCGAACACGAATTCTTCAAAACCCCGCAGGCGGCGCCCGATCCGACGCGGCTCTACATTTCCGAGCCCCATGTTG
Organism: Curvibacter sp.; assembly: GCA_031426755.1. GTDB lineage: Bacteria > Pseudomonadota > Gammaproteobacteria > Burkholderiales > Burkholderiaceae_C > Hylemonella. The sequence goes on from JASJPI010000004.1 coordinate 54,647, forward strand.
GTGCGCGTGGCGTGACCAGCCTCCTGGTCGGACGGGTGATGCCGCAGGCGGATGGGGGCTTTGGCGGCATGGTGTATGCCAAGCTCGATTCGGATTTCTTCGGCGTGGTGATGCGCTCGGTGCTGTACACCAGTGACATGCGGACGGCGCTGGTGACCCAGAGCGGTCAGTTGTTCCTGCAGGTCGGCCGGGGCGCACAGGCCGACGGTGTCGAACTGAACCGGGAGGACTCCCTGTTCATGCGGCATCAGCAAAGCGGCGTGATCAGCAACTTCTACCGCGGCCAGAGCGCGGCGACGGCCGCGGACAGCCTGATGGCCTTGCGCACCATCCATCCGGCCCGCTTCCAGGTCGACAAGCCGCTGGTGATCCAGGTCAGCCGTGATGTGGCGGCCGTCTATCGGCCCTGGTTCCAGCGCATGTGGCTGTCGCTGTCGCTGTATGTCACGCTGGCCCTGATGGCCATGCTGGGCCTGCACCTGTTCCGGCGCCAGCGCCGTGCGCGCGAGCGCGCCGCCGCCGAGCAGGAGAAAGAGCGCCGTGCCAACGCCGAGCGGCTGGAACTGGCGCTCGGCGGCGCCGAGCTCGGCCTGTGGGACCGCAACTTCTCCACCAATGTCCGGACCTACAACGCGCGCTGGAGCCAGATGCTGGGCTACGCGCCCGACGAGATCGAACCGTCCGGCACCATGTGGCAGGAGCTGCTGCACCCGGACGACCTGACCGCAGCCAGCGATGCTCTGGGCGCGCACATCCGCGGCGAGACGGCGTTCTTCGAGTCCGAGCACCGCCTGCGGCACAAGCAGGGCCATTGGGTCTGGATTCTGGCGCGCGGGCGCGTGGTCGAGCGCGACGAGGCGGGCATGCCGGTGCGCATGGTGGGTACGCACATGGACATCACCGAGCGCAAGCGTGTGGAGGAGGGGTTGCGCGAGAGCGAGCAGCGCTTCCGCAGCCTGACCGAGCTGTCCTCCGACTGGTACTGGGAGCTCGACGAGGCGTTCCGCTTCACGCGCATCGACGGCGACCTGGAGGGCATCACCGGCCTGACGCACGAAGAGCACCTGGGGCGCACCCGCTGGGAGATGCCGAACCTCAACATGAGCGAGGCCGACTGGGAGGCGCATCGCGCCGTGCTGCAGGCACACGAGGTGTTCCGTGAGCTGGAGCTCCAACGCATGGGGCCTGACGGCAGCAGCGTCTGGGTGTCGACCAGCGGCATGCCGTTCTTCGACGACAAGGGCAAGTTCCTGGGCTACCGCGGCGTGGGGCGCAACATCAACCAGCGCAAACAGGTGGAGCAGCGGATCGAACAGCTGGCGTTCTTCGACGCCCTGACCGGCCTGCCCAACCGACGCATGCTGACCGACCGGTTGACCAAGGCGCTGGCCACCGTGGCGCGCAGTCGCCGCCATGGCGCACTGATCTTCATCGACCTGGACAACTTCAAGGACCTCAACGACACCAAGGGTCACGACATCGGCGATCTGCTGCTGCGCCAGGTGGCGGCGCGTCTGCGCGACTGCGTGCGCGAAATCGACACCGTGGCGCGCCTGGGGGGCGACGAGTTCGTCGTCATGCTCGAGGAACTCAGCCCTTATGCCGGCGAGGCGGCTTTCCAGACCGAGGCGTCGGCCAAGAAGATACTGGCCACCATCAATCAGCCCTTCGAGCTGCTGGGCCATTTCCACCACAGCACGCCCAGCATCGGCATTGCCCTGTTCCACGATCAGGTGCAAAGCGTGGACGAGCTGCTCAAGCGTGCCGACCTGGCCATGTACCAGGCCAAGGCGGCCGGACGCAATGCGCTGCGCTTTTTCGACCCCGGCATGCAGGCGGCGGCCACGGAGCGTGCCGCCCTGGAGGACGACCTGCGCCAGGGCCTGAAGCGCCAGGAACTGCGGCTGCACTACCAGCCGGTGATCGACGAGAACGGTGTCACGGTCGGCGTGGAGGCGCTGGTGCGCTGGCAGCATCCGCAGCGCGGTCTGATCCTGCCGGGCGAGTTCATCGATCTGGCTGAGAAGACCGGCCTGATCACCCAGCTCGGCCAGTGGGTGCTGGAGGCTGCGTGCCAGCAACTGGTGATCTGGTCGGCCGATACGACCACGCGCGACCTGAGCATCGCTGTGAACGTCAGCGCACGCCAGTTCCGGCACAGCGACTTTGCCGAGCAGGTGCTCAACCTGCTGCGCACCACCGGTGCCAACCCTTACCGCCTCAAGCTGGAGCTGACCGAAAGCATGCTGCTGACCGATGTGGAGGACGCTGTGCGCAAGATGCGCGAATTGCGTTCCATCGGCGTGGGCTTCTCGCTCGACGACTTCGGCACCGGCTACTCGTCGCTGGCCTACCTCAAGCGGCTGCCGCTGGACCAGCTCAAGATCGACCAGTCCTTCGTGCGCGATGTGCTGACCGACCCGAACGACGCAGCCATCGTGCGCACCATTCTGGCGCTGGCGCGCAGCATGGACCTGATGGCCGTGGCCGAGGGCGTGGAAACCGAAGGCCAGCACCAGTTCCTGCTGGACAACGGCTGCTGGGCCTTCCAGGGCTACCTGTTCGGCCGGCCGATGCCGGTGCAGGAACTCACACTGCTATCGGCAGAGCGGGTGGACTGAAACGCCGGGGGCTTCTTCTCGTATACCATGCGTTCCATGAGGGGGCTTTCCTTGCCGAGACGCCATTCTTGGTTCATCCTCTGAGCATCCATGGGATCCAAGGCCAACATCGAAGAAGTCAGACGTCTGCGTGCTGCGCTGGACGTTGCCCTGTTTCGCCTGCAGAGCCTGGGACTGGCCGATGAAGTGGATGCCGAGCGTGTTGCGGGTGTCAAGGGTGAGCGCCTGCGCTCCGAGCGGTTGTTTGCAGCGGCTTTCGACGAAAGCCCTGAAGCGCTGGTGCTGTCACGCTTCTCCGACGGCCTGATCGTCGATGTGAACCGGGAGTGGTTGCAGCTGGCGGGCTTTGCGCGCGAGGACGTGATCGGCCGTACGCTGATCGAGATCGGCTACTGGCCCGACGCAAAGACCCGGCAGCAGGCCTTGATGCCGCTGGGGCGCCACGGCAGCGTGCGCGACCTGGATGCGACGCTGTTCCATCAAGACGGATCGCCCTGTCTGGTACGGCTCAGCGGCAACCTGATCGATGTGTTCGGTGAGAAGCTGGTCCTCATGCACGTAAGGGACATCACCGCCGAGCGCATGGCCGAGGAGGCGTTGCGCTCCGGCGAGATGGCGCTGGAGCGGGCCAACGAGCAGCTCAGCGCCCAGCTCGAACTCTATGAATTCACCGAACGGCTGGCGCATGTGGGGCACTGGACGGCCAGTACGGATGGTCAGTCCATCCACTGGTCCGACGGCCTGCTCAAGCTGGCCGACATAAACCGCAGCCCGGACATGAGCATCCAGGAGTCGCGCAGCTACACCCACCCTGATGACCTGCCTGCCTTCATGGCGGCGCGCCAGCGCATGGATGGTGAAGTGTTCGAATACCGCTGGTGCCATCCTGATGGCAGGGTACTCTGGCTGCGCACGCGCATGCATCGGCAGTTTCGGCGCGATGGCAGCAGCACCGATTTCGGGGTGGTGCTGGACGTGACCCACGAGCACCTGGCGGCGCAGGCGCTGCAGGAACGGCTGGACTTCATCCAGAAGATCACCAGCCGCATCCCGGACATGGTGTTCCAGATGCGCACACGTCCTGACGGACATGCCAGTTTCCCCTTCGTCAGCGACGCCGTATTCCGCCTGTTCCACATTCGTCTTGAGCAGGCACGTGAGGATGCATTCTGCGTCCTCGCCGTGGTGCATCCGGACGACCTGCAGGCACTCAAGAATTCGATGAAAGCCACGGCTTTTCACGGCGCCAACTGGAACCACGAGTTCCGCGTCAGTTTCAAGGACGGCGGCGAACGTTGGATGTTGGGCAACGCGGTGGTCTATCTGGAAGACAACGGCGACCTGATGTCGTATGGCGCCATTACCGACATCACCGAGCGCAAGATGACGGAAGTGCGCCTGCAGGAGAGCGAGGCACGCTTTCGCAGCCTGACCGACCTCTCTTCCGACTGGTACTGGGAGATTGACGAGCGGTTCCGCTTCACCCGTTTCGACGGCTTCCGCAAGGGCAAGTCGGCGCTCACGCAGCAGAACAGTCTCGGCAAGACCCGCTGGGAGATCGGGGCGTTGAACATGACGCCGGAGGACTGGGCGGCGCACCGCCAGGTTCTGGCGTCCCACCAGCAGTTCAAGGACCTGGAGCTGCAGCGCCTGGATGCGGAGGGCAAGTCGTACTGGGTTGCCATCAGCGGCACGCCGATGTTCGACGAGCAGGGCCGTTTTCGCGGCTACCGCGGCATCGGGCGCGACATCAGCAAGCGCAAGAACGCCGAGGACGAAACCCAGCGCCTGGCCTTCTATGACACGCTGACCGGCCTGCCCAACCGGCGCCTGCTGATGGACCGCCTGACCCACCTGCTGGCCATGAGCGAGCGCAACCACCAGCACGGCGCGCTTCTGTTCATCGACCTGGACAACTTCAAGGACCTCAACGACACGCTGGGCCACGACATCGGCGACCAGTTGCTGGAACAGGTGGCAGACCGGCTGGTGGACTGCATCCGCGACGGCGACACCGCGGCGCGTTTCGGCGGCGACGAGTTCGTGGTGATGCTGGAGGGGTTGAGCGAGGTGAGCAGCGAGGCCGCCAACCAGGCGGAGATCGTGGCCGAGAAGATCCTGTTGCGGCTCAACCATCCCTATGAATTGATCGGCAAGCAGCACAGCAGCACGCCCAGCATCGGCATCACGCTGTTTTCAGGCAATGACCCCGGCGCCGACGAGCTCCTCAAGCGCGCCGATGTGGCCATGTACCAGGCCAAGGCGGCTGGCCGCAACACGCTGCGCTTCTACGATCCCGAGATGCAGGCAGCCGTGATGGCGCGTACGTTGCTCGACGCCGACCTGCGCCAGGGTCTGCAGCGCCAGGAGTTGCTGCTGCACTACCAGCCGGTGGTCGATGTGCAGGGCCGAACGACCGGCTTCGAGGCGCTGGTGCGCTGGCAGCATCCGCAGCGCGGCCTGGTGAGGCCGGGCGACTTCATCGATCTGGCCGAGCAGACCGGCCTGATCCTGCCGATTGGACATTGGGTCCTGCAGGCCGCTTGCCGCCAGCTGGTGGCCTGGGATGCGCAGCCCGCGGCGCGCGAGCTGACCCTGTCGGTCAACGTCAGCGCGCGCCAGTTCCGGCGCAGCGATTTCGTGGCTCAGGTGCTGGCGGCGCTGCACGACACGGGCGCCGACCCGCACCGCCTGAAGCTGGAACTGACCGAGAGCGTACTGCTGAGCGATGTGGAGGATGCCATCCGCAAGATGAGTTCGCTGCGTGAATTCGGCGTGCGCTTCGCGCTCGATGATTTCGGCACCGGCTACTCCTCGCTGTCCTACCTCAAGCGGCTGCCGCTGGACCAGCTCAAGATCGACCAGTCCTTCGTGCGCGACGTGCTGACCGACCCCAACGATGCGGCCATCGTGCGCACCATCCTGGCGCTGGCACGCAGCATGGACCTGGTGGCCGTGGCCGAGGGCGTGGAGACCGAAGGCCAGCGCCAGTTTCTGCTGGACAACGGCTGCACGGTGTTCCAGGGCTACCTGTTCGGCCGGCCCGGTCCGATCGAGGCCATCGTGCTGCCGGCCTGAGGCGGCCGGCTGTCGACGGCCTTATTCGAACGCGGTCTGATCGCGCTCGTCGCTGTCTGCGGAGGCCGTGGGGATGGTGAGCGTGGAGAGCTCGGCCGCCGCCTGGCGTGCCATGGCCTTGTCGCCGGCGCTGGCGAACTTGCTGTACTTGTTCAGGATGGGCACCAGCTGACCATAGATGCGCGGGTTGCCGGCCAGGCATTCCTTCTGCTCGAGAAAGTCGGAGTCACCGGTGAAGTTGCCCACCAGGCCGCCGGCTTCGGTCACCAAGAGCGAGCCGGCAGCCACGTCCCAGGGGCTCAGGCCGGTCTCGAAGAAGCCGTCGGTGAAACCGGCCGCCACATAAGCCAGGTCGAGCGCGGCCGCACCCGGGCGGCGCAGGCCGGCGGTGCGCTGCATGACTTCGCTCATCATGGCCAGGTAGGAGGGGAAGTTGTCGCCCTTGCGGAAGGGAAAGCCGGTGGAGATCAGGCACTCCTTGAGCTGGGTGCGCTTGCTGACGCGCAGGCGTCGGTCGTTCATGTAGGCGCCACGGCCCTTGGTGGCGGTGAAGAGGTCGTTGCGTGAGGGATCGTAGATGACGGCCTGCTCGACCTTGCCCTTGACCGCCAGCGCGATGCTGACGCAGTAGACCGGAAAGCCGTGGATGAAGTTGGTGGTGCCGTCCAGCGGGTCGATGATCCAGACGAATTCTGAATCCTTGGCGCCGTGTGTGCTGCCGGTTTCCTCGCCCAGGATACCGTGGCCGGGATAGGCCGTGAGCAGGGTTTCGATGATGGTCTGCTCGCTCGCGTGGTCCACCTCGGTCACAAAGTCGTTCACCTGCTTTTGCGAAACGCGAACCGATTCGACATCGAGGGCCGCGCGGTTGATGATGGCGCCGGCGGCGCGGGCGGCCTTGATGGCCACGTTGAGCATGGGGTGCAGGTTGGTCGACATAAATTGTGGAGGCGTTGGGGGGACGGCGGCAGGCGCGGGGTCCCCGACTGGCTGGAAGAGCGGGAAGGTCCGTCCGGCGATGCGGGCAGCGACAATAGGGCGATTTTACCCGTTCGCCCAGATTTCGATGCAAACCTCCACTTTTCGCACCCGTTTCGTCCTGATCCAGACCAGCCACGCCGGCAATGTGGGGGCGGCGGCGCGCGCCATGAAGGTGATGGGCTTCGACGATCTGGTGCTGGTGGCGCCGCGCTGGGCCAATGTGCTGCGGCGCGAGGAAACCATCCAGCGCGCCAGCGGCGCCCTGGACGTGCTGGAGAAGGCGCGCATCGTCGAGACGCTGGACGAGGCGCTGGACGGCATGACCCACCTGTGCGCCACCGCCATGACGCCGCGCGACTTCGGTCCGCCCACGCGCACGCCGCGCGAGCACTTCGATCTGCTATTGAAAAAGGAGCTGCCGGCGCAGTATTCACAAGGCCGGGAGGCCGAAAAGACTTCAAATCCCGAGCCGGGGCAGGGCGTGGCCTTCCTGTTCGGCTCCGAGCGCTTCGGCATGCGCAACGAGGACGTCTACCGCTGCCACGTGGCCCTGAGCATCCCGACCAACCCCAGGTTCGGTTCGCTCAACCTGGGCGCGGCGCTGCAGGTGATCGCCTACGACTGGCGGGTCGCCTTGGGCGGTTACGACGTGCAGGCTGCCACCGCGCCGCTGGTGCTGGCCGACGTGCCGCAGGTGGCCGGCATGCTGACGCACCTGGAGCAGGCGCTCACCGCCGTCGGCTTTCTCGACCCGGCCGCGCCCAAGAAGCTGATGCCGCGCCTCAATGCCCTGTTCAACCGTGCCGAGCTGACGCAGGAAGAAGTCCATATCCTCAGAGGTGTTGCCAAGGCCATGCTGGAGACGGCCGAGCGGGCCAAGAAGTAAACTGCCAGCATGTTTGCCCGCCTCCGCTCCGACATCCAGTGCATCCTCGACCGCGACCCGGCCGCCCGCAGCGGCTGGGAGGTGCTGACCTGCTACCCCGGCCTGCATGCCTTGGTGATGCACCGCTGGGGCCACTGGTGCTGGACCCACGGCCTGAAATGGCTGGGGCGCTTCATCTCGCACCTCAGCCGCTGGCTGACCGGCATCGAGATCCATCCGGGGGCGAAGATCGGCCAGCGCGTCTTCATCGACCACGGCATGGGCGTGGTGATCGGCGAGACCGCCGAGGTCGGCGATGGCTGCACCATCTACCACGGTGTCACGCTGGGCGGCACCTCGCTCTACAAGGGCACCAAGCGCCACCCGACGCTGGGCCGCGACGTGGTGGTGAGTGCCGGTGCCAAGGTGCTGGGCGGGTTTGAAGTGGGCGACGGCGCCAAGATCGGCTCCAACGCGGTGGTGATCAAGCCGGTGCCGGCCGGTGCCACCGCCGTGGGCATTCCGGCGCGCATCATCCCGTCCAAGGAAGGCGAGAGCGCCGACGTGACGGCGCCGGAGAAGAAGTTCACGGCCTATGGCATCACGCAGGAAGACGACCCGCTGAGCCAGGCCATGAAGGGCCTGATCGACAACGCCTCGTCGCAGGAGCACCAGATCGCGTTGCTGTGGCAGGCGATCGAAAAACTCTCGGCGGGCCAGCCGCCGTCCGAATGCGTGCCGGGTGATGCGGCGCGCGAAGAGCACTTCGAGGCCGCCAAGCTCAATCAACTGGTGGGCAAGTAGACCGCCTGCCGTTCAGAAGAAGTTGAGCACCCAGATCGTGTCGATCAGGGCGATGGGGAGCAGATAAAGCGTGAAGCCGGCCAGGCGGCGCAGGTCCGTGGGACGCAGTAGCAACGCGCCCAGCCAGATGGCAAAGCCGCTGCCAAGTACCAGCAGGACCATGCGCACCGGGGCCACCCATTCCAGCGACACCCGTTCGGCCTTGAGGTGACCCAGCGTCAGCATGGACAGGCCAAGAAAGATGCCCATGCCGGCCAGCGGAATGAGCGCCAGCGACAGGCGCTGCCACGACAGGGCGGGATCGGCGGCCACCCGGGCTGCCAGCCGGAGGCAGGCCAGCACGATCAGCCCCACGGCCACGCCGCCGCCCAGGATGTAGGCCAGGATGCACAGACCGTCGAGCCAGGTGAACATGTCGTTGGCCGCGGGGTAATGCGTCAGCAGCCACCAGGGTGCATCGTCATTCAGGGGCCAGAGGATGTCGTGCTCCACCAGCCATTTGGCCAGCAGCGACTTCACCTGCACCAGCCAACGGCTGGACGACCAGAGGAAGGCCGTCGTGGCGATGCCCAGCACGCCGAACAGGAGGGTGAACGCCTCTTCGGTTCGCACGTCCCGGTTGCGGCTGTTCAGGATCTCCTGCGCCGGCGAGCGCACTGCCAGTTGCACGGCGCCACGGTAGCCGCTGCAGCGGCCGCAGGCATGGCAGGCCGAGGCGCTCTTCATGTGGCGGATGTCGATGAGCGGTGCGCAGTTCACCATGGGCTTGCGCTCGGGACTGGCTTTCCAGGCCTGTTCGTCCACGCGGAAGTGCACGGGGGCGATCTTGGCCAGCAAGGAGAAAACACCGTTGGCCGGGCACAGGTAGCGGCACCAGACGCGCGAACCCCGGCCGTAGACCAAGCCGACGGCCACGGCCGCCACCGTCGAGCCGCCCAGCACCAGCAAGGCGGCCTGCGGGTATTCGTAGACGCTGACCAGCTGGCCATAGACCGTGGTGCAGACGAAGGCCACAAAGGGCCAGCCGCTCCAGCGTATCCAGCGCGGGATGGCGCGGCCCAGGCCGTGGCGGCTGGCGAGTTCCGTCAGCGCGCCTTCCGGGCAGAACACGCCGCACCAGACGCGGCCCAGCAGCATCATGCTCACCATCACGAACGGCCACCAGATGCCCCAGAAGATGAACTGCGCGAACAGGCGCAGGTTGTCGTACAGGCGGGCCTCTGCGGGCGGCAGCGGCATGAAGGCCGGCACCACCAGCAGCGCCAGGTACACCAGGACCACGCTCCACTGCAGCGCCAGAATCGTGCGGCGGTGCGCCTGCATGGCGGCGCCCAACCGTGCCAGCCAAGCCGTGGCAGCGTTGACGCTTGTCCTGGCGGGGTAGCGGATGAGCGGGACTTCTGGCATGTCGGTCTCAGAAAGTGAGCTGCGCGCGCAGGCCGATCAGGGCGATGGGCGAAGCGCCCGGCGCGGCACCGGGCTGGCCGATGTACTGGAAGTCGGGCGAGAGCTCGAACTGCTTGTTGATGCGGAAGCGGTAGTAGAGCTCGACGACCTGTTCGCCGCTGCCGGCGGCGAAGCCGTAGTCCGTTGTCGTGATGGCGTCGCGCGCAAAGTCGGAACTGGTGTTCAGCCAACCCAGGGCCAGACCGACCGAATCGCCGGCACGCCCCCAGCGGTATCCGGCCCATTCGCTGCCCAGCGTCAGCGCGCTGGAAAAGCGCGCGCCGCCACCGACGATGTGCTGGCTGTAGCGGCCGAAGAGCGTGGTGGCGTCGCCCACACGCTGGTCAAGCGACAGGCCCCAGCCGCTGCGGGTGCGCGTCACGCTGTCATAGCCTGCGGCCTGGCCGTTCTGCCAGTAGTAGAGACGGTAGTTGCCGGGATTGCCGTCCCAGCGCAGCTGGGTTTCGGCCTGCGCCAGGATCAGCGGTGCCGAGAAGAACTGGTGGTAGTTGGCGCCGCGCCCGGCGCCGAACACGCCCAGCGACAGGCGCCAGGCCTCACTCTTGCTGCGGTTGTTCAGGTAGGAGACGCGAAAGCCGGGCGTGAAGCCGTTGGCATCGACGCCGATGTCGCCACCGGCATCGAGCAGGGCGTTATGCACGAACACGGTGTTGAGGAACTGGCGTGTTTCGTCGTTGGCGGCCGCGTTCTGGTCGAAGAAGACGAAGGGATCCATCTTGCCGAAGTTGATCTCCAGCTTCTCACGCGAATGCGGCTGAAAGCCGCCGAAGGGCAGCGGGATGCTGGCCTGGTACCAGGCCTGGCCCAGCACGGCGACCGAGTCGTCCGGCTGCGCCGAGAGGACACGGAAGGCACTGGCGTTCGGCTTGGAATAGCTCGTCATGCCGTTCAAGCCCGAGCCTTGCCCCATGCGGAACTGGGCGAAGATCCGGCTTTCGGTGTCGCCCACCTTGGGCAGCGGCAGGGTCACAAAGGCATCGGCCCGGTAGTTGAGCTGGCCGTTCTCCGTGCCGGCCGGCGCGTTGACGGTGGTGCCGTTGGGATGCTGCGCCACGGTGGTCAGGCTGATGCCGGCGGTCACACCCTCGAGCGATTCGATGACCCGCGCGGCCTTGAGCGTGTTGAGTGACTGGTACTCCACCGCTTTCAGGCGCGAGGTCAGTTCCGGTTCGTTCTCGCTGATGCTCTCCGACTCCAGGCCTTTGTCGATCTTCACCTGCGCCTGCTCAAGCTGTTGCACGCGCTGCTCCAGCGCCGGGGACGGCTGCGCTGACGCGGCTGCGCGCGCCGGCTGCATCTGCAGCTGTTTTTCAAGCTCGCTGTTGCGCTTTTCCAGCTGGTCAAGCCGCTGGCTCAGCTTCGTCAGCAGCTGCAGCAGTTCTTCCTGGGTTGGTGCCGACCAGGCCGGCATGGCCAGCAAGGCCGCGCAACCCAGGAGCAGCGCTTTCGAGCGCGCGGAGATCGTGACGCGGGCCATGTTCAGTAGCCGCCCTTCTTGCCGATGCCGGCGTACACGAAGTCGTATTCGACGTCGAAGGGCTTGAACCACGGACGCACGCCGGTCAAGCGGTCGGTATGGCGTCCGAAATGGGCGTGCGCGTTCGCCGACGGCGGCATCACGGTAATCTTCACGTGGTACTTGCCGGGGCCGAAGATCTTGACGTTGTCGCCATAGTGCGGTCCGTCGTTGGCGACCATGGGCATCAGCTCTCCGCTGATCTTCTGCGCGGAACCCACCTTGCTGACTTCGTACTTGACGACGAGGTAGGGGATCCAGGCGCCTTCTTCAAAACCATTCGGGTTGTTGGCCAGGGCCTTGATATCCGCTTCGAGGTGGATGTCCGACTCCTCGGCCTTCCTCATCATGCCGTCCGGCTCCATCGTGACGGGTTGCAGGTAGACCGCGGCAATTTCCATGCCGACGCGCTGGTGGGGGGTGCCGATGGGGTATTCCACGGCCCCGGCGTGCAGGGCGAGGGTGGAGGCGAGGATCAGGAGCAGTCGTGGGAGGCAGGAGGAGGTCATCATGGTGGTTGTTTGTTGTTGAGAATCGTATTGATAACGATTATCATTACTCAACACAACCGCCTCGACTCTGATCTAGATCAGAAAATCGCGTTGTCAGGTCGGGCGCGGGCGCTGGCCCAGCAGCACATTGACGGCCAGACCCGCCATCACCAGTGCTGCCGCCGCGAGTTTCCAGGCCTGCAGCGGTTCGCCCAGCAGCAGGGTGGAGGCGCCCATGCCGAAGAAGGGGATCAGCAGGGCCATGGGCGTGATGGTGGCGGCCGGGTGGCGCGCCAGCAGCCAGCCCCAGGCGCCGAAGCCGAACAGCGTGTTGCCCAAGGCCTGCCAGAGCATCGCCGCCCAGGCGGCCAGGCTGGCGCGCGGCAGCGCCTCGGTGATGGCGGAAGGTCCTTCGAACCACAGGCTCAGGCCCAGCAGGGGCGGCACGGCGAACACGCTGCTCCAGACCATGAAGCCCAGCATGTCCACGCGGCCGATGCTGCGCGAGACCACATTGCCCGAAGCCCAGCACAGGGCGCCGCCCAGGGCCAGGCCCAGCCCCAGAGGCGTGACGTCATGGCCCGCCTGGCTGAAGCTTTGCCAGGCGATGAGGGCAAAGCCCAGCGTGGCGAGTGCCAGGCCGATCAACTGCGCTGGCCGCATGCGCTCATGCTGCAGCCAGGCGACCAGCAGCAGCGTCATGAAGACCTGCGATTGCATCAGCAGGGAAGCCAGGCCCGGCGAGACGTCCTGGCGCATGGCCAGGAACAGCAGCCCGAACATGAAGCCGATGAACACGCCATAGGCGATCAGGTAGCGCCAGGCCACGGCCGGGCGCTTGATGAACAGCAGCCAGGGCAGGGCGCTGAGAAAAAAACGCATGGTCGCCAGCAACAGCGGCGGCAGTTCGGTCAGCCCGAACTTGATGACGACGAAATTGGTGCCCCATACCGCTACCACGGCCAGCGCGAGCAGGATGTGCGACAGGGGCATGCGCCGGCGCCGATGTCAGGCGGTCTTGGGCGGGCGAATGGCCGATTTGGGCCGGAAGGCCTTGCACACGGCGTCGTTGGTTTCCAGGTAGGGGCCACCGATCAGGTCCACGCAGTAGGGCACGGCGGCAAAGATGCCGTCCGTGACCGATTTGCCGGTGGCGTCCTTCAGGCCTTCCAGCGTTTCGGCAATCGACTTCGGCTGCCCCGGCAGGTTGATGATCAGGCTCTTGTCGCGGATCACTGCCACCTGGCGCGACAGGATGGCGGTCGGCACGAACTTCAGGCTGATCTGGCGCATCTGCTCGCCAAAACCCGGCATTTCCTTGTGCGCCACGGCCAGCGTGGCCTCCGGCGTGACATCGCGCAGTGCCGGACCGGTACCGCCGGTGGTCAGCACCAGGGCGCAGCCGGCATCGACCAGTTCGATCAGCGTGGCGCTGATGGTGGCCTGCTCGTCCGGGATCAGGCGCGGTTCGAAAGTGATCGGGTTCTTCAGCGCGCGGCTCAGCCAGTCCTTCAAGGCGGGCAGGCCCTTGTCTTCGTAGGTGCCGCTGGAGGCGCGGTCGCTGATGGAGACGATGCCGATCTTGACGGGGTCGCAGGACGAATCACTCATGGTCGTTGTCCGAAGTGTCTGAATTTGAGAGCTGCTCGCGCACCAGCTGGAACACCTCGCGGTAGGCGCGGCCCTGGCGCGGCGCCAGGCCTTGCGAGACGGCGGCCTGGTCGGCCGGCTTGGCGTCCTTGCGCGCCTGGCGCACCAGGGCACGCAGCTGCTGGGTGTCGGTCTGCGGGAAGTTGTTGATCCACTGCGCCACCGCATCGTCGTCGGCAATCAGCCGGTCGCGCCACAACTCGGCGCTGTGCAGCAGCTGGGTTTCGCGGGCGGAGGGGGCGTGCTGCTCGGCCAGGGCGGCACGGGCGGCTTCAATCACCTGCGGCTCCAGCAGGCGCATGAGCTTGCCGACGAACTGCATCTGCCGGCGCCGGCCTTCGAAGTTGGTGATGCGCTTGGCCTCGGCCAGCGCGTCCATCAGCTTGTCCGACAGGTCCAGCCTGGCCAGGAGGTCGGCGCGCAGCGTCAGCAACTCCTCGCCGAGCTTTTGCAGCTCGGTGCTTTCGCGCTTGAGGTCGGTCCGGCTGATCTCGGTATCGCCTTTGAGCTCGCGCTTGAGCTCCAGGTCGAGTTCGCTGCCTTCGGCAACGAACTGGCCTTTGACGTAATAGCCTTTTTTGGGTTTGCGTGACATGTCTGGGGGAATCCGGTGGGGCGCGGTCGGGTTGCGCACGGCCAAGTATCATAGCTCCCGCTATGAACAAACCCGACCCTCGCGCAGAAAGCGGCTTCAGCTACAGCCGCGCCTTCTTTGAAGACCTGGTGGATACCGCCCTGGCGCATGCCAAGAAACTCGGTGCCACCGATGCCGGCGCCGAGGCCTCCGAAGGCTGCGGCCTGAGCGTCTCGGTGCGCAAGGGCGAGCTGGAAAACGTGGAGCGCAACCGCGACAAGTCGCTCGGCGTCACGGTCTACGTCGGCAACCGCCGCGGCAATGCCAGCACGTCGGACTTTTCGCGCGCCGCCATCGAGCAGACGGTGCAGGCCGCTTTCGACATTGCCCGCTTCACCGCCGAAGACCCGGTGGCCGGCCTGCCGGACGCGCAGGACATCGTGCCGCCTTCTGCTGCCAGGAAGAACCTGGACCTGTTCCACCCCTGGGCCATCAACAGCGCCCAGGCCGCCGAACTGGCGCGCGCCACCGAAGCGGCGGCACTGCAGACCGACCGCCGCATCACCAACAGCGAAGGCGCCGCGGTGTCGGCGCAGCAGTCGCATTTCTTCAGCGCCCACACGCACGGTTTTCGTGGCGGCTACGCCAGCTCGCGCCACTCGGTCTCGGTCTCGCCCATCGCGGGCAAGGGCGACGACATGCAGCGCGACTACTGGTACAGCTCGCAGCGCCACCCCGACGACCTGGCCTCGCCGCAGGCAATTGGCCGCTACGCCGCCGAGCGCGCCTTGAGCCGCCTGAAGGCGCGCAAGATCAGCACGCGCGAAGTGCCGGTGCTGTTCGAGTCACCGCTGGCCGCCGGCCTGCTGGGCGCGCTGGTGCAGGCGCTGAGCGGCGGTGCGCTGTACCGCAAGAGTTCCTTCCTGCTCGACTCATTGGGCAAGCCGGTACTGCCGAAGCACATCGACATCCTGGAAGACCCGTTCGTGCTGCGCGGCAAGGGCAGCTCGCCGTTCGACGAAGAAGGCGTGCGGGTGAAGGCGCGTTCGGTGGTCGAGGCCGGCCGGGTGCAGGGCTATTTCCTCAGCAGCTATTCGGCGCGCAAGCTCGGCATGAAGACCACCGGCAACGCCGGCGGTTCGCACAACCTCACCCTGACCTCGCGCCTGACCCGGGCCGGCGACAACCTGGACGCCATGCTGGAAAAGCTCGGCACCGGCCTGTTCGTCACCGAGTTGATGGGCCAGGGCGTCAACTACGTCACCGGCGACTACTCGCGCGGCGCCAGTGGCTTCTGGGTCGAGAAGGGCCGCATTGCCTACCCGGTGCACGAGATCACCATTGCCGGCAACATGAAGGACATGCTCAAGGGCATCCAGGCGGTGGGGGCCGATGCCTACAACTACGGCGCCAAGACCGTGGGCTCGATCCTGCTGAGCCGGATGAAGGTGGCGGGCAGCTGAGGCGCACCGCCGGCTGAAAGACCGGCCGTCCGGTTCGACGGCTGCCCCGCTGCGGCCGGGCCGCTGCTAGGCCGAGAACACCTTGACCGCATCCATCAGGCGCCGCGCCTGCGCGCGCATGCTGTTGGCGGCCGCACTGCTTTGCTGCACCATGGCCGCGTTTTGCTGCGTCATCTCGTCGAGTTGGGCCACGGCCTGGCCGACCTGCGAAACCCCGATGGCCTGCTCCTTGGACGCCGCGGTGATTTCCGCAATCAGATCGTTGACGCGTTTGACCTGACCGACCACCTCGGTCATGGTCTGGCCGGCATCGGCCACCAGGTGGGAACCACTGTCGACCTTGCTCACCGAGTCGTCGATCAGGGCCTTGATCTCCTTGGCTGCCTCGGCACTGCGCCCGGCCAGGCTGCGCACTTCGCTGGCCACCACGACAAAGCCACGCCCCTGCTCGCCTGCGCGCGCAGCTTCCACTGCGGCATTCAACGCCAGGATGTTGGTCTGGAAGGCAATGCCGTCGATGACGCTGATGATGTCGGCAATTCTGCGGCTGGCCTCCGAGATCAGCGCCATGGTGGACACCACGTTGCTCATTGCCTCGCCGCCTTTGCCGGCAATGTCCGTGGCGGCATTCGCCAACTGACTGGCCTGCTGGGCGGTGTCGGAGTTCTGGCGCACGGTGGCGGTCTGCTGCTCCATTGCGGCCGCGGTCTGCTCCAGGTTGGAGGCGGTCTGTTCGGTGCGGGTGGAGAGGTCGTTGTTGGCGGTGGCAATTTCCTTGCTGGCCACCTCCACGCCCGAGACCTGTTCATGCACGTCGGACACCAGCGACTTCAGGTTCAGGCCGGACTGGTTGATGGCGCGGGCGATCAGTCCGATTTCGTCGCAGCGGTTGAGGCTGAGTTCTTCGGCTGCTTCACCGCTGGCCACCTGCTGTGCCGTACCGAGGATCTTCTTCAGGGGTGAGGTGATCTGGGCTTCGATGAACCAGTCCGCCAACAGCAGGCCGGCGGCGACGGCCGCGCCCATGCCGGCCAGTGCAGCGCCTTGCAGGCCGGAGAAGGCCAGGGCTGTGCCGAGAGCCGCACCCACGGCCATCAGCGCCAGACGCACGCGCCAGGTCGCGGGCAGCAACTGCAGTGCGCTCATCCACAGCAGCAGCCCGGTGCGGATGACCAGACCATTGCAGAAGGCCAGTCCCTTGGCGCGGCCTTCGCGGAACCGGCGGTACAGCGCTTCGGTGGCCTCCACCTCGGCGCGCAAGGGCTTGGTCCGTACCGAGAGATAGCCGACGACCTGGCCGTTGCGCCGCATCGGCGCGGCGTTGGCGCGCACCCAGTAGTGATCCCCATTCTTGCGGCGGTTCTTGACCAGCGCGGTCCAGGAGCGCCCTTTCTGGAGATTGAGCCACATGTCGGCAAAGGCCTCGACCGGCATGTCCGGGTGGCGCACCAGGTTGTGCGGTGCCCCCATCAACTCTTCGGGCTCAAAGCCGCTGGTACGGATGAAGGCCGCGTTGGCGTAGCTGATGTGACTGGACGTGTCCGTGGTGGACATCAGCGTTTCCGTGCCGGGAAATTCGTACTCGTGCTGCGTGACCGGAAGGTTGCTTCTCATGGGTTGAATACCTTAGGGTGCAGGGTTGGTGGGTGCGGGGAAGGACGCAAGAAATAAGCCATGAAAGGATCATGGTTTTCCGGGGGAATATCCATCGGATCATTGACTGGCGTACCAAGTCAGTGCGTGACAGGGTTGTCTTGGTGCAAAGAGGTACTGTTTTGGTGCGCATCAGTGTCGATGGGGTATATGACGGCGCCATGATGGTGCCTGGCCAGCCGTGTTGCACCGGCAACGAGACCAAAGTGGATGGCATGGGCTGTTGTTTCTGTGGCACGTCCCCCTATCCGGGGGATGGGCTTTATCCAGATCGAAACCTAGAATCGCGCGGTTCTTCACGAGCATGCGATGCCGAGCAACAAGGATTCGACATGACTGTCTACGTCATCAACAACATGACCATCCACGACATGGACGAATACAAGACCTATCTGAAAGGATTCATGCCTGTATTCGAGAAGTTCGGCGGGCAGGTTTTGGCGGCGGCGAATGATCCCAATCCAAGCGAAGGCGTATGGCCGTACGACCGGACAGTCCTGCTGGCCTTTCCAACGCGGGAAGCCGTTGACCAATGGTCACGCTCGCCGGAGTATCAGGAAATCGCCAGGCATCGGCGGGCCGGGACGAACAGCAACGTGCTGGTGCTGGATGCCCTGCCGCCGTCGCGTTAGGCGGGCAACCTGGTGCTTGAGCAGCAAAGGCGTAGCCCTGTCATCGAGACCATTGCCAACGATGGCGTACCGGGGCAAGGCTGGAGTTTCACTTTGAAGTGCAAGGCGCTTTTTGTGGAAAGGATTGTGTTTTGATCAACCAGCCGATTTGCGACCTCGCCGATGCCAATCTGTTGCAGGCCATGCGTGAGCATGCGCGCTGGCAGGTGCCGTGTGAATGCGTCGAGGAAGACGGCACGCTGATGGTGGCGGGGCCAAATGCCTTTCCGGGCATTTTCCGCAACAGCGTGGCGCGGACCGATGGCCGCGTTCCTGCCGCCAACGTGTTGGCGCAGGCTGAGGCGTTTTTCTCACGCCGTGGCCGCGGCTTTGCGGTGCTGGTGCGCGGTAGCCGCGATCAGGATCTGGCCGCGGCGCTGCAGGCGAAAGGCTTGGCGCCGCTGAGCGACAGCCCCTGCATGTTGATCAAGACGCCGGTGGCGGAACCGAGCCTTCCGGCCGGTATTCGCATCGAGCGTTTCGACGACGTGGCCCGCGTGCAGGACGCGGTGCAGATCAATGCCGAGGCCTACGAGGCGCTCAAGCTGCCGGCAGACGAAACCCGGGTGTTCTTCGGGCGGCCCGCGGCCTTGCTGTCGCCGCACGTCGTCGGCTTTGTAGCCTACCGGGACGATGAACCACTTTCGACGGCCCTGACGATACTCAGCGGCGAGGGGGCTGGGGTGTACTGGGTCGGCACCACGTCTGCGGCGCGGCGTTCAGGGCTGGGCGAGGCGTGTACCCGGCTGGCCACCAATGCCGGCTTTGCCAATGGGGCGCGCGTGGTGACCTTGCAGGCCAGTCCGTATGGCGAGCCGATCTACCAGCGGCTGGGCTACCAGACCTACGACCGGCTGTTGCGCTATCGCTGTCCGGCGCCCGCCGCGGCGAGCGCTCCAGGGTGAGGGTGAACCTTACCAGGAGGTGCAGCAGGCTTCAGCCGGCCAGCGCAGCCTTCACTGCGGCCGACACCTGGCCCATCTCGGCCTTGCCAGCCAGGCGGGTCTTGACCACGCCCATGACCTTGCCCATGTCGCCCGGACCCGTGGCGCCCAGTTCGGCCACGATGGCGCGCACTTCGGCGGCCACTTCCTCGGCGGAAAGGCGCTGCGGCAGATAGGCTTCCAGCACCTTGATCTCGGCACTTTCCTTGTCGGCCAGGTCTTGGCGGGCGGCCTGCACGAAGGCGGCGACCGAGTCCTTGCGCTGCTTGATCAGCTTGTCGACGATAGCGACGACCGCGGCATCGTCGAGCGTGACGCGCTCGTCCACTTCCTTCTGCTTCATGGCAGCCAGCAGCAGGCGCACCGTGCCCAGGCGCTCGCTGTCCTTGGCGCGCATGGCGGCCTTCATGTCGTCGTTGATCTGGTCTTTGAGAGTCATGATCGAATCCTGGTCAGTTGAGGACAGAGCTGGCGACGGCGTCGCCGCGGTCTGTCTGAAAAGGTTTCAGAAAAAACAAAACCCGCGCCTGGCGTCCCGAGCGCGGGTTGTTGGATTGCTTGGAGGTCTCGGACCCCGGCGCGATCAGTACAGCTTCTTGGGCAGCTGCATCGAGCGGATACGCTTGTAGTTGCGCTTCACAGCGGCAGCCTTCTTGCGCTTGCGCTCGGCGGTCGGCTTTTCGTAGAACTCGCGTGCGCGCAGGTCCGTCAGCAGGCCCAGTTTTTCAATGGTGCGCTTGAAGCGGCGCAGTGCCACGTCAAACGGCTCGTTTTCTTTAACACGAATGGTCGTCATTACGTCTTGATTTCCGAAATGTGCGGTCAGAGGGAGGGCAGGAAGATCGGGCCTGCACGCCGTGTACCGCGAAGTGCCCCGCCTGTAACTAGTATTGGCCGGCGGGGCTATGCCAGCAAAGTCCAACATTATAGCCGTTTGGCCAGCGCCGACAACCCGCCCGGTTTCCAACCAGGGCCACGCCCCAGCGTGGCCTGCCCCCGGATGGGGGCAGACGGCTTACACGAAGTGAGGCCGTCCGGGGGCGAAGCCTTAATGCGCCCTTTGGGCGACGGCCATGCCTGCGGCATGGCCGCTCGCCCATGCCCACTGGAAGTTGTAACCCCCGAGCCAGCCGGTCACGTCCACCACCTCGCCGATGAAGTACAGGCCGGGCTGCTTCTGTGCTTCCATGGTCTGGCTGGACAGCTCGCGCGTGTCGACGCCGCCGGCCGTGACCTCGGCCTTGGCATAGCCTTCGGTGCCGGTGGGGGTGAGTTCCCAGGCCGACAGGCGGGTCGCCAGTGCGGCCAGCGCCTTGTCGCTCGCTTCGTTCACCGGGCGCTGCCAGGCGGCGTCCTGCTGTACCCAGGCATCGGCCAGCCGGCTGGGCAACTGGGTGGCGAGTTCGTTGGCGATCAGCTTGCGCGAACGGGCCTTGGCGTCCTGCAGGAATTGCAGCAGGTCCTGCTCGGGCGCCAGGTTGAGGCGGATCGGCGTGTTGGCACGCCAGTAGCTGGAGATCTGCAGCACCGCCGGGCCCGACAGGCCGCGGTGGGTGAACAGCAGGTCTTCCAAAAAGGCTATGCGGTCTTTCTTTTTGCCGCCGGGCCGCCCCAAGGCAAAAGGCGCCCCCTCGGGGGGCAGCGACCCGCGTAGCGGCGGAGCGTGGGGGCTGGATTGCATGCCAGTCTCGATCTGCACCGGCAGCGCCAAGCCGGCCAGCCCGGCGTAAGGCGCCCAGGTGGCGCCGTCGAAGGTCAGGGGCACCAGTGCCGGGCGCGGCTCGATCAGCTTCAGGCCGAACTGCCTGGCCACCCGGTAGCCGAAGTCGGTGGCGCCGATCTTCGGGATCGACAGGCCGCCGGTGGCCACCACCACGGCGCGGCACTGGATCGTTCCTTGGTCACTATCGATTTCATAGCTGCCAGCGCTTGTTCCGTCAGGGCTGGCGGCTGAAAAACGGATGGCTTTGACGCCGCAGGGCTGCCAGCGGGTGACGTCGCCGGCCTCGCACTCGCGCAGCAGCAGCTGGACGATGTCGTCGGCCGAGCGGTCACAGAACAGCTGGCCCTTGTGCTTTTCGTGGAAGGGGATGCCATGGCGCTGCAGCAGGGCGAGGAAGTCCTGCGGCGTGTAACGCGACAGGGCGGAGCGGCAGAAGTTGGGGTTGTCGCTGATGAAGTGCTTTTGCGGCGCGCGCACGTCGAGGTCGCGGTTGGTGAAGTTGCAGCGCCCGCCGCCGGAGATGCGGATCTTCTCCGCCACTTTGGGGCTGTGGTCCAGCACCAGCACCTTGCACCCGCGCTGGCCTGCCACGCCCGCACAAAACAGACCGGCCGCGCCAGCGCCGATCACCACGACATCGAATTTCTGCATGGTCCGAGTTTATTAGCCCTCACGCTCCCTCACCGCGTGTGGTCGCGGCCCCTCGGGGGAGTGGCATCGCCTTGGGGCGGCCTGGCGGCGATGTAGAGGCTGATCCGGCGCGTGAGCCGCGACGTACGAAACGGTCTAAGAGTCTTCCCAGTCTCTAGGCGGGAAATGCCGTGGAACCGGCTTCGCCGATCCACTGGCGTTGCCCCCTTGAGGGGGGGGGTGGCGTAGCGACACGCAGTGCGCGCAGCCTGGGGGTGTTCCACTTCACGCCGCGAGCTTGTTGCGGTCGGCCAGCAGCATGGCCTTGCGCGTCAGGCCGTCGATTTCGCCGGTGATGTTGGACAGCACCGTGGCCACCACGGCGAACTCGCGCCCGTGCTGTCCGGCGCGCGCCGCCATGACCTGGGCGTTGAAGCTCACCACCTTGGCTTCCTTGGCCACGCTCTGGATGTCGCCCACGATGCCGCTGAGTTCACGCATCATGGCGTCGGACTTGGCCTTGGTGATCTCGTCGAAGGCGGTGGTGGCGGTGTTGAGCGCCGCCAGCACCCGGTCGGTATGGCTCACCAGCTCGGTCAGCGTGTCGGCCTGGCGTGCATTGCGGTGCGTGATGTGGTCCAGCGTGGTGCGCACCAGGCCGATGAAGGCCTCGATCACGTGCGCCACGCCCTGCGGTCCGTGGTACGCCGCTTCGATGCGTCGTGCAGCGGCGACTTCCAGCTGGCGCGGTGTGCCCTGCAGGTGATGCTGGCTTTCAGTGAACACCTGCAGCGATTTGCGGGCTTCCTCCAGTTGCGCGGCATGACCCTGGGACGCCAGCACGGTCTGCAGGATCATGCGTTGCGACAGCATGCGCTGGCGTGCCGCCAGGTTGACGAGCGACAGGCCGGTCACCGTGGTGGCGGCGGCAACTGCCGTGGGGAGTGTGGGTGTGACAGCGATGGAAAACGTGTGGTTCATTGTGGACTCCCGCTTCAAGGCGAGGTCCAACGACCTCGCTCAGGTACCCCAAGCAAAGGCCGGGCCAGTTTCCTGTTGTTGCAGTTGCAGCAGACCTTGCAGCACGTCGCCCACCACGATGACGCAGGGGCTGCCGAGCTCTTCGCGCACCAGCGTGGCGTGCAGTTCGGCCAGCGTGCTGACAGCGTGGCGTTGCGTCGGCAGCGAGGCGTTCTGGATCAGCGCCACCGGCGTGCTACCAGGCAGGCCGGACAGCAGTCCGTGTTCGATCTGCTGCGCGCCGCTGACGCCCATGTAGATCACCAGCGTGAGCTTGGCCGCGCGGGCGGTGGCGGCAATCGCGGTCCAGTCCGGCCCGCTGTCGCCAGGCTTGGCGTGGCCGGTGAGGAACAGCACGCCGTGCGCATGGTCGCGGTGGGTCAGCGGCACGCCCAGAGACGTGACGGCGGCCAGGCCGGAGGTGATGCCGTTGATCACGCTCACGGGGATGCCGGCTTGCTGCAGGTGTTCCACCTCCTCGCCGCCGCGGCCGAAGATGAAGGGGTCGCCGCCTTTGAGGCGCACGACGCGCTCGCCTTCCCGCACGGCGGTGATCATGAGTTTTTCGATGAAGGCCTGCGGCGTGGACTTGCAGCCGCCGCGCTTGCCCACATAGACGATGCGCGCCGACGGCGCGGCGTGGGCGACGATGGCCTCGTTCACCAGGTCGTCGACGAACAGCACGGTCGCGCTCTGGATCGCCTTCAAGGCCTTGAGCGTGAGCAGCTCCGGATCGCCCGGGCCGGCACCCACCAAGGTGCAGGTGCCAAGGGATGTGAAAGAGTACTGGGTCATGGCGGGCTCCAGGGTCGGGTTAAAGCTGCTTCACCAGATGCAAGATGTGTTCCACCTGCACGGCAATCGGCGCCGGCACTTCGCTGCGGCCGGCCAGCACCTCGCGGATGTAGGCGGCGGTGGCGGCGGCATCGGGGCTTTGCGGCAGGCCGGGCAGGGCCAGCAGCGAGCCGCTTTGCGTTTCCTGCAAGGTGCTGCGCTGGCCGGCGATGAAGCCGTCCATCTGCGGCATGCGCCGGGCATCGGCCACGGCCTCGCCTTCGGTGCCGCGCAACAGCAGGGCGTTGGCCTGCAGCAGTTCGAAGGTGGCGGCCATCGACTGCGCGTACTCGGGGTGGGTGTAGCTGCTGACGATCAGCGCCTTGCCGGCCACCGGGTTCATGAGCTTGACCAGGCTGTGCGCCGGGTTGCGCAGGCCGACCACGCGGCGCACTTCCAGCAGGCGTTGCAGGCCGGGGCTCAGCAGCGCAGTGGGGACGAATTGCACCTCGCCGGATGCTATGCTTTTGATAGCTGTCTGCGCCGGAATATCAAGCGCTTTCAACACTTCTGATGTGTAAACCCGGGCCGACTCGGTGGGCGTGCCGTGCACCAGCACGGGCAAACCCTCGCGTGCCAGCAGCAGGGCCAGCAGCGGCAGCAGGCCGGGCAGCTTGCGTGCGCCGTTGTAGCTCGGGAGCACCACCACCGGCTGCTGTGCCGGTACGTGTTGCAGACGGGCGTGGGTGGCATCGAGAAAGCCGGCCATCTCTTCCGGCGTTTCGCCCTTGATGCGCATGGCCAGGCAGAAGCCACCGACTTCCAGATCGGTGACCGTGCCGTCGAGTACCTGGCCGAACAGATCGGCCGCTTGCACGCGCGACAGCGACCGCGCGCCTTCCTTGCCGCGGCCGATTTCACGGATGTACTGACCAATGCTCATGAGGTAATTCTGCTGTATTTGTAATAATTTTTGGTAATAAGCTGATTCACGGTTTGGGCTGCATGTTTAGTCATCTGTGCCCCCAAACTCAAGCCGCCTGTTTCACGGGTGAAGTGGCTCGTACCATGCGCTGCAGTTCGGGCACGCAGGAGCCGCAGTTGGTGCCGCAACGCAGCGTCTGCTGCAGTTGGGTCAGGCGCTCGCCTTCGTCGCCGTGGCAGTGTGTGAGCTGCGTTTGAATTGCGCTTTCGCTGACGTTGAAACAGGTGCAGACCTGGCGGCTGCGCGGTGCCAGTGCCACCGGGGCAGTGGCACTGCCTTGCAACAGCGCACGGCCATAGGCCTGCGCCGGCAGTTCGTCCTGCAGCAGGGTCTTGAGCCAAGCCTCGGCACGCGTGTCGCCGGCCAGCAGAAAACCTTCCACTGTCGCCTGCTCGTGCGTGCGGTTGACCCGCACGGCGCGACGCTGGCCGCGCTTGGGGTCGGCGTAATGCAGCACGCTGGCATCGTGCAGATCCAGCAAGGCCTCCACCTCGGCCAGCAGGTCGGGCGGTGGCGCTTCATGTGCGGCGGCACGCAACAGCACGCCGCTGCGTTCCCGCCCGAACGGGACGCAGCTGGCAAAGGGAAAACGCAGCATCAGGCGGTGCAGCGCTTCGCGCGTGCGCAGCGCACCGTCGGCCGGCAGCCAGGCCATGGCCAACAGTGTCCACGGCAGTTCAGCCTTGAGGATCTTGACCGCCGCGTGCTTGAGCTCGGGCTGCTTGGAATCGGGGCAGAAGGCAGAGGTGGTGAGCGCGTTGACGCCGGCCAGGGGCAGGCCGGTGCTGCTCAGGCCGCTCAGGTACTCCGGTCCCCAGTGCATGGCGATGAAGGCCTGGCCGGCGGCCACTTCCGCACTGGCCTGCAGTGGCACCACGATGGAACCACGCTTGCTTGTCACATGCACCAGGTCGCCTTCGGTGAGACCGCGGTGCGCCATGTCCTGTGCATTCATCTGCAGCGCTGGTTCGGCCACGTGGCCGAACAGCCGGCCCAGCGTGCCGGTGCGGCTCATGCCGTGCCACTGGTCGCGCAGGCGGCCGGTGGTGAGCGAGAACGGGTAGCGTGATTCGCGTGGCTCAACCACCGGTTGGTAGACGGTGTTGGCGAAGCGGGCGCGGCCGTCCGGGGTGGGGAAGAGACCGTCTTCGTACAGGCGGGCCTTGCCCGTGGTCTGGTCTTCAGGACACGGCCATTGCTGTGGCCTGCTTTCTAGCTGTGTATAGGACAGCCCGGTGATATCCAGGTCGCGGCCGCGGGTGGATGTGCGGTGTTCGTTCCAGACCGACTCGGGTGTCGTGTAGGGAAAGAGCTCGGTGCGCGGGCCGATGCCGTGCGCCTGCAGGCGGTGTGCGAAGTCCACGACGATCTGCCAGTCGTGGCGCGCCTGGCCCGGGGCCGGCACGGCCGCGCGCACGCGCGAGATGCGGCGTTCGCTGTTGGTGACGGTGCCGTCCTTCTCGCCCCAGGTGCTGGCGGGCAGCAGCAGGTCGGCGAAGTCGCAGGTGGCGGGTGTGGCAAAGGCTTCCTGCACCACCACGAACTCGGCACGTTGCAGTGCGCGGCGCACGGTGGCCTGGTCGGGCATGGAGTGCGCCGGGTTGGTGCAGGCAATCCACAAGGCCTTGATTTCACCGTCGGCGGCGGCCTGGAACATCTCCACTGCCGTTTTGCCAGGCGTGGCCGGCACATCGGGCACGCCCCACAGCGCGGCGACTTCGGCGCGGTGCTGCGGGTTGAGCAGCTCGCGGTGGGCCGACAGCAGGTTGGCCATGCCGCCGACCTCGCGCCCGCCCATGGCGTTGGGCTGGCCGGTCAGCGAAAACGGGCCGGCGCCGGGCTTGCCGATCTGGCCCGTGGCCAGGTGCAGGTTGATCAGCGCGGCGTTCTTGGCCGTGCCGCTGCTGGATTGGTTGAGGCCCTGGCAGTACAGGCTGAGCGTGGTGCCGCGTCGCAGCGGGTCGCCGCTGGCACCGGTGGCGAAGAGGCGCGCTGCTTCGTACAGCGCCTGCTTGTCGATGCCACAGGTCTGCGCCACCTGGTAGGGCGTGTAGTCCTGCAGCGTGGCCTTGAGGGCGTCGAAGCCGCGGGTGTGGGTGGCGATATAGGCGTTGTCGAGCCAGCCTTCCCACAGCATGATGTAGAGCAAGCCGTTGAACAGCGCCACGTCGGTGCCGGGCAGGATGGGCAGGTAGAGGTCGGCGCTGCCGGCGGTGTCGGTGCGGCGAGGGTCGGCGACGATGATCTTGAGGTCCGGGTTGTTGCGCTTGGCATCCGCGATGCGGCGAAACAGGATGGGGTGGGCCCAGGCCGCATTCGAGCCGGCGATGAACAGGCAGTCGGCGTGGTCGATGTCGTCGTAGCAGGCCGGCGGCGCATCGGCGCCCAAGGTCTGCTTGTAGCCGGCCACCGCGCTGCTCATGCACAGGCGCGAGTTGGTGTCGATGTTGTTGGTGCCGATCAGACCCTTGGCCAGCTTGTTGAAGACGTAGTAGTCCTCGGTCAGCAACTGGCCCGAGACGTAGAAACCCACCGCGTCGGGGCCGTGGTCGCGGATGATGTTCGCAAAGCGCGTGCTGGCCAGGTCGAGCGCAGCGTCCCAGTGGATGGGCTGCGGGGCATCACCGCGCTGCAGGCGCTGCATCGGCTGCAGCAGGCGAACCTGCTGTGCGATTTCCGGCGCCGCCGTCAGGTGCAACGTCGAACCTTTCGAGCACAGGCGGCCGAAGTTGGCCGGGTGCGCCGGGTCACCGCGCACGCCGGTGATCTGCTCACCCTGCGACTCGATGATGACGCCACAGCCTACGCCACAGTAGGGGCAAGTGGAACGTGTTTCCTTGTGCATGCCTAGCCCCTGCTATGGCGTTTCACATGGTCCGCACAGCGGTGAGCTGCGTCAGCAGCTACACCGCAGTAGGGACAGGTGGAGCGAGTTTCCGTTGGCATGTTCAGTCCCTACGGAGGTGTTTCATAGTGCTCGCAAAGCGATCCGCAGCACCTGCTGCGAGATCGCAGTAGGGGCAGGTGGAGCGTGTCTCTCTGACGGGGCCAGGGCTCATGCGCAGGCCGTCTTTCTCTGGCACGGCCCGGCTACCGGGGGCTGGACGTCGATTGCCAGCGTGGCGAGCTCCTGCGCATCGAGTTGCACCACGCCGTCCGTCACCTGCACGGCAAAGCGCGGCGTGCTGCCCTCGTCGGGCGCGCGGGCGCAGCCGCTGTCCAGGCCGATGGTCCAGTTGTGCAGCGGGCAGGCGACGTGGGTGCCGAACACGATGCCCTGGCTCAGCGGGCCGCCCTTGTGCGGGCAGCGGTCGAGCAGGGCGAAGACCTGGTCCTGGTCGTTGCGGAACACCGCCACGTCCATGCCTTGCGGGCGTGCCACGCGGCGCGAACCGAGGACCGGGATGTCTTCCACGCGGCAGATGGTTTTCCATTCACTCATGATGTGCTCACTTTTTTGTAGCTGTTGGCGCTGGTTTCATCAGGGCTAGAGGCCGATTTCATGCTGAAATCTTCTCGAACTGACGCGTGTCCACCGTGGCCTTGTCGAATTCGAACCAGGGATCGGGTTCGCCGTCGAGCGCGAACTGCAGCCGCTCCCACAGCGCTTTGCGGCCTTCGTGGTCGTCCAGGATCTTCTTCTTCACGTAGTCCAGGCCGACCCGGTTGACGTAGTGCACGGTGCGTTCCAGGTACCAGCCTTCCTCGCGGTAGAGCTGCATGAATGCGCCGGTGTACTCCAGCACCTCCTCCGCGGTCTTGAGTTTGGTGAAGAAGTGCGCCACCTCGGTCTTGATGCCGCCGTTGCCGGCGATGTGCATCTCCCAGCCGGAGTCGACGCCGATGATGCCGACGTCCTTGATGCCGGCCTCGGCGCAGTTGCGCGGGCAGCCCGACACGGCGAACTTCACCTTGTGCGGCGCGTACATGCGCCACATGGCCTTTTCCAGGTCCTTGCCCATCTGCGTGCTGTCCTGCGTGCCCATACGGCACCATTCGCTGCCGACACAGGTCTTCACCGTGCGCAGCGCCTTGGCGTAGGCGTGGCCGCTGGGCATGCCGATGTCGCGCCACACCGCCTGCAGGTCTTCCTTCTTCACGCCCAGCAGGTCGATGCGCTGGCCGCCGGTGACCTTGACGGTCGGGATCTGGTACTTGTCCACCGCATCGGCGATGCGACGCAGCTCGTCGGCCGTGGTCTCGCCGCCCCACATGCGCGGGATCACGCTGTAGGTGCCGTCCTTCTGGATGTTGGCGTGGCTGCGTTCATTGATGTAGCGGCTTTGCGGATCGTCCTTCGCCTCTTTCGGCCAACTGCTGATGAGGTAGTAGTTGACGGCCGGGCGGCAGGAGGCGCAGCCGTTGGGCGTCTTCCAGTTCATGGCCTTGAAAACGTCGGTTATCGTCAGCAGCTTGTTGGCCACGATCGCCTCGCGCACCGCCTGGTGGCCGTGCTCGGTGCAGCCGCACATGGCCTTGGTCTTCGGCGTGGCCGAGTAGTCGCCGCCGGCGGTGAACATCAGGATCTGTTCCACCAGGCCGGTGCAGGAGCCGCAGGAGGCGCTGGCCTTGGTGTGCTTGCGCACCTCGTCCAGCGTGAACAGGCCCTTCTCCTTGATGGCCTTGCAGATGGTGCCCTTGGTGACGCCGTTGCAGCCGCAGACCTCGTCCGTGTCGGCCATCGCCGCCGCCTTGCTGTGGCCTTCATGGCCGGCATCGCCGATGTTGGATTCGCCGAACATCAGCTTGTCGCGGATGTCGGCCACCGGCCGGCCGTCGCGCAGCAGCCTGAAGTACCAGCTGCCGTCCACCGTGTCACCGTAGAGGCAGGCGCCGATCAGCTTGTCGTCCTTCAGCACCAGCTTCTTGTAGACGCCGCCGGCCGGGTCGCTCATGACGATCTCTTCGGTGTCGTCGCCACCCATGAACTGGCCGGCCGAGAACAGGTCGATGCCGGTGACCTTGAGCTTGGTCGAGGTCAGCGAGCCGGTGTAGCGGCCGATGCCGAACTGCGCCAGGTGGTTGGCCAGCACCTTGCCCTGCTCGAACAGCGGTGCCACCAGGCCGTAGGCAATGCCGCGGTGCGCCGCACATTCGCCCACCGCGTAGATGCGGGCGTCGGTGGTGGTCTGCAGCGTGTCGCTGACCACGATGCCGCGGTTCACGTGCAGGTGCATGGCCTCGGCCAGTGCGGTATTGGGACGGATACCGACCGCCATCACCACCAGATCGGCCGGCACCTCGCTGCCGTCCTTGAACTTGACCGACTTGACGCGGCCATCTTCGCCACCGACCAGCTCCTGTGTCTGCGCGCCGATCAGGAACTGCATGCCGCGCGCTTCCAGCGACTGCTGCAGCAGTTTGCCGGCCACATCGTCGAGCTGGCGCTCCATCAGCCAGGGTGCCACGTGCACCACGCTGACCGTCATGCCGCGCTTCATCAGACCGTTGGCCGCTTCCAGCCCGAGCAGGCCGCCGCCGATGACCACGGCGTGCTGGTACTTGCCGGTAGCGTCGATCATGGCCTGGGTGTCGGCGATGTCGCGGTAGGCCAGCACGCCTTGCAGGTCCTTGCCCGGCACGGGCAGGATGAAGGGGTTGGAGCCGGTGGCCATGATGAGGCGGTCGTAAGTCGCACTGATCTGCTGGCCGAGCTCGTTTTCGGCATAGACGATGCGGCGCACGCGGTCGACCGCGGTGACTTTCCAGCCGGCATGCAGGGTGACGCCGTTGTCCCGGTACCAGGCCCAGTCGTTGAGGACGATGTCTTCCAGCTTCTGTTCGCCGGCCAGCACCGGCGAGAGCAGGATGCGGTTGTAGTTGGGGTGCGGCTCGGCGCCGAAAACGGTGATGTCGTACAGCTCAGGGGCGATCTTCAGCAGCTCTTCGAGCGAGCGCACGCCGGCCATGCCGTTGCCGATCATCACCAGTTTGAGTTTTTTCATCGCAATTCCACCATCCAAACAGGTTCGAAAATGAAAAAAGGCGTCTGCACAATGCCATGCCTTGTGGGACATGCATGTGTAGACGCCATCGTCTTGCCTTTACCGATCCGCCGTTGCACCGGTTGAAGCTACGGCCGACTGAGGCCGTGTGCATAAATCTACGCAAAGACCATGCCAGCATTTTGGTGGCCAGCCGGCAACCGTAGCGTTCTTCGTCTCTAGGTCGAGCGTCAATTTGGTGCGTTGCTGGTGAGAAATGCCTCAAATTGGGCATGCCATGCATGGCAGAGCGCACCACGGCAGATGCGGGATGGTTGTGCAGCTAGCGTCGCGTCAGGTTCTGTACCAGTGAAACAAGGAGCAAGACGAGCAGCAAAAAGGAAACGCTTTTCCAGAAAACCACCGGGTTGCGTTCAATCAGCGGTGGGTTGCGTCGGCTCAGAAACTCGCGGTTCGGGTGACGCAGATCGTAAGCAAACTCAGAGGCTTCGTCGTAACGTCGGGATGCTTCCGGGCTCACTGCCTTGCGCAGTGCGCCGTCGACCCACACCGGAACCTGACGGTTGTGATCACGTACCGAGGTATAGGTCAACTTTCGCAGTTCGGCGCCCGTTCGCAGGCGGGCTACCCGTGCGCCGTAAGGCAAGCGTCCGGTCAGCATCTGGTACGCGATCACACCCAAGGAATAAACATCTGAGCGGGGAGAGCCACCTTCGCCCACAAAGTACTCTGGCGCGGCGTATTGGACCGTTCCCAGCACCTCGTTGCGCTCATCCGGATGGCGTGACTCCATCATGCTGGCGATCTGGGTGGCACCGAAGTCGATGATCTTGAGTGTTCCTTGGCTGTCGATCATGATGTTGTCCGGCCGCAGGTCCTGGTGCAGCATCTCAAGGCGGTGGAACGCTTGCAGCCCGCGGGCGATCTGCTCGACCATGTCCCGAACGGTTTCCAGCTCGGGCGCAGGATGGTCGGTCATCCATTGCGCCAGCGTCTGTCCTTCAATGTATTCCAGGGCGACATACAGCGCGCTGCGTGGGCGGGTTTGGGGAAAGGGCTTCAATACGTGGGTGTTGTCGATGCGCCGTGCCACCCATTCCTCCATCAGGAAGCGCTCCAGGTAGGCCGGATCGCCGCGCATGTCGATGGAGGGGATCTTGATGGCCAGGCGCTGTCCGGTCTCATCGTCCTGAGCCAGGTAGAGGTGGCTGCGAAAGCTGGCATGCAACTCGCGCACGATGCGGTAGCCGTCGAGGACCGTGCCCGTGTCCGGCAGGGGCGGCGGCGCCAGGTGGGCCGACTGCTGCAGGACCTCGGCGGCCTCGGGGGCCGGCAGTTCGTCAACGCGGATGATCTGCACGGTCAGGTTGTCGGCGCTGCCGCGCTGCAGAGCCTCGGCGACGATGGCGCGGGCGGCCTGTTCGAGGTCGTCTCCGCACTGACGGATCTGGGTGCTCACGAAAGCCGGATCGACGTACTCGTACACGCCATCGGTGGTCAGCAGAAAGATGTCATGGACCTCGACGGGCAGCGCCAGATAGTCGAGCTCCAGCTGCGGCTGGATGCCCATGGCGCGGCTCAGGTAGCTCTGGTCCTGTGCCAGGATCACGCGGTGGTCGGTTGTCAGCTGTTCCAGCGAATGGCCGTGCAGGCGGTAGATCCGCGTATCGCCGACGTGGAAGAGGTGGGCCGTGGTCGACTTGAGGATCAGGGCGCTGAACGTGCACACATAGCCCTTGTCCTTGTCATAGCGCCCCTGGCTTTGCTGGGTCTGGGAGTGCAGCCAGGCGTTGGTGGCGCTCAGGACGCGCTGGGCCGAGCGTTTGACCGACCAGGCGTCCGAGGTGCAGTAGTAGTCGGAGAGGAAACCCTTGACCGCGGATTCGCTGGCGATGTGGCCGACATCGCTGCTGCTGATGCCGTCGGCCAGCGCGATGGCGATGCCCTTGCCGCTGAGCTGCGGTTCACGGGGAATGCACAGCCCATGGAAGTCCTGGTTGGCCGCCTTGCGCCCCTTGTCGCTGTACTGGCCGAGGGTGATCCTGAGTTGTGCGGGCATGGCGGAAATGAATGTACCCCGATCCGGCTGGATCGGGGCAGGCAGGCACGGGGCGGTCTGCGCCTTAGCGGGTTGCGCGCTTCGGCGCGGTCTTGTAGTGGGTCGAGTAGAGGGTGGCGCCGACGAACGTCAGCCCGCCCACCAGGTTGCCGATGACGGTGGGGATTTCGTTCCAGATGAAGTAGTCCATCAGCGTGAACTTGCCGCCCAGCATCAGGCCGGAGGGGAACAGGAACATGTTCACGATCGAGTGCTCGAAGCCCATGTAGAAGAACACCAGGATGGGCATCCACATGCCGATCACCTTGCCCGACACCGACGTGGACATCATGGCGGCGACGACACCGGTAGAGACCATCCAGTTGCACATCACGCCACGGATGAAGAGCGTGAGCATGCCGGCAGCGCCGTGATTGGCATAACCCACGGTGCGGCTCTCGCCGATGGCGCCGAGCTTCAGGCCGACGGCATTGGGCGCTTCGGTGAAGCCGAAGGTCACGATGATGGCCATGAAGACGGCGACGGTCAGGGCACCCGCGAAATTGCCCACGAAGACGAGTCCCCAGTTGCGCATCACGCCGCCCCAGGTGGCGCCGGGGCGCTTGTCGAACACCGCCAGCGGCGCGAGGGTGAACACGCCGGTCAGCAGGTCGAAGCCCATCAGGTACAGCATGCAGAAGCCGACAGGAAACAGCAGGGCGCCGAGCAGCGGGTTGCCGGTGTTGACGGTGACCGTCACGGCAAAGGCGGCAGCCAGGGCCAGGATGGCGCCGGCCATGTAGGCACGGATGATGGTGTCCCGTGTCGACATGAAGATTTTGGATTCACCGGCGTCAACCATCTTGGTGACGAATTCAGCGGGGGCGAGATAAGCCATGTTGTCTTCCTTGCTATGGTTTTGTGGGTGGCACGGGAACTCGGCGGGCTTTGGGCAGCCTGCGGGGAAAATGTGCAGCGGGCGGCCTTTTCAAGCCGCTTTCTCCACATGCGCCTGGCGCGTGTAGAGGAAGTCGATCACCGCCTTGCGGGCGTTGATGTAGCGGCTGTCTTCGGCCAGCTGCACACGGTTGCGCGGGCGCGGCAGGTCCACGGCCAGCACCTCGCCAATGGTGGCGGCCGGGCCGTTGGTCATCATCACGATCTTGTCGGACAGCAGAACCGCCTCGTCGACGTCGTGCGTCACCATCACCACCGTGCTCCTGGTGCGCGCCACGATTTCCAGCAGCTCGTCCTGCAGCTTGGCGCGTGTCAATGCATCGAGCGCGCCGAAGGGTTCGTCCATCAGCAGCACCTGCGGCTCCATGGAGAGGGCGCGGGCAATGCCGACGCGCTGCTTCATGCCGCCGGAGATCTCGCCCGGGCGTTTCTGCGCCGCCGCGCTCAGGCCCACCAGTTCGAGCGCCGCTTCGGTACGCGCCTTGAGCTGGGCCTTGTTTTCCGCCGGGGCGCCGGTGCTCTTGCTGGCGGCGCCGAAGACACGTTCCACCGCCAGGTAGACGTTCTCGAAGCAAGTCAGCCAAGGTAGCAGCGAATGGTTCTGGAACACCACCGCGCGTTCGGGGCCGGGGCCGGCGATCTCGCGGTTGGCGCACAGCAGGGTGCCGGCGGTGGGGGTGGTCAGGCCGGCGATCAGGTTGAGCAGGGTGGACTTGCCGCAACCCGAGTGGCCGATCAGCGCCACGAACTCGCCCTTGGCAATCGTCAGGTTGATGTCGCGCAGGGCAGGAAACAGGCCCTTCTTGGTGCGGAAGGTCTGCTCGACCCCCTGGACCTCGATGAACTTGGACGTATGGGATGCGTTCATGATGTTCTCCTTTTCTTTCCGGGGGCTACCGTGGAACCGGCTTTGCCGGGCCACTGGTGGCGCCCCCTTGAGGGGGTGACGCGCCTTTGGGCGCGGCTCAGGGGTGGGTTAAGTCTTCACTTCCTCGAACGTGAAGGCGCTGGCCAGTTTGATCAGGGCGTACTCGAGTACCAGGCCGACGATGCCGATCACGAAGATGGCGATGATGATGTTCTTGACGTTGAGGTTGTTCCACTCGTCCCAGACCCAGAAGCCGATGCCCACGCCGCCGGTCAGCATCTCGGCCGCCACGATCACCAGCCAGGCGGTGCCGACCGCCAGGCGCACGCCGGTCAGCAGGTAGGGCAGCACGGCGGGGAACAGGATCTTGGTGAAGATCTTCCATTCGCTGAGGTTGAGCACGCGGGCCACGTTCATGTAGTCCTGCGGCACGCGCTGCACGCCGACCGCGGTGTTGATGATCATGGGCCAGATCGAGCAGATGAAGATGGTCCAGATGGCGGCCGGGTTGGCGCCCTTGAAGACCAGCAGGCCGATCGGCAGCCAGGCCAGCGGCGAGACCGGGCGCAGCAGGCTGATGAGCGGGTTGAACATGCGGCTCAGGAACTCGAAGCGCCCGATCATGAAGCCGGCCGGGATGCCGACCGCCGCCGCCAGGCCGAAGCCCAGGGCCACGCGCTCCAGCGACATCAGCACGTTCCAGCCCACACCCTGGTCGTTCGGGCCCTTGCGGTAGAACGGGTCGCTGAACACGTCCAGCGCCTGCTTGAAGGTGTCTGCCGGGCTGGGAATGTTGCTGCCGCTGGTGATCGTCACCAGCGCCCAGATGCCGACCAGCAGGGCCAGGCCGAACACCGGCGGCAGCACGCGCAGCGCCAAGCCGCGCCAGTCGTAGACGGGCAACTGCGGGGTCGCACTCTCACCGGTTTTTTCGGTCTTTGCCCTTTTGTTTTCTGAGGTTGTAGCTATCTTTTCGATAGCGTTGGCAAGAGGGGCGGGGGTGATCCGCTCCACGGGGGGGTGAAACACGGCGCTGACCATGGTGGGTTCCTTCTCTGTGCTGCTCTGCTCGTTTCTTCAGACCTTGACCTTGAAGCCGTCGGCGTATTTCTTCGGGTCCTTGCCGTCCCAGACCACACCGTCCATGAACTTGGAGGAGCGCATGGCGTCCTTCGGCACCGGCGCCTTGGCGGCGGTGGCGGCCTGCTTGTAGAGATCGATCTGGTTGATCTGTTTGGCCACACCCAGGTAGTCCGGGTGCTCTTTGAGCAGGCCCCAGCGCTTGTGCTGGGTCATGAACCACATGCCGTCGCTCAGGTAGGGGAAGGTGACCGTACCCTCGTTGTAGAACTTCATGTGGTTGGGGTCGTCCCAGGTCTTGCCCATGCCGTCCTGGTAGCGGCCCAGGATGCGCTGGTTGATGGCATCGACGCCGGTGTTGACGTAGCTCTTGTCGGCGATCGTCTCGGCCATCTTGTTCTTGTTCGACAGGCTGGCGTCGATCCAGCGGCCGGCCTCGATGATGGCGGCCGTCACGGCGCGCGCGGTGTTGGGGTACTTCTTGACGAAGTCGCCCGTGGTGCCCAGCACCTTCTCCGGGTGGTCTTTCCAGATGTCCTGTGTGGTGGTGGCGGTGACGCCGATGCCGTCGATGATGGCGCGGTGGTTCCACGGCTCGCCGACGCAGAAGCCGTCCATGTTGCCCACGCGCATGTTGGCCACCATCTGCGGCGGCGGCACGGTGATGACCTTGGCGTCCTTCATCGGGTTGATGCCGTTGGCCGCCAGCCAGTAGTACAGCCACATGGCGTGGGTACCGGTGGGGAAGGTCTGGGCGAAGGTGTATTCGCGCTTCTCGCTGGCCATCAGCTTGGCCAGGCCGGCGCCGTTGACTGCACCCTTGTCGGCCAGCTTCTTCGACAGCGTGATGGCCTGGCCGTTGTGGTTGAGCGTCATCAGCACGGCCATGTCCTTCTTCGGGCCGCTCATGCCCAGGTGCACGCCGTAGACCAGGCCGTACAGCACATGGGCGAAGTCGAGCTCGCCGTTGACCA
Source organism: Curvibacter sp. (assembly GCA_031426755.1). Taxonomy (GTDB): domain Bacteria; phylum Pseudomonadota; class Gammaproteobacteria; order Burkholderiales; family Burkholderiaceae_C; genus Hylemonella. The sequence continues at coordinate 90,419 of JASJPI010000004.1, forward strand.
GCTTGTCGCGCACGCCGGCCCAGCTGGCTTCCTTGCTCGGGATGATCTTCACGCCGTACTTCTGGTCGATGCCCAGCACCGAGGCCATCACCACGCTGGCGCAGTCGGTCAGCGGAATGAAGCCGATCTTCACTTCCTTCTTCTCCGGGGCGTCGGAGCCGGCGGCATAGACGGCCGCGCGCAAGGCGGGGTCGATGCCGACGGCGCCTACGGCGGCGGTCTGCAGTACGGCGCGGCGGCTGAGTTTGGCGTTCAGAAGATCAGGCATCACTAGCTCCTAGAGTCGACGTAGAAAACAAAAAAGGCGTCCTCACGCGGTGGGCACGTCATATGACGACGGTGCCAACCGGCGGGGACGCCTTTGTCCGGATCGGCCGCCTCATCCGCCGTTGGATGGGGCTGCCGGATGACCGCTAGCGGTCTCCTACTCTCTTACGCAAGGGGCGTGCCAGAATTTGAATTTGCCTGATTGCTATGAATTTGATAGCTTTTGGTGTAGTGTTCACAAGGGGTGAGTGGCGTTTTGGCTTGATATTCTGAGGCTGCACCGATTTTGTGCGGCGCACCAAAACAGTCACAACAGGTCGGCCACGTCGAGCATGCGCTGCGCCACCTCGGCCAGTTTCAGGCCTTTGTCCATCGCGGTCTTGCGCAGCTTGGCGTAAGCGTCCGCTTCGTTCAATCCCTGGCGCTGCATCAGCAGGCCCTTGGCGCGGTCAATCAGCTTGCGGTCTTTCAACTCGGCGCTGAGTTCGTCGAGTTCGCTGCGCGTCTCGGCCAGCGCCTGGTGCAGAGCCTGTTCGTGCTGGAAGCGCGCCAGTGCCACGTCCAGGATCGGGCGGATGCGCTCGGGCGACAGGCCCGCCACCACGTAGGCGGTAACGCCGGCGGCCACGGCGTCGCGCACATGCGAGGTGTCGCTGTCGTTGGTGAACATGACGATCGGGCGGGGCGCTTCGCGTGTGGCCATCACCACGTGCTCCAGCGCATCGCGGGCATCGCTCTCGGCGTCGACGATCACCATGTCGGGCTGCAGCTGGGCCAGCCGCTCGGTCAGGAACACGTCGGGCGGCAACGTGGCCACGAGGTTGAAGCCGCTTTCCAGCAGGCCAATGCGCAGGCTGCGCGAACGCTCGGCCTGCGCGATGGCATGTTCATCGGCCGGGTCGTTCAACGCCAGATCGTGGGCCACGACGACGATACGCACAAGATCATTCATACCTTCCTTCCAGCAAGATTCACGCCAGCGCTGGAATCGATTGCCTTAGAATCGGGGCTGCTCCGGGGTGTGGTTCTGCCATGATGGTGGAATTGCTGAGATGGTAAAGCCGAACCCGTGAACTTGACTCGGATCATGCCGACGTAAGAAGAGCTGTCAGGAACAAGCGTCCAGCCCTGCCACCCCTTTCGGAGCACCCGTGCGAAGCACACCACCGAAAAAAGGGCGAACGTGAGCGACACTTCCATTGCGATGCAAGCACCGGCGGGCGGTCTGGATGACGCGCTGGTAGCCGATCTGCTCGCCTTCATCGCGCAACCCGGTTCGACCGACGATGCCTTCGACGCGCTGGCCCTGCGCCTGTACGCCCACCAGTTCCAGCACAACGTCCCTTTCCAGCGCTACTGCCAGCAGCGCGGCCGCACGCCGCGCACCGTGAAAAACTGGTGCGACATTCCGGCCGTGCCGATCAATGCCTTCAAGGACCTCACCTTGAGCTGCGTGCCGCCGGAGGCCTGCGAGCGCGTCTTCATGACCAGCGGCACCACGCGTGGCGACGTGAAAGGCCGGCACTACCACCCGCATCTCGCGGTGTACGACCGTTCCATGACGCTCAATTTCCGCCAGCGCTTCATGGCCGGGCGAGATCGTCTGCGCATGGGCATCCTGTTCCCCGACGAGCAGCGCATGCCCAACTCCTCGCTGGCGCACTACCTGGCGCTTGCCCAGCAGCAGTTCGGCACGCCCGAGAGCCGCTACTTCATGGACCAGGACGGCCTGCAGCTGGAGGACTTGTGCGAAACGCTGGCACAGGTACAGCGCAGCGGCGAGCCGTTCGCCTTGCTCGGTGCCAGCTACAGCTTCGTGCACCTGATGGATGCGCTGCAGGCGGCTGGCCTGCCATTCCAGTTGCCGGCGGGCAGCCGGCTGCTCGACACCGGCGGCTTCAAGGGCCAGTCGCGCGAGATGGACATGGACGCGTTCTACGTCCAGCTCTCGGCCACCTTCGGCGTACCGCGCAGCCAGTGCATCAACATGTACGGCATGACCGAGCTCAGCACCCAGTTCTACGACGACGGCAACGCCACGTTGCCGGCCGTGAAATCCGGCCCGCACTGGATCCGCTCGCGTCTGCTCGACCCCCTGAGCGGGCAGGAAGTGGCTGCCGGCGAACGCGGCATCCTGGCGCATTGCGACCTGGGCAACTTCAATTCGGTCACCACCATCCTGACCGAAGACGTCGGCGTGGCGGTTGACGGTGGCTTCCTGCTGCTGGGCCGCGCCCAGGGCGCGCAGGCCAAGGGTTGTTCGATCGCGGTGGATGATTTCCTGCGGGCGGCACAGACCGGAGCCGCGGCATGACAATGAACACCGTGGCCGGCTATCTGCCGGGTTTGCCGGCCGGGCAGGTGCAGTGGCAGATGCTGCACTTCGGTGCGGGCGCGCAGACGCTGGAGGTGGCAGTGCCACACCTGACGCCGGCGCAGCTGACGGCCCTGGCTGCGCATGTGCGCGAGGCCGGCCGCCAGCAGCTCAAGCGCATGCCGGTGTCGCAGATCATCGCCGCCATCGACCGTGCTGTGGCCCGCCTGCTGGATGCCGGCGATCCCTACCGCATCGAGGCCGAGCGCTTGTTGTCCCTGGTGAGCGGTTTCGATGCCGAGATGGTGCGCCTGGGGCTCAACGCCTACCTGAAGACCTTCCGCGCGCCGCAGCTGCAGCGCTTCGTGGCGGAGGACTTCGCCAACCCCAAACTGCTGGACGAGTTCCAGCCGCGTCCCAAAGGCGGCATGGCCCGTGCGTTGGGGCCGGAGCTGCTGGTGCACGTCTGGGCCGGCAATGTGCCGGGCCTGCCGCTGTGGAGCCTGGTCTGCGGCCTGCTGGTCAAGGCGCCGGGCATCGGCAAGGTGGCCAGTGCCGAGCCGGTATTCGCCGCGCTGTTCGCGCGCCTGCTGGCCGAGGTCGAGCCGCAGCTGGCCGATTGCCTGGCCGTGGTCTGGTTCAAGGGCGGCGATACGGTGAGCGAGAAAACCTTGTTTGGCGAAGCCGACACGGTGCTGGCCTATGGCGGCAACGACACGCTGGCTGCCTTGCGCCAGCAGGTACCGATCGGCACCCGCTTCCTGCCGCACGGCCACAAGCTCAGCCTGGGTCTGGTCTCCAGCGCGGTGCTCGATGCCCAACATGCCCAGGCGGCAGCGCGCCAGGCGGCACTCGACGTGGTGCGCTACGAGCAGCAGGGCTGCTACTCGCCGCATGTGTTTTATGTGGCACGTGGCGGTCGCGTGACGCCGCGCGAATTCGCACAATTGCTGGCGGGCGAACTGGCTGCGCTGCAGCACAAGTTCGCGCGTCGCATGTTGTCATTGGAAGAAGCCGCCAGCGTGGCCGGCTGGCGCGAGCGGCAGGAACTCAAGGGCTTGTCGCAAACCGGTGTGGAACTGATCGGCGATGCCACGGCACCGTGGTGCGTCGCCTATGCAGAGGCGGCGAGTGCATTGCAGCCCTGCGCGTTGAACCGCACGGTGCAGGTGCAGGCAGTGGACCGGCTGGACGATGCCATGCCCTTGGTCGCTGCACAGCGCGAGATCCTGCAGACGGTGGGCTTGGCCGCGGCGCCGCATGAGTTGTACGCCCTGGCGGAAGCACTGGGGCAGGCCGGCGCCACCCGCATCTGCGCCCTGGGCGCCATGACGGCGCCCGAGGCCGGCTGGCACCACGACGGGCGCTTCAGCCTGCTGGATCTGGTGCGCATGGTCGAGCTGGAGCAGTCGGCCGAGAACGCGGCCGAGGCCTACGCGCCGTATCGGGATTGAACGCCATGGCCTTCCTCGACATGCAAGGCGTGAGCTACACCTACCCCGGCTGGCCGCCGGTGGTGCAGCGCGTGGACTGGGACATCGTGCAGGGCGAATTCCACTGTCTGGTGGGGCGCAGCGGCTGCGGCAAGACCACGCTGCTCAAACTCGCCGCCGGGCTGCTGCAGCCCGACGAGGGCCGCGTCAGCCTGCAGGGGCAGGCGGTGCGCCAGCCCGGGCCGGGCACCGGCTTCGTGTTCCAGGCCCCGACGCTGCTGGACTGGCTGACCGTGCTGGACAACGTGCTGCTGCCCGTGACCTTGCAGCGCCAGCCGACCGAGGCCGACGTGGCGCGGGCTGAGCAACTGTTGACGCAGATGGGGCTGGCCTCGCATGCCAACCATTACCCGCGCCAGCTGTCGGGCGGCCAGCAAAGTCGCGTGGCGATTGCGCGTGCGCTGGTGCTGGAGCCGGCCATTCTGTTGATGGACGAGCCGTTTGCCGCGCTCGATGCCATCACGCGCGAGGAACTGCAGGACGAGTTGCAGGCCATGTGCCGCGCGCGCGGCACATCGGTGTTTTTTGTCACGCACGACATCGCCGAGGCGGTGTACCTGGCCGACCGGGTGGCCGTGATGGACGCCGGCCATATCCGGCACGACATCCGCGTTGAACTGCCGCGCCCGCGCAGCCAGGACGTGCGCTACAGCGCGGCTTTCAACGCCATTTGCGCCGAACTGCGGCAGGCCATGGACGGAGTGAACGCATGAAGTTCCCGCGTCTTTATGCCGTGGCGCTGCTGGTGCTCCTGTTACTGGGCTGGGAGTGGGCGGTAGGTGTTTTCAAATTCTCGCCGCTGGTGCTGCCGGCACCGAGTGTGATCGGTGCCGCGCTGTGGCGCGCCTTCAGCACCGGCTACCTCTGGCCGCACCTGGCACAGACCACACTGGAGCTGGGGCTGGGCCTGGCGCTGGGCGTGGTGCTGGGGTTTGCCGGCGGTCTGCTGCTGGGCGAATCGGCCGCGCTGCGCCGTGTGCTGATGCCTTATGTGGTGACCAGCCAGGTGGTGCCCAAGCTGGCTCTGGTGCCGCTGTTCATCGTCTGGTTCGGTTTCGGCACCACCCCCACGGTGGTGATCACGGCGCTGATCTGTTTTTTCCCGCTGCTGGAGAACACGCTGACCGGCATCGCGCAGGTGGACGTCGCACGGCTCGAGCTGTTCCGCATGCTGGGCGCCACAAGAGGGCAGACGCTGTGGCGCCTGAAGGTGCCGGCCGGCTTGCCGGCCATCCTGGCCGGCCTGCGCGTGGCCGTGGTGCTGGCGCTGGTCGGGGCCGTGGTGGGTGAGTTCGTCGGCGCCAGCAAGGGACTGGGCGCGCTGATCATTGCCGCCCAGGGCTCGATGGACACGCCCTTGATGTTTGCCGTTCTGCTGGTCATCACCGCGCTCGGCCTGCTGCTGTACGAACTCACGCTGTGGATCGAACGTGTGCTGATGCGACCCTATTCCCAACTTTCCGACTGACGAGGACGACGATGATGAAACGTACCACCCTGCGCACCCTGGCGGCGCTTACCCTGACGGGCTTGTGTGCTGGCGGCACATGGGCACAAGCGAAACTGGACAAGGTGACGATTGCCGGCTGGAGCGGTCCGATTTCCGAGATCACCAACCTCCTGGTCGAGCCCGACAAGGGCTTCTTCCGCGCCCGCGGCATCGAGCTGGTCTACATGCCCGGTGCGGGCGGCGGCGACGCCGTGCGCAACCTGCTCAGCGGCCAGGCTGACGTGGCCTTCACCGACCCCGGCTCCTTCTACGGCGCACTGGACAAGGGCGAGAAGCTGCGCGCCGTCTACGACATCTACCCGCAGAACGTCTTCAATGTGGTCTCGCTCAAGAGCGCCAACATCAGCAAGCCGGCCGACCTCAAGGGCAAGAAGATCGGCGTCTACAGCCTCTCCAGCGGCACCCTGACCAACTTGCAGCTGCTGCTCAACCAGGCGGGCCTGAGCACCAAGGACGTGACCATCGTCGTCACGGGTTTGCTGAACTTCGCGCCGCTGATGCAGGGCCAAGTGGACGCCACCGCCGCTACCGACACCGGCCTGCTCGTGGCGCGCGCCAAGGGCGTGGGCGACGTGAACGTGATGGAGGTGCGCCACTCGCTCAACCTCTCCAGCGATCTCTTCATCGTGCGCGAGGACACCTTCCAGCAGAAGAAGGACCTGCTCAAGCGTTTCCTCGCCGCCTACCGCGACAGTGCGCAGTGGATGATCGACCACCCCGAGGAGGCCGCCAAACTCGCCGTCAAGCGCGCCATCAACGGCCAGAACGAAGCTGTGAACCTGGAAGTGATCAAGCTGCGCAACGTCACCAGCGTTTCGCCGCTGACGCAGCAGAAAGGCCTGGGTGCCATCGACGTGGACATGCTGCAGAAGGGCGCCCGCGCCTGGAAGCAGATCGGCCTGATCGAGCGCGACCTGGACATGAAGGCCGTGGTCAGCCAGGACCTGCTGCCCGGGCGGAAGTAAGCCATGAATTTCCAGGGGCAGGTCATCCTCGTCACCGGCGCCAGCCGCGGCATCGGCGCGGCCATTGCGCAGGCTTTCGCGGCCGAAGGCGGCTTCGTGATCGTCAACTACCTGCGCAACGAGGCCGCGGCTGAAGAGGTCGTTGCGCGCTGCAAAGAGCTGGGCGGCGATGCCTGGGCCATCCGTGCCGACGTCAATGACCCGGTGCAAGTGCAGGCCATGGTGGCGCAGGTGCTGGCCGAAGTGGGGCGCATCGACGTGCTGGTGAACAACGCCTTCGCGCCCTACCGCTTCGACCCGGAGCAGCGCAAGCGTTTCTGGGAGCTGGACTGGAGCGACTACCAACGCCAGGTGGACGGTGCTGTGCACGCCACCTACAACGTCTGTCAGGCTGTGCTGCCACACCTGCGCCAGCGCGCGCAAGGCAGCATCGTCAACCTGGCGAGCGACCTGGTGGCGCGGCCGGTGGTGCCGTACCACGACTACGCGACGGCCAAGTCGGCGCTGGTGGGTTTCAGCCGCAACCTGGCAGCCGAACTCGGCCCGCTGGGCATCCGCGTCAACTGCGTGGCGCCCGGGCTGGTCTACCCCACCGACGCCAGCCGCGCCACCAAGGAAGACGTGAAGGAAGCCATCGTGGCGCAGACGCCGCTGCGCCGCATCGCGCGGCCCGAGGACGTGGCCGGGCCGGTGCTGTTCCTCGCTTCCGACTGGAGTCGCTTCATGACCGGGCAGGTGCTCTATGTGGACGGCGGACTGGTCATGCAATAAGGCGTGGTGAGGCAGCGCATCGCCTAAACTCGCAAGCTATGTCTGACACCGCGCCCCTGATTCTGGGCATCGAATCCTCCTGCGACGAAACCGGCGTGGCCCTGGTGCAAGCCAATGGCAGCCCGGTGCCGCAGCTGTTGTCGCACGCGCTCTTCAGCCAGATCGAGATGCACCAGGCCTATGGCGGCGTGGTGCCCGAACTGGCCAGCCGCGACCACATCCGCCGCGTGCTGCCGCTGACCACTCAGGTCATGCAAGAGGCGGGCAAGTCACTGAACGACATCGACGTGGTGGCCTACACGCGCGGCCCCGGTCTGGCCGGGGCGCTGCTGGTGGGCGCCGGCGTGGCCTGCGCGCTGGGCGCGGCCCTGGGCAAGCCGGTGCTGGGCGTGCACCATCTGGAAGGGCACCTGCTGTCGCCGTTCCTGAGTGCCGACCCGCCGGAGTTTCCCTTTGTCGCGCTGCTGGTGTCGGGCGGCCACACCCAGCTGATGCGGGTCGATGGCGTCGGGCGCTACGCCATCCTGGGCGAGACGATTGATGACGCTGCCGGTGAAGCCTTCGACAAATCGGCCAAGCTCATGGGCCTGGGTTATCCCGGCGGACCGGCCTTGTCCCGGCTGGCGGAGCAGGGCGATGGCACGGCCTTCAAGCTGCCACGCCCGCTGCTGCACAGCGGCAACCTGGATTTTTCCTTTGCCGGTCTGAAAACGGCGGTGCTGACGCAGGCGCAGCGCCTGGGTGATGAATTGCAAGGCCGCAAAGCGGATCTCGCGGCCTCGACGCAGGCCGCCATCGTCGAGGTGCTGGTGAAGAAGTCGCTCGCCGCGCTGGATCAGACGGGCATGAAGCGCCTGGTGGTGGCCGGCGGTGTGGGGGCCAACCGGCACCTGCGCGAGCAGCTCAACGCCCAGTGCGCCAAGCGCAAGGTGCGCGTGCACTACCCGGAACTGCATCTGTGCACCGACAACGGCGCCATGATCGCCATGGCCGCCGCCATGCGGCTGCAGGCCGGCATGCAAGAGGCCAGCCGTGCCTACACCTTCGAGGTGAAGCCGCGCTGGCCGCTGGACGCGATCAGTCAATCGATTTGAACTTGTGGCATCGTGCCTTCTTCATCTCGCGACAGAAGAATATCTGACCGCACTCGACCGTTTGAATACGCAGGGTGCAATGTCCATAAGACAGGTTTGCTGTCTATATCAAGTAGGCGGTCCTTATGGCTTTTATCGACGACTGGCAAAGAGATCAACTTAAAGTACCCCATGACGAGGTTTCTCTTTTCAAACTATTTGCTGAATTACTAGCAAAGCACTACACGGGGGTCGAGTACTTTGTGGTGCACGGAAAACCAGGCCATGTGGAGTTCTCGTCAGGAATATGGCCCGGAAAGACTGGCATCGTTAAAGAGATCGGGGATCTTCTGATCGTTACGTACTCATACAAAAGTCGTGAAGCGCGATATTGTGTACAGCAGAACAAGTACGAACGCTCAAGTGGGGCATTGCGAACCAGCCCTACATTGGCATTTAGCGCAGATATCTATCAGTACGATCTATTGGCGTATCGGCCGCAGGTAAATTCTGTTGGCTCGATACCGTTTCCCAAAGATATTTTGTCTGGTACGGACTATGACTCCGTAGGAAACTACGGTGTCTTTTATAGGGGAGGGAATCACCTCATCGATTTCGCGTATTCTGCGGCTCGTTGGCTTACGCCGCATAGCTTCTCATCTAAGACGAAGTTGTCGTTAAATACATTCATGATGGGGTTTGGCGTCAACGGCAGAGACTTGTTAAGCACTGTAGGAATACAAAATTTCATATCCGCTCTCCTTGAGATGAGGATTGGTGCGCCCTTGGTAAGTAGGGTGCACGGCCAGTTCTTGCAGGGAATGATCAATCGCGCAGCCACAGCAAATGGTAGATCGCCAACGGTCGTCGATTTACCTAATCTATTTGGTGGAAATGCAACGCCGATCCCAGATGGTTCGGCATATCGTCTCTTGCTAATTAATGTTGATAAGAATGCCTAACCATCGGCTCCAAGCACAGTCGCCCGGAGGGGCGCAGATTGAGCGGAAACGTTGACGTCATAAAAAAAGGCCGCGAGTTCGCGGCCTTTTTTCATGCGAAGGGGGAATCAGTTGATCGTCAGCTTGGTGACTTTGCTCTCCGGCTGCACCTTGGCCAGCTTGAGGGTCAGTACACCGTTTTCCAGCTTGGCGACGCTGGAAGCGGCATCGATGTCCTGCGGCAGTTCATAAGCGACCTTGTACTGGCGGGCGGCTTCCGGCAGGCTTTCCAGGCGCACCACATTGCCTTCGATGCCAATCGACAACTGGTCGCGCGTCACGCCCGGCACGTCGAAGCTCAGGGTGTAGGCCTTGTCATCCTGTTCGATGCGGCAGCTGTTGGTCTGGATGACCGGTGCTTGCAGAGCGGCGTCGAAGAAGCGGTCCAGCGAGCGCATGGAGGGGGCGAAAGCGGAACGGCGGATGACGGGGGCGAACAACATGATCAGACTCCTTGTTGGCACAAACGATGATGAGTAACTGGTTCGGCAAGGGGGTATTGACCGCATCCCTTACACTGCGCGGCTCTCTTTTCCGATTGCCGCTTGGATCGAAACTGAGTGCATCTTTTTTGTTTTCAAGAGTCGTTTCACCATGAATATTTTTCGTCGTCCGCTATTGAAATCGCTGGTGCTGGCTTTATCTCTGCCCGTCGCGCTGCTGGCCCAGGCCCAGCCCGCCCCCATCAAGATCGCGATGATCGAGGGCCTGAGCGGTCCGTTTGCCAACACCGGCGAGGCGGTCTACCGCAACCTGGTGTGGGCGGCCGAGCGCGTCAATGCGCGCGGCGGCGTCAAGCTGCCGGCCGCAGCAGGGGGCAGCCGCCCCCTGCAGATCGATCGCTACGACAGCAAGGGGCAGAACGAGGAGGCGTTGGCGGCCCTGCGCGCTGCCATCGACGACGGCGCGCGCTACGTGATGCAGGGCAATTCCTCGGCGACGGCGGCGGTGCTGATCGATGCCCTCAACAAGCACAACGAGCGCGAGCCGGGCAAGCGTGTGCTGTTTCTCAACTATTCGGCGGTCGACCCGATCCTGACCAACGAGAAGTGCAGCTTCTGGCATTTCCGCTTCGACGCCCATGCCGACATGCGCATGGCGGCGCTGATGGAGGTGCTGAAGGACGACAAGGCCGTCAAGAGCGCCTACCTGATCGGCCAGGACTACAGCTTCGGCCAGGCGGTGGCGCGCGAGGCGCGACGCCAGCTGGGGCAGCAGCGGCCCGACGTGCAGATCGTCGGCGATGAGCTGCACCCGATGGGGCGCGTCAAGGACTTCATGCCCTATGCCGCCAAGATCAAGGCCAGCGGTGCGCAGGCGGTGATCACCGGCAACTGGGGCAACGACCTGACGCTGCTGGTGAAGGCGGCGCGCGAAGCCGGTTACGACGGCAAGTTCTACACCTTCTACGGCAATGCGCTGGGCGCGCCGGCGGCGCTGGGCGAGGCCGGCATCGGCCGCGTGATCGCGGTGGCCGACTGGCTGCCCAATGCGCCGGGCAAGGACAGCGAGGCCTTCTACCAGTCCTTCCGCCAGCGCTTCCCGAAGCCGGCCGACGACTACGTCCACATGCGCATGCAGCTGATGGTGGAGTCGCTGGCGCAGGCGATCGAGCGCGCCGGTTCGCTGCAGGCCGTGGACGTGGCCGGCCAGCTGGAAAAGGCGGCCGTGTCACTGAATGGCCAGCGCGGTGCCATGCGCGCGCTGGATCACCAGTTCCAGCAGCAGTTGATGGTGGGCCTGATGGAGCGCCAAGGCGCTGCGGGCGTGAAGTTCGACGTCGAAGGTTCGGGCTACGGCTTTCGCGTCATCAAGGTCCTGCCCGCTGCCCGTGCCGAGCAGCCCAGCAGCTGCAAGATGCAACGTCCCTGATTTTTTGCCCCATGCGCGACGTCATTCACCAGTTGCAGGAATCGAAGATCCGCGAAGTAGCCAATGCCGGCCTGGGGCGCCCCGACGTGCTGGCCTTCTGGTTCGGCGAGGGCGACGAGGTCACGCCCGACTTCATTCGTCAGGCGGCCATCGCGTCACTGCAGCAGGGCGAGACCTTCTACAGCCACAACCTGGGCCTGCCCGAGCTGCGGGAGGCCATCGCCGCGCACATGAGTGCCCACCATGGGCCGATCGGGGTGGAGCGCATCGCCGTCACCTCCGGCGGTGTGAGTGCGTTGATGCTGGCGATGCAGGCGCTGGTGACTGCCGGCGACGAGGTGGTGGCCGTCACGCCGGTGTGGCCCAACCTGACGGCGCAGCCGGTCATCATGGGCGCCCGCCTCAGCTGCGTGCCGCTCAAGCCGGTCGCGGGGGCCTGGACGTTGGATATCGAGAGCCTACTGGTCGCCGTGACGCCGGCCACCAGGGTGCTGATCCTCAACGCACCCAACAACCCGACCGGCTGGACGCTGACGCGTGCCGAGCAGCAGCGCATCCTGGACCATTGCCGCCGCACCGGAACCTGGATCGTGGCCGACGAGGTGTACTCGCAGCTGTACTACGAGCCTAGTTCAAATGGCTGTGCGCCGAGTTTTCTGGACATTGCCGCGCCTGAAGACCGACTGGTGGTGGTGCACAGCTTCTCCAAGAGTTTCCTCATGACCGGCTGGCGCCTGGGCTGGCTGGTGCTGCCGTCTGCCCTGACGCACGACATGGGCAAGCTGATCGAGTTCAACACCTCGTGCGCCAGCGTCTTCACCCAGCGCGCCGCCGTGGTGGCGCTGCAGCGTGCCGGCGAGGTGACGCCGCGCGTGGTGGCGCAGCTCAAGGCCGGCCGGGATACCCTGCTGCCGCTGCTGCAGGCCGTGCCTGGCGTGCAGGTGGCCACGCCGGCGGGCGGCATGTACGCCTTTTTCCGGCTGGCCGGCTACCCGGACTCGCTGGCCACGGCCAAGCGCCTGGTGCTGGAGGCCGGCCTGGGTCTGGCACCGGGCGAGGCCTTTGCCCCCGAGGCGCAGGGCTGGCTGCGCTGGTGCTTTGCCTCGCGTGATCTGCAGCGGCTGGGGCAGGGCGTGGGGCGGCTGCAGGGCTGGCTGGCGCAACAAAAGGCCTGAAACCGGCGGTTTCGGCTATAATCCCATGATTCTGCGTCGGGTCAACCGGTGCGGAGCGCACGTCAGCAGCAGTTCCAGCCGCTGACGCAAGTTGAAAACCCGGGACGTCACAGCCAGAGGGCTGGTGCCGCCCCACATCTCAGGAAAAATGAAATGATCGCATCCAGCATCAAAGCTGAAGTTGTTAAAGCCAACGCCCGCAGCGCCACCGACACCGGCAGCCCGGAAGTCCAGGTCGCTCTGCTGACCGCTCGCATCAACGAACTCACCCCCCACTTCAAGACCCACGCCAAGGATCACCACGGCCGTCGTGGTCTGCTGCGCATGGTGAGCCGTCGCCGCAAGCTGCTTGACTACCTCAAGGGCAAGGATGCCGACCGTTACACCGCGCTGATCACCAAGCTGGGTCTGCGTAAGTAATCGCCAGAAACATGACGAAGCGCCTGAGTTAGTTCACTAGCTCAGGCGCTTTGTACTTCGGAGAAGGTAAAAACAGAGCGAAGCTGTGTCATTCCAGAGAAATTTGAGTCCTATTGCCGACTTTCTCTGGAATGGCATCGTGTTCTGTGTTGCTGACTCCGGGCCTGAGGTGAGGTGGCCTTTACCTCCCGAATTGATAGGAGAGACACATGAGCATGTTCAATAAAGTTACCAAGACCTTCCAATGGGGCCAGCACACGGTCACCATGGAAACCGGCGAAATCGCCCGTCAAGCCACCGGCGCCGTGCTGGTCAACATCGACGACACCGTGGTGCTGGCCACCGTGGTGGCCACCAAGAGCGCCAAGCCCGGCCAGGACTTCTTCCCCCTGACGGTGGACTACACCGAGAAGTCCTACGCCGCCGGCAAGATCCCGGGCAGCTTCTTCAAGCGTGAAGGCCGTCCCAGCGAGCTGGAGACCCTGACCTGCCGCCTGATCGACCGTCCGATCCGTCCGCTGTTCCCCGAAGGCTTCTACAACGAAGTCCAGGTGATCGTGCACGTCGTGAGCCTGAACCCCGAAGTGCAGGCCGACATCGCCGCCATGATCGCCACCAGCGCCGCGCTGAGCATCAGCGGCATCCCGTTCAACGGCCCGATCGGTGCCGCACGTGTGGGCTACATCAATGGCGAATACGTCCTGAACCCGGGCCAGACCCAGCTCAAGGACAGCCAGATGGACCTGGTGGTCGCCGGTACCGAATCCGCCGTGCTGATGGTGGAATCCGAAGCGCAACAGCTGTCGGAAGAAGTCATGCTGGGCGCCGTGGTGTTCGGCCATGAGCAGGGCAACATCGCCATCAACGCCATTCACGACCTGGTGCGCGACGCCGGCAAGCCGGCCTGGGACTGGCAAGCCCCAGCCAAGGACGAGGCCCTGATCGCCAAGGTCAATGCGCTGGCCGAAGAGAAGCTGCGCGCTGCCTACCAGATCCGCAACAAGCAGGCCCGTACCCACGCTTGCCGTGAAGCCTACGCCGTCGTGATGGCCGACCTGAAAGAGTCCGGCGTCGAGTTCGACAGCGTCAAGGTCGAAGGCATGCTGTTCGACATCGAAGCCCGCATCGTGCGCAGCCAGATCCTGGCCGGCGAGCCGCGCATCGACGGTCGCGACACCCGCACCGTGCGCCCGATCGAGATCCGCAACGGCGTGCTGCCCCGTACCCACGGTTCGGCCCTGTTCACGCGCGGCGAGACCCAGGCCCTGGTGGTTGCCACGCTCGGTACCGAGCGCGACGCCCAGCGCATCGACGCGCTGGCCGGCGAGTTCGAAGACCGCTTCATGCTGCACTACAACATGCCTCCCTTCGCCACCGGTGAAGCCGGCCGTTTCGGCACCCCGAAGCGCCGCGAGATCGGCCACGGCCGTCTGGCCAAGCGCGCCCTGGTGGCCTGCCTGCCGACCAAGGAAGAGTTCCCCTACACCATGCGTGTGGTCTCCGAGATCACCGAGTCCAACGGCTCGTCGTCGATGGCTTCCGTCTGCGGCGGCTGCCTGTCGCTGATGGACGCCGGCGTGCCGATGAAAGCCCACGTGGCCGGCATCGCCATGGGCCTGATCAAGGAAGACAACCGCTTTGCCGTGCTGACCGACATCCTGGGTGACGAAGACCACCTGGGTGACATGGACTTCAAGGTGGCCGGTACCACCAACGGCATCAATGCGCTGCAGATGGACATCAAGATCCAGGGCATCACCAAGGAAATCATGCAGGTGGCACTGGCCCAGGCCAAGGAAGCGCGCATGCACATCCTGGGCAAGATGCAGGAAGCCATGGGTGAAGCCAAGACCGAAGTTTCCAACTTCGCGCCCAAGCTCTTCACCATGAAGATCAACCCCGAGAAGATCCGTGACGTGATCGGCAAGGGCGGCGCC
>JASJPI010000005.1:0-43842 GCA_031426755.1 Curvibacter sp.
GAGGGTCAGCACCATGGTGCGGCCCTGGCTGGTGCTTTGCAGTTGTGCGCTCATGAATAGGTAACCTCCGCGCAGCGCGCTACGGTATTCGCCTTGGGAACGGCCCGGCGGCTCATCAAGTGTCGCATGTCTTGGGCCGGTTTACTCTTCCTCGTGCAGCAGGCTCAAGCCGATGGCGCCGCGCCGACGCAGCCAGGGGCTGGGGCGGTAGCGCGTATCGCCGTAGACGGTCTGCAGGTTGAACAGCACCTCCAGCACATTGGTCGGGCCGTAGCGGTTGCCCATGGCCAGCGGCCCCAGCGGGTAGCCCAGCCCCAGCGTGACGGCGGTTTCCAGGTCGGCCGGCGTGCAGATGCCCTGCTGGCAGATGTCGGCGGCAATGTTGACGATGGTGGCGACCACGCGCTGCGTCACGAAGCCGCCGCTGTCGCGGATCACGCTCACCGCCTTGCCGTCGCGTGCGAACAGGGCGTGGGCGGCATCGCGCATGTCGGCGCGCGTGGCCGGGTTGGTGGCCAGTACGCGGCGCTTGGTGGCCGCGTCGTCGATCAGCATGTCGATGCCGACCGTGCGCGCCGGGTCGAGCCGCTCCACCACTGCCACCGTGGTGACGTCGAAGCCGAGTGGCGCCACCAGTGTCAGCGCCTGCATCGAGGGCGACTGGCCGGTCTCGATCTTGGCGCCCAGGTCCTTCAGCAGTTGCAGCAATTCGGCGCGGCGCGCGGCGCGCGGTGACACCCAGACCGGCGGTATCTCGGCTACCTGCGGCACCGGCGGCTCGGGCGCAACCTGGGCCACGTTGTTGTCGTAGCGGTAGAAGCCTTCGCCCGTCTTGCGGCCGAGCACACCGCCGGCCAGCCGCTGTGCCGTGATGACGCTGGGGCGGTAGCGCGCTTCCTCGTAGTACTGGTGGTAGATCGACTCCATCACCGGGTGCGAGACATCGAGCGCGGTCAGGTCCATCAGCTCGAAGGGGCCGAGCTTGAAGCCGGCCTGGTCGCGCAGGATGCGGTCGATGGTGGCGAAGTCGGCCACGCCTTCGCTGACGATGCGCAGCGCCTCGGTGCCGTAGCCGCGGCCGGCATGGTTGACGATGAAGCCGGGCGTGTCCTGCGCCGTCACCGGCGTGTGGCCCATCTGGCGGGCGTAATCAGAGAGGGCGGTGCAGACGGCCGGCTCGGTCTTGAGGCCGGCGATGACTTCCACCACCTTCATCAGCGGTACCGGGTTGAAGAAGTGGTAGCCGGCCACGCGCTGCGGGCGCTTGAGTTTGGCGGCGATGGCGGTGATGGACAGCGAGGAGGTGTTGCTGGCCAGCACGGCTTCCGGGCGCACGATCTCTTCGAGCTGGGCAAACAGGGCGGCCTTGACGTCAAGCCGTTCGACGATGGCTTCCACCACCAGGTCGCAGCCGGCGAGGTCGGTCAGCGCGCTGGCGCACTGCAGGCGGGCCTTGCAGGTGGCGACGGTAGCGGCGTCCATGCGGCCTTTTTCCTGCAGCTTGTCCCACTGGACGGTGATGGCCTGCTGGGCAGCCGCCATGGCCGCGGGCTGGGTGTCGTAGAGCGTGACGGTGCTGCCGGCCTGGGCGGCGATCTGGGCAATGCCGCGGCCCATGGCGCCGGTGCCGACGATGGCGATGTGTGCGTAGACGGGTTTCATGGCGGAATTATCCCCCGGCCTGCAAGCGGCCCCGAGTCACCTGCCGGACTATGATCCAGCAGGCCATCGGCGAGACTAGGGTGGCCGAAGCATTCCATTCAATGGCACCCGGGCTTGGGGTTCAAAGGCTGGGGCATCACAACTTCTGGGGACATCATGATTTTGAAACTTTGCGGATTTTCCGCCAGCAACTACTACAACAAGATCAAGCTGCAGCTGCTGGAAAAGGAGGTGCCTTTCGTTGAGGAGTTGGTCTGGACCGGGCACACCGATGCGCTGCTGGTAGATCGCTCGCCCATGGGCAAGGTGCCGTTCCTCGACACACCGCATGGCCCCATTTCCGAGTCTGGTGCCTGTGCCGAGTACATCGAGGCGGCCTACCCGCAAAAGCCGCTGCTGCCGGCCGATCCCTATGCGGCGGCCAAGGTGCGCGAGGTCCTGATCTACAGCGAGCTGCACCTGGAGCTGGTGGCGCGCAATCTTTACCCGGAGGCTTTCTTTGGCGGCAAGGTGACCGACGAGGTCAAGGAGCGCACGCACAAGCTGCTGCTCAAGGGCGTGCACGGCTTTGCCAAGTTGGCCAAGTTTGCCCCTTACGTGGCCGGGTCTGAGTTCACGCTGGCCGACTGTGCCGCCGTGGCCCATCTGCCGCTGGTGGCCAGCGCGAGCAAGATCATCTACGGTGAGGACGTGCTGGCGGCACTGCCGGTGCGCGACTACATCAAGATGATGGGCGAGCGAGCGACCATGAAGACCGTCAATGCCGACCGCAAGAGCAGCACCGAGCAGATGATGGCGCTGCGCGCCAAGAAAACCGGCTGAGCGCGGCGGTTTCGCTCAACGGCCCCGGATGACCGGGGTCTGCTGTGCCGCCCGCGTGGCCAGCCAACTGGTCAGCAGGGCCAGGCCCATGCCCGCCAAACCGGCCCAGTGCAGCATCAGCATCTGACCTTGGGCGATCAGCCAGCCGCCGCTGGCGGCGCCAAGGGCCTGACCGGCATAGATGGCCGAGGTGTTGAGGGCAATCGAGCCCGATGCCAGTGCCGGTGAAATCCCGGACAGGCGGGCCTGCTGCGCCGAGTTGGCGGCAAAGCAGCCCAGCGCCCAGGGCACGAGTACCAGCGCCATGAGCGGCAGGTTGGCGCCCAGTGGCCACAAGGCCAGGCTCAGCGCGATGCCGATCATGGACAGCATCACGGCACGCGCAGCGCCGAGCCGGTCGATGTGGCGCGAAACCCAGAGGTTGCCCATGAAACCGAAGGCGCCGAACCAGGCGAACATCAGGCTCAGCTGCAGCGGCGTGACGTCGAACAGGGCTTTGAGATAAGGGGCCAGATAGGCAAACAGGACGAACTGGCCGGCCGAGAACAGGGCCGTCACGGCCACGCACAGCATGAGCGGGCGAGACTGCAGCGTCTCGCGCCAGGCACCCAGAGAAAAGGCGGGTGGTTTCACGCCATCGGGCATGACCCGCCAGACCCAGATGGCACTGGCAAAACTCAGCAGGCCGACCAGCGCAAAGGCGGCACGCCAGCCCAACGTACCGCCAATCCAGGCGCCCAGCGGCATGCCGAGCACCGAGGCGACGGACCAACCCAGAAAGACCAGGCTGATGGCCCGGCCCCGCTGCGCAGCGGGCACCAATTGGCCGATGCAGGCGGCCGCCTGTGGCGTGAAGATGGCGGGTGAGATCACGCTGAGCACGCGGACCATCATCAGCGACCCGAAATCGGGCATGGCGGCGCTCAGCAGATGCAGGAGACCGTACCAGAGCAGGGACAGTGCCAGCAGCCGCTTGCGGTCCCACTGGGCGACCAGGGTGGCAAACAAGGGGGCTCCGAGACACATCATCAGGGCGGCGGCTGAAATGAGCTGGCCGGCCACGGCGATGGTCACGTCCAGGGAGCCGCTGATGTCGTTGAGCGTGCCGGGGACGATCATCACCCCGGTGCCGATGATGCAGTTGCCGGCCATCAGCGCCCACAGCGCCGCCGGCAGGCGCGGCGCATGGCGGTGCAACTCAGGCATGTGCGTGCAGCGGCTTAGCGCCGGACCTGCAGTGCGCCGGGGTTGACGATGTTGGTCGGTGTGCCCTTGATGAAATTGGTGACGTTGTCGAAGGCGGCGCCGAAGTACATCTCGTAGCTTTCCTGCTCGACGTAGCCGATGTGGGGCGTGCAGATGCAGTTTTCCAGCCGCAGCAAGGCGTGGCCCTGCAGGATGGGTTCGGTTTCGAACACGTCCACCGCGGCCATGCCGGGACGGCCGCGGTTGAGGGCGCCGATCAGTGCGTCGTGCTCGACCAGTTCGGCGCGCGAAGTATTGACGAACAGGGCGGTGGTCTTCATGCGTGCCAGATCGTCGGCGGTGACGATGCCACGCGTTTCGTCATTCAGGCGCAGGTGCAGGCTGAGCACGTCGCTCTGTGAGAAGAAGTCTTCGCGGTTGGCCGCTGCCTCATGGCCGTCCTGCACCGCCTTCTCTCGCGAGGGTTCGCGCCCCCAGACCAGCACGCGCATGCCGAAGGCGTGGCCGTAACCGGCGAGCAGCTGACCGATCTTGCCATAGCCCCAGATGCCCAGCGTCTTGCCGCGCAACACGTTGCCCAGGCCAAAGTTGGCTGGCATGGAGCCGGCCTTGAGGCCGGCCTGCTGCCAGGCGCCGTGCTTGAGGTTACCGATGTACTGCGGCAGACGGCGCATGGCCGCCATGATGAGTGCCCAGGTCAGCTCCGCGGGTGCGACCGGCGAGCCGGTGCCTTCGGCCACGGCAATGCCGCGCTCGGTGCAGGCATTGATGTCGATGTGGCTGCCGACGCGGCCGGTCTGGGCGATCAGCTTGAGGCGGGGCAGTTTTTCGACCAGGGCGCGCGTGATATGGGTGCGCTCGCGGATCAGCACGATGATGTCGGCATCGCGCAGCCGGACCGACAACTGGCCGATGCCCTTGACGGTGTTGGTATAGACCTTGGCCGGGAAGGCTTCCAGCTTGGCCGCACATTCGAGCTTGCGAACGGCGTCCTGGTAATCGTCCAGAATCACAATATTCATGCCGCTATTGTGCCTTGGACAAGCCGTGCCCGAAGCTGGCGTCGAGCGGAACGGAGGCGCTCAGCCTGTGCTAGTGGGGCCTGGTTTCAAAGGCGGCCAGGCGGTCGAGTTCGGCACAGACATCGGCCAGGCGGCCGGAAATCACCATACGTCCGACCTGGGTGGGGGCCTGACCCGCCTCCATGACGCGCACGATGCGCAAAGGGCGGCGCTGCACCAGCCGGGACGGCGTGATGTCGCTGCGGCTCAGGCGGCGCTGGCAATCTGGCAGGGTGTCGGCCATGGCGGGCTGGGTGATGCGCGGCTGGGGCACAACCTGGCCCAAGGGAGTGACGGCTGGCGCCAGCCAGCGCAGCAGGCCCTGCAGCGGGGCCCAGGTGCGCGGTTCGGCAAAGAAGGCGATGTTCATGGAAATGCTTTCAGCGTGCCGTTTACATCAGCATGGTGTTGCGGATCAGACCGACGGCCAGACCCTCGATTTCAAACGGCTCGCCGGGCTCGACCACGATGGTCTGGTAGTCGGGGTTTTCCGGGTGCAGTTCGATCAGATGCTTGTTGCGGCGGAAACGCTTGACCGTGACCTCCTCGCCCAGGCGCGCCACGACGATCTGGCCGTTCTTGGCGTCCTTGGTGGCCTGCACGGCCAGCAGGTCGCCGTCCATGATGCCGGCGTCGCGCATGGACATGCCGCGCACCTTGAGCAGGTAGTCGGGCTTGCGCTGGAACAGCGAGTTTTCCACGTAATAGGTCTGGTCGACATGTTCCTGCGCGAGAATCGGTGAGCCTGCCGCCACGCGCCCGATCAGGGGCAGGGCCAGCTGGGCCAGGCTCGGCAGGGGCAGGGAGAATTGCTTGATGCGCGACTCGTTGATGGAGCGCAGGGTGTCGCCCTGCAGGCGGATGCCGCGCGAGGTGCCGCTGACCAGTTCGATCACGCCCTTGCGGGCCAAGGCCTGCAGGTGTTCCTCGGCGGCATTGGCCGACTTGAAGCCGAGTTCGGCAGCGATTTCGGCGCGTGTCGGCGGCGCGCCGGTACGTGCAATGGCGCTCTGGATCAGGTCCAGAATCTGTTGCTGGCGGGCGGTGAGTTTCACCGGGAACTGGGGCAGGTCCATCATGACGACTCCTCGTGGGCGGCTGGTGCAAAACTACTGTCTCGATATCCAGTAACTGTATTTTTAACCAGTTTTTAAGGAAATGCAAGTGCAGGGCAAAAAAATCGTGGTTCTGGGTACCGGCGGCACCATTGCCGGCACCTTGAGCAGCCCCACCGGCAGCGCCTATGTCGCTGCGCAAAAGACGGTGGCGGAACTGCTGGCGGCCCTGCCGCGGCCGGCGGCGTTCGCGCTGGAGAGTGAGCAGGTGGCGCAGATCGACAGCAAGGACATGGACCTGCCGGTCTGGCAGGCGCTGCTGCGGCGCTGCCGCCACTGGCTGGCGCAGCCCGAGGTGCAGGGCCTGGTCATCACGCACGGTACTGACACGCTGGAAGAGACGGCCTACCTGTTGCAGGCCGTGCTGGCGCCGTCCAAGCCGGTGGTGCTGACCTGTGCCATGCGCCCGGCGGATGCCATCGATGCCGACGGGCCGCAGAACCTGCTGGATGCGTTTGCCGTGGTAACCGAGCCGGATGCGCAGGGCGTGGTGGCGGTGTGTGCCGGGCGCATTCTCAGCGCCCTTGACGTGCAGAAAGTCCACACCTCGCAGCTCGATGCCTTCCGTTCGGGGGAGGCCGGCGATCTGGGGCAGGTGCTCCAGGGACGCGTAATTCTGGCAAGAAAATGGCCTCAAGCCCCGGTGAAATATGCGCCAGATGCTATTGAAAGAATAGCGAGCCTGGAGGCCTTGCCGCGCGTGGAGATCGTCCTCAGTCATGCGGCGGCGATGGGTGCGACGGTCGATGCGCTGGTGGCGCCGGACGTGGCGGCACGTTTCGGGTCGCCGCCGGTGCAAGGCCTTGTGGTGGCAGCCACCGGCAACGGCACCCTGCATCATTCGCTGGAAGCGGCCCTGCAGCGGGCGGTGGCGCAGGGGGTGCGGGTGGTGCGTGCCACCCGGTGTGCCCAGGGCCGTGTCTGGCCCCGGCCGGGGGACGCCTGGCCGGACTCAGAGGGCTTGTCGCCGGTGAAAGCGCGATTGGCCTTGATGCTCGAGCTCGTTTGATGCCCTCGGTCTGAGCCGCACTGGCACACCGTCGCAAAAAAGGCCGCTGATGCGGCCTTTGGCTTTTCAAGCCCGCTGGCGCGGGGCCGGCTCAGCTGGCCAAGGCTTGCAGGGCGCGGGCCGTGATTTCGTCAACGTTGCCCATGCCGCTGATGGCGCGGTACTTCGGGGCGGCGGCCGGGTCAGCCTTGGCCCAGTTGCCGTAGTAGTCGACCAGCGGGCGGGTCTGGGCGCTGTAGACGTCCAGGCGCTTCTTCACGGTGTCTTCCTTGTCGTCGTCGCGCTGCACCAGCGGCTCGCCGGTCACGTCGTCCTGGCCTGCCACCTTGGGCGGGTTGAACTTGACGTGGTAGGTGCGGCCCGAGGCCGGGTGAGAGCGGCGGCCGCTCATGCGCTCGATGATGGCCTCGAAGGGCACGTCGATCTCCAGCACGTAGTCGAGCTTGACGCCGGCGGCCTTCATGGCGTCGGCCTGCGGGATGGTGCGCGGGAAACCGTCGAACAGGAAACCCTTGGCGCAGTCGGGCTGGGCGATGCGTTCCTTCACCAGGTTGATGATCAGGTCGTCGCTGACCAGGCCGCCGGACTCCATCACGGCCTTGGCCTGCAGGCCCAGCGGGGTGCCGGCCTTGACGGCGGCGCGCAGCATGTCGCCCGTGGAAATCTGGGGAATGCCGTATTTCTGGCAAATGAATGCAGCTTGCGTGCCCTTGCCGGCACCGGGTGCGCCCAACAGAATCAGTCTCATGGATATCCTCGGATGAATCAGAACCAGTCGGCGATTGTGGGGCACCACGAAGGTGCGCTAAACCGCTCGTTTGGAGGGGGAGGATAGCATGCCGGGCTGCGGCCAAACTTACATCGGCAGGTGTTTCACCTTAACAGCCGGCCACGGCTTCAGCGGCTGAAGTGGCGGCGCACGCGCTCCAGATCTTCGGGTGTGTCGACGCCCGCGCCGGGCGCATGGGGCGTCACGTGCACGGCAATGCGGTGGCCGTGCCACAGGGCGCGGAGTTGTTCCAGTGCCTCGGTCACTTCGATCGGCGCCTGCGCCAAGGTGGGGAACTGGCGCAGAAAGCCGACGCGGTAGCCGTAGAGGCCGATGTGGCGCAGAGGTGCCGGTGAGGGCAGGGACTGGATGCCGTCGGTGAAACCATCCCGCCACCAGGCAATGGGCGCCCGGCTGAAGTACAGCGCCAGGTCGCGCGCATCGAGTACCACCTTGACCACGTTCGGGTTGACGAAGTCGGCCACCTCGTGGATGGGGTGCGCCGCCGTGCTCATGCTGGCCTCGGGCCGCTGCGTCAGCAACTCGGCCACGGCCGACACCAGGGTCGGGTCGATCAGCGGCTCGTCGCCCTGCACGTTGACCACCAGACTGTCGTCGGAGAGATGCAACAGGTCGCAGGCCTCGGCCAGACGGTCGCTGCCGCTGGGATGGTCCTGGCGCGTCAGCACCGCCTCGACGCCATGCTGCTGGCAGGCTTGCAGGATTTCCGGGCTGTCGCCGGCCACCACCACGCGGGTGCCGGCGGGCAGGCCCGAGGTCACGCGCTGCGCCACGCGGACCACCATGGGCAGGCCGGCGATGTCGGCCAGCGGCTTGTTGGGCAGGCGGGTCGAGGCCAGTCTCGCTGGAATGAGGACCGTGAACCTGGACATGAATTTTCAGAAGGATGGGATGATTCGCGAGCACCCGTGGAACTGGCTTTGCCAGGCCACTGGGTGCGCCCCCTTCGCGCAGCAGAAGGGGGGGGGCGTAGCGCCGCAGAGCGCGGAGTCTGGGGGAGGCGTCACTTTTCGAGTTCCTCGTCGCTCAGGGGGCGGGCTTCGTTCTCCAGCAGCACGGGAATGCCGTCGCGGATCGGGTAGGCCAGACGCGCGCTGCGCGAGATCAGTTCCTGCTTTTCACGGTCGTATTCCAACGGGCCCTTGGTGACGGGGCAGACCAGCAGTTCAAGAAGTCGTGTGTCCATGGGGCGATGATAGCCGCGCGTCCATGGCGTCCTGGAGCAGGCGGTCGAAGGTGGCAAAAAAGGCCGGCTCGGGCGTGAAGTCCAGCGGCACGGCCAGCGCGTCGGGGTGATGGCGCCACAGTTTGACGGCATCTTTTTCGGTGCAAATCAGGGTGTAGCCCTTGTCGGATGGACGTAACCAGCTATCGAAATCATAGTGGTCCGGCAGCGCCAGGGTCTGCGCCAGCGACAGGCCCATGGCCTGCAGCATGGCAAAGAAAGCCTGTGGCTGGGCAATCGCCGCCAGCGCCAGCAAGGGCTGGTCACTTGCCGCCAGCTTGGCGAGTTCGATACGGCTGCCGTCGGCGCGCAGCGCGTGAGCAGCCAGCGTGCGCTGCGAGCGGTAGCCGCTGAAGGCCGGCCGTGTGCCGCTGTGCAGTACCAGATCGACCGGGCGCGGCCAGGGTTCACGCAAGGGCCCGGCCGGCAGCAGAAATCCATTGCCGGTGCCACGGTCGTCGAAGACGCAGATCTCGATGTCGCGTGCCAGCGCCAGGTGCTGCAGGCCGTCGTCGCTGACCAGCACATCCACGTCCGGGCGGCGTTGCAGCAGGGCACGGGCTGCATCGAGGCGGCGAGTGGCGACGAACACGGGTGCGCCGGTGCGACGCTGGATCAGGGCCGGCTCATCGCCGACTTCCGCGGGTGAGCTGTCGTTCCTCACCTCGCGACAGTCCTGCGTGTGCCGGCCATAGCCGCGTGAGATCACGCCGGGATGGTGCCCCCGCGCTTGCAGATGCTGGAGCAAGGCCATTACCACGGGTGTCTTGCCGGCGCCGCCGGCGACCACGTTGCCGACCACGATGACAGGCACCGGCAGTGGCTCGCGGCGGCGCAGGCCGCTGAGGTAGAGCCCCTGGCGCAAGCGCACCAGCACACCCAGCAACAGTGAGAACGGCCACAGCAGCCAAGCCAAGAGGCCGCGCTGCTGCCAGCTTTGCAGCAGAGTGCGCTGCCAGGCCGGCTGCGACGGACTGCCCATGGACTTAGTTGGCTCCGGCGCGGGCCGAAGACTGGGTGGCGAAGGTGATCTGCGACAGGCCGGCGCGGCGTGCGGCTTCCATCACGGTGACCACCGACTGGTGGCGCGCACTGGCATCGGCGCTGATGATGAGCACCGTCTCCTTGCCGGCCTTGGCGCCTTCGCTCAGGGCGGTCACCAGGGCCTCGATGCTGCGGCCGGCCACGGGCATCTTGTTGACCATGTAGGCGCCGTCGCTGCCGACGGCGACGATGACTTCACGCGGGTAGTCGCGCTGGGCTTCGGTGTCGGCCACCGGCAGGCGCAGCTGCATCTCGGTGAACTTGCTGTAGGTGGTGGTCAGCATCAGGAAGATCAGGATCACCAGCAGCACATCGATGAAGGGGATCAGGTTGATCTCCGGTTCGTCCTTTTGGCGCGGGCGGAAGTTCATCGTCAGCCGGCCTTGCGTAAATGATTCAGATGGCGCGCCAGACGGTCGGCTGCCAGTTCCAGCGTCAGCAGGTAGGCATCGACACGGGCGCGGAAGTAGCGCCAGAAGATCAGCGAGGGGATGGCCACGATCAGGCCGAAGGCGGTGTTGTACAGGGCGACCGAGATGCCGTGCGCCAGCTGCGCCGGGTTGCCGCCGGGGGCACCGCCGGTGGGTGTTTGCGAGCCGAAGATCTCGATCATGCCGATCACGGTGCCGAGCAGCCCCAGCAGTGGCGCGGCCGAGGCGATGGTGGCCAGCGCGCTCAGGTAGCGCTCCAGCCGGTGCGCCACCGTGCGGCCGCTGGCTTCCATGCTGGCACGCAGGTCCTCCTCGCTGCAGCGCGGGTTGGCGTGCAGGGCACGAAAGCCGCTGGCCAGCACTTCACCGAGGGCAGAGTTCTGTTCCAGCTGGGCGACGATGTCGAGCGCCGGCACGCTCTGGCGCGAAATCAGCAGGGTTTCGTCGAGCAGTTTCGGGGGGGCGATTTTTTCGGTCTTGAGGCTGAGAAAACGCTCGATGACGAGGGCCAGCGCCAGGATGGAGCAGGCAACCAATGGCCAGATCGGCCAGCCTGCGGCTTGTATGATCGAAAACAAAGAGAGAGCCCTCCGCGCAGATTGAAGCTGAGCGATTATGGCCTACGTCCCGTCGCTCGATGAGGCGTATCCGGGCCGGCGCCAGGCCACTCATGTTTCGAGTCGTGTCATCCCACAGAATATGTGGATAACTTTGTGAAGAAGTACCTTGATATGTGCCCGCAGGCCGCATCCATGCGGTCTGGCAACAAAACGATGACAAATTAGGCAGTGAAAAACTCAAATGAATCAATGACTTGCAACGAAACTCCGTGCATCGTCGCCATTTCTGCGGCATCGCGGGCGCAGGGCATGTGCTTGTGGAGTAATGCGATGCAACATATCCTGCCAAGCCACGTTTTGACTGATGTCCGCTCCTGAATTCCCCATTTCTTCGGCCCGTATCTGGCAAGTTGGCGCGCTGTGCCGCGCCATTGCTGATGCGCTCGATGCACGCTTCAATCCGGTTGCGGTGCGCGGCGAGATTTCGGGCTTCTCGCGCGCATCCAGCGGGCATTGCTACTTCAGCCTGAAAGACGAATCCGGCCAGATCCGCTGTGCCATGTTCCGCCGCGCGGCCAGCCTGCTCAACTTCAGCCCGCGCGACGGCGAGCTGGTCGAGGTGCGCGGCCGCCTGGGCGTGTACGAACCACGGGGCGACCTGCAGCTGATCGTCGAATCGATGGGCCGGGCGGGGCAGGGCGCGCTGTTCGAGCAGTTCCTCCAACTCAAGGCCAAGCTGGAAGGCGAGGGGCTGTTCGACGTCGCACGCAAGCGCGCCTTGCCGACCCTGCCGCGTGCCATCGGTCTGGTGACCTCGCTGGGCGCAGCGGCCTTGCATGACGTGGTGACCGCGCTGCAGCGGCGCGTGCCGCACATTCCGGTGGTGCTGGCGCCGGCATCAGTTCAGGGTGCCAGTGCGCCGGCGGAGCTGGTGGCGGCGCTATCAAATTTGTATCGCCTGGCGCAGCAGGGGCAAGGGCAGGGGCCCGATTTGGCGCATCAACCTGCGGTTGATGTCATCCTGCTGGTGCGCGGTGGCGGCTCGATGGAAGACCTGTGGGCTTTCAACGACGAGCGCCTGGCGCGCACGATGGCGCAAAGCCCGGTGCCGATCGTCTGCGGCGTCGGCCACGAGACCGACTTCACCATTGCCGACTTCGTGGCCGACCTGCGTGCACCCACGCCGACGGCGGCGGCCGAACTGGTGGCCGAGCCGCGTGACGTGTGGCTCGGTGCACTGGAACTTCTGCAGGATCGGCTGGACGATGCGGTGACGCGCGTGCTCGACGGCCAGAGCCAGCGGCTGGATCTGGCGGCCAGCCGGCTCGGGCGCCCCTCGGCGCTGGCGGCGCGTCAGCGCCTGGCCCTGGCCGGCCAGGCCCAGCGCCTGCGCTTTGCGGCTGAGCACGCCACGCGCCAGTGCCGGCGCGACCTGCAACAACTGGAGCAGGCCTTGCCGCAGCAATTGCGCCGCGGCCTGGCCGGCATGCAGCAGCGGCTGGAGCGCGCCGCTCTGCGCCTGGGCCTGCTCGACCCGACGCTGGTGCTGCAACGCGGCTATGCCTGGCTGGCTGACGAGGAGGGGCGCACCATCACGCAGGTCGGCCAAACCTTTGCCGGCCAGGCACTGCAGGCCACCCTTGCCGACGGCAAGGTTGATCTGACGGTGTCACCACGGGAAAAAAATTAATTCCTACAATCGGCGCTTTCGAACAACAAACCCACGAGGACATCATGGAACATACCCTGCCCGCACTGCCTTTTGCCATCGACGCCCTGGCGCCGCACTATTCCAAGGAAACCCTGGAGTACCACCACGGCAAGCACCACAACGCCTATGTGGTGAACCTGAACAACCTGCAAAAAGGTACCGAGTTCGAGAACATGGACCTCGAGTCCATCGTCAAGAAGTCCAGCGGCGGCATCTACAACAATGCGGCCCAGATCTGGAACCACACCTTCTTCTGGAACGGCATGAAGCCCAATGGCGGCGGCGAGCCCACCGGCGCTCTGGCTGCGGCCATCAACGCCAAGTGGGGCAGCTACGCGGCGTTCAAGGAAGCCTTCGTCAAATCGGCTGTCGGCAACTTCGGCTCCGGCTGGACCTGGCTGGTGAAGAAGGCCGACGGTTCGGTCGACATCGTCAACACCGGCGCTGCCGGCACGCCGCTGACCACCGCCGACAAGGCCCTGCTGACGGTGGACGTGTGGGAACATGCCTACTACATCGACTACCGCAACTTGCGCCAGAAGTTCGTCGAGACCTTCTTCGACAAGCTGGTGAACTGGGACTTTGCCGCGAAGAACTTCGCCTGAGTCCGGATCGTTTTCAAAAAGGGCGCGAAGACCAAGTCTTCGTGCCCTTTTTGTTTTTTGGGGCAGGGATGCGCTGGAGGTCTGCCGCCACAGTGGCCAGCCGGCCCGTACGCTGTTGCGCGACCAGTCATGTGTCTTTTATAAGACTTATTGAAGAAATTTCTCGTTTTTATTGATGAAAATTTTGTATTGTGGGATCTGGATTCAAAAAATCGAGTTTGGGTCAGACCACTGAAAGCAAAATCTCACACCATCAATCGATAACGGTCTGATGCTGAAGCAGACCGGCGGCACGGTCCCCTGTTTTTTTCTGGAGATAAGACAAGATGAGCACCCAGCAACCCACCATCATCTATACGCTGACTGACGAAGCCCCGCTGTTGGCGACCAGCTCCTTTCTGCCCATCATCCGCACCTTTGCCGAGCCGGCCGGCGTCAACGTGGCCACCAGCGATATTTCGGTGGCGGCGCGTGTGCTGGCAGCATTCCCCGAGTGCCTGACCGAGGCGCAGCGTGTGCCCGACACCCTGAGCGAACTGGGTCGCCTGACTCTGCTGCCCGACACCAACATCATCAAGCTGCCCAACATCAGTGCTTCGCAGGGCCAGTTGATCGCCTGTATCCGCGAACTGCAGTCCAAGGGCTACAAGATTCCCGACTACCCGGAAGATCCGAAGACCGAAGAAGACAAGGCGATCCGTGCCCGCTATGCCAAGTGCATCGGCAGTGCCGTCAACCCGGTGCTGCGCGAAGGCAACTCCGACCGCCGCGCCCCGGCCGCCGTGAAGAACTACGCGCGCAAGAACCCGCATTCGATGGCCGAGTGGAGCCAGGCTTCGCGCAGCCACGTGTCGCACATGCACCACGGTGACTTCTATCACGGCGAGAAGTCGCTGACGCTGGACAAGGCGCGCGATGTGAAGATGGAGTTGATCACCAAGAGCGGCAAGACCCTTGTGCTCAAGCCCAAGGTCTCCCTGCTCGACCGTGAAGTGATCGACAGCATGTTCATGAGCAAGAAGGCGTTGCTCGAGTTCTATGAAAATGAAATCGAGGACGCCCGCAAAACCGGTGTGATGTTCTCGCTGCACGTGAAGGCCACCATGATGAAGGTGTCGCACCCGATCGTGTTCGGCCACTGCGTGAAGATCTTCTACAAGGAAGCCTTCGAGAAGCACGGCAAGCTGTTTGAAGAATTGGGTGTGAACGTTAACAACGGCATGGCCAATCTGTACGAGAAGATCGCCACTCTGCCGCAGTCCAAGCAGGAAGAGATCAAGCGTGACTTGCACGCCTGCCATGAGCACCGCCCGGAACTGGCCATGGTCGATTCCGCCAAGGGCATCACCAACTTTCATTCGCCCAACGACGTCATCGTGGACGCCTCCATGCCCGCCATGATCCGCAATGGCGGCAAGATGTGGGGTGCCGATGGCCGTCTGAAGGACGTCAAGGCGGTGATGCCCGAGTCCACCTTCGCCCGCATTTACCAGGAGATCATCAACTTCTGCAAGTGGCATGGCGCCTTTGACCCGAAGACCATGGGGACCGTCCCCAACGTCGGCCTGATGGCCCAGCAGGCCGAGGAATACGGTTCGCACGACAAGACGTTTGAAATTTCGGAAGACGGCGTTGCCAACATCACCGACCTCGCCACCGGTGAGGTGCTGCTGAGCCAGAACGTGGAAGCGGGTGACATCTGGCGCATGTGCCAGGTCAAGGACGCCGCCATCCGCGACTGGGTGAAGCTGGCCGTGACGCGTGCCCGCAATTCCGGCATGCCGGTGGTGTTCTGGCTGGATGCCTACCGTCCGCACGAAGCGCAGCTGATCACCAAGGTCAAGATGTACCTGCACGAGCATGACACCACGGGCCTGGACATTCAGATCATGAGCCAGGTGCGTGCCATGCGCTACACCCTGGAGCGCGTCATCCGTGGCCTCGACACCATCAGCGCGACCGGCAACATCCTGCGCGACTACCTGACCGATCTGTTCCCGATCATGGAGCTGGGCACCAGCGCCAAGATGCTGTCGGTCGTTCCGCTGATGGCCGGCGGCGGCATGTACGAAACCGGTGCCGGTGGCTCGGCGCCCAAGCACGTGCAGCAGCTGGTGGAAGAAAACCACCTGCGCTGGGATTCGCTGGGTGAATTCCTGGCGCTGGCGGTGTCGCTGGAAGATCTGGGCATCAAGACCGGCAACGCCCAGGCCAAGATCCTGGCCAAGACGCTGGATGCCGCCACCGGCAAGCTGCTGGAGAACAACAAGAACCCGTCGCCCAAGACCGGTCAGTTGGACAACCGCGGCAGCCAGTTCTACCTGGCCCTGTACTGGGCCCAGGAACTGGCCGCGCAGAAGGACGATGCGGCCCTGGCGGCCAAGTTTGCCCCCTTGGCCAAGCAGTTGGCCGACAACGAGCAGGCCATCGTGGCCGAACTGGCGGCGGTGCAAGGCAAGCCGGCGGACATCGGCGGTTACTACAAGCCTGATTTCGCCAAGCTCGATGCCGTGATGCGACCGAGCAAGACCTTGAACGCGGCATTGGCGTCTGTGAAGGCCTAAGGTCGCGCGCGGTCGAGGCGGCCTGCCGACAAACCGCTGAGAGGCGATCCGGACGAGAGTCTGGATCGCCTCTGGTTTTTTGAGGGGTGGGCCAGTGGCCAGCGTTCAGGTGCTGAGCAGGGCGTGGCCTCGTGTCCGCTTATTTGCGGCCGTCAAACGGCTGGCCGCCCAGCCTGGTTCCGGCCTTGAGGCCGCGCTTGGCAAACCAGCCCTGGTTCATTTCCAGCACATAGCGAACCGGCTTGGCAGAGCAGTGCGAATCCGTGGACTGCGGCTTCATGTCGGCCAGGTTGACGATGGTGCCGTCGTCGGCCACGAAGGCCGCCGTCAGCGGCAGCAGGGTGTTCTTCATCCAGAAGCACTGGCCGGCCGGCTGCTCAAACACGAACAGCATGCCTTCGTGCTGCGGCATGTCGCGGCGGAACATCAGGCCGGTGGCACGCTGCTCGTGGGTGTGCGCCACTTGCGCGTCGATCTGATGCATGCCTGCGGTCAATCTGACGCGCGGCAGGTCAAGCTGAGGAGCCTCTTGCGAGTGGGCCAGGCCGGCCAGGGCCAGAACCAGTACGCCAAGGCTGGAGACAAAAGATTTCATGAAGGGTTGCGTTGTATCAGTGAAAAGGCCCTGAAGCACGGGCATTGTCGACTATCTCGCCCTCAGGACCGGCCGGGATTTGGGAATAGAATTTATCGGTTCGGTCCAGAGGGCCCATCAGGTACCTGCCGGGTCTGCGCAGGAATCTGCCATTGCATCAATAACGGAGACGTGTTTCCATGTACCAGCATATCAAGGTGCCTGCCGAAGGCCAAAAAATTACCGTCAATGCCGACATGTCGCTCAATGTGCCGGACCAGCCCGTTATTCCGTACATCGAAGGTGACGGCACCGGCCTGGACATTACGCCGGTGATGCTCAAGGTGGTCGATGCGGCTGTGGCCAAGGCCTATGCTGGCCGCCGCAAGATCCACTGGATGGAGGTCTATGCCGGCGAGAAATCGACCAAGATCTACGGCCCCGATGTCTGGCTGCCGCAGGAAACCCTGGACGTGGTGCGCGAGTACGTGGTGTCCATCAAGGGCCCGCTGACCACCCCCGTCGGCGGCGGCATCCGTTCGCTCAACGTGGCCCTGCGCCAGGAACTGGATCTCTACGTCTGCCTGCGTCCGGTGCAGTACTTCAAGGGCGTGCCGTCGCCGGTCAAGGAGCCGGAAAAGACCAATATGGTGATCTTCCGCGAGAACTCGGAGGACATCTATGCCGGCATCGAGTACGAAGCCGAAAGCGACAAAGCCAAGAAGTTGATCAAGTTCCTGATCGACGAGATGGGCGTCAAGAAGATCCGCTTCCCGAACACCTCCGGCATCGGCATCAAGCCGGTGTCGCGGGAGGGCACCGAGCGCCTGGTGCGCAAGGCGATCCAGTACGCCATCGACAACGACAAGCCCAGCGTGACCATCGTGCACAAGGGCAACATCATGAAGTTCACCGAGGGGGGCTTCCGCGACTGGTCTTACGCCCTGGCGCAGAAGGAATTCGGCGCCCAGTTGATCGACGGCGGCCCGTGGTGCAAGTTCAAGAACCCGAAGACCGGCAAAGACATCATCATCAAGGACGTGATTGCCGACGCCTTCCTGCAGCAGATCCTGCTGCGTCCGGCCGAGTACAGCGTGGTCGCCACACTGAACCTGAACGGCGACTACATTTCCGATGCCCTGGCGGCCCAGGTCGGCGGCATCGGTATCGCCCCCGGTGCCAACCTGAGCGACACCGTCGCCATGTTCGAAGCCACCCACGGCACGGCACCGAAATACGCCGGCAAGGACTACGTGAACCCGGGTTCCGAGATCCTGTCGGCCGAAATGATGCTGCGCCACATGGGCTGGAAGGAAGCGGCTGACCTGATCATCAGCTCGATCGAGAAATCCATCGCCAGCAAGAAAGTGACCTACGACTTCGCCCGCCTGATGGACGGCGCAACCCAGGTCAGCTGCTCCGGCTTTGGCCAGGTGATGATCGACCACATGTAAGGTCCGGACGGCTTGCCGCTGCTGGCGATCGGCCTTCCGAGCAGGCCATCAACCGCTCCCGGTATCTGCCGGGAGCGGTTTTTTCATGGCGCCCGGATTTTGTGGCTTGAATGCAGAAAAAACGCCACCAATTCACATACAGGCAGCAAGCAGCAGGCGTGCTCGATAGAATGAATCCATGGCTACGAAATCACCCGCAAAACCACTCGTGCCGCCTGTTCAGCAGCCGTCCCGGGATGACGCCGGCTCGGTCGTGCTGGAGCGGCGCACGCAAAAAACAAATCCGCCACAGATGTATCAGGTCGTCATGCTGAATGACGACTACACCCCCATGGAATTCGTGGTGGTGGTGATTCAGGAGTATTTCAGCAAGGATCTGGAAACGGCAACGCAGATCATGCTCAAGATACATCTGGACGGCAAAGGGGTCTGCGGTGTTTACACCAAGGATGTGGCGGCCACCAAGGTGGATCGGGTGCTGGAAGCGGCCCACAAGGCCGGGCATCCACTGAAATGCATCAGTGAACCGGTGGAGTAGCTCCGGAAAAGTCATTCTTCTTCTGCGTCCGGAACTGTTGGGCTGTTGGGCGAATCGGATTAAAGTTAGTTTGTAAGCAAGGCAAAGGAAATCACATGATTGCCCAGGAATTGGAAGTCAGTTTGCACATGGCGTTTGTCGAGGCTCGCCAGCAGCGCCATGAATTCATCACCGTGGAGCACCTGCTCCTGGCCTTGCTCGACAATCCCAGCGCGGCCGAGGTGCTGCGCGCCTGCGCGGCCAACATCGACGACCTGCGCAAGTCGCTGTCGAATTTCATCAAGGACAACACGCCGCAGGTGGCGGGTACTGACGATGTGGACACCCAGCCGACGCTGGGCTTTCAGCGGGTCATTCAGCGCGCCATCATGCACGTGCAGTCCACCGGCAGCGGCAAGAAGGAAGTCACCGGTGCCAATGTGCTGGTGGCCATCTTTGGCGAGAAGGATTCGCATGCCGTCTACTACCTGCACCAGCAGGGCGTGACGCGCCTGGACGTGGTCAACTTCATTGCCCACGGCATCAAGAAGAGCGACCAGCCCGAGCCCGGCAAGGCCGCCAGCGAAGGGCAGGCGGACAGCGAAGAGGGCGCCGGCAGTGAAAAGAGCGAGAAGGCCTCGCCGCTGGAACAGTACACCCAGAACCTGAACCAGGCGGCCAAGGACGGCAAGATCGATCCGCTGATCGGCCGCGAGTACGAGGTCGAGCGTGTGATCCAGATCCTGTGCCGCCGCCGCAAGAACAACCCGTTGCTGGTGGGTGAAGCCGGCGTGGGCAAGACCGCCATTGCCGAAGGGCTGGCCTGGCGCATCACGCAGAAGGACGTGCCCGAAATCTTGGCCGAGGCCAATGTCTATTCGCTCGACATGGGAGCCTTGCTGGCCGGCACCAAATACCGCGGCGACTTCGAGCAGCGCTTGAAGGGGGTGCTCAAGTCGCTCAAGGACAAGCCGAATGCCATTCTGTTCATCGACGAGATCCATACCCTGATCGGTGCCGGTGCGGCCTCGGGCGGCACGCTGGATGCCTCCAACCTGCTCAAGCCGGCGCTGTCCAGCGGCCAGCTCAAGTGCATTGGCGCGACCACCTTCACCGAATACCGCGGTATCTTCGAGAAAGACGCTGCGCTGTCGCGCCGTTTCCAGAAAGTGGATGTGGTGGAGCCCACCGTGCCCGAGACCATCGAGATCCTCAAGGGCCTCAAGTCGCGTTTCGAGGAACACCACAACGTCAAGTACGCCAATGCCGCGCTGCAGGCCGCTGCCGAGCTGTCGGCCAAGTACATCAACGACCGCCATCTGCCTGACAAGGCGATCGATGTGATCGACGAAGCCGGTGCCGCTCAGCGCATTCTGGTGCCGTCCAAGCGCAAGAAGACCATCGGCAAGAACGAGATCGAGGACATCGTGGCCAAGATCGCGCGCATTCCGCCGGCCAATGTGTCCAACGACGACCGCAGCAAGCTGCAGACGCTGGAACGCGACCTCAAGAGCGTGGTGTTCGGCCAGGACAAGGCGCTGGAAGTACTGGCCTCCGCTGTCAAGATGGCGCGCTCGGGCCTGGGCAAGCCGGACAAGCCGATCGGCTCCTTCCTCTTCAGCGGTCCCACCGGCGTCGGCAAGACCGAAGCCGCCAAGCAGCTGGCCTACATCATGGGCGTGGACCTGATCCGCTTCGACATGTCGGAGTACATGGAGCGCCATGCGGTGAGCCGCCTGATCGGCGCGCCTCCGGGCTATGTCGGTTTCGACCAGGGTGGCCTGCTGACCGAGGCCATCACCAAGAAGCCGCACGCCGTGCTGTTGCTCGACGAGATCGAGAAGGCGCACCCGGACATCTTCAACGTGCTGCTGCAGGTCATGGACCATGGCACGCTGACCGACAACAACGGGCGCAAGGCCGACTTCCGCAACGTCATCATCATCATGACGACCAACGCGGGTGCCGAGACCATGAACAAGGCGACCATCGGCTTCACCAACCCGCGCCAGGCCGGCGACGAGATGGGCGACATCAAGCGCCTGTTCACGCCCGAGTTCCGCAACCGTCTGGATGCGATCGTGAACTTCAAGGCGCTGGACGAACAGGTCATCCTGCGCGTGGTCGACAAGTTCCTGTTGCAGCTGGAGACCCAGCTGGCCGAGAAGAAGGTCGATGTCACCTTCACCGACAAGCTGCGCAAGCACTTGGCGAAGAAAGGCTTTGATCCGCTCATGGGTGCCCGCCCGATGCAGCGCCTGATCCAGGACACGATCCGGCGCGCGCTGGCGGACGAGCTGCTGTTCGGTCGTCTGACCGAGGGTGGCCGCTTGACGGTCGAACTGGATGACCGGGATGAGAGCAAGACAGAGGTCCTGCTCGACATCCAGCCCTTGGCGAAGAAGGAAGGCAAGGCCAAGCCGGAAGAAGCGACCGCCGACTGACGCCGGGCTGTTGCGTCAGCAAAAAAGCCTGCACATGTGCAGGCTTTTTTATCGTACAAGGTCGCTTAACGGAAGCCGGCGCGGTCGAGCATCTGCTGGATCTTGACCTGGTTCATGCCGACCACGCTGATCGGGATGGTCTCGCTCTTGAACGAGCCACCGCCCATGGCCTGCAGGGCAGGGTTGCTGAGCTTCACGCCCTTGGCGGCCGGCCATTCATTGTTGCCGTTGGCAAAATGCTCCTGCGCCTGGGCGCTGGCCAGGTACTCCAGGAACTTGACCGCGTTGGCCGGGTTCTTGGCATGCTTGGCGACAGCGCCGCCGGCGATGTTGACGTGGGTGCCCCAACTGCCCTGGTTCGGGAACACCACACCGATGCGTTCGACCACGGCCTGATCCTCCGCCTTGGGCGAGCGCATCAGGCGTGCCAGGTAGTAGCTGTTGGTGACGGCCATGCCGCATTCGCCCGACGCGACGGCCTTGATCTGGTCGGTGTCGCCCCCCTTGGGTGCGCGGGCCATGTTGTCGACCATGCCCTTGAGCCAGGCTTCCGTCTTTGGCTCGCCCAGGTGTTCGAGTACTGCGCCGAACAGCGAGAGGTTGTAGGGGTGGGAGCCGGAGCGGATGCAGAGTTTCCCCTTGTTCTTGGGGTCACCCAATTCTTCGTAGGTGTCGACGTCTTCCTTTTTGACTTTGATCTTGTCGTACACCACGATGCGGGCCCGGGTCGAAAAGCCGTACCAGGCGGAGGCGCCGTCGGCCGTTGGCTTGCCGCGCAGTTGCGCCGGGATGGCATCGTCCAGCACCTTGGATTTGACGGGCTGGAATAGACCCTCGGTCTCGCCGCGCCACAGGCGGGCGGCATCCACCAGCAGGATCACGTCAGCCGGGGAGGCGGCGCCTTCCGCCTTGAGACGCGAGACAATACCGGCATCATCCGAGTCGACGCGGCTGATCCTGATGCCGGTGTTTTTGGTGAAATTGCTGTACAGGGCTTCGTCCGTCGGGTAGTGGCGGGCGGAATAGATGTTGAGCACCTGTTCCTGGGCACAGGCGGTGCTGCCTGCCAGCACCAGGGTGGCAGCCAATGAGAGATGACGCAAGTACATGTCAATGAACCTTCTGAAATTCGACCTTTCAATGATAAAGCAAACGCGAATCATTCTTAATAAATTCAAGTTAAATCCTTGTGCTGCCTCAAGTTTTGGGCTGGTTCTGTTGATGGCGGTTTTCCTGGCCGGCTGTGCCGGTGGGCCGGTGAGCATGCCGGAGCCCCCGGTGGCAGCACCTGAGCCAGTCAAGCGAGCACCGCGC
The DNA here is from genome assembly GCA_031426755.1 of Curvibacter sp. GTDB lineage: Bacteria > Pseudomonadota > Gammaproteobacteria > Burkholderiales > Burkholderiaceae_C > Hylemonella. The sequence continues at coordinate 22,109 of JASJPI010000005.1, forward strand.
ATCGGCTTGGCGCTCGGAGGCGGCGCCGCCCGCGGTTTTGCCCACGTCGGGGTGATCCAGGTGCTGGAGGAAGCGGGCATCCGGCCGGCCCTGGTCACAGGCACTTCGGCGGGCAGTCTGGTTGCCGCCCTGTATGCCAGTGGCAAGACGGGGATGCAGTTGCAGCAGGTGGCCGAGAGCATGGAGGAGGCGACCTTTGCCGATTGGACGCTGCCGATCTTCAGCCGGGGGCTGTTACGCGGCGATGCACTGGCGCGCTATGTCCATGCGCAGGTTGGCGGCCGGTTGATCGAAAATCTGCCGCTTCCGCTGGGCATCGTGGCGACCGATCTCAACAGTGGCCAGGGCGTCTTGTTCCAGCGTGGCGACACGGCCACAGCCGTACGGGCTTCCAGCGCCGTGCCCGCGGTATTCCAGCCGGTGCGAGTCGCCGGGCGGGAGTATGTGGATGGTGGCTTGGTGTCGCCAGTGCCGGTGCGCTTTGCGCGCCAGATGGGCGCGGAGCTGGTGATTGCGGTCGACATTTCCAATGTGCCGGATGTCAACCCGGCGGGCGATACGCTGCAGATCCTGCTGCAGACCTTCACCATCATGGGCCGGAGCATCAACAGCTGGGAGTTGCGCGATGCCGATGTGGTGGTTCGGCCGGCCCTCAACGGAGTGGCCAGTGCCGATTTCAACGCTCGCAAGCGCGCCATCCAGGCCGGGCGACTGGCCATGCAACAACTGCTGCCTCAGTTGAAGGTGGCCATCGAGAGCCGCAGTAAATAATAAAAAAGCAAAAAAAAGGCCCCGTCAGAGACGAGGCCTTGAAGGGATCCCTGAACCCGAAGGTGTCGAAAGGACCCGAGGAGACAACCGGTGGAAACGAATTCGTTTCCGATGAAATGAATTATGTCAGGGTTTTCCCTTGGCGTAAAGACATTTCAACTAAAAATTGCGGGTTTACCCTTTGTTACCGTTTGCGGGCGGCCGGCTTGCCGGCGCTCACGGCATTGGCAGCCACGGCATTGAAGTTGGATTCGGCCAGTTCAGTCGCCTGCTTGACCGATTTCTGGATCGATTCCAGCGCGTTGTTGGCGGCAGCGACGGCACTCTTCATCACCGCCACAGCGGTTTCGGAACCGGCCGGGGCGTTCTTGGCGGCATTGTCGACCAAGCCCACGAATTTCTTCTGTGCCTCGACGGTCTGGCTTTCAAACGCCTTGCCGAACTCGGCGCTGGTGCCAGAGGCGATGTCGTACAGATGACGGCTGTAGGACACGGTCTTTTCCGCCAGCGGCTGGAACAGGGCTGATTGCAGGGCCAGCAGTTCCTGGGCATCCTTGACGCTCAGAAGCGACTGGGCCTGGCTGGAGGCGTCAGCCAAGGCAGCGCGGGAGGCAGTCATGTTCAATTCAACCAGCTTCTCAACGCCTTCAAAGGCTTTGCTGGTCAGACCAAACAGGGTATCGATGTTGGCTTTGTGAGAGGCCATGACTTGTTCGACGGTCAGCATATGAATCTCCTTGAAGGGTGGGCTGAAGGTTTATGTTGCACTGCAACATGAGCGAATTATAGGGAGGGTGAGCAGGAGCGCAAGTCTTTTTTGTTGCGGTGCAGCATATTAGGGGCAAAACCCTAAATCAGCAGTTGTAAAGGCAGACGCCAGAATCAGGGCATGCAGGCGTTCTACTCCGACCATTTCATTCTGCCGCTCCCCGCGGGGCATCGGTTTCCCATGGCCAAGTACGCTCTGCTGCGGGAGCGCCTGGCCAGCGAGTTGCCACGGGTGGCCATGCTGGAGGCGCCGCGCGCCAGCGATGGCGAACTGGCGCTGGTCCACAGCCCTGCCTATATCGCATCGCTGGAACAGGGCACGATCAGTCCACAGGCGATGCGCGAGATCGGTTTCCCCTGGAGTGCCGCCATGGTGGAGCGCTCACGGCGTTCGGCCGGGGCCACCGTGGTGGCGGCCCGGATGGCACTGCACGAGGGCGTGGCGGCCAACCTGGCCGGCGGCACGCACCATGCGTATGCCGGCAAGGGCGGCGGTTTCTGTGTTTTCAACGATGCGGCCGTGGCCGCACGTCTGATGCAGGTCGAGTGGGGGCGGCAGCAGCGCCAGCCCTTGCGGGTGGCCATCATCGATCTCGATGTACACCAGGGCAATGGCACGGCACACATCTTTCAACAGGATGGCAGCGTCTTCACGCTGTCGCTGCATGGGGAAAAGAATTTCCCGTTCCACAAGGAAAGCAGCGATCTGGACGTGGCGCTGCCCGACGGGTGCGCGGACGAACCCTATCTGCAGGCACTGGAAGCCGCACTCGATGCGTTGCAGCACCGTTTCGAGCCGGGTCTGGTGATCTATCTGGCCGGGGCCGATCCGTTCGCGGGCGACCGTCTGGGCCGCCTCAAGCTCAGCCATGACGGGCTGGAGGCGCGTGACCGCCGCGTGTTCGACTGGTGCTGGCAGCGTCGCATTCCGCTGGCCTTTGCCATGGCCGGTGGTTATGGCGTGAAGATCGAGGAGACGGTGCAGGTGCAACTCACCACGTACCGGGTGGCGCTGGAATACTGGCGCCGCTGGCAAACCCTCCGAGCCTGAGTCCTGCGGGCTGGCAGAATCGGACGTGCAATGAATACCCCAACAGAAAAACCAAGACCCGAGAGCCGCAGCGCCTACAAGGCCTTTCGCCTGATCAGCACGCGCTGGATGGACAACGATGTCTATGGACATGTCAACAATGTCGTGTACTACAGCTGGTTCGACACAGCCGTCAATGCCCATCTGATCGAGCAGGGTGCGCTGGACATCCACCAGGGCGAGACCATCGGCCTGGTGATCGAAACCCAATGCAACTACTTTGCCTCGCTGGCATTTCCCCAGAACATCGAGGCCGGCATCCGCGTGGCTCGTCTGGGCAATTCCAGTGTGCGCTACGAGGTCGGGCTGTTCGCCGAGGGCGAAGAACTGGCCGCAGCGCAGGGCCATTTTGTTCACGTTTATGTCGACCGGCTGACGCGCCGGCCGGTGCCCTTGCCAGAAAAAATCAGAACCGTGCTGGAGACGCTTGCATGACATCCATGTCCGTGGCTGACGCGATCAATTCGCGCATGTCGATCCGTGCCTTCACGCCGCAAGCCGTGGCGCGTGAACTCATCACCGAACTGCTGCAACTGGCCAGCCGGGCCCCGTCAGGCACCAACACCCAGCCCTGGAAGGTGTATGTGCTGCAGGGGCAAAGTCGAGACACCCTGGTGGACAAGGTCTGTGCCGCCCATGATGCCCTGCGTGCCAACCCGGCGCTGGCCAGCGAGTACCGCGAGGAATACGACTACTACCCCGAGCAATGGGTCAGTCCCTACATCGATCGCCGGCGCGAGAACGGCTGGGGCCTGTACGGTCTGCTGGGTATTGGCAAGGGCGACAAGGACAAGATGCATGCCCAGCACCAGCGCAACTACAAGTTCTTTGATGCACCGGTGGGGCTGATGTTCACGATCGATCGTGTCATGGGCCGCGGGTCGCTGGTGGACTACGGCATGTTCCTGGAGAACATCATGCTGGCGGCCCGCGGCTGCGGCCTGCACACCTGCCCGCAGGCGGCCTGGAACGGTTTTGCCAAGATCATCCTGCCGCACATCGGGGCCGGTCCCGGCGAGATGCTGGTGTGCGGCATGGCCCTGGGCTATGCCGATGCGTCGGAGGTCGTGAATACCTTCCACACACCGCGGGTGCCGGTTGCCGAATTCACGCACTGGCTGGATTGAGCCCCGGCGATTCATATGAACATCTTTCGGTGGGGCTTGATAGCGGGGCTGCTGGCGATCTGTCCGGGACTGGCCGCCGCTGCCGAACTCGATGGCAGCGCGTTGTCAGTGCTGTGGGGCGTGCCGTTCGCCGGCCTCCTGATGTCGATTGCCGTGGTGCCTTTGCTGGCGCCCCTGTTCTGGCATCACCATTTCGGCAAGGTTGCGGCAGCCTGGGCCCTGGCCTTCTTGCTGCCTTTTGCCGCGACCTTCGGTGCCGGTGTCGCCACAGCTAACCTGGTGCATGCGCTGCTGGCCGAATACCTCCCCTTCATCATCCTGCTGACGGCTCTGTTCACCGTGGCGGGCGGCATCCATATCCGCGGCAATCTGCACGGCAGCCCGGGGCTCAACACCGTGATGCTGGCCATGGGTGCCGTGCTGGCCAGCTTCATGGGGACCACCGGTGCATCCATGCTGATGATCCGACCGCTGATTCGTGCCAACGACAACCGCCAGCACAAGGCACATGTCGTGATGTTTTTCATCTTCATCGTGTCCAATGCCGGCGGCTCGCTCACGCCGCTGGGCGACCCGCCGCTGTTCCTCGGCTTTCTCAAGGGGGTGGACTTCTTCTGGACCCTGCGCCACATCCTGCCGGAGACCCTGTTTCTGGTCGCCAGTCTGCTGGCGCTGTTCTATGCGCTGGACGGGTGGTACTACCACCGGCGCGAAGAAATCCTGCCGCTGGATCCGACGCCGGACAACCGGCGCATTGGTTTCGATGGCGCGGCCAACTTCTGGCTGCTTGGTGCGATCGTCGGACTGGTCCTGCTCAGCGGCTTCTGGAAGTCCAGTCTGGTGTTCAATGTCGCTGGCACGGAAGTCGGTCTGCCGGGTCTGGTACGCGACGCCGGGCTGGTGGCGGTGACGCTGCTGTCGTTGAAGATTACGCCGACGGCGGTGCACGTCGACAACCAGTTCTCCTGGGGGCCGATGCAGGAGGTGGCCAAGCTGTTTGCCGGCATCTTCCTGACCATCGTTCCAGTGATCGCCATGCTGAAGGCGGGCATCAACGGCCCGTTCGGCGCCGTGGTGGCGGCCGTGACGCGGCCCGACGGCGCCCCCGACCCGGCCATGTACTTCTGGGCAACGGGTGCGTTGAGCTCCTTTCTCGACAATGCGCCGACCTACCTGGTGTTCTTCAATACGGCGGGCGGCGATCCCGCGGTGTTGATGAGCACCCTGGCACCGACCCTGGCCGCGATTTCGGCGGGTGCCGTGTTCATGGGGGCCAATACCTACATCGGCAATGCGCCCAACCTCATGGTCAAGGCGATTGCCGAGGACCGTGATGTCAAAATGCCCAGCTTCTTCGGCTACATGCTGTGGTCGGGTGCTGTTCTGGTTCCCTTGTTTATCGCCATGACTTTTATCTGGTTCCGTTGAGAAAGAAATACAAATGAGCAAACCCCGCATTCTGGTGGCCCGTGCCGTTTTCCCTGAGGTAATCGAGCATCTGGCGCAGCACTTTGACGTCGAGTCCAACCAGGCCGACATGGTCTGGAGCAAGGCCGAGCTGACCGAGCGCCTGCGCGACAAGGACGGCGCCTTCACCACCGGCAGTGACCGCATCGACGCCGAGGTGCTGGCGGCCTGTCCCAGGCTGAAGATCTGCGCCAACATGGCGGTGGGCTACAACAACTTCGACCTCGACGCCATGACGGCACGCGGCGTGCTGGGCACCAACACGCCCGACGTGCTGACCGAGACCACGGCCGACTTCGGCTTCGCGTTGTTGATGGCCACCGCCCGGCGCATCACCGAGAGCGAGCATTACCTGCGTGCCGGCCAGTGGACCAAGTGGAGCTTCGACATGTTTGCCGGCTCCGACATCCATGGCGCCACGCTCGGCATCCTCGGCATGGGCCGCATCGGCCAGGGCATTGCCCGGCGCGGTGCTCTGGGCTTCGGCATGAACGTGATCTACCACAACCGCTCGCGCCTCGATGCGGCGACCGAAGCCGAATGCAAGGCCCGTTATGTCAGCAAGGAAGAGTTGCTGAAGACGGCTGACCATCTGGTGCTGGTGCTGCCGTACTCGGCCACTTCGCACCATGCCATTGGTGCGGCCGAGCTGGCGCAGATGAAACCGACCGCCACACTGGTCAACATCGCGCGCGGCGGCATCGTGGATGACGCTGCGCTGGCTCAGGCGCTGCGCGACAAGCGTATTGCCGCCGCCGGTCTGGACGTGTTCGAGGGAGAGCCCGCCGTGCACCCGGACCTGCTGACCGTGCCCAATGTGGTGCTGACCCCGCACATTGCCAGCTCCAGCGTGCCGACGCGCCTGGCCATGGCCAATCTGGCGGCAGATAACCTGATCCAGTTTTTCACGAAAAACAAGGCGCTGACTCCCTTGAATCCAGCGGTTCTTGCTTCAAAATAAATAGCAGAATAGAAAGCAGATCACGTGGAATTCTGGTTTTTACTGGCGCTGGCCATCATCAACCTGATGGCGGTGGGCTGGCTTGTGCTGCGCCGGCCGCCTGACGACGGGCGCGCTGCTCTGCAGGCGGCCCTGCAAAGCAGCAGCGAACGGCTGGAGCGCGAGCTGCGCCACGAGATCGGCGAGTCGGCACGCAACGGACGGCTGGAGCTGGCGCAGAACCTGGCCACCTTCCAGCAAAGCCTGGTGCAGCAGGGCGCCGAGGCCACGCGCACGCAGAACACGCAGATCGACGCCTTTGGCCAGCAACTGGCGCTGCTGCAGAAGACCTTGTCCGATACCTTGACGCTGCAGCTCTCCAACTTGAGCGAGTCGAATGCCCGCCGCATGTCCGAAGTGCGCGCCACGTTGGAGGCGCAATTGGCGCAGTTGCAGCAGACCAATATTGCCAAGCTCGACGAGATGCGCGCCACCGTGGACGAGAAACTGCAGACCACGCTGCATGCGCGCCTGGGCGAGAGCTTCAAGCAGGTGGCCGATCGACTGGAGCAGGTGCACAAGGGGCTGGGCGAAATGCAGACCCTGGCCGCCGGTGTCGGCGACCTCAAGCATCTGCTGACCAACGTCAAGACGCGCGGCATGTTCGGCGAGGCCCAGCTGGCCGCGCTGCTGGAGCAGGTCTTCGTGCCCGACCAGTACGCCGCGCAGGTGGCGACCCGTCCCGGCAACAAGAACGTGGTGGACTTCGCCATCAAGCTGCCGGGCAAGTCCGATAACGGCGAGCCCTTGTGGTTGCCGATCGATTCCAAGTTCCCGAACGAGGATTACGAGCGCCTGCTCGACGCGCAGCAACGCGCCGATGCCGTCGGCGCGGAGGCGGCGGCCAAGGCGCTGGAGGCGCGCATCCGGCTGGAAGCCAAGTCGATTGCCGAGAAATACATCGAGCCGCCGTACACCACCGATTTCGCCATCCTGTTCCTGCCGACAGAGGGCCTGTACGCCGAGGTGCTGCGCCGGCCCGGTCTGATGGAAGCCTTGCAGCGCGAGCACCGCATCACGCTGGCCGGTCCCACCACGTTGCTGGCCATGCTCAGTTCGCTGCAGATGGGCTTTCGCACCCTGGCGCTGGAAAAACGCTCGAGCGAGGTGTGGCAGGTGCTGGGCGCGGTCAAGACCGAGTTCGGCAAGTTCGGCGACGTGCTGGCCAAGGTCAAGTCGCAGACCGAGACCGTGCTCAACACCCTGAACAGTGCCGAGACCCGCAGCCGCGCCATGGGGCGCGTGCTGCGCCAGGTCGAGGCGCTGCCGGACGCGCAGGCACAAGCGTTGCTGCCGCTGGACAAAGAGGCAGACGAAGGGTGACATCTTCTGTGCTGCAGCAGGGTGCACCGCGCTTTGCCCTGGCCCGGCTGATCGGCGGTCACATCTGCCTGCACGCCTGCATGGCCGGCCTGCGTATGGCCGCTCCGTTGTTGGCGCTCAAGCAGGGCTACAGCGCGCTGGAGGTCGGCGTGCTGATGGCCCTGTTTGCCTTGACCCAGGTCTTCCTCGCCTTGCCGGCCGGGCGCTATGCCGATCGGCGTGGCCTGAAGGCGCCGGTGGGCTGGAGCGTGCTGGCAGCCACGCTGGGGGCCGGGCTGGCCGTCGTGTTTCCCGTTTTCTCGATGCTGTGCCTGGCGGCCTTGCTGACAGGCGGTGCCACCGGGACCACCGCCATTGCCCTGCAGCGCCATGTGGGGCGGGCCGCACGTGATGCCACCGAGCTCAAGCAGATGTTCAGCTGGCTCTCGATTGGTCCGGCGACATCGAACTTTCTCGGGCCGTTGGCGGCCGGCCTGCTGATCGACCATGCGGGTACCTTCTTCGGCGGTCAGGCGGGCGACCTGCCGGGCTACCGCACCGCTTTCCTGCTGATGGCTCTGCTGCCGCTGTTGACCTGGTGGTGGGTGCGGCGCACGCCGGAGTTGCCAACGACGGCGGTGGCCGAAGGCGCCGGGACACGCCGCGCCTGGGACCTGCTGCGCGAGCCGATGATGCGCCGCCTGCTGCTGGTCAACTGGTTTCTGTCTTCGTGCTGGGACGTACACACCTTCGTACTGCCGGTGCTCGGCCATGAGCGCGGCTACAGCGCTTCGGTCATCGGTATGTTGCTGGGCAGCTTTGCCATCGCGGCCACGCTGGTGCGCCTGGCCATGCCCTGGCTGGCCGCCCATCTGCGCGAGTGGATGGTCATCAGCGGCGCGATGCTGATGACCGGCGTGCTGTTTGGCGTCTACCCCTTCATGCCCACGGCCTGGAGCATGGGCGTGTGCTCGGTGCTGCTGGGGCTGGTGCTGGGTTCGGTGCAGCCCATGATCATGAGCACCTTGCACCAGATCACGCCGAGCGACCGTCACGGCGAGGCGCTGGGCCTGCGCCTGATGTCACTCAACGGCTCCAGCGTGCTGATGCCGATGCTGTTTGGCAGCATCGGTGCCGCGGTCGGGGTGTCGGTGGTGTTCTGGACCGTCGGCACGGTCGTCGGGCTGGGTGCCCGTACGGCCTGGGGACTCAGGGCTAGCTTGCCCCATTCTCCAGCCGGTAAAACGACTGGATAGCTTCCCAGGCTGCCTCGGGCGTGTCGACGAAAGTGAACAGCGCCACGTCATCGGGAGAGATCACACCTTCTTCGACCAGCATGCCGAAATTGACCAGCCGCCGCCAGAAGCTGCTGCCGTAGAGCACCACGGGAACAGGTTCGGACTTGCGGGTCTGGATCAGGGTCAGGATCTCGAACAGCTCGTCGAGCGTGCCGAAGCCGCCGGGGAAGGCCACCAGGGCCTTGGCGCGCATCATGAAATGCATTTTGCGCAGCGCGAAGTAGTGGAACTTGAAGCTCAGGCTCGGCGTAATGTAGGGGTTGGGGCTCTGCTCGAAGGGCAGGGCAATGTTGAGCCCCACGGTGGGGGCGCCCATCTCGTGGGCGCCACGGTTGGCCGCTTCCATGATGCCGGGGCCGCCACCGGTGCAGATGAACAGCCGCTCCTTGGGTGGCAGCCGGCTGCTGTGCTCGGCCACCAGCCGACCGAACAGCCGGGCCTGTTCGTAATGACCGGCGTTGCGGACATCGCGTTCGGCGCGTGTCAGGGCCTGGGCATCGCCGCTGGCCCGCGCTTCTTTCAGCTGGGTCTGGGCCTCTTCAGGTGTGGGAAAGCGCGCGCTGCCAAAGACCACGATGGTGTTCTCGATGCCTTGGGCCTGCTGGTCGAGGTCCGGCTTGAGCATCTCCAGCTGGAAGCGGATGCCGCGCGTCTCGCGGCGCAGCAGGAACTCGGGGTCGGCAAAGGCCAGGCGGAAGGCATCGGCCTGCAGCGGCAGGCCGGCGTCGGCATGGGCCTTGAGGTCGGCCCAGGCGTCGGCCAGGGTGCGTTCATTGAGGTCGTGCGGGGTTTTCATGCTGAAGGTGTCAAGTGTTGTTCAGGTCCGCCAGTGCGGCGGCAATGGCGGGGGCCATGCTCACGGCATTGCTGGGGTGGGCAATGCAGTCGGTGCTCCAGACCTGGCCGACACCGGCTGCGTGAATGGACTGCAGTGCATCGCCGGCAAACAGGGCATGCGTCACGGCGACGTCGACCGAGGTGGCGCCGGCAGCCAGCAGCAAACGTGCCGCCTGCGCCAGGGTGTGGCCGCTGCTGGCGACATCGTCGAGCAACACCACGGCACGCCCCGTGAAGTTGGCACAGGGCAGTTCGATGGTCACGGAACGGTCCCCATGGCGGACCTTGCGGCAGACCGCGTGATCGAAGCCATGGCGGGCTGCGGCCTGGGCAATCCACTGGGCCGATTCCTCATCGGGACCCACCAGCAGCGCTTGCGGGCGGTGGGTGGCTACCAGGTCGGCCAGCAGCGGGGCACCGCTGAGCACCACCGCTTGCGGCACCGGCACCGCTTCTCCCAACGTGGCGACGCGGTGCAGGTGCGGGTCGACCGTGAGGACCGCATCGAACAGGCCGGCCAGAAACTTTCCGACGATGCGTTGACTGACGGCTTCGCCGGGCTGGAAGGCAATGTCCTGCCGCATGTAGGCCAGGTAGGGTGAGACCAGCGTCAGGTGGCGGGCGCCGAGCTCGCGAGCGGTGCGTGCCACCAGCAGCAGCTCGACCAGTTTTTCGTTCGGATGGTCGAGTGTGCGCAGCAGTACCACGTGCGCGGGCAGGGAGGCCGGCAGCCGCAGCTTGAGTTCGCCGTCGGGGAAGCGGTGGCGCTCGATCCGGCCCAGCGTCAGGCCGGCCTGCGCGGCGATGCGCTGGGCACTGGGCAGTTCGTCGTCGAAATGCAGTAAAAGAGCGGGGCTGGCCATCAGAACTCCACGAAGACCCGCGGCACGTCCTCCACCCGGCCGATGCTGTAGCCGATGGATTTCTGGCAGGCCTGGCGGGCGAACTCCAGGTCGGCGGGGAAGCTGGCGTGCACACGGTAGAGCACGGCACCCGCTTGGACCTCGTCGCCCAGTTTGCACAGCAGGTCGACGCCGGCGTTCTTCACCTTGGGGGCGCCGGCAAAACGGGCGATGCGCGCCAACTGCAGGTTGTCGATGCCGCAGACCACGCCGGCCTGCGGGGCACGGATTTCGAAGGTCAGTGCCCCCAGTTCGGGGTGATTATGGTCAAAGAACTTGCTGCCTTGGGCCTGGATGATGTCGTTCATTTTGGCGACGGCGCGGCCCGAGTCGAGGATGTCGCGCGCGATGGCAAAACCGTCGCCGCCGCGCACATCAGGGCTGGATTCGATCAGCCGGCCGGCCAGGCGCAAGGCCTTTTGCCGCAGGTCGATCGGGGCGCGTGGGTCGTTTTCCAGCACGCGCATCACATCACGTGCCTCCAGCATGGGGCCGATGCCGAAGCCCACCGGCTGGCGGCCGTCGGTGATCAGCACATCGAGCGAGAGCTTCATGCGCTTGGCCACGTACTCGAACAGGCGGCGCAGGCGCTGCGCGTCCGGCATGGAGCGCACCTTGGCGGTGGGGCCGATCGGGATGTCGAGCACCAGGTGGCTGGAGCCGGCGGCGATCTTCTTCGACAGGATGGAGGCCACCATCTGGCCCGGCGAGTCGAGTGAGAGCGGCCGCTCCACCGAGATCAGCACGTCGTCGGCCGGCGACAGGTTGGCCGTGCCGCCCCAGGCCAGGCAGCCGCGATGCTGGCGCACGATATCGTGCAACTGTTCGATCGACAGTTCCACATTGGCCAGCACCTCCATGGTGTCGGCCGTGCCGGCCGGCGAGGTGATGGCGCGCGAGGAGGTCTTGGGGCACAGCATCCCGTGCGCGGCGACGATCGGCACCACCAGCATCGAGGTGCGGTTGCCCGGAATGCCGCCGATGCAGTGCTTGTCGACCACCGGATGTTCATGCCAGTCCAACTGCCGGCCGGCCTCGATCATGGCCTGGGTCAGGAAATAGACTTCCTCGCGGTCGAGCTCGTCGCGGTTGGTGGCGACGACGAAGGCGGTGAGTTCGATCTTGGAGTAGTGGTGCTCGGTGACGTCGGTCATGATGGCGCGAAAGTCGTCGAGGCCCAGCCGCTCGCCGGCGAGCTTGCGGTGCAGGGCGCCGATCGATTCGGGCGGTTCGGCCTGTGACACCGTGGCGGTCTGGCCTTCCTCGGCGCCGATCTGGACAAAAGCCGCCTTGGACAGGCCGAGCTGGCCGCAGGCGACGATGGCTTTGTCGTCCACCACGTTGAGACTGGCCAGAATGCTGCGGCCATTGGCCCGAATTTCGACTTTGGAGAGGGCCTTGAAGCCTTCGGCGCGATAGACCTCGCAGTCACGGTGCATGTAGGCCACATTCTCGTGATAGGTGTCGATCAGCACGCGGCGCAGCGCCAGGCGTGCCGGAGCGCTGCCATTGCCCGCCGCCGGGCAGGCGGGAGGCGTCGGGTTGGTCGTTTCATTCATGCAGATAGCCTACACTGAATCGTGGGCGCTGGAAAAGGAAAAGGCTCCCGAAGGAGCCTTTTGCCGGATGGTCGCAGAGGGCGATCAGACGCGCTTGCGGTACTCGCCGGTGCGGGTGTCGATTTCGACCTTGTCGCCTTGGCTCACGAACAGCGGCACGGGCACTTCGAACCCGGTGGCGATCTTGGCGGGCTTGAGTACCTTGCCCGAGGTGTCGCCCTTGACGGCGGGTTCGGTCCAGGTGATTTCGCGCACCACGCTGGTGGGCAGTTCCACCGAGATGGCCTTGCCGTCGTAGAACACCACTTCGACCGGCATGCCGTCTTCCAGGTAGTTCAGGGCATCGCCCATGTTCTCGGCTTCGACTTCGTACTGGTTGTAGTCGGCGTCCATGCAGACATACATCGGGTCGGCGAAGTAGGAGTAGGTGCAGTCCTTCTTGTCCAGGATGACCTGGTCCATCTTGTCGTCGGCCTTGAACACGACTTCGGTGCCGAAGTTGGCGATCAGGCTCTTGAGCTTCATGCGCACGGTGGCCGAGTTGCGGCCGCCACGGCTGTATTCGGTCCGGAGCACGACCATCGGGTCCTTGCCGTGCATGATCACATTGCCGGCGCGAATTTCCTGAGCGATTTTCATAGTGTTTCCAATGGGTTGACCGCTCAATTCCCCGAGATAACCGGTATTCGTGCGGCAGGTACTGGGACGCCAGTCGGTTAAGAAGCCGGCTGAGTTCCACAAAGCCTTGAATTTTAACGTTTTTTCAGGGCCCTTGGCAGCTAGATGCGGATGCGCTCGACAAAATCAAGCAGTTGATTGACCAAATCGGGGTAGGCCAGCAGACGCTCACGCGCCCGGACGGCTGTTTCCCCCCAGGTGGCCAGATCGGGCGCTTGCAAGGGCCGGGTGTCGACCTCGTTCCAGCGGTGATGGAAGCGGCGTAGCGAGTCCGTGGCCTCGATCACGTCCAGAAAGGCTTCCAGCTTGCTGTGATGGGCATCGTCATGCTGCGGGTAGATCTGCCAGACGAAGGGCCGTGCGGCCCACAGCGCGCGTACCAGCGAATCTTCCCCGCGCACGAAATTCAGGTCGCAGGCCCACAGCAGGCGATCGAAATCATCCTGCGTCATGTGCGGCAGGTATGAAATTGATAGCGTCCGGCGCTGATTCCATGAGGGCTGGAGTTGATTTTTACTCTCAATGGCGGCCTGCACGGCGGCGCCCGAGCGGCCAGCGGCCACCAGCAATTGCACCGGATGGCCCGCGGAGGCCAGCCCGGCCAGCAGCGCGGGCAGGGCCGGCGGTTCGTAGCAGAACAGGCTGACCAGACGTGTCTCCGGCAGGGGCGAGATGCCCCGTTGCTGCAGCCAGGCGGCACGGTCGAAGTCAGCCTGCTGTTGCAGCAGGTCCGGCTCGCGCAGCAGGCCACCGGTGCGCGGTGTGAAGCCGGGGTAGAAGAAATGCTTGGTCAGGCCGGTACCGGGCCCGTGCATGATCGGTGAGGGCAGGCCGTGGTTGTGCTCCACATAGGGTTCGGCCGACAGGTATTCCAGGTTGATCCAGGCATGATTTTGGCCTCTGTTCCTTGTCCATTCTGCATATGCAGCTATGAATTCAGGAGCAACCTCGCAGCCGAAGGCCTCCACCAGCACGTCGCCGGGTGCCAGTTCGGCCAGATCCAGCGGCTGCGTCCAGGGGCGCACCTCGACACCGGGGCAGCCCCCGGGCGCCATCCAGTGCAGTGCGCTGGCATCGTCCACCCACAGGCGCACGCGCTGGTCGCGTGCGGCCAGCTGGCGGGCCAGGCGCCAGCACACGCCGATGTCGCCGTAGTTGTCGACGACCTTGCAGAAAATATCCCAGAGCAGGGGTGAAGCCATGCCGGGATTGTCCACAATACGGACCCATGGCCACTGAAACCGATTCCAGCGCACCGAATGCCCCCAGCGCTGCGCACGCCGACGAACTGCTGGCGCAGGTCGCCGCCTTGCCGTCGTTGCCGGGCGTCTACCGCTATTTCGATGCCGACGGTGCCGTGCTCTATGTCGGCAAGGCACGCAACCTCAAGAAACGCGTTGCCAGCTATTTCCAGAAGGACCATGGCGGCACACGTATCGGCCACATGGTGGGCAAGATCGCACGCCTGGACACCACGGTGGTGCGCTCGGAGGCCGAGGCGCTGCTGCTGGAAAACAACCTGATCAAGACGCTCAACCCGCGCTACAACATCCTGTTTCGCGACGACAAGAGCTACCCCTATCTGAAGATCACGGCTGCGCAGCCGGGTGAGGCGAAGGCGGCCGAAGGCCAGGTGGCCAAGCGCAGCGCGGCAGCCTGGCCGCGCGTGGCCTACTACCGCGGCGCGGTCGACAAGAAACACCACTACTTCGGTCCCTATCCGAGCGCCTGGGCGGTGAAGGAGGCCATCCTGTTGCTGCAGAAGGTGTTCCGCCTGCGCACCTGCGAGGACACGGTATTTGCCAACCGCACGCGGCCCTGCCTGCTGTACCAGATCAAACGCTGTTCCGGGCCGTGCGTCGGCCTGGTGTCGGACGAGGCCTATGCGCAGGACGTGGGACATGCCGAAGCCTTTCTGCGTGGCGAAACCCAGCAGGTGCTGGAGCTGCTGGAAGCGCGCATGCTGAAGCACTCGGAGCAGCTGGAGTTCGAACAGGCGGCCGAGCTGCGCGACCAGATCGCGGCACTGTCCAATGTGCTGCATCAGCAGGCGGTGGACAACGTCGACGACCGCGATGTCGATATCCTGGCCGTCAAGGTGCAGGGCGGGCGCGCCTGCGTCAACCTGGCCATGGTGCGCGGCGGCCGGCATCTGGGTGACCGCGCCTATTTCCCGGTGCACGTGGAAGATGCTGCGGCCATCTATGACGACGAGGAGTCCAGGGCGTCCGAATCCGCCGAGGCCGCTCCGCCGCCGGTGGAGGTGCAGGTGCTGGAGGCCTTCATCGCCCAGCACTACATGGAGGTGCCGGCAGTGCCGACGCTGGTGACCAGCGAACCGGTGAGCAAGCGCCTGACCGAGGCGCTGTCGCAGCAGGCCGGCATCCGGATCCGCGCCATCCACCAGCCGCGCGAACAGCGCCGCATCTGGCTGGAGATGGCGCAGACCAATGCCGCGCTGCAGCTGGCCCGGCTGCTGGCGGAAGAGGGTTCGCAGCAGGCACGCACGCGCGCGCTGGCCGAGGCGCTGGCACTGCCACAGGACCGGCTGGACGAACTGCGCATCGAGTGCTTCGACATCTCGCACACCGCCGGCGAGGCGACGCAGGCGTCCTGCGTGGTGTTCCACCATCACAAGATGCAGAACAGCGAGTACCGCCGCTACAAGATCGATGGCATCACGCCGGGCGACGACTACGCCGCCATGCGCCAGGTGCTGACGCGCCGCTATGCCCGCCTGGCCCAGGCACTGCGTGAAGGCGGCGCGGGCGAAGGCGAGATGGGCACCGAGGGCACCGACCGCCTGCCGGACCTGGTGCTGGTCGACGGCGGCAAGGGCCAGGTGGCCATGGCGCGCGAGGTGTTCGAGCAGCTCGGGCTGGATCTGGCGCTGATCGTCGGCGTGGAAAAAGGCGAGGGGCGCAAGGTCGGGCTGGAAGAGCTGGTGTTTGCCGATGGGCGCGACAAGGTTTACCTCGGCAAGGACTCGGCCGCGCTGATGCTGGTGGCGCAGATCCGCGACGAGGCGCACCGCTTCGCTATCACCGGCATGCGGGCGGCGCGCGCCAAGGTGCGCGTGGGCGGCAGCCGGATCGAGGAGATCCCGGGCGTCGGCCCCAAGCGCCGCGCCAAATTGCTGCAGCGCTTTGGCGGTGTGCGCGGCGTGGCCTCGGCCAGTGTGGACGATCTGGCCTCGGTTGACGGCATCTCGCACGAACTGGCCGAGGCCATCTACCGGGCCTTGCACTGAAACCCGTTTGGGCCATGCCACAATGACGCCATGTTCTTCACCATCCCCACCCTCATGACCTGGACGCGCATTGTCGCGATTCCCCTGATCGTGGGCGTGTTCTACCTGCCGCTGGAGCCGGCCACGCGCAACCTGATCGCCACCGTGATGTTCGTGGTGTTCGCGCTGACCGACTGGCTCGATGGCTTTCTGGCACGCAAGCTCAACCAGACATCGGCCTTCGGTGCCTTCCTCGACCCGGTGGCCGACAAGTTCCTGGTCTGCGCCAGCCTGCTGGTGCTGGTGCATCTGGGCCGTGCCGACGTGTTCGTGGCGCTCATCATCATCGGCCGCGAGATCGCCATCTCGGCCCTGCGCGAATGGATGGCGCAGATCGGCGCCTCGCGCAGCGTGGCAGTGCACATGCTGGGCAAGGTCAAGACCACGGTGCAGATGGTGGCCATTCCTTTCCTGCTGTTCGATGGGCTGCTGTTCGATGTGATCGACACAAGTCAGTGGGGCTATGTCCTGATCTGGCTGGCAGCGGTTCTTACCGTCTGGTCCATGGTCTATTACCTGCAAAAAGCCCTGCCCGAGATTCGGGCACGGGTGAAGTGAACTTGCACCAATGAGCGACCGCAGCGACAGAGATGCCCTGCTGCGGGCCATGCCGCTGGTGTTCGTGCTGATCTGGAGCACCGGTTTCATCGTGGCGCGCTACGGCATGCCGCATGCGCCGCCGATGAAGTTCCTGGCCTGGCGCTATCTCCTGTCCATTCTCTGTTTCCTGCCCTGGATTCTGCTGGCGCGCGTGGCCTGGCCGTCTTCGCGTGCGCAGTGGGGGCACCTGGCCGTCACCGGCGTGCTGATGCATGGCGGCTACCTGGGCGGCGTCTGGGCCGCGGTCAAGGCCGGCATGGGCTCGGGCCTGGTGGCGCTGACCGTCGGTCTGCAACCGGTGTTGACGGCGTTCTGGCTGTCGGCGCGCGGCGCCTCCATCACGGGGCGGCAATGGGCCGGACTCTCGCTCGGCTTTGCCGGCTTGCTGCTGGTGGTGTCGCGCAAATTCGGCCAGGGCGGCGAGGCCAGCATCGTCAATCTGTCGCTGGCCGTGTTGGCCCTGCTGAGCATCACCATCGGCACGCTGTACCAGAAGCGTTTTGTCGCGCCGTGCGATGTGCGCAGTGCCAACGCGGTGCAGCTTGTCGCGGCCTTGCTGGTGACGTTGCCACTGGCCCTGCTGGAGGCCGAACCGATGGGCTGGCAGGCGGGGCTGGCCGGTGTGAACTGGGAACTGGTCGTCGCCATGGGCTGGTCGGTGCTGGGGCTGACGCTGGGCGGCAGCTCGTTGCTCTACCTGCTGATCCAGCGCGGCGCGGCCACCAGCGTGACCAGCCTGCTGTACCTGGTGCCGCCGACCACGGCGCTGATGGCCTGGGCCCTGTTTGCCGAACCCATCACCTTGACTACCATTGTCGGTACGGCATTGACTGCCGTCGGTGTGAGCCTGGTGGTGCGCGCGGCACGCTGATGTCGATCACTTGAAGGAGGGGGCGTCATGAGCAAAAAGAGAATTGCCGTCATTGCTGGTGACGGCATCGGCAAGGAAGTGATGCCCGAGGGCGTGCGCGTGATGGAAGCGGCGGCCGGCAAATTCGGCCTCGATCTGCAGTTCGACCACTTCGACTTTGCCTGCTGGGACTACTTCGAAAAGCACGGCCGCATGATGCCGGACAACTGGAAGGACCTGGTGGGTAGCCACGACGCCATCTATTTCGGCGCGGTGGGGTGGCCCGAGAAGATTGCCGATCACGTGTCGCTGTGGGGTTCGCTGATTCTGTTCCGCCGTGAGTTCGACCAGTACGTGAATCTGCGTCCGGCGCGGCTGATGCCCGGCATCATCGCGCCCGTGGTTCGCCGCGACGGCAGCCCGCGCCAGCCCGGCGAGATCGACATGTACATTGTGCGCGAGAACACCGAGGGCGAATACTCGGCGGTGGGCGGGCGCATGTTCGCCGGGACCGAGCGTGAGCTGGTGATCCAGGAGTCGGTGTTCTCGAGGCATGGCGTCGACCGCGTGCTGAAGTTCGCCTATGAGCTGGCGCAGTCACGCCCGAAGAAGCATCTGACCAGCGCCACCAAGTCCAACGGCATTGCCATCACCATGCCCTATTGGGACGAGCGCGTGGCCGGGATGGCCAGGCAGTACCCGCAGGTGACGACCGACAAGTTCCACATCGACATCCTGACCGCGCACTTTGTGCAGCGCCCGGATTTCTTCGACGTGGTGGTGGCAAGCAATCTGTTCGGCGACATCCTCAGCGACCTCGGGCCGGCCTGTACCGGCACCATCGGCATTGCGCCGAGCGCCAACCTCAATCCGGAGCGCAAATTTCCCTCGCTGTTCGAGCCGGTGCACGGCTCGGCGCCCGACATCGCGGGGCAGGGTGTGGCCAACCCGATCGGCCAGATCTGGTGCGGCGCCATGATGCTGGAGTTCCTTGGCTACAAGGCGGCACACGATGCGGTGCTGGCCGCCATTGAGAGGGTGCTGGAGCCGAAGAGCGGTGCGCCGCGCACGCGTGACATCGGCGGCACGGCCGGGACGGTCGATATGGGGCGTGCAATCGCGCAGGTGCTCTAGGGCCTGCTCACACTCATTTCTCAAGTGCGAACAGGGTGAAAACAGTGCCACTCTAGGCGCACGACGACGCCCAGACTGGCCGTCTGGGCGAGGAGTGCAACAACGAGTGGCGCTGTTTTCACCCCGTTCCCTTCGGGTTGCAGCCAAAAAGGCCATGCGGGGTGTTGCGCGGACTGGCCGGGGAATGCCCCGGCGGCGTCCACGCGCCTACCGCATGACCTTTTTGTTCCGCAACGCATCTTGAGAAATGAGTGTGAACAGGCCCTAGCCCATTTGAGACATCGTTGCCAGCCCTGATTTTCCCGGAGTTTTGAAAATATTTGTATCCGTTACTTTTCTCCAGAAGCCCGGGGGGAAAACCGTCTAGAATTCGCCCCCGTGCTGTTGTAAAGCCGCATGCCGTGTTGACACGGAAAACATACGTGGCTTTAATCAGATACAGCAGTACTCGCTGCATGGTCGACTCCTCCGGCACGACGCTTCAGGGCTGGTGCGAGGAGTTACAAACGAGACAATTTGATTAACGCAGTTTCCAAGAAGGGGTTCTTTGTGAATAAAACCGAACTGATTGAGCACATTGCCAAGCATGCCGACATCTCCAAGGCGGCTGCCACCCGTGCACTCGAGTCCACCATCGGCGCCGTGAAGACCACGCTGAAAAAAGGTGGCACCGTTTCCCTCGTGGGTTTCGGTACTTTTGCCGTTGGCAAACGTGCTGCCCGCACCGGCCGCAATCCGCGTACCGGCGCTGCGATTAAAATCAAGGCCGCCAAGGTGCCGAAGTTCCGTCCGGGCAAAGCGCTGAAAGACGCCCTGAACTGATCCTGTTAAGGTGGGGTGCTTAGCTCAGTTGGTAGAGCGGCGCCCTTACAAGGCGTAGGTCGGCGGTTCGACCCCGTCAGCACCCACCACCCAAGCAAAGGCGAACACACTGTTCGCCTTTTTTGTTGTTAAGGGACTGTTTCCATGCCGCTGAAAAGCATGTGGGCAGAACCCAGTTGGAGAGTCCACGCATGTTTGATTACGTCCGCAAGCACACGAAGATCATGATGGGACTGCTGTTCCTGCTGATCATTCCCTCGTTCGTGCTGTTCGGCATTGACGGCTACAACCGTTTCCGCGAACAAGGTCAGACCGTGGCCCGCGTGGGCGGGCACGACATCAACCAGGGCGAGTGGGACGCCGCGCACAAGATGGAGGTGGAGCGCCTGCGTGCTGCCATGCCCACGCTGGATGCCAAGCTGCTCGACTCCCCCCAGGCGCGTTACGCCACGCTGGAGCGCCTGGTGCGCGAACGTGTGCTGGCCCAGGCCGCGGAATCCTCCCATCTGGTGACCAGTGACGTGCGTCTGGCCCGTGCCTTGCAGGAAACGCCGGCGATTGCCGCGCTACGCCGTGCCGATGGCACGCTGGACATGGAGCGCTATCGTCAGCTGGTGGGCAGCCAGGGCATGACGCCCGAGATGTTCGAGGCCCGTCTGCGCAATGATCTTTCTCTGCGGCAGGTCGAGGCCGGCGTATTGCAGACCGGCTTTGCCGCGCCTGCCGTGGCCGATCTGGCCCTCAATGCCTTCTACGAGCGACGCGAAGTTCAGCTGGCGCGCTTCAACACGGCTGACTTTGCCGCCAAGGTCAATCCGACCGACGCCGACCTGGAGGCCTTCTACCAAGCCAATCAGACGCTGTTCCAGGCGCCCGAGCAGGCCAGTATCGAGTACCTCGTGCTCGACCTCGATGCCGTCAAGAAGTCCATCAGCCTGAATGAGCAGGACCTCAAGAGCTATTACGAACAGAACGTTGCTCGCCTGAGCGGCATCGAAGAACGCCGCGCCAGCCACATCCTGATTGCCGCTGCCAAGGGCGGCTCCGACGCCGAGCGCCAGAAGGCCAAGGCGCGTGCCGAGGAACTGCTGGCGCAAGTGCGCAAGGCGCCCGAGAGCTTTGCCGAAGTGGCGCGCAAGAACTCGCAGGACACGGGCTCGGCGCCGCAGGGCGGCGACCTTGATTTCTTCGCCCGCGGTGCCATGGTCAAGCCGTTCGAGGATGCGGCATTTGCCCTGAAGAAAGGCGAGATCAGCAGCATCGTGGAATCTGATTTCGGTTATCACATCATCAAGCTGACCGACATCAAGGCGCCGAAGCAGAAAAGCTTTGCCGAGCTGCGCGCCAGCCTGGAAGCCGACTTGAAGAACCAGCAGGCGCGGACCAGATATGCCGAGGCGGCCGAGGCGTTCGCCAATGGCGTGTACGAGCAATCCGACAGCCTGAAGCCGGTGGCTGACAAGCTCAAGCTCGAGGTCCAGAGTGCCAGCAAGGTTCTGCGCCAGCCGACGCCGGGTGCCAAGGGTGTGCTGGCCAATGCCAAATTCCTGGAAGCCGTCTTCAGCACGGAGACGGTCTCGAACAAGCGCAACAGCGAAGCCGTGGAAATCGGCCCCAGCCAGCTGGCAGCGGCCCGCATCACCCAGTACACGCCGGCGCGTACCCTGCCGCTGGCCGAGGTGCGGGCGGCCGTGCGCGAGCATGTGGTCAATGCCCGCGCTGCCGATCTGGCCCGTCAGGAAGGCGAGAAACAACTGGCTGCGTGGAAGACATCACCGGCGGAGGCCAAGCTGCAAAGCGCGCAAGTGGTGTCGCGCGATCAGTCGCAAAACCTGCCAGCCACCTTGCTCGACGCCGTGCTGCGTGTCGATACGGCCCGCCTGCCGGTTTTTGTCGGTGTCGATCTCGGTGCCCGGGGCTATGCCATTGCCAAGGTCAGCAAGCGGATCGAACGTTCGGGTGCTGCGCCGCAGGTGCAGCAACAGGACCGCGCCCAGTACACCCAGTGGTGGACCCAGGCTGAGAACCAGGCCTACTACCAACTGCTGCAGGAACGCTTCAAGACCCAGATCAAGGTGGCGCGTCCTGCCGCTTTCGAGATGAAGGCGGCGACTACGGCACAGTGAGCGCCGAACCGGTTATAATTTGCGGCTTACGGTGGCTGTAGCTCAGTTGGTAGAGTCCAGGATTGTGATTCCTGTCGTCGTGGGTTCGAGTCCCATCAGCCACCCCAGTATTCA
>JASJPI010000006.1:0-211847 GCA_031426755.1 Curvibacter sp.
GCACCATCTCGACCTTGTCGAACTGGTGCTGGCGGATCATGCCGCGCGTGTCGCGGCCGTAGGAGCCGGCCTCGGAGCGGAAACACGGCGTGTGGGCGGTGAACTTGAGCGGCAGTTCGGCCTCGGCCACGATCTCGTCGCGCACGAAGTTGGTCAACGGCACTTCGCTGGTGGGAATCAGGTAGAGCGCGGCATCCTCCACCACTTCGCCCTCCTGGCCGCCCTTCTTGGCGGCAAACAGGTCGGCCTCGAACTTGGGCAGCTGACCGGTGCCGCGCAGGCTGTCGGCGTTGACGATGTAGGGTGTATAGCACTCGGTGTAGCCGTGCTCCTGCGTCTGCACGTCGAGCATGAACTGGGCAATGGCACGGTGCAGGCGGGCGATGCCGCCCTTCATGACGGTGAAACGCGAACCGGTGAGCTTGACGCCGAGGTCAAAATCCAGCCCCAGCGGGGCGCCGACGTCCACATGGTCCTTGATGGCGAAGTCCATCGCCTTCGGTTTGCCCCAGGAACGCACCACCACGTTGCCGGCCTCGTCCGCGCCGACCGGCACGCTCTCGTGCGGCAGATTGGGCACGGCCAGCAGCAGGGTCTGCAACTCGGCCTGGATCTGGTCCAGCCGGGTCGCGGAGCTTTCCAATTCGGCCTTGAGGGCGCTGACCTCAGCCATGGCGGCCTCGGCCTGGGCGTGCTCGCCCTTACCCTTGAGCGCGCCGATCTGCTTGCTCAGGGTGTTGCGTTTGGCCTGCAACTCTTCGGTGCGGGTCTGGATGGTCTTGCGCTCGCTCTCCAGGACGCGAAAGGCGTCCACGTTGAGGAAGGCTTGCGGTTTCTTGCGCGTCTCAAGGCGCGCCACGACCGAATCGAGGTCTTTACGGAGCAGGGTGATGTCTAGCATGGCTGAATTGTAGGTCCGCCAGCCTGACGCATCACGACCCTGACTTCAGCCCCTTGGGCAGGGGGAACTTGACCGTTTCCTCGATGCCGTCCATCTTGCGCACCGACACGGCACCGAATGCCTTGATGCGGTCGACCACCTGGCGAACCAGGATGCTGGGCGCCGAAGCCCCGGCCGTCAGGCCGACGCGGCCCTTGCCCTCGAACCATTCCGGTTTGAGCTCATCGGCGTTGTCCACCATGTAACTCTCGGTGCCCAGTTTTTCTGCCACTTCGCGCAGGCGGTTGCTGTTGGAGCTGGTCGGGCTGCCGACCACGATGACGATGTCCACCTGCGGACTGAGCACCTTGACGGCGTCCTGCCGGTTCTGCGTGGCGTAGCAGATGTCCTGCTGCTTGGGTTCGCGCACGTTCGGAAAGCGTGCCTTCACCGCCGCCAGGATGCCGGCCGCGTCGTCCATGCTCAGCGTGGTCTGCGTCACCACCGCCAGCTTGTCGGTCTGCGCCGGCTGCACGCGCGCCACGTCGGCCACGTCTTCCACCAGGTGGATGCCGGAATCGAGCTGACCCATGGTGCCTTCCACCTCGGGATGGCCCTTGTGGCCGATCATGATGAACTCGTAACCGTCCTTGTGCAGCTTGGCCACCTCGATGTGCACCTTGGTCACCAGCGGGCAGGTCGCATCGAACACGTGGAAACCGCGCTTGGCAGCTTCCTGCTGCACCGCCCTGCTCACGCCATGGGCCGAGAAGATCAACGTGGCACCGGGCGGCACGTCGTCCAGTTCTTCGATGAAGATCGCCCCCTTGGCTTTCAGGTCGTTCACGACATAGGTGTTGTGAACGATCTCATGGCGCACATAGATCGGCGCGCCGAACTTGTGCAGGGCGCGCTCGACGATCTCGATGGCGCGGTCGACGCCGGCGCAAAAACCGCGCGGTTCCGCGAGGACAATCTCGGCCCCCACGCTTGTCACTGCGTGTCCTGCGCTGCCCCCCAAGGGGGCCTTCGCGCCTTGGGGCGGCCCGGCGGCGCTCAAATTGGCGTTGAACAAGGTCATTTAGAGGACTCCCAGCAGATGTACCTCGAAGGTCACCGGCTGGCCGGCCAGCGGGTGGTTGAAGTCGAACAGCACGGCACCGTCCTCGCGCACCTGCAGTACCACGCCGGCAAAACGGCCCTGGCCATCGGGCGTGGGAAACTGCACCACGTCGCCGACACGGTACGCTTCGTCGGGGTCGCCCATCTCGTCCAGCACCTTGCGCGCCAGCCACTGCTGCATGTCGGAACTGCGCTCACCGAAAGCGGCGCCGGCCGGCAACTCGAAGGTCTGGCGCGCGCCCTCCTCCAACCCGAGCAGGCACTGCTCCACCGCCGGTGACAGTTCACCGTTGCCCAGCGACAGCGTCGCCGGCATGCCCTCGAAGGTGCTGATGATGTCGCCGGCCGGGCCGGCCAGGCGATAGTGCAGGGTCAGGAAGGAGCCGGCCTGGACGCGGGGAAGGGTGGAAGTCATATAAGTCCCTATAAACTGGCCTCCATTGTAAAAACCTTGGCCCGACCTGCCACTGATGCCGATCAAAGACCTTCCTCCCGACGCGCGCCCGCGCGAAAAGCTGCTGGCCCGCGGCCCCGGCGCCCTGAGCGACGCCGAGTTGCTGGCCCTGCTGCTGCGCACCGGGCTGGCCGGCAAGGGCGTGCTGCAGCTGGCGCAGGAACTGCTGGATGACACCACCGGTTTCGGTGGCATGGCCGGCCTGCTGCATGCCACGGCCGACGATTTGAAGCGCATCAAGGGTCTGGGGCCGGCCAAGCGGGCCGAGCTGGTGGCCGTGCTGGAGCTGGCCCGCCGTGCCATGGCCGAGCGGTTGAAGGAGCGCGCCGCGCTGGACACACCGGAGGCCGTCAAGCACTACCTGCAGCTGCACCTGGGTGCCAAGAAGCATGAAGTGTTCGCCGTGCTGTTTCTCGACAGCCAGCATCGCCTGCTGGCGCTGGAAGAACTGTTCCGCGGCACGCTGAGCCAGACCAGCGTCTACCCGCGCGAGGTGGTGCTGCGCGCCCTGCACCACCATGCCGCCGCCGTGGTGCTGGCGCACAACCACCCCAGCGGCACGGTGCTGCCTTCGCGCGCCGACGAGGCGCTGACGCAGGCACTCAAGGCCGCGCTGGCGCTGGTCGACGTGCGCGTGCTCGACCACGTGATCGTGGCGCCCGGCCAGGCACTGTCGATGGCAGAGCAAGGACTCGTGTGATGGTCACCGTCAAGTCGCTCGCCGACCTGAAGCAGGTCAAGCAGGCCATCGCAGTGCAGGCCAAGCTGGAAGCCGAACGCCGAGCCGAGCGCGAACGTGCTGCACGCCAAAGCACGGCCGACAAGGACCTGTTCATCAAGGCTGCTGGCGCCGTCCAGCCCTTGACCGACAAGCGCCAGGCGCTATTGAAAAAAGAGCAACCAAAACCCGTCCCGGTGCAGCGCGAGCGCGACGAGCAAGCGGTGCTGGTAGAAGCCATCAGCGACGAGTTCGACGTCAGCACCCTGCTGGATGCCGACGAGCACATGAGCTTTCGCCGCCCCGGCATCGGCCCGGACGTGACGCGCAAGCTGCGCCGCGGCGACTGGGCCATTCAGCGCGAGATCGACCTGCACGGCCTGCGCACCGACGAGGCGCGCAGCGCGCTCGGCCAGTTCATCCGCGACGCCCGCAAGCACGGCATCCGCTGTGTGCGTGTGGTGCACGGCAAGGGCCTGGGCTCACCGGGCAAGACCCCGGTGCTCAAAAGCCGCGTGCACAGCTGGCTGGTGCAGAAGAAGGAAGTGCTGGCCTTTGTGCAGGCCAAACCGGCCGAAGGTGGAGCCGGTGCGCTGATCGTCTTGCTCCAGCCCGCTTGAGGCCGGTGCGCCCGACGCTCAGCGTTCGATCCTCAGCGCCCGCCTTGGGGCAGGCCGCCGGCCATCAAGCGCTTCCTGACTGCACGGTTAGGTCGCCACCTTCTCTGCGTTCGGCAGCATGAAACCGTCGAAGAACGCCGCCAGTGCCTGGTGCGCGTCCAGCGGCAACACGTGGGCAATGTACTGGTCCGGCCGCACCACCACCAAGGCCCCTTGTTGGCGGTTGACGCCGCGCAGCTCGAAGATGTCGGGGCCGTTCTTCAGGTCCGGGCAGAACACCTTTTCGTAGTCACGCAGGCCATGGCGGCCCTTCTGCGGCAGCAGCAACGCGGGCATGGACTCGATGGCCAGCTCGCGGTGACTCTGCTGGAAGATGGCACGCAGGTCGAACACGGCATCCGGGTCCTGGCCCGGGCGGGTGTACTTGCGCACCGGCGAATCCGGCGACTCCTGCAGGAACCGGCACAACGCACGCACGCCGGCCTGGGTGTCCCCAGCGTCGTTCTGGCCGGCAAAGGCGTACAGGCGCCAGCGGCCGTCGGCCTGGTGCACATGGCCCAGCTGCACCCACTTGGCATCGGTGATGCGCACCACCGGCGCGGAATGGAAACGCGTGCCGACCTCGAAGCCCGTGGCCAGCGCCTGGTGGGTGGCATCACCGCAGATCACGGACGGCCGGTATCGGGTGCCCATGCCGGCTGTGAAGCGCAGGTGCTGCTCGAAATATTTCTGGAATTCCTTGGGATCCACGCCGCCGGCGCCGCCGTCAGCCGGCTTGTCGCTGATCATCTTGGCCCACTCGCGGTCGAAGTCGATCAGCATCTGGCCCATCACCTGGCGCTCGGCCGAATAGGTGTGCAGCAGCGCCGGCGTGCACTGCTGGCGCAACACCGCAGCCAGCTTCCAGCCCAGGTTGAAGGTGTCCTGCATCGAGAAGTTCATGCCCTGGCCGGCCTTGGGGCTGTGGGTGTGGCAGGCATCGCCGGCAATGAAAACGCGCGGCAGGCGCGCGGGCATCTCGGCCACCGGCACCTCGTCGTACTTGTCGCAGATGCGCTGGCCGATCTCGTACACCGACCACCACGGCACCTCTTTCACGTCCAGCGTGTAGGGGTGCAGGATGCGCTGCGCCGTGGCGATGAGCTGGTCCACCGTGATGTTGCGCTGGGCCACGCGCTCGTCTTCGCCCAGCTTGTCCATCTCCACATACAGCCGCACCAGGTAGCCGCCCTCGCGCGGAATGATCAGCAGGTTGCCGCCATTGGCGGACTGGATGGCCACCTTGTGGCGCACATCCGGAAAATCGGTCACGGCCAGCACGTCCATCACGCCCCAGGCCTGGTTGGCGGCATCGCCGACCAGCTCGCGGCCGATGGACTTGCGCACCGCGCTGCGGGCGCCGTCGCAACCCACCACGTAACGCGCCTTCACCGTTTCCACCTGGCCGGCGTGCGCGGCATCGGTACGCTCCAAGCGCACCGTCACGGGGTAGTCTTTTGCGGCAGCGTCCACCGTCACGTCGAGCAGCTTGCGCGCGTAGTGCGGCTCCAGCCGGCTGGGCGAATGGCGCATGCTCTCCAGGTAGAAGTCATGCACACGCGCCTGGTTCAGCACCACGTGCGGGAACTCCGACAGGCCGTCCTCCGTGTCCTGCACACGGCCGTGGCGGATGATGTTCTGCGGGTTCTTCTCGTCCGGCTTCCAGAACGTGACTTCGTTGATCCAGCAGGCCTCTTTCATCACGCGCTCGGCGAAGTTGAAGGCCTCGAACATCTCCATGGTCCGGCAGGCAATACCGTCGGCCTGGCCCAGCTGCAGCGGGCCGTCCTTCTGCTCCACGATGGCGGTTCGGATGTCGGGAAAGGCGGCCAGCTGGGCGGCCAGGGTCAGGCCGGCCGGACCGCAGCCCACGATGAGCACATCGACCTGTGCCGACACACCATCCGTGTGCGGATGCGCCTGGGCATGGGCAGACGGGGCGGCAATGTGCGGGTCGCCGGGGCGAAAGCCGTTGAGGTGAAATTGCATCTTTGTTCCTTTCGTCGATGGGTGACCCGGCCGGACTGTCGAGGCGTCCCGCTGGACGCAATCGCCATCTCCAGCAATTTAAAACGTATGCATATGATATGTATACGTTTTATTTTGTCAAGCCACGATCACCTGGGGCCCCTTGGCCCTGGAAGATCCTGGTTTCAAGGGTCGGACGGATGCAAACGGCTCATTCGCCGGGAGCCGTGCCGCCGATGTCGGCGTGCTTCTCGACCAGCACGCCCATCATGCGCATGAATTCCTTGCGTTCGGGCATCGAGAGGGGTTCCAGCATACGGTCTTGCGCATGCAGCATGCGGGGAATGACATTCTTCAGGCTCTGCAGGCCTTCGGCCGTCGGGCTGATCAGCCGGACCCGGCGATCCTGCGGACTCACGCTTCGCACGACCAGACCACGGGACTCCAGGCGGTCGATCACCCCTCCGATGGTGGCGGCGTCATACAGGATGGTCTGTGCCAGCGTCTTCTGGTCAATCCCCGGCTGTCTGCAGATGGTGTGCAAGGCGACATACTGAACCGGCGTCAGGCCGAGTTCAGCCACTTCCTCATTGAAGAAAGCCACCGCCAGCTGCTGGAAGCGACGTGCGAAATGTCCAGGCAGTGATTTCGGATCCAGGCGTTTCCACTTTTCGCTCATGTGCAGACTCTCAGACGGTTTTCGATTCTAGGCCACGCCTGCACCCAAGCGCAGGCCAGCGAGCGGCCGGCAGCTGCCATGCGTCGCGCAGGACAGAAGCGCACTTCGTCACCCCGGCGTGTTGCGCATCCAGTCCGCCGTCCCGAAGAACGACTCGCGCAAGCGCGCGCGCAGCGCCTCATCGATGCCCACCTCGCCCATGGCCTGGTCCATGCAGGCCAGCCACTGGTCGCGCTCCTTGATGCCGATCTTGAACGGCATATGGCGCGCGCGCAGGCGCGGGTGGCCGAAGCGTTCGATGTAGTGCTGCGGGCCGCCAAGCCAGCCGCAGAGGAACCAGAACAGCTTTTCACGTGCGCTGGCCAAGTCGCTGCCATGCGAGGCGCGCAGCTCCTGGTAGCCCGGCTCCAGGTCCATCAGGTCGTAGAAACGCTCCACCAGCGCCTTCACGCGTGCTTCGCCGCCGATCCAGTCAAAGGCACTGGCCGCTTCCGTCTTCTCTTCTGTATTCATGCTCAAAATGGCATCCAGCCCTTGATAACTATGCGCAAGTAGCTATCAAATCAATAGCAAATCAAATTCAACTCATTGTGCCGCACGGCGCAGCGTCTCGACCACCGGCCGGCGCAGCACGTCGCGCAGGCCCCACCAACCAGCCACCAGCGCCAGCACGGCACCGGCCATGGCACCGAGCAGCGGCACGAGCCAGGACACCGACCAGTCGAACTCGAAGACAAAGCGCGCCAACGCCCAGCCCACCGCCGCGGCCACCCCGGAGGCCAGCAAGCCGGCCAGCAGACCGACGCCCAGCAGTTCGGCACGCTGCACCTGGCGCAGCAGGCCGGCACTGGCACCGACGGCGCGCATGATGGCAAACTCGCGCGCCCGCTCCTCGCGTGTGGCCGTCACCGCTGCCAGCAGCACCACCAGACCGGCGGCGAGCGTGAAGCCAAAGAGAAATTCCACCGCGCGGCTCACCTGGTCGAGCACGCGCTGCACCTGCAGCAAGGTGGTGCTCATGTCCACCAGCGTGATGTTGGGGAAGCGTCGCACCAGTGCGTTGTCGAAACCTGCGGTGGCTGGGGCACGGAAGGCGCTCATGTAGGTGCCGGGCACCTCGGGCATGCGACTGACCGGGTAGATGGCAAAGAAATTGGCGCGCATCGAACCCCAGTCCACCTTGCGCAGCGAGGTGATGGTCGATTCGGTCGGCACGCCGGCCATGTCGAAGCGCAGGCGGTCGCCCAGCTTCAGGCCCAGCGTCTTGGCAATGCCTTCCTCCATGCTGATGGCACCCGCTTCTTCGGCCGTCCACTGCCCGGCCACTACCGGGTTGTGCGGCGGCAAGGCGGCACTGTGCGACAGGTTGAACTCGCGGTCCAGCAGCCGGCGCGCCCGGTCTTCGGCGTAGTCTTCCGGTTTCACGTCGCGGCCATTCACCGCCACCAGCCGGCCGCGGATCATCGGGTACCAGTCGTAGCCGCTGACGCCAGCCTGCGTCAGGGCCTGCTGGAACGCCTCGCTCTGCTCGGGCTGGACGTTGATGACAAAGCGGTTGGGCGCATCGGCCGGCGTGGTCTGGCGCCAGCCGGCAATCAGGTCGGTGCGCAGCAGCACCAGCAGCACCAGCGCCAGCAGGCCCACCGCCAGGCTGCTGACCTGCACCACGGTATAGGCCGGGCGCGCCGCGATCTGGCGCGTCGCCAGCACCAGCCAGCGCGGCGCACGGGCCTCGTTGACCAGACGGCGCAGCAACCACACGGCCAGCCAGCTGGCCGCAGCAAACAGTGCCACCGCAGCGGCAAACCCACCCACCGCAATCAGCCCGAGCTTGAGGTCGCTGCTCACAGCCAGCAGCAAGGCGGCAAAACCGGCGACGCCGAGCGCCAGCACCCCCAGCGAGGCCGGCCGCAGGTTGCCGACATCGCGCCGCATCACCCGCAGTGCCGGCACCTGCGCCAGCTGCAGCACCGGTGGCAAGCCGAAGGCCAGCAGCAATGTCAGCCCCATGCCCAGGCCGAACAGCACCGGCCACACACCGGCGGCCGGCAGCGCGGTTTCCACCAGGCCGGCCAGCAGCAGGACAAACACATGGTGCACCGCATAGCCCAGCAACACGCCCAGGCTGCTGGCCGCCAGGCCAGCCAAGACGAATTCGAAGGTGTAGCTCCTGGCGATGGTGGCGTGACGCAAGCCCAGCACGCGCAGCATGGCGCAGTCGTCCAGGTGGTTGCTGGCAAAGCCGCGTGCGGCCAGTGCCACGGCCACCGCACTGAGCAGCGCCGCCAGCAGCGCCACCAGGTTGAGGAATTTCTCGGCCCGGTCCAGCGTCTGCCCCATCTCGGGCCGGCCGCCCTGCAGCGACTCGACACGCAGGCCGCGCAGGCCACGTTGGGCAATTTCGTCCGTGGCCCACGTCACATAGCGTGCCACCGTGCGGTCGGCACCGGCCACGGCCAGCCGGTAGCTGACGCGGCTGGCCGGCTGGATCAGCCCGGTGGCGGCGATATCGGCCTGCCCGATCATGGCGCGCGGCGCGAAGTTGACGAAACCGGCGCCGCGGTCGGGCTCCAGCACGATGACGCGCGCAATGCGGAAACTGCGCTCGCCCAGCAACAAGGCATCGCCCGCCTGCAAGCCGAGCGCCTCCAGCAAGGCCGCGTCGACCCAGACCTCGCCCGGCGCCGGAATGTTGTCCGTCTTCTGGCCTGGTGCGGCCGGGTCGTTGGCCACGGTCAGCCGCCCGCGCAACGGGTAGCCGTCTTCCACCGCCTTCAGCGCCACCAGCCGGCTGCCCCCACCGCGCGCATCTTCCGCACGCGCCATGGTGGGAAAGTTCAACGATGTCGACACCGACAGCCCCAGAGCGCGCGCCTGCGCGACAAAGGCTTGCGGTGCCGGGTTGTCGCTGGCCACCACGGCGTCGCCGCCGAGCAACTGGCGTGCGTCGCGCTGCAGGCCCCCCTTGAGCCGGTCGGCAAAGAAACCCACGGCCGTGAGGGCGGCCACCGCCAGCGTGACCGCCAGCAGCAGCAGGCGCAATTCGCCGGAGCGCAGATCGCGCCACAGGGTGCGCCAGCCGAGTTGCCAGAAGGTGATGCTCATGCGAGTAGCTTAGGGGATTTCAAGAGTCCTGTTGCGGCACAGGACAACTGTCCCTTCGGCGCGTCAACTGCCTCCCCCAAACGACATGCCGGTGGCCGGATCAGAAGTCCATGACCATGGCCAGATTCAGGTGGCGTCCGGGCTGGGTGTAGGCGTCCACAACGACCGGGTTGGCGTTGGATGCCAGCCCCTGAACATCTGACCAGTTCCAGTATTTACGGTCCGTCAGGTTGATGACGGCGAAGTTCAGGCGCACATCCTTGCGAATGCGCCATTGGCCGCTCAGGTCCAGCGTGGCCGCGGCTGGCGCCAGAAACTGCAATTGCGTCGTCGACTTGGGGATGAACGCGCTGTCGAGATCATTCAGCTTCTTTTCTTCCCGGTAAATCGCATCCAGCCGCAGTTCCCACGTCGGGGTTCTGTATCTGAGGCCGGCCGCGAATTTGGCCGGTTCGATGTAATTGAGGGGTAGTCCCGTGGTGTCGTCGCTGCCGCGGGTCGAGCCGTAACTGAATGGTGAGCTCAGCTCTCCGCCAGCGAACCGGCCCCAGTGGTAACTGCCCCGGATTTCGAAGCCGGAGATCGTGGCCTTGTCGATGTTGACCGTCTGGAAGCGTGTCTTGTTGGTCACCGAGGCGGGCAAGCCGTTGGCGGTCCCCAGGTCCTTCTTCTCGACAATCAGGTTGGTGTAGACCCCGGTGAAGACGGCGACATCCAGCGTGAGCCGATCCAGACGGGCGCGCATCCCGACTTCAAGATTGCGGCTCTCCTCCTGCTTGAGGTCCGGATTGGGCAGCAGCGTTGCGGTCGAGACCTCCAGGGCACTGTTGACCTGTTGCCCCTCGGGCGCCCGGAATCCCGTGGCATAGCTGCCGTACACGGACCACTGCGGATTGGCACGAAACATCACTCCCAGCTTGGGCGACAGGGCCGAGCCCGACAGGGATTTGCCGGGCGCCGTGGCAATCCCGGGGAAATAGCCGTCCTGGCTCAGGACATTCAGCGCGAACTGGTCGTACCGTACGCCTGGCGTGACGCTCCAGTTGTCACTGATCAACTCGCTTTGCACATAGGCCGCCTGGCTGGTATCCCGGGTGTCAGGAAAATAGCGTCTGGCGGAGAAGGTGGGCAAAGGTGAGGGATCCCTTCCATCGGCGAGACTGGAGATGTCGGTACTCACATAGTCCACGCCGTAGGTCAGCTTGTGAGACCACCGGGGCGACAGGGTGAACAGCTTGTCGGCCTGCACGCTCCCCTGCACGGCGCGTTCGTCATAGGTCGTTCGCCGGATGCGCTTGCCGTCATTGGCAAAGGAGGTCAGCAAACGCGTTTGGCCATCGTCCAACGCGCTGCTGTTCTGGGATGTGAGAACAAGCTGCAGATGATCCGCCAGTTCACTGTTCAACCAGAACCAGCCCTGCCACGTGACACGATCCCGGTCCATCCCCTTGCTGGATGACTCGCCAATGACGGCAGCGGCATTGGCGGCTGTTTTTGCGGTCGCACTCAAGGTGGCGTAGTTCAGAGGCAGCGCGACGGGGTTCTTGACGCGGCTGGACAACAGCTCCACCTCTGTCGCCTTGCGCACATGCTCCAGGGTGACGGTGTGCCGCTGCGTCGATTCGGGACGCAACACCAGCTTGGCCAGCAGCGCCTCGTGGTTGCTGGTCTGGGTGTTGGGCGTGGTTCGATCCACGTTGGCAGCGTCATTGCTGCCCATATTGCCCAATGCATTCGCACGGGTATGGGTGCCTGTCAGAGACCATTCCAGCACATCACTGGCCCGGGCCGCGACCGTCCCGCCGACGGTTGCACCCTGATCATCGCCACTGTAGCCAACCCATGCCTTGCCTCCGACACTTTTGGGAGAGCCATCGGCTTGCATCAAATAATCTGCCGGATCCAGGGTGATGAAGTTCACCAGGCCCGCCAGCCCGTCCGAGCCATACAGCACGGAGGACGGCCCGTGGACGATCTCGATGCGCTTGAGCAGGCCCACCGCCACCGTGTCCCGCCCGAACGCGTTGCTGCCATTGATGTAGCTTCGGGGCAGACGTACACCGTCAACCAGCATCACCACCCGGTTGCCGCCCTGCCCCCGGATGGTGAAGCCGGCATTGGCATCCGCGCCCACGGAGTTTCCCCTGCCGGTGACGCCGAAACGCGCTGGCGCGCGCTTCACCGAGACATTGGGCAGGCTCTTGACGGCATCCCGGATATCGCCCACCTGACCGGCCTCAAGCGCCTGCGAATCCAGAACGTCCACCGTCAAGGGCAAGTCATCCACGTCCTGCTCACTGCGGGAAGCACTGATGATGACCGGACGCAGGCTGGGGGTGTCGATCTCGGACGATTGCAGTGCCTGCGCTTGCGCCTGCGCCATGAAGCTCCATGCAATGAGCAGGCCTTTGACGATGTGCCAACCGGGACAGGCGCCGCAAGACGCAGGCATGGAAGCTTTTTTCATTGGCAGTCGGTTTGATATGGAACGGCTATCAAGACGAGCTCTCCGGGAAATCCCAAGAAGCATGCACAGCAGTCTAGGAGCCGGTTTCCGACTCAAGTTTGACCAATATCAAGATATGGATCACGATTGGAAGCCGACCGCAACAAAGGAGACTTTGTCGTGCATCTTTGTCATAAGTCAAAGATGGTGTGAACGGGTTGGCGCACGATGTCCATGTCTTTCCCGTTGCATGAACTGATCTGCGGCATGCAGCGGGCAGGTTCTGTGCAAGCGGGGCTTGGACCTTTTATGCCGCAGACAACAAGGAGTTCGTCAATGAAAATACGAAAGCTCAGGCATGTGGCAGCGCTGGTGTTGGCAACGCTGGCGGTTTCTTCGTTCGCGGAGGACAAAAAAGGTGTCACAGCGCCGGAAATGAATTACCAGGCAGGTTCGTCTCCACTGGTGAACGAACCCATGGTGCAGAGCACCAATCCCAAAGCGCCGCCGATGACGCAGGCCGAATTTGATGTGGCGCGCAAGATCTACTTTGAGCGCTGCGCGGGTTGCCACGGTGTGCTGCGCAAGGGCGCCACGGGCAAGCCGCTGACGCCCGACCTGACCGTCTCCAAAGGGACGGACTACCTCAAGATCTTCATCGCTTACGGCTCCCCCGCCGGCATGCCGAACTGGCAGACCTCGGGCGAGATGAGCGAAAAAGAAGTGGACCTGATGGCCCGCTACATCCAGCATGATCCTCCGCAACCGCCCGAGTTCGGCATGGCGGAGATGAAGAAGACCTGGAAGGTCATCATCCCGCCGGCACAGCGTCCGACGAAGAAGATGAACAACTACAACATCAGCAACATCTTCTCGACCACGCTGCGTGACACGGGCGAAGTGGCGCTGATCGATGGCGACACCAAGAAGATCATCAACATCGTCAAGACCGGCTATGCGGTGCACATCTCGCGCCTGTCGGCATCGGGGCGTTACCTGTTCGTGATCGGCCGCGACGCCAAGATCAACATGATCGACCTGTGGATGGAAAAGCCCGACAACGTGGCCGAGATTCGCGTTGGTCTGGAAGCCCGTTCCGTCGAGACGTCCAAGTACAAGGGCTTCGAGGACAAGCTCGCGATTGCCGGCAGCTACTGGCCACCCCAGTTCACACTGATGAACGGCGACACGCTGGAGCCGCTCAAGATCGTGGGTACCCGCGGCATGACGGTGGACAAGCAGGAATACCACCCGGAGCCTCGCGTGGCCTCCATCGTCGGTTCGCACTTCAAGCCTGAGTTCGTGGTGAACGTGAAGGAAACCGGCAAGACCCTGCTGGTGGACTACCGCAACATCGATGCGCTCAAGATCACGGAGATCGGCACCGCCCTTTTCCTCCACGACGGCGGGCTGGACTCCACCAAGCGCTATTTCATGGTGGCTGCCAACCAGAGCAACAAGATCGCCGCGGTGGACCTGAAGGAAGGCAAGCTGACCAAACTGATCGACGTCGGCAAGATTCCCCACCCCGGCCGCGGCGCCAACTTCATCCACCCGAAGTTCGGACCCGTCTGGGCCACCGGCCACCTGGGCGATGAGACGATCTCGCTGATCGGCACCGACCCGGTGAAGCACAAGCAGTACGCTTTCAAGGAAGTGGCCAAGCTGACTGGTCCTGGCGGCGGCGCGCTCTTCATCAAGAGCCACCCGAAATCGAAGAACCTCTGGTCGGATGCCCCGTTGAACCCGGATCCGAAGATCTCGCAGTCGATCGTGGTGTATGACATCAACAACCTCGACAAGGGTTACAAGGTGCTGCCGATCGCCGAGTGGGCGGACCTGAAGGACGATGGTGCCAAGCGCGTCGTGCAGCCGGAGTACAACAAGGCCGGTGACGAGGTGTGGTTCTCGGTCTGGTCGGCCAAGAACAAGGAAAGCGCCTTGGTGGTGGTGGACGACAAGACCCTGAAGCTCAAGGCGGTGATCAAGGACCCGCTCCTGATCACCCCCACGGGCCACTTCAACGTGCACAACACCCAGCACGACGTGTATTAACCGGTGCCAGGCAAGTGCGGCCCCTTGACGGCGGCACTTGCCTTGGCAGCAGATGCTCTCTCCTGGAGTTGAAATCATGAAATCTCTTTACCTTCTCCCGGCGCTTGCGTTGGCGTTCGGCGTTCAAGCCGCCACGCCCGAAGAAGCCATGAACAAGGCGGGCTGCATGGCCTGCCATGCCAAGGACAAGAAGCTGGTGGGCCCTTCTTTCAAGGATATTGCTGCCAAGTACAAGGGCCAGGATGCGGTGGCCAAGCTGGTGGACAAAGTGCGCAAGGGCGGTGCCGGCTCCTTTGGCCCCATTCCCATGTCACCCAATGGAGCGGACAAGATCAACGATGCCGATCTGAAAGCTGCCGTGACGTTCATCCTCAAGTCGTGAGCGAACCTCCACTTGCCAGGCCGCTTCGGCGGCCGGCGCTGGGTGGGCTTGGGCCCACCCTTTTTTTATGGGCGGCCTGCCTGCTCACCCCCTTAGCAACGTGGGCACAGACCCCTTGGCGTGAAGTTGATCGGCAACCTCGACCCGAACAGGGTTGGTGCGAGCGGACGTCCGCGCTCCCGGCCAGCGGCGCGCTGGTTGCGGTGGTACAGGACGCCGGGCACCAGCTGCTCTTGCTTGACGCCGTCCAGGGCGCCACGCACAGCCACTGCCACTTGCCTGTGGCACTGCAAGGCGCACCGCAACCCAGCCCGGACGGACGCTGGCTTTACTGGGCCGCGAATGATGGCTGGGTGTTGCGCTTCGACCTTCAGGCCGGCAACGCCGTCCTGCGTGCGCGCACGGGCCTGGTGCTGCAAAGCCTGGCTCTGTCGCACGATGGCCGCTGGCTCATGGCCGGGCATGCGATGCCCCACACCGCCGTGCTGCTGGATGCCAACTTGCTCAGGGTGAAGCACTACCCCGTGCAGGCCTTGTCGGGCGACAACAGTTCCGCCGCGGCCCATGTGGCGACGGCATCGGCACGCAACAGCTTCGTCCTGACCTTCACGTCCTTGCCGGAGGTGTGGGAGATCTCCTACAACCCTGGCGCAGAACCCATTTTTGACGGACTGGTACACGACTACCGAATGGGCGAGGCCATTGCCAGCGCAGGTTTTCTGGGCGTGCGCCGTACCCCCTTGCCGCAAGCCCGGACATTCATCCAGGCGGACGCCAGCATGCGTCATGTGCTGCTGGCAGCGCCCCCCGACATCCCGTCGGCTGATGACACGGAAGTACTGAACCTGGATATCCGCAGACGCATCAGCTCGCTGGCGTTGCCGCAGCGCCCCTTGCCTAACGCGGGTGCATCACTCACCATGCAGGGCAAGCCCTGGATCGCGCTCGTCACCGGCCTGGAAGGGAGTGTGGTACTGCTTGATGCCAGCCACTGGCATACCGAGACTCGACGCCTGGAGCACTTGCGTGGCGTTGCCAGCGTGCGA
Organism: Curvibacter sp.; assembly: GCA_031426755.1. GTDB lineage: Bacteria > Pseudomonadota > Gammaproteobacteria > Burkholderiales > Burkholderiaceae_C > Hylemonella. Next base: position 15,515 of record JASJPI010000006.1, read on the forward strand.
ACCCACGCTGCAACGCCTTGGCTCTGGATCAGCCACGCTGCCCAAAGCGGAAGGGATGGCACATTGCTGCTGGTCGACCCTGTCAGCGGACGCCCGGTACACACCCTGCGCGCACCGGGCAGCATGTGGTTTCCGGTGCATTTCAGTGCCGATGGCCGCTACGCCGTGCTGAGTACACAAGGTACGCCCGGTAGCGTACGGCTGGTGGACAGCCGCACTTTGCACACCGAGTGGCAACTTTCCTTGCCGGCGATCAACGGCGCTTACTTCATCCCGGTCTCAGCCGCCCGTCAACAGAACAACGGGACCAGAGACAACTAAACAACCGCGCGCAGCTTCGCCCCGGCCAGTTCCGGCTGGAGCTGCAGCCGTCTGGCGCCGGTGTAGCACAGGAAGTGCTTGTTGGTCGCACGCCCAATGGTGCACAGACCAACGCGTTCTGCCACCGTATGCCCCATCTGCGTGATGCCGCTGCGCGAGACCACAATCGGAATGCCCATCTGCGCCGACTTGATCACCATCTCGCTGGTCAGGCGCCCGGTGGTGTAGAACACCTTGTCCGCCCCGCCCATGGGCTGATAGGAAGAAGGCTTGAGCGCCGACGGGCCGCCCCTAGGCGCGAAGGCCCCCTCGGGGGGCAGCGAGGACACGTCAGTGCCGAGCGTGGGGGCCTCATTCTGCAACCACATCCAGCCGGCGATGGTGTCGATGGCATTGTGGCGGCCGACGTCTTCGACGAACAGCAGCATCTCCTCGCCGCGGAACAACGCACAGCCATGGACCGATCCGGCCGACTTGTAGGTGCTTTCCTTCAGGCGGATGGCGTTGACGATGCCATACAGCTGGCCTTGCGTCAGCATGGCCTCCGGCAGCACGATGCTGTCGACCTCGTCCATCAGGTCGCCGAACACGCTGCCCTGGCCGCAGCCGGTAGTAACCACCCGCTTGGCCGTGCGCTGCTCGACATCGGCAATGCCCTCGCGCGTCTTGACGGCGGCGGCGCCGACCTCCCAGTCTACCGTGATGGATTCGATTTCCTGCACCGAGCGCACCAGGCGCTGGTTGCGCAGGAAGCCGAGCACCAGCAGTTCAGGATGGGCGCCCAGCGTCATGAGCGTGACCAGCTCGCGCTTGTCCACGTACACAGTCAACGCACGCTCCGCCGGGATGGACACGGTGGTGGTCTCGCCGAATTCATTGACGGCCGTAACCTCGCGCGTCAGCGGCGCGCTGGCCCGGGTCAGCTCAGGCAGGGAGAAGGTACTCATAGCGACACAGTACAACAAAAAGGGCCGGGGCTGTACAGCCCGGGCCCATGACCACGAAGCCTGACTGGCGTCAGGATTTCTTTTTCTTCTTGTCTGCCGCCGGTGCAGCTGGTGCGGGGGTCGCAGCCGGCGTGGCGCCCGCAGGCGTGTAGACAAAGGGCCCCGGGTCGGCACACGGCGGCGTGGCAGCCGCGGCCTTGGCGGACTTGTTGTTCTTACGGTAGTGGGCTGCTGCCTTGTCCTGCGACTTGCACAGCAGGTAGCCGTCGACCTTGCCGCCATGGGCCGTCTTGGCAGCCGCCTCGGCGGCCTTGGCCTTGGCTTCGTCACTCGGAGGGGGCAGCTTGGCCAGCGCCGACACGGCAAGCGCACAACCCAGAACAAAAACAGCAATCGATTTCATGTGAGCCTCTTTCTCGTGTTTAGGTTCTGTTCACACTCTTTTTGCAAGTGCGAACAGGCCCTAGGCTTGAACAGTCGGAGCAGGCGCCGCCTCGGCGCTGCGCTGGGCCGGGATCTTGCCGGCCTGGATGTCGTCGTACCAGAGCTCATGGTGCTCCTTGGCCCAGGTCTCGTCGACGTAGCCGGTCTTCATGGCGTCATAGGCGCCAGCCATGCCGAGAGTACCCATGTAGATGTGGCCCATGAACATGGCCATCATCAACACGGTGGCCACGGCATGCACCATGTGGCTGAGCTGCATGGTGCTGCGCTCGTAGACCAGGCCCGGAATCAGCTTGTCGAGCATCAGCCCCGAGCCGACCACGATCAGGCCCAGCAGGAACACACCGCCCCAGAACAGCACCTTCTCACCAGCGTTGAAGCGGTGCGAAGGGATCTCGTGCTCGCCCAGCAGGCCACCGCCCTTGACGAGCCAGGTGATGTCTTCCTTGCGCGGCAGGTTGTCACGCACGAAGGTGATGATCACGATCACCAGCGAAACGGCGAACACCGGGCCAGCAAAGTTGTGCGCGTTCTTCAGCACATAGGTCAGCCAGCCGAACAGCGTGCCGCCGATGATGGGATGCAGGAAGAACTTGCCGAAGGCCATCACGATGCCGGAGACGGCCAGGATGGTGAAGGCAATCGCATTGGCCCAGTGTGCCGAGCGTTCGAAGGGGGTGAAGCGCTCAATCTTGCGGCCAGTCGCCGCCCCGTGCAACTGCAAAGTACCCTTGCGCCAGTAGAACAGGGCAATGGCGCCCAGCACGATCAGCAGCAAGGCACCGCCGTAAGGGATGAGCCAGTTGTTGCGCACCTGGCGCCAGGCTTCGCCGGCATTGGTGAACATTGAGCCCGGGTACTGCACAAAAGGCTGGATCAGGTTGCCGGCCTCAGGCGCCTGACTCTTGGGCAGGCTGCTGTAGCCGGTGACACCGGCGCCAACCTGCCGCCACATCGGCGCGTTGTTGCCGGGCTGGACCTTGGCCCGCTCGGCATTGCTCTGTTGGGCGTAGCCGGGGTCCGAACTGGCATCCGGCCTGACATCCATGATGTTCTGGCTCTGGATGCCGCCGGTCCCGGCGGGCGCCGTGGGTTTGTCCTGCGCCAGGACCAGGTTGCCCCAGCCCAGGGCCATCAGCAGGACAGCAGCAAGCGCTTTTTTCATGAGGGCCATCCCGTCTCAGTTGGTCTTGGTGTATTCGTTCTGGCTGTTCTGTCCGCGCGCCTTCAGGTGCGACTCCCAGCTCGCCTTGTCACCGGGCTTCCAGCCGGCATCGACATACGGCTTGCCGGTCCCACTGTAGGGCGAAGCATCCTGCTTGGCGCCGCCAATCGTCTGCGGCTTGTCACCACAGGCGACCAGCAGGGTCACGGCGGCAATCAACATCAGCGTTTTTTTCATGACTTCGCTCCTTTGGCAGGTGCCGCGGGGTCCGGTTGACCGGCCTGGCGCGAACCGTAAGCGGTGCCCCAGCCCCAGACTTCAGCGCCCTTGCCGCGCTTGAGCACGCGGTTGCGGAAGATGTCGGCCACCATGTCGCCGTCACCGGCGAGCAGCGCCTTGGTCGAGCACATTTCGGCACAGGCCGGCAGCTTGCCCTCGGCCAGGCGGTTGCGGCCATATTTTTCGAACTCGGCCTGGCTGCCGTTGGCCTCGGGGCCGCCGGCGCAGAAGGTGCACTTGTCCATCTTGCCGCGCACCCCGAAGGTGCCCTGCGAGGGGAACTGCGGCGCGCCGAACGGGCAGGCATAGGAGCAGTAGCCGCAGCCGATGCAGATGTCCTTGTCGTGCAGCACCACGCCTTCGTCGGTGCGGTAGAAGCAGTTGACCGGGCAGACTGCCATGCAGGGTGCGTCGCTGCAGTGCATGCAGGCCACCGAGATGGATTTCTCGCCGGGAACACCGTCATTGAGCGTGACCACGCGACGGCGGTTCACACCCCACGGCACCTCGTTCTCGTTCTTGCAGGCCGTGACGCAGCCGTTGCACTCGATGCAGCGCTCGGAGTCACAAACAAATTTCATACGTGCCATAAATGTCTCCAATCAGCGAAGGATGTTTTGCCGCCGGGCCGCCCCAAGGCAAAACGCGGCCCCCTCGGGGGGCAGTGCATTACACGAAGTGAAAAACGTGGGGGTCATGCCCGCTCGATATTGCAGATCGTCGTCTTGGTTTCTTGCATCATGGTCACGCTGTCATAACCATAGGTGGTGGCCGTGTTGACCGCCTCGCCGCGCACGACTGGAGCAGCGCCGCTGGGGTAGTAGGCCAGCATGTCGGCCCCTTGCCAGCGCCCCGAGAAGTGGAACGGCATCCAGCAGGTATCGGGGCCGACGCGTTCGGTCACCAGGGCCTGCACGTTCAGCTTCGCGCCGGTCGGGCTGTGCAGCCAGACGCGGTCGCCGTTGCGGATGCCGCGGTCGGCGGCCGCCTTCGGGTTGATCTCGACGAAAGCCTCCTGCTGCAGTTCGGCCAGCCAGGGGTTGGAACGGGTCTCCTCGCCACCACCCTCGTACTCGACCAGACGGCCCGAGGACAGGATGAGCGGGAACTTCTCGTGCACCTTGTCGGCAATATTCTTCTGCTGCACCGTCTTGTACAGCGTCGGCAGGCGCCAGAAGGCCTTCTTGTCGTCGTGCGTCGGGTACTTGGCCATGAGCTCGGGTTTGGTACCGTAGAGCGGCTCGCGGTGTTGCGGCACCGGATCCGGGAAGTTCCAGACCAGCGCGCGTGCCTTGGCGTTGCCGAAGGGATGGCAGCCGTGGTTCTTCATGGTCACGCGGATGATGCCGCCCGACGCATCGGTCTTCCAGTTCTTGCCCTCGGCCGCCGTCTTCTCGGCGTCGGTGAGTTCGTCCCACCAGCCGAGCTTCTTGAGCAGCACATGGTCGAACTCCGGATAACCGGTGGTGATGTCGGCACCCAGCGAGTGCGAGCCGTCCTCGGCCAGCAGGCTCTTGCCTTCACGCTCGACGCCGAAGTTGGCGCGGAAGTTGCCGCCGCCGTCCATCACGTGCTTGGAGGTGTCGTACAGGTTGGGCGAACCCGGGTGCTTGAGCTCCGGCGTGCCGTAGCAGGGCCAGGGCAGACCGAAATAGTCGCCACTGAAGTCGTAGCCGGTTTCCTTGTCCCGTCCACCCTTGGCCTTGAGCGTCTTGACATCGAACAGATGCATGTTGCGCATGTGGGCCTTCAGGCGCTCCGGGCTCTGGCCGGTGTAGCCGATGGTCCAGACCGACTTGTTGATCTCGCGCAGGATGTCCTCCGGCATGGGCTCGTCCAGGCCCTTGACCTTCTGCATCTTGTAGTTCTTGGACAGCTCCTTGGCAAAGCCGAGCTTCTCGGCCAGCTGGTGCATGATCATGTGGTCGCTGCGGCTCTCCCACAGCGGATCAATGACCTTCTCGCGCCACTGGATCGAGCGGTTCGAGGCGGTGCAGGAGCCGCTGGTCTCGAACTGGGTGGCCGCCGGCAGCAGGTAGACCGCACGGTTCGGATTCTGGTCTTCCGGCTTGCCGGGCATGGCTGCCATGGCAGCGGTCGCCGACGGATAGGGATCCACCACCACCAGCAGGTCCAGCTTGTCCATGGCACGCTTCATCTCCAGACCGCGGGTCTGCGAGTTGGGCGCATGGCCCCAGTAGAAGACGCCGCGCAGGTTGGCGTCCTGGTCGATCAGCTCGTTCTTCTCCAGCACGCCGTCGATCCAGCGGGAAACGGTGATGCCGTTCTTGCCCATCATGGCCGGCGCAGCATAGCGACCCTTGATCCAGTCGAAGTCCACGCCCCAGACCTTGGCGAAATGCTTCCAGGAACCCTCGGCCAGGCCGTAGTAACCCGGCAGCGAGTCGGGATTGGGGCCGACGTCGGTCGCGCCCTGCACGTTGTCGTGGCCACGGAAGATGTTGGTGCCGCCGCCCGACTTGCCAACGTTGCCCAAAGCGAGCTGCAGAATGCAGGAGGCTCGCACCATGGCATTGCCGATGGTGTGCTGGGTCTGGCCCATGCACCAGACAATGGTGCCGGGCCGGCTGTCGGCCAGCATCTTGGCCACCTTGTACATCTGCTCTTCCTTGACGCCGCAGGCCTCTTCAACGGCAGCAGGCGCCCACTTGGCCAGCACGTCTTCCTTGACCTTGTCCATGCCGTAGACGCGGTCGTTGATGTACTTCTTGTCTTCCCAGCCGTTCTTGAAGATGTGATACAGCAGGCCGAACAGGAAAGGAATGTCGGTGCCGGAGCGGATACGCACGTACTCGTCGGCCTTGGCCGCGGTGCGCGTGAAACGCGGATCGACCACGATCATCTTGGTGCCGGTTTCCTTGGCGTGCAGCATGTGCAGCAGGCTGACCGGGTGCGCTTCGGCGGCGTTGGAACCGATGTACAGGGCGACCTTGCTGTTCTGCATGTCGTTGTACGAGTTCGTCATGGCGCCGTAGCCCCAGGTATTGGCCACTCCGGCCACCGTGGTGGAGTGGCAGATACGCGCCTGGTGGTCACAGTTGTTCGTGCCCCAGAAGCTGACGAACTTGCGCATCAGATAGGCTTGTTCGTTGCTGTGCTTGGATGAGCCGATGAAGTAGACGCTGTCCGGACCGCTGGCCTTGCGCAATTCCAGCATCTTGGCGCTGATCTCGTTCAGTGCCTGGTCCCAGCCGATACGCTCATACTTGCCGTTGACCAGCTTCATCGGATAGCGCAGGCGGTATTCGCCATGACCGTGCTCGCGAATCGCAGCACCCTTGGCACAGTGGGCGCCGAGGTTGATGGGCGAATCGAACACCGGCTCCTGCCGCACCCAGACACCGTTCTCCACCACGGCATCGATGGCGCAGCCGACCGAGCAGTGTGTGCAGACCGTCCGTTTGACTTCGATCTTGCCGTCGCCGACGGCAACCCCTTGGGCGGCGTGCGCTTTTTTGACCAGCGTGAGTTGCGAGGCTGCCATGCCGACACCGAGGCCGAGACCGGAGCGGCGCAGGAAAGCACGACGGTCCATGGTGGGCAGCGCCTGGGCCAGGCCGCGGCGCAGGCTGTGAACGAAAGGAGACCGGGCAGCCGTGTCGGTGGCTGTGATTTTTTTGGTCAGTAGCATGGGGCTCTCCAACGATCGGCGTTAAATGAGGGTCGTCTTGTAATAGCGCTTGACGTGCTCGGTCAGGCTGTAGCCGCCACCTTTGGCAGGGGCGGCCTTGGGTTCTTGCGCGGCCGGCATGACCGGCTGGACGGCCGGCATCAGACTGGCGACCGTGGCAACGGCGCCAACGGTGCCGGCGCCCGCAAACAGGGTGCGCCGCGACAACTTGCCCGGGGATTGACTCATGCTGTGTCTCCTGAAAGGTTCCACCTAGGAACTGAAATGCATAACAAAGCTCGTGCGAATGTAGCAACCCCTGACTGTTTCAGCAAGTGAATACAACCCCGCTGATAAAAAGAAGACCGGCCAACCGAACATGGCCTCTCAACATCTCGAATTTTTTCAAACGGCAGTGCGGAGACACCTCCATGATCTCGCTTAGAAAAATCAAGGACTTACACCAATGCTGCAGCGCAACACCCTCCATCAACCCGCCAACTTGTCGCAATTCGAATGACAAGTTGTCGCAATCCCCCAGTTGACCGTCAACAAAAGCACTTACGCACAGCTTAGGCACGATGTTGCATAAGCGTTGAAAACCTCAGTACCCGAGCGAATCAGTCAGGCGCGTCGATAGAATTCTTCTCTTACCTCCCTGTCCTACCGTGACCCAAGCACCCACATTTCCCGCGCATGGCAAATCCACCGATGGCTGGCCGTTCTGGTCGATCCTGGTCATCGATGACGAGCCCGGCATGCGCAACTTCCTGGTCAAGACGCTGACACCGCGCTGCCAATCCGTCCTGGAGGCTGGCAGCGCCGAAGAAGGCGCCAGCCTGCTGCGCAACCACCATGTCGACCTCATCATCCTGGACATCGCCTTGCCCGGCCAGAACGGTGTGAACTGGTTGAAGGATTTACGCGAACAGGGTTTCTCGGGCCAGGTGATCCTGATCACCGCCTTTGCCGACCTCGACACCGCCATCGAGGCCTTGCGCGCCGGCGCCTCGGACTTCATCCTCAAACCCTTTCGCGTACCGCAGATCCTCAATGCCGTGCGGCACTGCTACGAATCCGCCCGACTGGCGCGCGAGAATTTCGTGCTGCGCCACACGCTCTCCAGCAGCCAAGGCAGCGGCAACGGACTGGTGGGGCGCTCCAACGCCATCACCCTGCTCTCACAGACCCTGCGGCGCGTGGCGGCCGTCAACAGCACGGTGTTGCTGCAGGGCGAGTCCGGCACCGGCAAGGAGCTGGTGGCGCGCGCGCTGCACGCTTTGAGCCCACGGGCGCAGGGGCCGTTCGTGCCGGTCAACTGCGCTTCCATGTCGCCCGAACTGATCGAACGCGAACTCTTTGGCCATGCCAAGGGTGCCTTCACCGGTGCCACCAAGGCGCGCGACGGCCTGTTCTACTATGCCCAGGGCGGCACGCTGTTTCTCGACGAAGTGGCCGAACTGCCCTTGCCGCTGCAGGCCACGCTGCTGCGCGCGCTCGAAGACCTGAGAATCCGCCCGCTCGGCAGCGAGCAGTTGCTGCCGGTCGATGTCCGCATCATCGCCGCCACCAACCGCTCGCTGCAGGAAGAGGTGGCCGCCGGGCGTTTCCGCAAAGACTTGTATTACCGGCTGCAGGTGGTGGAGATCACGCTGCCGCCGCTGCGCGAACACAAGGAAGACATCCCGGACCTGGTGCAGCATTTCATGGCCCAGCTCGCCCCCGTCCTGGGGGCGTCTCCGCTCGAGATCACGTCCGCCGAGATGGACTACCTGATGCAGTACGACTGGCCCGGCAATGCCCGCGAACTGCGCAACCTGATCGAGCGCTCACTCATCCTGGGCTCGCTCAATGTCTCGGCGCTCTACTCGATGGACAAGCCGATGGACAGCGCAGCCGGCCGCCGCAGTGCGCCGCCGGCCACCACCGATCTGCACACCCTGGAGAAGCAGCACATCCGAACCATCCTTGATTCGGTGCAGGGCGACAAGACCCAGGCCGCCCAGCTGCTTGGCATCTCGCGCCGCACGCTGGAGCGGCGCTGCGCCGAGTGGGCGCTGTCGTGAGATTCCCCTGGCGCACACCGCGCTGGATCAGCAGTTCGATCCGCAACAAGCTGCTGGCCATGGCACTGCTGCCGCTGCTGGTGGTGTTGCCGCTGCTGGTGGGCGCCATCGTCATCTGGGGCAATGCCGCCTACGACCGCTTGCTCATCACCAAGGTGCGCAGCGATCTGGCGGTGGCGCGCGGTTACTTCGAGCAGGTGCTTGGCGAAGTGGGATCCGGAACGCAGGGAGTGGCCGCTTCGCAAGCGCTGTACCACGCGCTGCAGCGGCGCGACCTGGACCGTGTGCAAAGGCTGCTGGCGCGCGAACGCCAGCGCCTGGGCTTCGATTTCTTCAACCTCTACCAGCTTGACGGTCGCCTCATCACGGCGGGCGGGCTGACGCAGGACGCCCCGGCCACGCCGGTCTACGCGCCGACCAGCGGCCCGGCCGCCATCGATGCCAACGTCAGCACCGGTCACGCCACCGTGGCGCGGCTGGAAGCGGTCGACCTGCTGGCGCTGGCACCACACATGGCGCCACGTCTGCATATCCCGCTGATCGAAACGCGCGGCGCGGCCCCCACCGCGCGCAGCGTGGAGGACCGCGCCCTCGTCATGCAGTCCACCACCCCGGTGCGCAATGCGGACGGCCACATCGTTGCGCTGCTGCGCGGCGGCGTGGTGCTGAACCAGAACCTGCCCTTCATTGACCACATCAACCGCATCGTCTACCCCGACGGATCGCTGCCGTTCGACAGCAACGGCACCGCCACGCTGTTTCTGGACGATGTGCGCATCACCACCAACGTGCGCCTGTTCCAGGACCAGCGCGCCATCGGCACACGCGTCTCGCAAGCGGTGCGCCATGCCGTGCTGGGCGACGGCGAGACCTGGCTCGACCGCGCCTTCGTGGTGAATGACTGGTATGTCTCCGCCTACGAGCCGCTGCTCGACGGTCGCGGCGAACGCGTCGGCATGCTCTATGTCGGCTATCTGGAACAGCCGTTCCGCTACGTCAAGTACGGCATGCTGGCGCTGATCGTGGGCATCTTCATGATGGTCATGGTGCTGGCGGCCCTGTTCTCGCTGCGCTGGGCGCGCAGCATCTTCCGGCCCCTGGAACAGATGAACCAGACCATGCAGCGCGTCGAGGAGGGCGATGTCAGCGCACGCGTCGGTCCGGTGGCGGCACGCGATGAAATCGGCGCCCTGGCGAGCCACTTCGATGAGTTGCTCAATGTCATCGACGAGAAGACGCAAGCCCTGAAACGCTGGGGCGACGAACTGGATGCCAAGGTGATCGAGCGCACCCGGGAACTGGCGCAAAGCAACGCTTCATTGCAGCAGGCGCAGCAGCAACTCGTCAAGTCGGAGAAGCTGGCAGCCATCGGCCAGCTCACCGCCAGCGTGGCGCACGAGATCAACAACCCGATCGCCGTCATCCAGGGCAACCTCGACCTGATGCGCGAAACCCTGGGCACACAAGCTGCGCCGGTGCAGGCCGAGTTGCAACTGCTGGATCAGCAGGTCGACCGCATGCGCCTGATTGTCACCCAGCTGCTGCAGTACGCGCGGCCGACCGAATACGCCGGCTACGTCGAGGCGGTGGATGTGAATCGCGCACTGGAAGATTCGCTGGTGCTGGTAGCCCATCTGCTGGCGCACACCCATATCGAGGTCGAGCGCAATCTGCAGGCCACGGCGCTGGCCGGCATCAACCGCCAGGAACTGCAGCAGATCGTCATCAACCTGCTGATCAATGCGATCCAGGCCATGCCCGAAGGCGGCCGGCTGCAGCTGCGCACGCGCAACCGCAGCGAACTCGTCGCGGATGGCCGTGCCGGCGTGCTGGTGGAGATCAGCGATACCGGACCGGGCCTGAGCCCGAAGGTGCGCGAACGCCTGTTCCGCCCCTTCTTCACCACCAAGAACGATGGCAACGGCCTGGGGTTGTGGATCAGTGTGGGGCTGGTAGAGCGCTACGGTGGCAGCATCGAAGGCCTGAACCGCGAAGAAATGAATGACAGCGCGCAAGGCGCCACCTTCCGCATCTGGCTGCTGACCGAACCCGTGGCGCCACAAGAGCCCAGCAGCGGCCCGATGGAAGCGCGCCGGGCTTAGAGAGATGTCGGAGAGAGAGAACTCGCGAAGAAATCGTAGCGAGCGGCCCGAGCGTTAGGCGGACGGAGCGCAGGAACCGGAACGTACTTCAGGTACGTGAGGATTCCGAGCACCGCCCAACGCGGCGATCGGGTCGCGCAGTAGATTTATTCGTGAGTTCTCAGGTCAACATATCGAAACCCTGCATTTCCACGCTGAAGAAGGCGCGCGTGAACTCGGCCAGCGCGGCATAGAAACGGGCCTTGGGATGCTGGGCGAGGGCATCGCACAGCGGGTTGATCCAGGGTTGCAGGTGTTCGGCAAAGAACTCGCGCTGGCGCGTGAGATTCGCCACCGCCACGTCATCGCCGGCGATCAGGTAGCGCATCACCTCGCACAGGTAGGCAACATGGTCCTCAGTTTCCGGCATCATCTCATCGCGCGCCAGGCCGAGTGCCGCCAGGGTTTCACGCAACTTGGTCAACGGCTTATCGTTGAGAAAGCCACTCAGATAATGCGAGCCGAACAGGTAAACCTCGGGTTTGCCGACCCCACCGAACAGCGCCTCGTATTCCTGGCGAATGGCGGCGTCATCCAGCGCGCGGGCTGCCGCCACCAGAGAGCGCCAGGGCTCTTCCAGGAAACCACCGGCCGCGGGAGCTTCCGTGGCTGCCACGCGCAGTTGCGCCAGCAGTTCAGGAGCCGGTGGCGCGTAGTACAGCATCGCCAGCAGCCCATAGAGCTCGGCGCGCGCAGTTTCCTCGTCGAGCCCGCTGCTCTGTGTGAGAACGACGTCGTTGGAATCGGGTGTAGTGTTCATGAGCAGGTTCTGTCGATATGCAGGTGCACGGCCATCACAGATCGGTGATGCGGGATTCGTTCGAGTCGGTGTAAATGTCGATCACACGGCAGTCGCCACACATCTTGAGCCGCTCCAGTGCCGCGCCCTGGAACATGGCGTGACCGGCCAGCTTGCCGAGCATGGCCTCGATCGCCTTGAGCGTACCGAAGGGCTTGCCGCAGCGTACGCAGGCATAGGGCTGCATCTCGTTGAGCACCACGGCTTCCTTGCGCTGCGGCGTCAGACGCAGTTGCGGCACCAGCGAAAGCGCTTTTTCCGGACAGGTCTTGACGCACAGACCGCATTGCACGCAATTCTTCTCGATGAACCGGAGCTGCGGCGATTGCGGGTTGTCCTGCAAGGCACTGGCCGGACAGGCATTGACACAGCTCAGGCACAAGGTACAGGCATCCTTGTTGATGGCCAGCGCTCCCAGCGGTGAGCCCTGTGCCGGCAAGGCAATGACCTCGGGCCGCTGTGGCGCCTGTTCGGCCAGATGATCGAGCGCCAGCTCCAGCGTAGCGCGCTTGTCGGCCTGCACGGCAAAACCGGCCGCCTTCGTCACGCCCTGCGCCGGGGGCGCCTGCAGGTCGCTGTCGAGCGCGGCCAGGTCGCGTGCATCGCGCGCATGCAGGATGCGAAAGTGCTCACCCTGATAACCCAGCCCATTGAGAATGGCCTGCGCCACATCCATCTGCGCACGCACCGCGTCCAGATACTGCGGCGCTTCTTCGCCGGTCATCAGCACCCAGACGTTGGTGGCACCATAGGCAACGGCCGACAGCCAGACGTCCAGGCCGAGCGAGGCGGTATGCCACAACGGCACCGGCAGCACGCGTGCCGGCACACCCCGCGTGGCCGGATCAATGCGCGCGGCACGCCCCAGGTCGCCGAGCAGACGCGCCCCCGCCGCCTGGCTGTGCAGCAGCAGGGCCGGCTGCTTGCCGCCGGCACGCGCATAGGTGCCCAGCAGGGTCTTGAGCTTGGTTCCCTGCTCGCCGGCACGCGGGTAGGCAAAACTCAGGGCGCCGCTGGGGCACACGGTGGTGCAGGCGCCGCAGCCGACGCACAGGTTGGGATTGACCTTGATCTGCTGACGCTCGCGCTCGGAGGTGATGGCCGAGGCGGAGCAGACATCAACGCAGGCATTGCAGCCGGTCTTCTCGTTGCGGCTGTGGGCGCAGAATTTCTGTTTGTAGACGAAGAATTTGGGCTTCTCGAATTCACCCACCAGGCCGCGCAGTTCGATCAGGGCACGGTGGTCCTGGCCGTCCCAGCGAAAATAGCCTTGCGGCAGCGCATGCTGGGTAAAGGCCGGTGTGGCACGCAGGTCCAGCACCAGGTCGAAGCGCTCGCTCTCGGCCTGCGGTTCGCGGGTGAAGTCGATGGCGCCAGCCACACCGCACACCTTGACGCAGGCCCGGTGGGATTTGCACAAGGCGCTGTCAATTTGATAGTCGAAGCCGATGGCCCCTTCCGGACAGGCCGATATGCAGGCATTGCAGCGCGTGCACAGGTCGAGGTCGATCGGGTTGTTGCGCTGCCACTTCAACTCGAAGGCGCCCAGCCAGCCGCTCAGGATGTCAATCTTGCCGGTCAACACCGGATAGCAGCGCTCCTGCATGCCGCCGTCCTGGCCGGCACCGAGGCTGAAGATCGTCACATCCAGGGTATCGGCCAGCAGGTCGGCCGCGCGCTCGGCCGCATCGAGCGCGCCGATGATGAGCAAACGGCCCGCGCTCTTGTAGGTCACGGTCGGCACCGGCTCAGGCTCGGGCAGGTGCGCCGCGGCCAGCAAGGCTGCCATCTTGGGGGTAGCCTTGGCGGCGTCCTTGCTCCAACCACCGGTTTCACGGATGTTGACAAAGCGGATCGGCACGCCGGCGGCGCCCGCGGTCTGGGCCGCGATCTCGTTGAACAGGCGACTTTCCTGGGTGCAGGCCACCACCACCTCTTCACCCTTGGCCAGAGCCTGCTCGAAGGCACCGGCTTCACGCCGGCACAGGGTCGAATGCAGCGTCAGCGGCTCATCCAGCACGGCGCCCAGAGCCTTGGGCTCCAGCGGCATGGTCTTGTTGCAGTCGCAAATCAGTGTCGTCATGGTCTTCTGTCGTTGGCTGGGGACCCACCGTCTTGCGGGTAGCAGACGCCTGGGCCTGGCTTGCAGGGTGCAGACCAGCATGCTGGTCTGTCGGATGTTGCGGCATGCCATCGCCCCCCTGAATGGCGGGTTGAGCGATGGCGTCGCCATGTGATCGGGACGCTGGAACGTCCTGTTCCTCGTCGACCAGCTTGAGAAACTGGGCGCTGGCCATCTTGCGCAGCATGGACAAGGGCAGCGGATCGGGCTTGGAATAGTCGTCGATGTAGATATCCAGGCCATCCATCACATTGAAGTGAGGATCGGCAAACAGCTTTTTCATCGCTGCGTTGCGCACCTGCGGATCGACATCGGCGGCAACAAAGCGCTTGAAGTCGGATTGCGAATCGAGCGTCTGCACGTCTTCCAGCGTGGGCGCCGGCACAACAGCGGATTCCCCTGCCACGGCAGGCGGTTGCGCCTGCGGTGACATCTGCGCGAGCGGCGCTTCGGCCACCGGCGACTCCGTCAGACGGACTGCCGGCTCTGTCGCGTGCGGCTTGTCCTCCAGGGGCAGGCCGGCCCGGGCATCCTGTTTGCGCCGCGCCCAGCGACCGAGGAAGCCATCAGTCATGACCGCCCCCGAACTTTTTTTCGGTGCTCACCGAGGCCGGGCTGCCAAAGCGGTCGGTCAAGGGCTTGAAGCTCTCCGGCCGCTTGCGCCGCTTCGGTTCGACCACATAGTGCTCGCGCGCGAAAGCCAGCATCCACTCGACGATCTCGGGCGATACCGGGACCTGTTCCACAGTTTCCTGCGCATCAAGCCAGCGGCCGGCATCGTGGTAACTCAAGGACACCTCCAGCGGGCGGGCCATCGGCTCGTCGGCCACCGTGGCTTCCTCCTCCATGCGCCAGTGCACGAACCAGCCAGGCGCGGGGGTGGTGGCGTTGAGGTAGTAACCTTCCGCATCGTCCCTGAACAGTGCCACGGTGAAACCGGGGTGCAGCCAGCGTTCCTCGTTCTCGCTCTTGAACAGCAGCGACGGCTGGTCGCCGAAGCTGGCCTGGTTGGCAATCACTTCGGACAGCACCCAGCGCCAGGGCTGCCAGCGGCTCATGGCGCCTTCAATGCGCTCTTTGCGCATCACCACGGCAACGTCGAGGGCGGGGTTGTATGTACTCATGACAGCCGCCACTGTACAGGATAGGAAAGCCCCTGCATAAGACCCGCCTGTGGTGCGCAGCCCGCTTGGCCAGGCCAGCGAGGAAAGGACCGGCAGTGCCCGGCCGGCCCCATTCATCTCTCCTGCCTGGCACCAACCCGCTCAGCCCAGCATGGCCTCCGCTGCCCCGAAGCCCTGCGTCTTGGCCGGCGTACCGCCGCGGCGGATGGCCACCGCGCAGTACTTGAACTCCGGGATCTTGCCGAAGGGGTCGAGCGCGGCGTTGGTGATCAGGTTGGCCGCCGCCTCGTAGTAGGCGAAGGGGATGAAGACGGCGCCGCGGGGCGTGCCGTCGTCGCGGCGCAGGTGGATGGCCACCTGGCCGCGGCGCGAGGCCACGGTCACCACGTCGCCGGGCGACAGGCCCAGCTCCGTCATGTCGTCACCACACATGGAAGCGGTGGCGATGGGCTCGATGGCGTCCAGCACACCCGAACGGCGCGTCATGCTGCCGGTGTGCCAGTGTTCGAGCTGGCGGCCGGTGATGAGCACGAAGGGGAAAGCGGCATCGGGGCGTTCGTTGGCCGGGATGATGTCGGCCGGCACCAGCTTGACCTTGCCGTCCTTGGTGTCGAACTTGTCGATGAAGACGATGGGCTGGCCCGGGTCTTCCGCGGAGAGGCAGGGGTAGGTCACGCTGGATTCCTTCTCCAGGCGCTCCCAGGTGATGCCCGAGATGGCGGCGTGCATGGCCTGGCGCATCTCTTCATACACGGCAGCCACGCCGGCGTGCTCGCCTTGGTAGTTCCAGTTCAGGCCCATGCGCTGGGCGATCTGCTGGATGATCCAGAGGTCTGGCCTGGCCTCGCCGGGCGGCGTGACGGCCTGCTTGCCGAGCTGCACCATGCGGTCGGTGTTGCTGACGGTACCGGTCTTCTCGGGCCAGGCGGTGGCGGGCAGCACGACGTCGGCCAGCCAGGCGGTCTCGGTCATGAAGATGTCCTGCACCACCAGGTGTTCCAGCTCGGCCAGGGCGTGGCGCGCGTGGTTCAGGTCCGGGTCGCTCATGGCGGGGTTCTCGCCCTCCACGTACATGCCCCAGATCTTGTGCGGATCGCTGGCCGGCGCGAGTGCCTTGTGCATGATCTCCACCACGGTGTAGCCGGGCTTGTCATCCAGTCGAGTCGGGACGCCCCCCTCGTCGCTGCGCTCCTGCCCCCCACTGGGGGGGTCGCCCGCCTTGGGGCGGCCCGGCACCGGGCTCATGCCCCAGAACTTCTCGAACCAGGCATGAACGGCCGGATTGTCCACGCGCTGGTAGTTCGGGAACATCATGGGGATGAGGCCGGCATCGCTGGCACCCTGCACATTGTTCTGGCCTCGCAGCGGGTGCAGGCCGGAACCGGGCTTGCCGATCTGGCCGGTCACCGTGCACAGGGCGATCAGGCAGCGTGCGTTGTCGGTGCCGTGCACGTGCTGGCTCACGCCCATGCCCCACAGGATCATGGAAGCCTTGGAGGTGGCGAACTCGCGCGCCACTTCGCGCAGCTTCTGCGCGGGGATGCCGCAGATGGGCTCCATGGCCTCGGGGCTGTAGCCCTTGACGTTGGCCTTGAGGGCTTCGAAGTTGCTGGCGCGCTTCTTCACGAAGTCCTTGTCCACCAGGCCCTCCTCGATCACCGTGTAGATCATGGCGTTGAGCATGGCCACGTCGGTGTCGGGCTTGAACTGCATCGTGCGCCAGGCGTGCTTGCCGATGTCGGTGATGCGCGGGTCGGCCAGCACGATCTTGGCGCCGGCCTTGGCGGCGTTCTTCATCCAGGTGGCAGCCACCGGGTGGTTGGCCGTGGGGTTGGAGCCGATCACCATGATGAGCCCGGAGTGCTCCACGTCATTGACCTGGTTGGACACCGCGCCCGAGCCCACGCCTTCGAGCAGGGCGGCCACGCTGGAGGCGTGGCACAGGCGCGTGCAGTGGTCCACGTTGTTGCTGCCGAAGCCGGTGCGCACCAGCTTCTGGAAGAGGTAGGCCTCTTCGTTGCTGCCCTTGGCCGAGCCGAAGCCGGCCAGGGCCTTCTTGCCGTGGGTGTCGCGCAGGCGGCTGAGGCCGCCGGCGGCGAAGGCCAGCGCCTCTTCCCACGTGGCCTCGCGGAACATGGTGTTGATGATCGAGGGGTCCTCGCTCATCTTGCGGTTCAGCTCGTCGATGGCCTCCGGGTCCTTGGGCACGCCGGCCTTGCGGATCAGCGGCTGGGTCAGGCGCTGCGGGTTGTGGGCGTAGTCGAAGCCGAAGCGGCCCTTGACGCACAGGCGGTTGTGGTTGGCCGGGCCGTCGCGTCCGTCCACGCTGATGATCTTGTTGTCCTTGACGTTGTAGGTGATCAGGCAGCCGACACCGCAGAAGGGGCAGACCGAGTCGACCTTCTTGTCGACCTGCTGCGAACCGATGCGGGTCTTGGGCATGAGGGCGCCGGTCGGGCAGGCCTGCACGCACTCGCCGCAGGCCACGCAGCTGCTGTCGCCCATGGGGTCGTTCAGGTCGAACACGATCTCGCTGTGGCTGCCGCGCAGGGCGTAGCCGATCACGTCGTTCACCTGCTCTTCACGGCAGGCGCGCACGCAGCGGTTGCACTGGATGCAGGCGTCCAGGTTCACGGCCATGGCCGGGTGCGAGACGTCGGCCTTGGGCTGCTCACGGCGCAGGGCCTTGAGCGCGGGGCGCACCGTCACACCCACCTGATCGGCCCATTGCGACAGTTCGCCATGCTGCAGGGACTCGTCCTGCTCGTCCCACTTGTAGCCCTGGTCGGGCATGTCAGACAGCAACATCTCGAGCACCATCTTCTGGCTCTTGACGGCGCGTTCGCTCTGGCTCTGCACTTCCATGCCGGCAGTGGCGCTGCGGCAGCAGCTCGGGGCCAGCGTGCGTTCGCCCTTGACCTCGACCACGCAGGCGCGGCAGTTGCCGTCCGGACGCATGCCTTCCTTGTAGCAAAGATGCGGGATTTCCATGCCCATGCGCTTGGCCACGGTCAGGATGGTTTCACCGGCGTAGGCCTGGGCTGATCTGCCGTCGAGCGTGAACTCGACGACCTGGGGGGTGACTTCGTTGAGCTTGGCGGGTGCGTTCATGCTTGGGCTCCCAGTTCTTGCGGGAAGTATTTCTGGACACAGCGGATGGGGTTGGGCGCGGCCTGGCCCAGGCCGCAGATGGAGGCGTCGGCCATGACCTGGCACAGGTCTTCCAGCGTCTCGTTGTCCCATTTGGCGGCTTCCATGAGCTTGACGGCCTTGGCCGTGCCCACGCGGCAGGGCGTGCACTGGCCGCAGCTCTCGTCGGCGAAGAAGCGCATCATGTTCACGGCGGCTTCGCGCGCCGTGTCCTTCTGGCTCAGCACGATGACGGCGGCCGAGCCGATGAAACAGCCGTAGGGCTGCAGGGTGTCGAAGTCCAGCGGGATGTCGCCCATGCTGGCCGGCAGGATGCCTCCCGAGGCGCCGCCCGGCAGGTAGGCGTAGAGCTCATGGCCGTCGAGCATGCCGCCGCAGTACTGGTCCACGAGTTCGCGGATGGTGATGCCGGCCGGCGCCAGCTTGACGCCCGGATGCTTGACCCGGCCGCTGACGCTGAAGCTGCGCAGGCCCTTGCGGCCGTTGGCGCCGAAGCTGCTGAACCACTGCGGGCCCTTCTGCACGATGTCGCGCACCCAGTAGAGCGTCTCGAAGTTGTGCTCCAGCGTGGGCCGGCCGAAGAGGCCGACCTGGGCGATGTAGGGCGGGCGCATGCGCGGCTCGCCACGCTTGCCCTCGATGCTTTCGATCATCGCGGACTCTTCGCCGCAGATATAGGCACCGGCACCGCGGCGCAGCTCGATCACCGGCAGCGGGCAGGGCGGATTGGCTTGGAGTGCAGCCAGCTCGGCTTCGAGCAGGGCGCGAGCGCCATGGTATTCGTCGCGCAGGTAGATGTAGCAAGCCCCCACGCCCACGGCATAGGCGGCAATGAGCAGCCCCTCCAGGAAGCGGTGCGGATCGCGCTCCAGATAGGTACGGTCCTTGAAGGTGCCGGGTTCGCCTTCGTCGATGTTCACCGCCATCAGCTTGGGGGCGGGCTGGTCACGCACGATGCGCCACTTGCGCCCGGCCGGGAAACCGGCGCCGCCCAGGCCGCGCAGGCCCGAGTCTTCCATGGCCTTGATGACCGGCTCGACGTCCTGCTTGCCGCTGAGCAGGTCGGCCGCCAGCTGGTAGCCGCCCTTGGCCTTGTAGGCCTCGTAGCCCACGAAGTCGGGCGAAACCTGCTGCTGACTCGGCGCGGGGGAAATGGACTTGAGCGCCAGGGCCGCCGGGTCGAAGGCCGCCTTGCCGGAGGACTTGGGCTGGGTGCTGATGCCGGACTTCACGGCCTTGGCCACGCTCTCGGGTGTCGCGCGCAGCACCGGGTTCTGGTGCACCACGGCCACCGGCGCCTGCTCGCAACGCCCCACGCAGGGCGCGGCGATCACGCGCACGCCATTGCCGGTGAGCGTGGCCTGCAGCTTGGCCATCAGGCTCTTGCCCCCCCCCATCTCGCAGCTCAGGCCATCGCAGACGCGCACCGTCAAGCCCGGGGCCTTTTCGTCACCCTTGACCACCTCGAAGTGATGGTAGAAGGTGGCCACTTCGTAGACCTCGGCCATCGGCAGGTTCATCTCCTTGGCCAACGCCACCAGGTGGCGGTCGTGCAGGCAGCGGTAGGCATCGCCCAGCTTGTGCAAGTGCTCGATCAGCAGGTCGCGCCGGTGGCCGCCCTCCGGACGCACGCCGATCAGGGCCACCACCTCGGCCAGGGACTGGGCATCCGGCTGGCGTCCCTTGAGCTTGCTCTTGCGCCGGATGCGTTCACGCAGATCATCGACGGTGGCGATTGCTACCGTCTGTACTTCGCCTTGGCGGCCCGGATGGTTCATCTTATGTCCCTCAATTCATACCGATGGGCGCAGTGTCAGCCACTGCGTGCCCATGGGTCAAATTGGATCAGAACATGTAGAGATTCAAAAAATAAATGATGCAACGCAGCAAATTGGCTGCACCGAAATGATTCAGGCGTGCAGCAAGCCGCTGTGGGCTGCCGCATGGCGCAGCCAAGCCGCATCCTGCGCCAGCGTCAGGGCTGCGTCCAGCGTGCGCGACATGCGCTCGGACGCCAACACCATGAAGCCGATCGGCGTGTTCACCTCAGGCCCGGCCAGCGGGTGTACTTCCAGCTCGCCATAGGCGCGCACCGCCCCCACCAGCGCCCCCGGCATGACGCTGCAGACCGCCCCGCCGACGGCGCTCAGGGCCAGGGTCAGCAGGGAGTTGGTCTCCAGCACCGGACGCACCGCCACACCGGCCTTGGCAAAGGCGGCATCGACGATGTGGCGGTTGTGCATTTCCGAGGTCATCAGGCACAGCGGCAGCGCCGCCGCCGCCTGCCACGACATCGGCTCGCCAAACTGGATGCCCTGGGCGCCCACGCTGGACGCCTTGCGCACCAGGAAATAGTGTTCGGTGTACTGCGCCAGCGTGCGCAACGACGTGGCACCGGGCCGCACGCGCTCGATGAAACCCAGCCCCATGTCGAGCGTGAGCTCCTCCAGGCCGGTCTCGATCTCCTGCGAACTCATGGAGCGCACCACCGGCGTGATGCCGGGGTACTTGGCATGCAGCATGGCGGCAAAGCGTGCGGCAATCGGCTCCGCCGAAGGCACCACACCGATGCTCAAGCGTCCCTGCGGCTGGCCGTTGACGCTGCTCATGTCCTGCTTGAGCAGCTGCTCCTCGTGCAGCATGCGCCGCGCACTGGCCAGCAGGCGTGCGCCCTCGTCGGTGAAGCCGACAAAGGTGCGGCCGCGCTTGACGATGGCCGCGCCGAATTCCTCCTCCAGCGCCCGCAGGGCATTGGAGAGCGCCGGCTGCGTGACGAAGCAGGCCTGGGCGGCGCGCGCGAAGTGCCTGTGCTCGTCCAGAGCAACCAGGTAGCGCATCGAGACCAGCAGGTTCACGGCTCAGTCCTTCGCTGACGGCTTCAGGTCTCTTTCGAGATCTTGATGCTGGGGAACTTGCTGGAGAAGTCCTTGTTCTTGGCCGCAATCGCCACCGCCACCTGGCGCGCCAGCGCCTTGTAGATACCGGCCACTTCGCCATCGGGGTCGGCCACCACGGTGGGCTTGCCGCTGTCGGCCTGCAGGCGGATCTGCATGTTCAGCGGCAAGGCACCCAGGTAGGGCATGCCGTACTCGGCCGCCATCTTCTTGCCGCCGTCGACACCGAAGATGTGCTCGATGTGGCCGCAGTTGCTGCACACGTGCACCGCCATGTTTTCCACGACGCCGAGGATCGGCACACCGACCTTCTCGAACATCTTGATGCCTTTCTTGGCGTCCAGCAGCGCAATGTCCTGCGGCGTGGTGACGATCACCGCGCCGGTCATGGGCACGCGCTGGCTCAGGGTGAGCTGGATGTCGCCGGTGCCGGGCGGCATGTCGACGATCAGGTAATCCAGGTCTTTCCAGTTGGTCTGGCGCAGCAACTGCTCCAGCGCCTGGGTGGCCATGGGGCCACGCCAGATCATGGCCTCGTCCTGCCCCACCAGGAAACCGATCGACATGACCTGCACACCGTAGTTCTCCAGCGGCTCCATGGTCTGGCCGTCCTCGCTCTCGGGGCGGGCCTCGATGCCCATCATCATGGGCTGGCTCGGACCGTAGATGTCGGCATCGAGCAGGCCCACGCTGGCACCTTCGGCCGCCAGGGCCAGCGCCAGGTTGACCGCCGTGGTGCTCTTGCCCACGCCGCCCTTGCCGGAGGCCACCGCCACGATGTTCTTGACCTTGGGCAGCAGCTGTACGCCGCGCTGCACGGCATGCGCCACGATCCTGGTGGTGACGTTGACCGACACGTTGTTGACACCGGCCGCGCCCTTGGCCGCAGCGATCAGCGCCTTGCGAAAACCTGCCACCTGGCTCTTGGCCGGATAACCCAGCTCGACATCGAACGACACATCACCGTCCTGGATGCTGAGGTTCTTGATGGCCTTGGCGGAAACGAAATCCGCCCCGGTATTGGGATCGACCACCGCCTTGAGGGCGTCCATCAGCGCTTGTTCTGTCACCGTCATCAAATACTCCTGAAGAGTTGCGTAGTCTAGCGAAGGCCGGCTTAACCTTGCCGAATCGGGCAAATAGGCCGGGAAACGGCCTGAAATCGAGCATGGCAGGGTAAATCCGGTTCTTTTCAGACCTTCGGCACCACGGCCTGCCCCCACATAATCGGCCCATGGATGCCGCCACCCGCCCCCCATCGACGACCGCGCTGATGCTGACCGGCGGCGGTGCACGCGCCGCCTACCAGGTCGGCGTGCTGGAGGCCGTGGCCGATCTGCGCCAGACCAGCGGGGCCGGGCTGGAACCCAACCCGTTCGCCATCATCACCGGCACCTCGGCCGGGGCCATCAACGCCGCGGCCCTGGCCTGCGGCGCCGATGACTTCGACCTGACGGTGCGCCGCCTCGTCTCGGTCTGGCAGAACTTCGAGGCACACCAGGTCTACCAGTCCGATGTGCTGAGCGTGGTGCGCAGCGGCGCCAAATGGCTGAGCCTGCTGTCGCTGGGCTGGCTGGTCGCCAAATGGCGCCGTGTCAAGCCGCGTTCGCTGCTGGACAACTCCCCCCTTGATGCACTGCTGCGCACCCTGGTGCCGCTGGAGCGCCTGCCCGGCCTGGTGACGCAGGGCCATCTGCAGGCGCTCGCCGTCACGGCCTCGAGCTACAGCTCGGGCCACCACGTCACGTTTTTCGAAGGTGACGACCATCTGCAACCGTGGGTGCGCTCGCAACGTCTGGCGGTGCGCCAAAGCATCACCTACGAGCATCTGCTGGCCTCCTCCGCGATTCCCTTCATGTTCCCGGCCATGCCGCTGGAAATCCAGGGCCGGACTGAGTACTTCGGTGACGGCTCCATGCGCCAGACCGCACCGGTGGCACCCGCCATCCATCTGGGGGCCGAGCGCATCCTCGTCGTCGGTGCCGGCCGCATGCATGAGCCACGCGGCGAAACCGAAACCGGCACCAGCCACGCCTACCCCTCGCTGGCCCAGATCGCCGGCCACGCCATGTCCAGCATCTTCCTCGATGCCCTGTCGGTGGACATCGAGCGCATGCGCCGCATCAACCAGACCCTCTCCCTGGTGCCGCCCGAAGCGCGGCAGGCCAGCAGCCTGCGCCCGATCGAACTGCTGGTGATCTCGCCGTCCGAACGCCTGGACCGGCTGGCAGCCCGGCACATCGACGCCCTGCCCACGGCGGTACGCACCCTGCTCGGCACTCTGGGCGTGTCCTCCAACGCGAATGACATCAAGGGCGGGGCGCTGGCCAGCTACCTGCTGTTCGAAGCAGCCTACACGCGCGAGCTCATGAAGCTGGGCTATGCCGATGCGCTGCAACAGAAAGAGGCGATCCTGCAGTTTTTCGGCTGGACCCGCCAACCAAGCGGGAATGAAGTCGCACCGGCCCGCATCGAGCGGCGACGCGACCCGCTGCGCCTGTAACGCAGCAGCCGACTAAAATTGAGGGTTCCTCCGAGAAAGCCGAACCCCGATGTCACGCAAACTCTTCGTCACCACCGCCCTGCCCTACGCCAACGGCAACTTCCACATCGGCCACATCATGGAGTACATCCAGGCCGACATCTGGGTGCGGTTGCAGCGCATGCTCGGCCATGAGGTGAATTTCGTCGGTGCCGACGACACCCATGGCGCACCCATCATGATCGCGGCGGAAAAAGCCGGCAAGACGCCCCAGCAGTTCGTGGCCGACATCGCCGCCGGACGCAAGCAATACCTCGACGGTTTCCACATTGCGTTCGACAACTGGAGTTCGACCGACAGCCCGGAAAACCACCAGCTCGCGCAGCAGATCTACCTCGACCTGAAGGCCGCCGGACTGATCTCCAGCAAGGTGATCGAACAGTTCTTCGATCCCGAGAAGGCCATGTTCCTGCCGGACCGCTTCATCAAGGGCGAGTGCCCGAAGTGCGGTACGAAAGACCAGTACGGCGACAACTGCGAGTCGTGCGGTGCCGTCTACGCGCCCACCGACCTGCGCAACCCCTACTCCACCCTGTCGGGCGCCAAGCCGGTACTCAAAAGCTCCGAGCACTTCTTCTTCCAGCTGTCCGACCCGCGCTGCGTGGCCTTCCTCGAGGAGTGGACGCAGGACGGTCGCCTGCAGCCCGAAGTGGCCAACAAGGTCAAGGAATGGTTCACCGTGCGCACCAACCCGGACGGCAGCACCAGCGAAGGCCTGGGCGACTGGGACATCTCGCGCGACGCGCCTTACTTCGGCATCGAGATCCCCGGCGCACCCGGCAAGTACTTCTATGTCTGGCTCGACGCCCCGGTGGGCTACCTCGCCTCGCTCAAGAACCTGCTCGACCGGCGCGGCCAGAACTACGAGGCCTACATGGCCGACCCGCAACTGGAGCAGTACCACTTCATCGGCAAGGACATCGTGACCTTCCACACGCTGTTCTGGCCCGCCATGCTGAAGTTCAGCGGCCGCAAGACGCCGGACAAGGTCTTCGTTCACGGCTTCCTCACCGTGAACAACGGCGAGAAGATGAGCAAGAGCCGCGGTACCGGCCTGGACCCGCTGAAGTACCTGGGCCTGGGCATGAACCCCGAATGGCTGCGCTACTACCTGGCCGCCAAGCTGAGCGCCCGCAACGAGGACATCGACTTCAACGCCGACGACTTCATGGCCCGCGTCAACAGCGACCTGGTCGGCAAGTACGTCAACATCGCCTCGCGCGCCGCAGGCTTCCTGGCCAAGCGCTTCGGCGGCAAGCTGGGCGACATCTCGGGCGATGGCGATGCCCTGTTGGAACACCTGCGCGACGCCTCCACCAACCTGGCCGAGTTGCTGGCCGAGCGCGAGTACGGCAAGGCCCTGCGCGAGATCATGCTGCTGGCCGACCGCGTCAACGAGTACGTGGACCAGAACAAGCCCTGGGAACTGGCCAAGCAGGAGGGCATGGACAGCCATCTGCACGATGTCTGCACCGTCTGCATCGAGGCCTTCCGCCTGCTCACCATCTACCTCAAACCGGTGCTGCCGGCGCTGGCAGCGCAGGTCGAAACTTTCCTCAAGGTCAGCCCGCTGCAATGGCGCGACGCGGCCAAGACGCTGGGGGCCGGTCACACCATCGGCGCCTACCAGCATCTGATGCAGCGCGTCGACGTCAAGCAACTTGAGGCATTGTTTGAGCCTCCAGCCCTCGTGGAATCTGCATCAACAGCGACAGAATCAGTAGCACCCGGCGGTGAGGAACTGGCCCCCACCATCAGCATCGACGACTTCGCCAAAATTGATCTGCGCATCGCCAAGATCGTCAACTGCGAGGCGGTCGAGGGTTCGACCAAGCTGCTGCGCCTGACGCTGGATGTGGGCGAAGGCCGGACACGCAATGTGTTCTCCGGCATTGCCAGCGCCTACCAGCCCGCTGACCTGGTCGGCAAGCTCACCGTGATGGTGGCCAACCTCGCCCCGCGCAAGATGAAGTTCGGTGTCTCGGAAGGCATGGTGCTGGCCGCCAGCCACGCCGACGAGAAGGCCCAACCGGGCATCTATGTGCTCAACCCCTGGCCCGGCGCACAGCCCGGCATGCGAGTGCACTAAAAGCCGAAGAACAGCCCTCCTGCCGGCGCATCGACCGGGAGGGAGTTCAGGTTGAGACCACCTCGAAGCGGGCCCGGCCCGAACCCTTGGTACGGTAGAGCGCCGCATCGGCGCATTGCACCAGACTCTCGGGCATCAGGTTCTGGTCAGCGATGGCGGTAGCCACGCCGATGCTGATGGTGAGCCAGGGCGCTACCGGTGAGTTGACATGCGGAATCGCCGCCTTGCTCAACTCGTCGATGCAACGCTGCGCCATGATCTTCGCTGCCTCAATATCAGCGCCGGGCAGCAGCATGGCGAATTCCTCGCCACCATAGCGCGCCACCACCTCGCCCGAGCGCTGGGCGCAGTCGAACAGGATGCCGGCGATCTGGCGCAGACAGGCATCGCCCGTCAGATGGCCATAGTGGTCGTTGTAGCGCTTGAAGAAATCGACATCGATCATCAAGAGCGAGATCGGCTGCTGGTTGCGCGCACTGCGCAACCATTCGGTCTGCAGGCTCTGGTCGAACTGGCGCCGGTTCGCCAGACCGGTCAGACTGTCGGTCGTGGACAGGCGTGACAACAGTTCGTTGGCGCGCTCCAGTTCCAGGCTTTTCTCCACCAGGTCCGTCACTTCCAGCCGCACCATGATCAGACTGCCAGAAGGCGCACGGGTCTCGTAGTAGTGCATCCAGCGGCCATCGTTGGAGCGGCGCAGCACCGGCACCTTGAGCAGGCCACGCGCGGCCAGCCGCTGCCGCAGCCACTCCTCCTCGCGCCCCAGCGCCTCGGTGATCTCGCCCTGCGCCAGACTGCGGCGCAGCAGCGTCTCATAGGTCTGCCCGATCAGATCCCCGCCCACACCATAAGGCGGCATGTCCACCGCCTCGCGGTTGTACATCACCAGCCGGTCCGCTTCGTCATAAATGGCCACGCCGGCCGGCATGGCATCGATGGCCTCGTGCAGACGTACACGGGCGGCCTGCGCCTCGGCCCGGGCCGCACTCAGCACCTCGCGCTGGTGCACCGACTCGGTCACGTCGACCCGCACCGCGACGATGCAGCCGGAGGTGGTGCGCGCTTCGTACAGATGCGCCCAGCCGCCATTCGGCAAGCGGCGTAGTTGGGGCGCGTTGCCGCGGCCCCGCCCCGCCAGGCGCAGCGCAATCCACTCTTCCTCCTGGCCCTGCGGAGCATCAATCAGCATGTTCTGCTGCTGGGCCCGGCGCAGCAGATCTTCGTAGCGCATGCCCACGCCGCGGGTGCGTGCGCTGTCCGGATACAGCTGCTCCATGCGCTGGTTGCAGATGATCAGCCGATCCTGCGGGTCATACAGTTCGATGGCGGCCGGCATCTCCTCGATGGCCTCGCGCAGACAGGCATAGGCTTTTTGCGCCTGCTGGTTCGCGGCTTCCATCCGGGACATCCGCTGCCAAACGATGTACGCCAGCGCGAGCACCAGCAGCATGCCCGCCAACGCCAGGGCGGCCACCGGCAACACCATGGCACGCGGGTCCCCATGCAGGACAAAGCCCAGCGGAGCCGCCTGGATCAGCAGCACCAGCACAAGAACAATGAGCCACCCGGGGGCGACACGGAGATGTTTCACGGATGATTTCCAGACGGCGGCGACATTCGCGGAATCCCAACCCCCCTGCAGGGTGCATCGACCTGTGGTCGGCTGATTGCGCCTTTTTCCCCGATGCTGTGACAGTGAACTTATGAATGTAAGCTTTGTGCAAGTCCCGAACTATCCCCCAAATGGGGGATAGGGCGTCGAGGAGTAAACTTTTGCCTTTTCGCCCCTTTCCCGACGCATCCGCGATACCGGGGCCATGCCACAACCCATGTCCGGATCCAAGTACCCGACGCATCCGCCCAGCCACCCTCACTGGTGGACCGATATCCACCGCTCGACGGCGGTCAACATCCGGCTTGGCGTCTCCCTGTGTTTCATCGCCGGCGCCACCAATGCCGGCGGGTTCCTCGCCGTGGGCCAGTACACCTCCCACATGACGGGGCTGCTGTCCTCGATTGCCGACAATCTTGCGTTGGGTCAATTCGGACTGGTCATGGCCAGTCTGGCGGCCATCGCCGCCTTTGTCGGAGGGGCCATGACCACCGCCATGATGGTCAACTGGAGCATGCGCCGGCAGTTGCGCAGCGCCTTTGCCCGGCCTCTGCTGGTGGAGGCCGGCCTGTTGCTGGTCTTCGGCCTGTTCGGCGCCGCCATCAACCTGCATGCCGGCCTGTTCGCGCCACTGACCGTGCTGGTGCTGTGTTTCATCATGGGGCTGCAGAACGCAGTCATCACCAAGATCTCCAATGCGGAGATCCGCACCACCCACGTCACCGGGCTGGTCACCGACATCGGCATCGAAATGGGCAAATTGTTCTACTTCAACCGCGCGGGCGCGCCCATCAAGGTGGTGGCGAACCGCCGCAAGCTCAAAATCCACCTGTTGCTGACAGCCGCCTTCTTCATCGGCGGCCTGCTCGGCGCCCTGGGCTTCAAGGTCTGGGGCTACATCACCACCGTCCCGCTGGCGTTCCTGTTGGCCGTCCTGGTCTGGGGACCGGTGTCGTACGACATCCGCACCGGCGCCATTGCACCGTCCCCCTCCGCTCATTAGCGCAGAAGGTCAGACGGCGCTTCGGTCGACCGCCTTGGCCAGGTGCGCCGACAGCCGGTCGGCGTAGCCGTCAGACTGAAGCTTGTCCAGCACGCCGTATTTCCAGAGCTTGGCACGCACCCGCTCATTGGCTTCGCACAGCATGACGCGGACCCCGCGCTTCTGCAGGGCCTGAATGACTTCGTCCATCGCCTGCAACCCCGAGGAATCGATGAAGGGCACGCGATGCAGACGCACGATCAGGACGCGCGGGTCGGATCGTGTCTGCTTGAGCGCACTCTCGAAATTCTCGACGGCACCGAAAAAGAAGGGGCCATCGATTTCGTACACCAGCACATCACGCGGCAACTTGGTCAGCCCCAGATCCTTCAGGTCATGCTTCAAATCCTCGGCATCCAGGGACTGGACATCCACCGTATCCGCCATGCGGCGCAGGAACTGCATGAAAGCCAGAATCACGCCGATGCTCACGGCCGCCACCAGGTCCACCAGCACGGTGAGGGAAAACGTCACCAGCAGAATCGCCACATCCGCTCTGGGGGCACGGGCCACGATATGGAAAAAATGCTTGAGTTCGCTCATGTTGTAGGCCACCACGAACAGAATGGCCGCCAGACTGGCCAATGGAATATTGGAAGCCAGTGGCGCGAGAAACAGCAGCACCGCCACCAGCGTCAGCGTGTGCGTCACGCCGGCCAGCGGACTGGTCCCGCCATTGCGGATATTGGTGGCAGTGCGTGCGATCGCGCCGGTCGCGGCAAATCCGCCAAACAAAGGCGCGACGATATTGGCCAGCCCCTGGCCCACCAGTTCCTGGTTGGGGTCGTGTTTGGTCCCGGCCATGCCATCGGCCACCGTCGCCGACAGCAGGGACTCGATGGCCCCCAGCATGGCAATCGTGAACGCCGGCCCCATGAGCTGCACGATCTGCGTCAGGGTGAAGGTCGGCATGCTGAAGGACGGCAAACCTTGCGGAATGCCGCCAAACGCACTGCCGATGGTTGCCACGCCCTGAAACTGAAAGCTGGCCTGCAAGGCAGTGACCACCACCATCGCCGTCAGCGGCCCCGGCACGCGGCTCATGCCGCGGATCCGGGACGAAAAGAGCACCAGCAGCAGGCTCAGCACGGCCAGCGCGGTGGTGGTCGGATGAAGTTGGGGCAAGGCCTGGATCAGCTGCAGCAGTTTCTCGTGGAAGTGCTCGCCGCCGACGGCCGGCAAACCGAGGAAGTCTTTCCACTGCCCGACAAAGATGATCACGCCGATGCCGGTCGTGAAGCCCACGATCACCGGCGAAGGAATGAACTTGATCACCGCCCCCATCTTGGCCATGCCCATGGCCAGCAGCATCAGGCCGGCCATCAGGGTGGCCAGTTGCAGCCCGGCGATGCCGTATTTGGCCGTCACGCCGGCCAGGATGGCAATGAAAGCCCCCGTCGGTCCGGCAATCTGCACCCGGCTGCCGCCCAGCACCGAGACCATGAAGCCGCCGATGATGGCCGTGTAGAGACCCTGCTCCGGTTTGGCCCCGGAAGCGATGGCAAAAGCCATCGCCAGCGGCAAGGCCACCACGCCGACGATCACGCCGGCGACGAGGTTGGGAATCAATTTGCCTTTGCCGAACAGGCCGGCCCGCTTGGCTTCCAGAATCGTGATCATCGACACTCCCATCCAGTCCATTTCACACGCCGGGGTACCCGGTATCCAGCTGCCGATCATGCCCCAGACCCGGGCTTGCGGGCCCCGGTAGAATGGCAGGTTCTTCCGGTCTGACAGGTTTGCAGTTTATGTCCATTGAAAACATCTTCCGCCGTCCCGACTACAAATCCGACGCCACACAGTTCATCGAGCAGCTCAAGGCCAGCCAGCCGGAGCTGGAAGCCCGGCAACGCCAGGGCCGCGAACTGCTGTGGGACAAGGCCGTCGACCGCGACGCCTGGGACGGCTACTCGGCCGCCCGCGTCGCGCAAAAACCCTACGTCTACCAGACCGAAGGCAAATAAACCATCAAATCACGCCTTCGCCCTTGAAAACAGGGCGTGAGAAGCTACTGATTTGATAGCGAATTCATGAGCACCTCCCACGACAACGCCGGCCTGGATGTCCCCGAGACAGCACTCACGCCGGACATGCCCGAGGTCGTCGACCACGTGGCCGTGGCCCGGCTCTACGGCGAGCCCTTGTTTGCGATGCCGCAGGACCTGTACATCCCGCCGGAAGCGCTGGAGGTGTTCCTGGAGGCGTTCGAAGGTCCGCTCGACCTGCTGCTCTACCTGATCCGCAAGCAGAACTTCAACATCCTCGACATCCCGATGGCGGCGGTCACACGCCAGTACCTGGTCTATGTGGACGACATCCGCAACCGCAACCTGGAACTGGCGGCCGAGTACCTGCTGATGGCGGCCATGCTGATCGAGATCAAGTCGCGCATGCTGTTGCCGCCCAAGAAGACGGCCGAGGGCGAGGAAGCCGAAGACCCGCGCGCCGAGCTGGTGCGCCGCCTGCTCGAATACGAGCAGATGAAGCTGGCTGCCGTGCAGCTGGGCAATCTGCCGCACTATGGGCGCGACTTCCTCAAGGCCCAGGTCTACATCGAACAGTCCTTGCAGCCGCGCTTTCCGGACGTGCACGTCGTCGACCTGCAGGAAGCCTGGGCCGACATCCTCAAACGTGCCAAGCTGGTGCAGCACCACAGGATCACGCGCGAGGAACTTTCGGTGCGTGAGCACATGAGCATCGTGCTGCGCCAATTGCAGGGCCACAAGTTCGTCGAGTTCGAGCACCTGTTCGATACCGGGAAAGGCACGCCGGTGCTGGTGGTGACCTTCATCGCCCTGCTGGAGCTGGCCAAGGAAAGCCTGATCGAAATCACCCAGGCCGAGGCCTTCGCCCCGATCTACGTCCGGCTGGCGTATTCACCCGTCTGAGGCTGCCGCCCCGCCCCCGTCCCGAGATTCTTCCTGTGACCACCTCCCATCATTTCGATGTCCTCATCGTCGGCAGCGGTCTGGCGGGCCTGAGTGCCGCACTGCACCTGGCACCCACCCACCGCGTCGCCATCCTGACCAAGCGCGAACTCAACGACGGCTCCAGCCGTTGGGCCCAGGGTGGCATTGCCGCCGTCATGGGCGCAGGCGACACGCTCGAATCGCATGTGCAGGACACGCTGGTGGCCGGCGCCGGCCTGTGCGACCTGGACGCGACCCGCTTCGTGGTCGAGCATGCGCCGGAAAACATCCGCTGGCTGCAGCACATGGGCGTTCCGTTCTCGCAGGAAGAAGGGCACCTGCACCTCACGCGCGAAGGTGGCCACAGCGAGCGCCGTGTGGTGCACGTGACCGATGCCACGGGCGCCGCCGTGCAGGACACGCTGATGCAAAAGGTGCGCGCCACGCCCAACATCACGCTGTTCGAACACCACATGCTGGTGGACCTGATCACCGGCCACAAGCTCGGTCTGCCCGAGCAGCGCTGCTACGGCCTGTACGCGCTGGACGAGGCCACCGACCAGGTGCTCACCTTCAACGCGCCGCACACCATCCTGGCCACCGGCGGCGCCGGCAAGGTCTATCTCTACACCACCAACCCGGACACCGCCACCGGCGACGGCATTGCCGCCGCTTGGCGCGCCGGCTGCCGGGTCGGCAACATGGAGTTCATCCAGTTCCACCCGACCTGCCTGTACCACCCGCAGGCCAAGTCCTTCCTCATCAGCGAGGCCGTGCGCGGCGAAGGCGGCAAACTGATCCTGCCCGACGGCACCCGCTTCATGCCGGCCCACGATGCGCGCGCCGAGCTGGCGCCGCGCGACGTGGTGGCGCGCGCCATCGACTTCGAGATGAAAAAGCGCGGCCTGGACTGCATCTACCTGGACATCTCGCACCAGCCCAAGGAATTCCTGCTGGAGCACTTCCCCACCATCTACGCGCGCTGCCTGGAACTCGGCATCGACATTGCCCGGCAGCCCATCCCCGTGGTGCCGGCAGCGCACTATACCTGCGGCGGCGTGGTTACCGATCTGACCGGCCGCAGCGACCTGCCCGGTCTCTATGCCATTGGCGAGACCGCCTGCACCGGCCTGCACGGCGCCAACCGGCTGGCCAGCAACTCGCTGGTCGAGTGCATGGTGTTCGCGCGTGCCGCCGCCCAGGCCATCGCGCAGGAGAGTGCGCCGGCCTGTCCGCCGCTGCCGGCCTGGGACGACAGCCGCGTGACCGATGCCGACGAGATCGTGGTGATCTCGCACAACTGGGACGAACTGCGCCGCTTCATGTGGGATTACGTCGGCATCGTGCGCACCAACAAGCGTCTGGAGCGCGCCGCCCACCGCATCGCGCTGCTGCAAGGCGAGATCCAGGAGTTCTACGCCCAGTTCCACGTGACGCGCGACCTGCTGGAGCTGCGCAACCTGGTGCAGGTCGCCGACCTCATCGTGCGCAGCGCACAAAGCCGGCACGAAAGCCGCGGCCTGCACTTCAGCCGCGATTACCCGCAAACCGAAGCGGTGGCCAAGCCCACCCTGCTGACGCCCCCAACCCAATGACCCTCCCACAAGGAGAAGACCATGCAACGTACCCTGCTCAAATCCAAGATCCACCGCGCCACCGTCACCGACTGCGAACTGCATTACGAAGGCTCGTGCGCGATTGACGAAGACCTGCTCGATGCCGCCAACATGATGGAAAACGAGCAAGTCCACATCTGGAACATCAACAACGGCGAACGCTTCATCACCTACGCCATCCGTGGCGAGCGCGGCTCCGGCATCATCTCGGTCAACGGCTCGGCCGCACGCCGCGCCGCCGTGGGCGACCTGATCATCATCGCCGCCTTCGCCCAGGTACCGGAAGCGCAATGCAAAGGCTTCGAACCCAAGCTGGTTTTCGTCGACGACAACAACCGCATCAAGGAACAGCGCAGCCATGTCCCGGTGCAGGAAGCCTCCCATGTGCCGGTGCACGCCGAACATCATGGCGGCGACAGCGCCTGAGCCACATCCAAGAAAGATCCGACATGAGCAACGATCAGGAACAAACCATCACCCTGCACCGCCCGCGTGCCGCCAACGCAGCCGCCCCCAAAGCCGAACGCTGGAGCGTCGAAGCCATCGAGGCGCTGTTCAAGCTGTCCTTTCCCGAACTGCTGTTCCGCGCCCAGACCGTGCACCGCGAACACTTCGACCCGACGCAGATCGAGTTCGCCACCCTGCTCTCGGTCAAGACCGGCGGCTGCACGGAGGACTGCGGCTACTGCCCGCAATCCGCCTCGTTTGATACCGGCGTGAAAGCCTCCAAGCTGATGGAACTGGAAGAAGTCCTGTTCGCTGCCAACCGCGCCAAGGACGCTGGCGCCACGCGCTTCTGCATGGGTGCGGCCTGGCGCGAGCCGAAAGACCGCGACATCGAGAAAGTGGCCGAACTGGTCAGCGCTGTCAAAGGCCTGGGGCTGGAGACCTGCGCCACCCTGGGCATGCTCAAGGAAGGCCATGCCGAACAGCTGCGCGACGCCGGCCTCGACTACTACAACCACAACCTCGACACCTCGCCCGACTTCTATGGCGACATCATCAGCACGCGCGTCTACCAGGACCGCCTGGACACGCTGGCGCGCGTTCGCAGCGCCGGCGTCAAGGTCTGCAGTGGCGGCATCGTCGGCATGGGCGAAAGCCACCGCCAGCGCGCCGGGCTGATTGCCGAACTGGCCAACCTCACCCCCTACCCCGAGTCGGTACCGATCAACAACCTGGTGCGCGTCGAAGGCACGCCACTGGCCGACCAGGCGCCGCTCGACCCCTTCGAGTTCGTGCGCACCATCGCCGTCGCCCGCATCACCATGCCCCGCGCGCGCGTGCGCCTGTCGGCCGGCCGCCAGCAGATGGGCGACGCGGTGCAGGCGCTGTGCTTCCTGGCCGGTGCCAACTCGATCTTCTACGGCGACAAGCTGCTCACCACCGGCAACCCCGACACGGACGCCGACATCGATCTGCTCAACCGTCTGGGCATGACCCCCGGAGCACCCGAAGCCTGACCGGCCACCCGCACTACACTTGCGCCAAACTCAGGAGCCCGCCGTGACCTCGACCTCCGCCCCGCAAAACAGCGCCTCGCCCTACGGCACGCTGCCGCCAGCCTCGGCGCCGGCCACACGCAAGCCGATCAGCCTGCCGCGCCTGCTGGAAATGCACGCGCGCAGCGAGAAGATCACCATGCTCACCGCCTACGACGCCACCTTCGGCGCCGTGGCCGATGCCGCTGGCGTCGAGTGCATCCTGGTCGGTGATTCGCTGGGCATGGTGTGCCAGGGCCTCTCCAGCACCGTGGGCGTGACGCTGGAGACCATGCGCTACCACGTCGAGAGCGTCACGCGCGGCGTGCGCCGCGTGCAGGGCACGGCCTGGATCATCGGCGACCTGCCCTACGGCACCTACCATGAGTCGAAAGAACAGGCCCTGCGCAGCGCTGCCGTGCTGATGCAGGCCGGTGCCCACATGGTCAAGTTGGAGGGTGGCGGCTGGACCGCCGACACCGTGCGCTTCCTGGTCGAGCGCGGCATCCCGGTCTGCGCCCACCTCGGCCTGACGCCGCAGACGGTGCATGCTCTGGGTGGCTACCGCGTGCAAGGCAAGACCGAGGAATCCGCCGCCATCCTGAAACGCCACGCGCTGGAATTGCAGGATGCCGGTGCCACCCTGCTGGTGCTGGAGATGGTGCCGGCGGCCCTCTCGGCGGAACTCACTAAGGCACTACCGCATTGCGCGACGATTGGCATCGGTGCCGGCGTCGACACCGCGGGCCAGGTGCTGGTGCTGCACGACATGCTGGGTATGAACCTGGGCAAGATGCCGAAGTTCGTGCACAACTTCATGGCAGACGCCGGCAGCGTGCGCGGCGCCATGGAAGCCTATGTCAAGGCAGTGAAGGAAGGCCGCTTTCCGGTGAATGCCCAACACGCCTGGTAGATAAGATTCCCCCCTGAGCCGCCTGCGGCGTCATCCCCCGAAGGGGGACGGCGCCAGCGGCCCGGCGAAGCCGGTTCCGCGGCGCCCCGCGGTTTGCCCCTTGCACTCGTACTTATGAAGCTGATTCACACCATTTCTGAACTCCGCGCGGAGCTTGGCAACTACCAGCGCCCGGCGCTGGTACCCACCATGGGCAACCTGCATGAGGGCCATCTGGCGCTGGTGAAGCAGGCCAAGCCGTTGGGCGACGTGACGGTGGCCAGCATCTTCGTCAACCGCCTGCAGTTCGCGCCGCACGAAGACTTCGACACCTACCCGCGCACGCTGGAGGTCGACTGCGCCAAGCTGCAGGCGGCCGGTTGCGACGTGATGTTCGCCCCCAGCGAGCGCGAGCTCTACCCCGAGCCGCAGGGCTACAAGGTGCAGCCGCCGCCCGAGCTGGCCGACATCCTGGAAGGGTACTTCCGCCCCGGCTTCTTCACCGGCGTCTGCACCGTGGTGCTCAAGCTGTTCAACAGCGTGCAGCCGCGCGTGGCCGTGTTCGGTGCCAAGGACTACCAGCAGCAGATGGTGATCCGCCGCATGGTGGCGCAGCTGGCGCTGCCGATCGACATCCAGACCGGCGCCACCCTGCGTGCCGCCGACGGCCTGGCGCTGTCCTCACGCAACGGCTACCTGAGCGAGGCCGAGCGCACCGAAGCGGTGCAGCTCTCACTGGCGCTCAAGGCCATGATCGAATCGCTACAAAAAGGTGAGCAAGATATCGCCAAGCTGGAAGGGCTGGCCATGAGAACGATGTCCGATCGTGGCTGGCAACCCGACTACCTGACGGTGCGCCGCCGTCACGACCTGCAGCCGCCGCAGGCCGGCGACTTCGGCCCGAACCAATTGGTGGTGCTGGGTGCAGCACGTCTCGGCACCACGCGCCTGATTGACAGCATCGAGGTGTAGACCTCGGTGTTGCGGTGAAGACTAACAACTACCCGACGGGTTTGTTAGTCGGAGCCACAATCCGAACCTCCAGATTGCGTCGAAGGCCAACAATTGCCCGAAGGGCTTGTTATGCCGTAGACACAAGCTGGAAGTCTGAGCGTCAGCCGATTCACATGGGTTAATCTTGACGCCGATGACTTTGCTCCCGGAGTACTTCCATGCAAATCGGCGTCCCCAAGGAAATCAAGAGCCATGAGTACCGTGTCGGCCTGACGCCGGCCAGTGTGCGCGAGTTGTGCGCACACGGACATCAGGTGTTGGTCCAAAGCGGCGCCGGTGCCGCCATCGGCCTGAGCGACGACGACTACCGCGTCGCCGGTGCCACGTTGTTGCCAGATGCCGCCAGTGTGTTTGTACAGGCCGAGCTGATCGTCAAGGTGAAGGAACCCCAAGCATCAGAACTGGTGTTATTGCGGCCGGGGCAGATCCTCTACACCTACCTGCACCTGGCACCGGACCCGGCACAGACCGCAGCCCTGGTGAAATCCGGCGCCGTGTGCATCGCCTACGAAACCATCACCGGCCCCAACCGTACGCTGCCGTTGCTGGCACCGATGAGCGAGGTGGCCGGCCGCATGGCGGTGCAGGTGGGTGCGCATCATCTGGAAAAGTCGCAAGGCGGCATGGGCGTGCTGCTCGGTGGCGTACCGGGCGTGCGATCCAGCCACGTGGTCATCCTGGGCGCCGGCACGGTCGGCGCCCATGCAGCGCAGATCGCCGTCGGCATGGGCGCACGCGTCACCGTGCTCAACCGCGGTGTGGAACGGCTGCGTGCGCTCGATGCCCTGTATGGCAACCGCATCAGCACGCTGCAGGCGAGCGCACAAGCTATCGAAGACGCCGTGCTGGACGCCGAACTGGTGATCGGCAGCGCACTGGTGTCCGGCGCTGCGGCACCCAAGCTGGTCAGCCGCGAACTGGTGTCACGCATGCAGCCAGGCAGTGTCATCGTCGACGTGGCGATCGACCAGGGTGGCTGCTTCGAAACCTCACACCCCACCACCCATGCCGACCCGACCTTCATGGTGAATGGCGTGGTGCACTACTGCGTGGCCAACATGCCGGGCAACGTGGCCCGCACCTCGACCTTCGCCCTCAACAACGCCACCCTGCCGCACGCACTGGCCCTGGCCGGCAAGGGTTGGCAGCAGGCCATGCGCGAGGACCCGCACCTGCGCCACGGCCTGAACGTGGCCCAGGGTCACGTGACGCACGAGGCCGTGGCCCGACAACTGGGCTACACGTACGTACCGGCCGAACGCCTGCTCGGCTGAGACAGAACCGGGCCGAGGCCCGCATCGCATGAAATGACCTAACCGGGAAACGCCGTGGAACCGGCTTGGCCGGGCCACTGGCGTTGCCCCCTGCAAGGGGGGTGGCGAAGCGACACGCAGTGCGCGTAGCCTGGGGGTGAGCCCGTCACGCCGCCCCGATATTCGGCACCAGCCCGCCGGTCGGCTGACCCGCCTTGAGGGCGGCGGTGAACGCCAGCATGCGGTCGATCGGTACGCGGGCACGTGGGATCAGCGCCGGATCGACATGGATTTCGTTGGCGCCGCTTTGCAGCACCTGCGCCACCCCGGCCAGACTGTTCATGGCCATCCAGGGGCAGTGCGCACAGCTCTTGCAGGTGGCGCTGTTGCCGGCAGTGGGGGCCTCGATGAAGGTCTTGCCCGGGTTGAGCGTGCGCAGCTTGTGCATCATGCCCTTGTCGGTGGCAACGATGAACTCGGGGGCGTCCAGGTCGTGCGCAGCCTTGAGGATGCCGGAGGTGGAACCCACCGCATCGGCCAGCGCAATCACTTCGGCCGGCGACTCCGGGTGCACCAGCACCTTGGCCTTGGGATGCTCCTTCATCAGCGCTTCGAGTTCGAAGGCCTTGAACTCGTCGTGCACGATGCACGAGCCGTTCCACATCACCATGTCGGCACCGGTCTCTCGCTGGATGTAGCCACCCAGGTGCTTGTCGGGCGCCCACAGGATTTTCTGGCCCTTGTCCTTGAGCGCCCGCACGATGTCGAGCGCGCAGCTGGAAGTCACCAGCCAGTCGGCGCGCGCCTTCACCGCGGCACTGGTGTTGGCATAGACCACCACGGTGCGATCGGGATGGGCATCACAGAAGGCGGAGAATTCGTCGATCGGGCAACCGAGGTCGAGTGAGCAGGTCGCGTCCAGGTCGGGCATCAGGATGCGTTTTTCCGGCGACAGGATCTTGGCCGTCTCGCCCATGAAACGCACGCCCGACACCACCAGCGTCTGCGCGGCGTGGTCGCGCCCGAAACGCGCCATCTCCAGCGAATCGCTGACGATGCCGCCGGTCTCCTCGGCCAGGTCCTGCAAGTCGGGATGCACGTAGTAGTGCGACACCATGACGGCGTTCTTCTCTTTCAGCAGGCGGCGGATCTGGTCCTTCAACGCGGCGCGCTCGGCCGGCCCCGGCTCCACCGGCACACGCGCCCAGGCGTGGCGCGTGGTGCAGGCCGGTTGCTCGTATTCGACGTCAATCACCGTGGCGGGGGCTGTCATCACAATTCCTCGAAGCGCATGGAAAAATCAATCGCCTTGACATCCTTGGTCAGGGCACCAATGGAGATGCGGTCGACCCCGGTGGCGGCAATGTCGCGTACCGTGCTCAGATTCACGCCACCGGACACCTCCAGAATCGCGCGGCCGGCGTTGAGGCGAACGGCCTCGCGCAGCATGTCCAGGCTCATGTTGTCGAGCAGCACCATGGTGGCACCCGCGGCCAGGGCTTCCGCCAGTTGCGCCAGGGTTTCGACCTCGATCTCGACGAACTTGGCTGTCGGCGCCACGGCGGCGGCGCGCTGCAGCACAGCGGTGACACCACCCGCCGCGGCAATGTGGTTTTCCTTGATCAGCACCGCGTCATACAGACCGATGCGGTGGTTGGTGCCGCCACCGGTGCACACCGCGTACTTCTGTGCCAGGCGCAGGCCGGGCAGCGTCTTGCGCGTGTCGACGATCTGTGCCTGGTTGCCGGTCACGCTCTGCACGGCCTGGACATAGGTGGCGGTGCAGGTGGCAACCGCGCTGAGCAGCTGCAGAAAGTTGAGCAGGGTACGCTCGGCGGTCAGCAGGCCACGCGCCGGGCCAGCGATCTCCAGCACCACCTGGTCCGGCGCACAACGCTGGCCGTCACGCACATGCCAGGTGAGGCGAGCGTCGGGGGTAATCTGCCGCAGCGTCGCTTCAACCCAGGGTGCACCGCAGATCACCGCGGATTCGCGTGCCAGCACCCGGGCGCGCGCCTGGCGCGTGGAGTCGATCAGAGCGGCAGTGAGGTCAGCCGGGCCCACGTCCTCCTGCAAGGCGCGGACCACATCTGACTGCGCCAGTTCGCGCAGCATGGACTCGGAATAGTCAAGAACAGGATTCATACAACGGGCCAACGAGGATAACGACTCACATGAAACGGTCGAGAATTTTGCGGCTGTCCCGGCTCAAGGCCGTCAGGTCACGGATCAGGAAATAAATGCCGTGCGAGTCGGTCACCAGCAAGGTGTTGCCGGCCAGTCGACGGATGTCCTCGTCACCCCGCAGCACGAAATTCGTTTCACCGCGGTCGGTCAGCACCTGCCAGGTACAGGGCGTCGCAAAGCTGGTCACGCTCAGGATGGCCTGGATCTCCGGCATGAACTCGCGCCCGCCCAGCGCTTCGCGAATCAGCCCCTGCGCCGGCTGCGGCACATCGGCCAGGGCATCGACCCAGGCCACCTCATGCCCTTCGTGGTTGAGCAGGGAAATGCCGCGGTCGGGCGACTGGATCGGGAAGGCGCGCACCGGCACCACATCCTCATGGATCTGGCCGTCTGGCGTGGTCAACACCAGCTTGCCGAAGCTGTTGCGGCTCAGTTCGAAAGCGTGGGTCACCAGTTGGGTGTTGGAGCTGGCGTTCATTTGGCATCGTCCTTCTTGTCGTCGACGGCAGCTTCCACGGCGTCATCCATGTCCACGTCCATGTTGCGGGCCTGCGCCTGGTACAGGCCGTAGTAGGCGCCCTCTTTGGCCATGAGTTCGTCGTGCGTACCCTCTTCCACCACCTGGCCGCGGTCCAGCACCACCAGCCGGTCGGCGCGCTGCAGCGTCGAGAGCCGGTGCGCAATGGCGATGGTGGTGCGGCCCTGCACCAGGTTTTCCAGCGCCTTCTGAATTTCTTTTTCGGTCTCGGAGTCGACCGAGGCCGTGGCCTCGTCCAGGATCAGGATGCGCGGGTCGATCAGCAGGGCCCGCGCGATCGAGATGCGCTGGCGCTCGCCGCCCGACAGGCCCTGGCCGCGCTCGCCCACCATGGAGTCGTAGCCCTGCGCCAGGCGCAGGATGAACTCATGCGCGTGGGCGGCACGCGCGGCGGCAATGATTTCCTCGCGCGTGGCATCGGGCCGTCCGTAGGCAATGTTGTCGGCAATCGTGCCGAAGAAGAGGAAGGGCTCCTGCAACACCAGACCGATGTTGCGACGGTATTCAGCCACCGGCAAGGTCCGGATGTCCACGCCATCGACACGGATGCTGCCCTCCGACACGTCGTAGAAGCGGCAGATCAGGTTGACCAGCGTGCTCTTGCCGGAACCGCTGTGGCCGACCAGGCCGACCATCTGGCCGGGTTCGATGGTCAGGTTGATGCCGCGGTTGACTTCACGGTTGCCGTAGCGGAAACCGACGTCGCGCACCTCGATCCGGCCCGTCACATGGTCCAGATGCACCGGCTGCGCGGGCTCCGGCACGCTGGAGACATGATCCAGGATGTCGAAGATGCGTTTGGCGGCGGAGGCCGATTTTTCGGTCCACGACACGATGCGGCTCATGGAGTCGAGCCGGCCGTAGAAGCGGCTGATGTAGGCGATGAAGGCGGTCAGCACACCCACGGTGATCTGTTCGTGGGCCACCAGCCAGACGCCGAAGGCCCAGACCACCAGCAGGCCGACCTCGGTAAGGAAGGACACGCTGGGCGTGAACAGCGACCAGACGCGGTTGAGCTTGTCGTTGACCGCCAGGTTGTGTCGGTTGGCATCATGGAAGCGCCTGGACTCGCGCTTTTCCTGGGCAAAGGCCTTGACCACGCGGATGCCAGGAATGGTGTCGGCCAGCACGCTGGTGACCTCGGACCAGACGCGATCGATCTTCTCGAAGCCGGTCTTGAGGCGGTCGCGCACGGCGTGGATCATCCAGATGATGATGGGCAACGGCAGCAGCGTCACCAGAGCCAGCCAGGGGTTGATGGAGAACAGGATGGCGGCTGTCATCGCCAGCATCAGCACATCGGTGGCGAAGTCCAGCAGGTGCAGCGAGAGGAAGACGCAGATGCGGTCGGTTTCGCTGCCGATGCGCGCCATCAGGTCGCCGGTGCGTTTGCCACCGAAATACTCGAGCGAGAGGTTCAGCAGGTGGTCATAGGTGGTGGTGCGCAGATCGGCACCGATGCGCTCCGACACCAATGCCAGGATGTAGGTGCGCGCCCAGGTCAGCACCCAGGCCAGCAAGGCCGACCCGAACAGGCCGCCCAGGTAGAGCGCCACCAGCATGGGATCGATCTGCTGCCCGTTCTGGAACGGGATCAGTACATCATCCATCAGCGGCATGGTGAGGTAGGGCGGTACCAGGCTGGCTGCCGTTCCCAGCAGAGTGAGCACGAACCCCCAGAACAGCTGGACACGGTAGGGCCGGGCAAAGCGCCAGAGCCGGAACAGGGTCCAGGTGGACGGCGGGGTATGGATGACCTTGGTACAGATCGGGCACTCGTCCTGATCCGGGGCCAGCGGCGCCTTGCAACTCGGGCAGATGTGCCCCGGCGGCTGCACCACCGGCCGGCCGCTGAGATGGCTTTCCAGCTGCAGGCGGAACTGGTCATGGACCCGGATGGCCTGCAGATTCTGGCCCAGGGTGAAGCGCCAGCTGGCCAGCAGGCCGGAGGCATCCACCAGGTCGAGGTGCCCGACGCCCGCATGGTCGTGGTGATGCAGGGCCAAACCGGACCGATAATCCCATGTCTGCCAGCCGGCCTCCCCGTGGGAGCGGCTGAGCAGGCGCCGGTCGGTCACCGCCACCAGCCCGCGGACGAAACGAAGTTGGGTGTCGAGGTCAACCTCCAGCACGGCTAAAACGTTTTCACCGGGTTGGAGAAGTGATCTTGCCTCCTGACGCCAATCAGCCGGGATCTCGTTGATTGATAATTCGCCTGCAGCCGGGTGGTGGTTTGTCATGGAGTCCAGAGTGGGTTGAGCAGGTTGGTGGTTTACCGCAGGACCTGGGTCGCTTGCGGTACGCAACTGACTTGACGATATACGATGGGCGCCGTTTTTTTGAAGTGATTGTTGGGATACGACTGTGCCGATACCAGGGTCAGTTCATGCAAGCCAGGAAACCGCCCGCGGTGCTTGATTGCCAGACCTGCTTAGATTCATGACAACGAAAAACATTCAATTCCTGCGGGTTACCCATTTGCGTGGTCCCAACATCTGGACCTACCGTCCGGTGATCGAAGCTTGGGTCGATATCGGCGAGCTGGAACACTACCCTTCCAACACCATCCCCGGATTCTACGAGCGTTTGACCGCCATGTTGCCCACCCTGGCGGAACACCGCTGTGGCGTGGGGACGCCGGGCGGCTTCCTGGAGCGCCTGCGCGAAGGCACCTGGGCTGCGCACATCCTCGAACACGTGGTGCTGGAGTTGCAGAACCTGGTCGGCATGCAGACCGGCTTCGGCAAAGCGCGCATGACCTCGGCCCACGGCATCTACAAA
Source organism: Curvibacter sp. (assembly GCA_031426755.1). GTDB lineage: Bacteria > Pseudomonadota > Gammaproteobacteria > Burkholderiales > Burkholderiaceae_C > Hylemonella. The sequence goes on from JASJPI010000006.1 coordinate 58,554, forward strand.
CTGGCCTTCCGCACCCGGCAGGAAGACGTGGGCCGTGCCGCCCTGGAAGCCGGCCGCGATCTGGTCATGGCCGCCATCGAAGACCGGCCTTATGACGTGGCGGGCACCGTGGCCCAGTTGCGCGAGTTGTGCGACAAGGTCTGCCTGGGCCCGAGTACCGCCAACATCGTCGATGCCGCCACCGAACGCCACATTCCGAACATCCGCCTGACCAGCGGCAATCTGGTCCAGCTGGGCTACGGCATACGCCAGCACCGTATCTGGACTGCCGAGACCGACCAGACCAGCGCCATTGCCGAGAGCATTGCCAGTGACAAGCACATGACCAAGGGTCTGTTGCAGTCCTGCGGCGTGCCGGTACCCGAAGGTCAGGAAGTCGATAGCGCCGAAGCCGCCTGGGAAGCCGCACAGGACATCGGCCTGCCGGTGGTGGTCAAGCCGACCGATGCCAACCACGGCCGCGGCGTGTTCACCGACCTCAACACACGGGCGGAAATCGAGAAAGCCTATGGGGCCGCCGATGCCGAAGGCAGCGGTGTCCTGGTGGAAAAATTCATCCGCGGCGAAGCCCACCGCCTGCTGGTGGTCGGACGGCGCGTGGTTGCGGCCACGCGCGGCAAGATGCAGACCGTTACCGGTGACGGCCACGCCACCGTGCGCCAGCTGATCGAGAGCCAGATCAACAGCGACCCGCGCTGCGGCGTGGAAGAAGAGTTCCCGCTGGAGCCGCTGATCCTGGACAAGGAGCCGATCGCCCAGCTCGAGCTGGAGCGCCAGGGCCTCACCGGCGAATCGGTGCCCGAAGCCGGCCGGACCGTTCTGGTGAAACGCCAGGGCGACCTCGCCTACGACGTCACCGACCAGGTACACCCCCAGGTGGCATCGGCCGCCGCACTGGCCGCCCGTGTGGTCGGGCTGGACATCGCCGGCATCGACCTGGTGGCCGAAGACATCGGCCGCCCGCTCAAGGCGCAGGGCGGCGCCATCATCGAAGTCAATGCCGGTCCGGGCCTGTTGATGCACATCAAGCCGGCCGAAGGGCAGCCGCGCCCGGTGGGCCAGGCCATCGTCGACCACCTGTTCCCGGGTGACGGACAAGGCCGCGTCCCGATCGTCGGGATCACCGGCACCCAGCACACCACGCGCATCGCGCGCCTGGTGGCCTGGTTGCTGCACATCAACGGCACGCAGGTCGGCTTGGCGTGCCAGGACGGCTTCTTCCTCGGTGCGCGCCAGGTCGATTCCGCCGACAGCGTCAATTGGGAGGCCGGCCAGCGCCTGCTGATCAACCGCTCGATCGAAGCCGCCGTGCTCGAACACACCCACCGCGCCATCCTGTCCGAAGGCCTGGCCTATGACCGTTGCACCGTCGGCGTCGTGACCGACATCGGCAGCCAGGAAGCGCTGGCCGACTTCTACATCGACGATGCCGACAAGCTCTACAACGTGGTGCGCACGCAGATCGATGTCGTGCTGCCGCACGGCACGGCGGTGCTCAATGCCGCTGATGCGCAAGTGGTGGAGATGGCCGCACTGTGCGACGGCAAGGTCATCTTCTACGGTCTCAACCCTGAGCTCGAAGCGATTGCCTCGCACCGCGCCAGCGGCGAACGCGCGGTATTCCTGCGCGAACGGCAGATCATCCTGGCCCATGGCATGGATGAAGTGAGCCAGGTTCCGCTGGACTCGCTGGCGCCGGCCAAGGCCGAAAAACCCGAAATGGTGATGGCGGCCGTGGCCGCAGCCTGGGCCCTGGGCGTCACGCCCGAGCTGATCGGCGCCGGCCTGCGCACCTTCAACCCGACTCCCAAGAAAACCACCTGAGCATATGGACGTCTCACGCATCCGCGCCCTGCGCGGACCCAATCTGTGGAGTCACCACACCGCCATCGAAGCGATCGTGACCTGCACGCCGGCCGAGTGCGCCATCAGCACGCGCAACGGCTTCGAGGCCCGCCTGCGTGCCCGCTTTCCCCAGATCCGAGCCTTGCGCGCCAGCGGCCACGATGAAACCGTGCCCATGGCCCATGTGCTGGAACTGGTCGCGCTCGATCTGCAGGCCCAGGCCGGTTGCCCGGTCACCTTCAGCCGCACCACCGCCACGCCCGAAGCCGGCGTCTACCAGGTGGTGGTCGAGTACTCCGAGGAGGAAGTCGGCCGTCTCGCCCTGACGCTGGCCGAAGCACTCTGCCTTTCAGCACAGGGCGACACATCCTTCGACCTGGAGCAGGCGCTGGAGCAGTTGCGCGAACTCGACGAAGATGTGCGCCTGGGGCCGAGTACCGGCTCCATCGCCACCGCCGCCATGGCACGCAACATTCCCTACCGCCGCATGACGCAAGGCAGCATGATCCAGTTCGGCTGGGGCAGCAGGCAACGCCGCATCCAGGCGGCCGAAATGGACGTCACCAGCGCGATCGCCGAGGCCATCGCGCAGGACAAGCAACTCACCAAGAAACTGCTGGCCGCCGCCGGCGTGCCGGTGCCGCTCGGCTTCGAGGTCGCTTCGCCCGAAGAAGCCTGGAAAGCCGCCCGCGAGATCGGTCTGCCGGTCGTGATCAAGCCGAAGAACGGCAACCAGGGCAAGGGCGTGACCGTCAACATCACCACGCGCGAACAGCTGATGGCGGCTTACGCCGCCGCCGCCGAGTACGACGACGAAATCCTGGTCGAGCGCTTCATGCCCGGCAACGACTTCCGTCTGCTGGTGGTGGGCAACAAGCTGGTGGCCGCAGCACGGCGCGACCCGCCCAGCGTGGTGGGCGACGGCCTGCACAGCGTGCGTGAACTGGTGGACGAGGTCAACAAGGACCCGCGCCGGGGTACCGGCCATGCCACCTCGCTGACCAAGATCCGCTTCGACGACATCGCCCTGTCCTGCCTGGCGGCCCAGGGGCTGAATGCCGACTCGGTGCCCCCCAAGGGCAAGCGCGTCTCGCTGCGGCACAACGCCAACCTCTCCACCGGCGGTTCCGCCACCGATGTCACCGACGACGTGCACCCCGAAGTGGCGCAGCGCGCCGTGGCGGCCGCGCAGATGGTGGGATTGGATATCTGCGGCGTGGACGTGGTGTGCGACAGCGTCCACCAGCCGCTCGAAGAACAGGCCGGCGGCGTGGTCGAAGTCAACGCCGCACCGGGCCTGCGCATGCACCTCTCCCCCTCCTACGGCAAGGGACGCCCGGTGGGCGAGGCCATCATCTCGACCCTGTTCCCCGAGGGCGAAAACGGCCGCATCCCCCTGGTGGCCGTCACTGGCACCAACGGCAAGACCACCACCGTGCGCCTGATCGCCCACCTGCTGACCCAGAAGGGCCTGCGCGTGGGCATGACCAGCACCGACGGCGTCTACATTGCCGGCGAGCGCATCGACACCGGCGACTGCAGCGGCCCCAAGAGTGCGCGCAACGTGCTGCAGCACCCCGACGTCGATGCCGCGGTGCTGGAAACGGCGCGCGGCGGCATGCTGCGCGAAGGCCTGGCCTTCGATCGCTGCGACGTCGCCGTGGTCACCAACGTCGGCAGCGGCGACCACCTCGGCCTGAACTACATCACCACGGTCGAGGACCTGGCGGTGCTCAAGCGCGTCATCGTGCAGAACATCGCCGACAAGGGCATGGCCGTGCTCAACGCCACCGACCCCATCGTCGCATCCATGGCTGCCCACTGCCACGGTGCCGTCACCTTCTTCGCCATGGACCGCAACCATCCGGTGATGGCCACGCATCTGGCCCAGGGCCGGCGCGCGATTTATGTCGAGAATGGCCACTTGGTCGCGGCCGAAGGCGCGGTGCAGCACAAGGTGGCACTGGCCGACGTGCCGCTCACGCTGCAAGGCACGATCGGCTTCCAGGTCGAGAACGTGATGGCCGCTGTGGGAGCCGTCTGGGGCCTCGGGCTGGACTGGGCCCTCGTTCGCCAGGGTTTGGCCAGCTTCGTCAACGACAGCGACAACGCCCAAGGCCGCTTCAATCTGTTCCATTACCGTGGCGCCACGGTCATCGCCGATTACGGCCACAACCCGGACGCCATGCTGGCGCTGGTGCGGGCGGTGGAGGCCATGCCGGCCAAGCGCCGCTCGGTCGTCATCAGCGGTGCCGGCGACCGGCGCGACGAGGACATCCGCGAGCAGACGCGCATCCTGGGCGATGCCTTCGACGAGGTGGTGCTGTACCAGGATGCCTGCCAGCGCGGCCGCGCCGACGGCGAGGTACTGGCCCTGCTGCGTGAAGGTCTGGCGGGCGCCAAGCGCACGCGCGACACGCACGAGATCCACGGTGAGTTCCTGGCCATCGACCTGGCCATGGACAAGCTGTGCGAAGGGGACCTGTGCCTGATCCTGGTCGATCAGGTCGAAGAAGCTTTGGCCCACATCGCTACACGCGTAAACCAAGAGCAGACTGCGAACTAGAACACCTTGCGATGCACCACTCCCAAGGCGAGTGGAAGCAAGCGGGAAACGCCGTGGAACCGGCTTTGCCGGGCCACTGGCGTTGTCCCCTCAGGGGGCTGAGAGCCGCGGCTCCAAACCTGCCTGCGCAGGCTTGGACGTGCTCGAAGAGCCTCAGCCTCTGGCTGAGGCACGGAGCAGCTACACGAAGTGAGAGTGAGCGGCCAACAGGGGGTCAAGTCTCTTTCACCGGGTCCCGGCCCATCAGGGCCGCCACCGCCTGGGCCGGCTGCATCCGGCCGTCCAGCAGGTCCACGACTGCTTGGGCGATCGGCATCTCCACACCCAAGCTCTGTGCCCGCTGCAGCACGGTACGGGCGCAATAAACGCCTTCGGCCACATGGCCGAGCGAAGCCACCGCTTCCTGCAAGGTCTTGCCCTGTGCCAGCAGCAGGCCGACCTTGCGGTTGCGGCTGAGGTCGCCGGTGGCAGTCAGCACCAGATCGCCCAGGCCGGACAGGCCCATGAAGCTCTCGGCCTTGGCACCCAGCGCCAGACCCAGGCGGGTCATCTCGGCCAAGCCGCGCGTGATCAGTGCGGCCCGGGCATTGAGCCCCAGATCCAAGCCGTCGCACAGGCCCGTGGCAATCGCCAGCACGTTCTTGACGGCGCCGCCAACCTCGACACCGACGATGTCATCGTTGGCATAGACGCGCAGTGTCGGGCTGTGAAAGGCCTGCACCAGCCGCTCGCGCACGCAGGCATGGCGGCTGGCCGCCACCAGCGCAGTGGGCTGGCCGCGCGCCACCTCCTGCGCGAAGCTCGGGCCGCTGAGCACGCCAGCGATCAGCGCCGGCGCAACTTGCGTCTGGATCTCGTGGGCCAGCAGCCCCGGCGCACCGAAAACGGCGGACTCGAAGCCCTTGCACAGCCAGGCCACCGGTTGCCTGAAATCGCGGATTTGCTGCAGCACGGAACGCAGACCGGCCATGGGCGTGGCAATGATGACCAGGTCCTGCCCCTGCACTGCCGTCGCCAGCTCACTGGCCGGTCCGTTGATCACGCGCAACGCCGCGGGCAAGGGCAGCCCCGGCAGGTAGCGCGCATTGATGCGTTCGGTCTGCATGGCAACGGCCTGCGCCGGATCGCGCGCCCACAGCGTCACCGCATGCGACGCCAGCGGGTTCTGGCTGGCGCTCATGGCCACCGCCGTCCCCCAGGCGCCCGCACCGATTACTATGATTTTCATAGCACCATGCGCTTATTCAACGAGGACAAAAGCCCGATTTCTTATTGAACCGGGATCTCGCTGGCCTGCGCCTGCTGTTGCTGCTCATACATCGACTGGAAGTTGATTTCCGACAGATGCACGGGCGGGAAACCGGCGCGCTGCACCAGGTCGGCGACGTTGCCGCGCAGGTAGGGGTAGACGATCTGCGGGCAGGCAATGCCCATGATCGGGCCCATCTGGTCGTCCGGCAGGTTGCGGATCTCGAAGATGCCGGCCTGCTTGGCCTCGACCAGGAACACCGTCTTGTCCAGCACCTTGGTGTGCACCGTGGCCGTCACCACCACCTCGTACACGCCGTCGGCCACAGGTGTGGCCTCGACGCCGAGCTGGATGTCCACCGCCGGCTGTTCCTGCTGCAGCAGGATGCCGGGCGAATTGGGCTGCTCCAGCGAGGCCTCCTTGAGGTAAACGCGCTGGATCTGGAAAACGGGTTCTTGCATGTCAGCCATGGCTTGCTTTCAGGTCGGAAATTCGGATCAAAACAACAAAGCCCGCCCGGGACAACGCCGAAGCGGGCTCACGATCGGGATGGCGGGATTATGTCAGGTGCCAGCCTGCGTTCCGGCACCCGGCACCCGTCTCAGCCGGCGTTGAGCAGCGGCATCAGGCCGCCCTGGGCATCCAGCGCCACCAGGTCGTCACAGCCGCCCACGTGCGTGCTGCCGATGAAGATCTGTGGCACGGTACGGCGACCGGTGATTTCCATCATGGTGCTGCGGGCAGCCGGATCGGTGTCGATACGAACCTCCTCGATCTGCTCGACGCCCTTGGACTTGAGGATCTGCTTGGCGCGCACACAATAAGGGCAGACCGCAGTGGTGTACATCTTCACAGCTTGCATGGCTTGTTTCCCATCGAAATTGAAATACAGGGAGGCTGAATCAGCCCCTGATCAGCCTTTGGCCACCGGCAGATTGGCCGCGCGCCAGCTGGACAGGCCTCCGCCGAGCGACTGGGCCTTCTGATAACCCAGACCCTTGGCAATGCGCGTGGCGCTGCTGGAACGCATGCCGCTCTGGCAGACGAAAATCACCGGCAGTTCCTTGTTCTTCACCACCTCGGGCAGCTTGCTGGCCAGCTGGGCCAGCGGGATGTGCTTGGCGCCACTGACATGGCCGGCGGCGTACTCGGATGCCTCGCAGACGTCGATCACGACTGCCTTCTCCTGGTTGATGAGCTGCACGGCGCCATTGGCCGTCAGAGAGCCGCCGGCGGCACCGCGCACAGCGGGCCACAGCAGCAGGGCGCCGGAGGTCAGCGCCACGGTGATCAGCATCCAGTTGTCGAGAATAAATTTCACTTTGTTCCTTGTTTTGGCAACTTCAAAGCTTCGGATTTTAGAATGGCGGGTTATTTGCTGCAGAACGGGGAAATATTGACCCCGGCCTGCCTCCGTCAACCGCCCTTGGAATCTGCCAACACCATGTACAAACTCGTGCTCATCCGCCACGGCGAATCGACCTGGAACCTGGAAAACCGCTTCACCGGCTGGACCGATGTCGACCTCACGCCCACCGGCGTCAGCCAGGCCATGTCGGCCGGCAAACTGCTCAAGGCCGAAGGCTACGACTTCGATCTGGCCTTCACCAGTGTGCTCAAGCGCGCCATCCACACCCTGTGGTATTGCCTGGACGAGATGGATCGCACCTGGCTGCCCGTGGTGAAAAGCTGGCGCCTCAACGAACGCCACTATGGCGCCCTGCAGGGCCTGGACAAGGCCGCCATGGCCAAGCAGTACGGCGACGACCAGGTGCTGGTCTGGCGCCGCAGCTACGACACGCCCCCGCCGGCCCTGGAGCCGACCGACCCGCGTTGCGAGCGCAGCGACCCGCGTTACGCCAGCGTTCCCGTGGCCGAAGTGCCGCTGACCGAGTGCCTGAAGGACACGGTGGCGCGCGTGCTGCCGTTCTGGAACGAGACCATGGCCCCGGCCATCAAGTCGGGCAAGCGCATCGTGGTCGCCGCGCATGGCAACTCGATCCGCGCCCTGGTCAAGTACCTGGACGACATCTCCGACCAGGACATCGTCGGCCTGAACATCCCCAACGGTATCCCGCTGGTGTACGAACTCGATGCGGACCTCAAGCCGATCCGCCACTACTACCTGGGCGACGCCGAAGCCGCCGCCAAAGCCGCCGCCGCCGTGGCAGCCCAGGGCAAGGCCTGACCAGCCGCGCTCTTTTTGCCCGCTCTTGATCCGGGACAAAGCGATCCCAGGTAAAGAGCCGGTAAAAGCAAGGTTTTTGCGCTCTGACCGCCGGGAACCCCGGCGGCCGAAGCGCGTCCAACCGTGTATATTGGCCGGTGAGGGAACATTTATGGGTCAGAAACTCAAGATTGCAGGCTGGATTTCGTTGGGCGTGGTCGCTGGCGCCTTGACCACGGTCTCGCTGCAGACCGTGGCGCGTAGCGCACTGACGCCCCTGCCGCTGGAAGAGTTGCAGCAGTTGGCGGCCGTCTTCGGCATGGTCAAGACCGACTACGTCGAGCCGGTGGACGAAAAGAAGCTCATCACCGATGCCATTTCCGGCATGGTGTCCAGCCTCGACCCGCACTCCCAGTACTTCGACAAGAAGTCGTTCAAGGAATTCCGTGAAGGCACCACCGGCAAATTTGTCGGCGTCGGCATCGAGATCACGCAGGAGGACGGCCTGGTCAAGGTGGTCTCGCCGATCGAGGGCTCGCCCGCCTACCGTGCCGGCCTCAAGACCAACGACCTGATCACCAAGGTGGACGACACCGCCGTCAAGGGCCTGTCGCTGAACGAAGCCGTCAAGCGCATGCGCGGCGAGCCCAACACCAAGGTCGTCCTCACCATCTTCCGCAAGGACGAGAACCGCACCTTTGCCGTCACCATCACGCGCGAAGAAATCAAGACGCAGTCGGTCAAGGCCAAGCTGATCGAACCCGGCTACGCCTGGATCCGCCTGAGCCAGTTCCAGGAACGCACGGTGGATGATTTCGTGCGCAAGGTCGACGAACTCTACAAGCAGGACCTTGGCCTCAAAGGCCTGGTGCTCGACCTGCGCAATGACCCCGGCGGCCTGCTCGATGCCGCGGTGGCCATCTCGGCCGCCTTCCTGCCGGAAAACGTCACGGTGGTCTCGACCAACGGCCAACTGGCCGAAAGCAAGTTCACCTACAAGGCCGCGCCCGAGTTCTACCAGCGCCGCAGCAACAGCGATCCGCTCAAGCGCCTGCCCGGCGCGCTCAAGAGCGTGCCGCTGGTGGTGCTGGTCAATGAAGGCTCGGCCTCGGCCAGCGAGATCGTGGCCGGCGCGCTGCAGGACCACAAGCGCGCCACTGTCATGGGCAGCCAGACCTTCGGCAAGGGCTCGGTACAGACCGTGCGCCCGCTCGGCCCCGACACGGCGCTCAAGATCACCACCGCGCGTTACTACACCCCGAGCGGCAAATCGATCCAGGCGCGCGGCATCGTGCCCGACGTCATGATCGACGAGACCGCCGATGGCAATGTGTTTGCCGCCCTGCGCACACGCGAAGCCGACCTCGACAAGCACCTCTCGAACGGCCAGAGCGCCGAACCGAAAGACCCCGCGCGAGAAAAGGCACGCGATGAAGCGCTGAAGAAGCTGGAGGAAGAGGCGAAAAAACCGCCGCAGGAGCGCCGGCTGCCCGAGTTCGGCAGCGACAAGGACTTCCAGCTCGTGCAGGCACTCAACCAGCTCAAGGGCCTGCCGGTCGTCGCCAGCAAGACCCAGACCGAGCGCAAGGAAGAGAGCAAAGAGAACTGAGCGCGAGTCCGCGACCCATGACACGGCCAAGACCCCAGGCGCAGGCTCCCGTGGAACCGGCTTCGCCGGGTCACTGGGAGCATCCCCTGGAGGGGAAGGCGCGTAGCGCCTCAGGGGTCCACCCTCTATGAACGACGACCAGTTGCTGCGCTATTCGCGCCATATCCTGCTCGAAGAAATCGGCATCGAAGGCCAGCAGCGCATCCTCGACGGCCACGCGCTGGTCATCGGCGCCGGCGGCCTCGGTTCGCCGGTGGCACTCTACCTCGGCTCGGCCGGCGTCGGCCGCATCACCGTGGTCGACCACGACACGGTCGACGTCACCAACCTGCAACGCCAGGTCGCCCACACCCTGGACCGCGTCGGTCTGCCCAAGGTCGATTCCATCGTGCAGGCCGTGGCCGCCATCAACCCTGAGGTTCGCGTCACGCCGGTGATGGCACGCGCCGATGCAGCACTGCTCGACACGCTGGTGGCGCAGGCCAATGTGGTGCTGGATTGCTGCGACAACTTCGCCACCCGCCACCTCATCAATGCGGCGTGCGTGAAGCATCGCAAGCCGCTGGTGTCGGGCGCCGCCATCCGCTTCGACGGCCAGATCACGGTCTACGACCCCCGCTCCGCCACGTCCCCCTGCTACGCCTGCGTCTTCCCACCGGACGACACCTTTGAGGAAACCCGCTGCGCCACCATGGGCGTGTTCGCACCGCTGGTGGGCATCGTCGGTGCGGTACAGGCCGCCGAAGCGCTCAAGCTGCTCAGTGTGGCCGGCAGCTCACTGGCCGGCCGGCTGCTGATGCTCGATGGTCGCCACATGGAATGGACCGAGATGCGCCTGCCGCGCGCGCCGGCCTGCCCGGTGTGCGGCAGCGCGTCGGCCTGACGCGCAACGTCCCGCCCAGGCAGCCCTTCTCCTCAGTAGCAGGACCCGTGCCGCTGGCGGAACTGACGCGGCATCTCGGCCCGGAACTGCCACAGCCCCAGATGCTGCGCCCGTGCCTGCGCCTCCAGCACCGCATAAGGTCCGGGCTGGTGCCGGTAGCGGTGCGACCAGGCATGCCCATGCCGTACCATCCAGCGCCCGACATCCTGCCCCTGCAGGGAAACACGCGCCAGGAGACGGCCGTAATCATCATGGCGGCGCGGCATGACCCGCACCGACCGGCCCGTGACTTGCTGCGCCAACCGGTCCCGCGCTGCCACACCGTAGGTTTGGCAGATTTCAGGGGCATCGACCCCGTCGAGACGGATCTTGCGCGGCAGACCGCCGCGCGCGGGCTGCACCCACAGCGTGTCGCCGTCGCTCACATGCGTCACCCGGCCGGCCCAGGCCTGCGGTGACCCGGCCGCCCAACCCGTGGCGACCCAGCCGAGGCAAGCCGCCGCCGTCATCAGGACTCGCATTGTTTCCCGCCAGTTCATCCATTCTCCCGTCGTGATCCGCCACACCCGCCGCCCCTGCCAAAACCGCGCAAAGACGGCCTTTCCGGCCGATTTTCCCGCGTTTTCCCGAGTCAAACCTGTTAGACTTTTCGAAGTTCATCACCCATGCAAACCGTGACTTCACCCAGCCTCAGCCCGATAGATCTGCGCGATTTGCGTCTGGATGATGCGCGTGCGCTGCTGGAGCATGGTGGCGCCAGCGATCTGCCGACGCCTGAAACAGCGCCGACGGCCTATCTGCAAGGCGTGATTGACGGCCTGTGCGAGCTCTCGCTCACCGACCCGTTGACCGGCCTGGCCAATCGCCGTCATTTCCGCACCATGCTGGCCCGCGAAATCGAGGTGGTGGTGCGTTCCGGCAATCCGGCCCTGCTGCTGATGCTCGATATCGATCGTTTCAAAGCCATCAACGACGCGCACGGCCACCTGGCGGGCGACCGGGTCTTGCAAGCCACGGCACGCTGCCTGGCCGCCTGTGTGCGCCCGCAGGATACGGTGGCCCGTTATGGCGGAGAAGAATTCGCCATCGTGCTGCCGGACTGCCAGCTCAACTACGGCGAAGCGGTGGCCGAGCGCATCCGCCAGGCGGTGGCCGACCTCCAGATTGAAGTGACCCCTGAGCTCACGCTGCAGATCACACTCAGCGTCGGCGGCGCCTTTGCACCAACGAAGAGTCGCTGCACCCCCGACCTCTGGGTCGAGCGGGCCGACAACCAGCTCTACCAGGCCAAGGCGCAAGGGCGCAACCGCGTGTACATCGATCATCAACAGGTCATCTCCGTCAGCCCAGAAGAAAAAAGTCTCCTGTTCGGCGCGCTTTCTACGGGCGAACCGGCATGGAGTGAGAATATTCCCGGCACAGAGGAAAATAGTGCCATGCAGAAGGTCAATCCATGAGTGACGTGCTGAATCCACCGCAGGACAAACCAGCCTCCCCGCCACAGCCCGCCAAGCCGCAAGGCAAGGTATTGGCCGTGACCAGCGGCAAGGGTGGCGTCGGCAAGACCTTTGTCTCGGCCAACCTCGCTGCCGCCCTGGCCAAGCGCGGCCACCGTGTGCTGGTGATCGACGCCGACCTCGGCCTGGCCAATCTGGACGTCGTGCTCAACCTCTATTCCAAAGTCACGCTGCACGACGTGTTCACCGGCAAGGCCAAGCTGGAAGAGGCCATCATCAAGGCCCCCGGCGGCTTCTCGGTGCTGCTGGCAGGCTCCGGCATGGTCGAGTACTCGCGCCTGACCGCCGAAGTGCGCGACGACTTCCTGCGTGTCATCGAAACCCTGACTTCCAAATTCGACGTCCTGCTGCTCGACACCGGCGCCGGCATCTCCGACGTGGTGCTGTTCGCCGTCTCGCAAGCCGCCGAAGTGCTGCTGGTGGCCACCCCCGAGCCGACGTCGCTGACCGATGCCTATGCCACCATCAAGGTGCTGGTCGGTCAGCAAAAGCGTCAGAACATCCGCATGATCATCAACCAGACGGCCCGTCTGGGCGATGGCCGTGCCATCACCGTCCAGTTGCAACAGGTGCTGGACCGCTTCGTCACCGGGGAGCCAGGCCGCCCCGTGCGCCTGATCCACATGGGCGACATCCCGGAAGACCCCATGGTGCGCCAGGCCATCATGCGCCGCCAGTTGCTGATGCAGCACACTCCCGGCTGCCCGGCCGGACTGGCAATCTCCCAGCTGGCGCTCAAGCTGGAAGAGACCATCCTGACGAAAGAGGCCTGAGCGGCCCCGTGCCCTCAGGCCGTGACGATCCAGCCTTCAAGCGGGTCCACGGCGGCGGGTAAGCCATAGCGTGGCGCCCCCTGTTGCCAGGCCCAGGCGGCCTGCATCAGACACAGCACGGCATCCAGTGCATCGCCGCGGGCATCATCCACCAGCGCATCGCGTTGCGCGTGGGTGAGCTTCAGACGCAACCCCAAGCGGGTCTGGCCATGTTCCAGCGCGGTAAGCAGATCCTTGCGCGCGATCAGGCGCTCCGGCGTCTGGCGCGCCCGCTCATCGCTCTTGTAGCTGCGCGCACCCAGCACCTCTCGCGCCAGCAGGCCAGGGTAACCTTCGAGCGCCACACGGCGCGGCTGGTCGACCGCGTTCACATCCATGGGGTCGACTGCCTGCAGCCCCGGCACATGCACCCCGGCCTCCAGCAGGCGCGGCACGCCGGCTTGCAGCATGTAGGCCACCGGCGGATTGACCCATTTCATCGACGGACTGGAGCCGGCCGGCAGATCGGTGGCGCGGTGGGCGAATTTGCCGCCGGCCGGCCGGGCGGCGCAAAAGGCGGCAAAGCGCGTGCGGATGTCCTCCCGACTCAGGCTGGCGTAATGGCGGATGCAGGCCTCCCAGTCCAGCGGCCAGCCCAGTTGCCGGACCAGTTCGCGCGGCAGGCCGAAGGGAAAGTCAAAAGCGCCCAGCCAGTCTCCGGGCTGTTTGAGCCAGTCGGCAAAGGCGTCGAGAGAGGTGAGCTGCTCCAGCCTGAAGAGCTGGACACGCCCGTTGTGCAAAGCCCCAAGGGCTAACACAATCGGTTTTCGGTGCGTCGGACTGCTGGAGAAATCGCAGCCCAGCAGCACGGGCCGAGCATCCGCTGCCGGTGCAGTCACGGCAGCCGCTTCAGGTGCGACCGATGATGGAGGCGGTGGCCATCAGCTCTTCCAGCAGCGCCAGCGACACCCGACCCGAGACCGTATACGGGTCGAGTTCGGGTTTCTCGGAGTACTTGAGCAGGATGGAGGTGTTGATGCGCGACAGGTTGACCTGGCCCATGGTCCAGCCACCGAAGCGGCGTTCGCTGATTTCCTCGTAGTGCAGCAGCACCACGTCCCTGTGGCGCGCATCGCGCTGGATGTGGCCGTAGAGGTCGCTCACCGCGTTGCGACCGCCCTCGATGGCCTGCAGGAAGATGCCGCCGCCGTAGCACAGGATGCCGGTGATGCCGCAGGTCGGATTGAACTGGCGCGACTGCGTCAGGATGGCCTCGATGGCTTCGGCGCTCGAATCGACAGCGCGGCTGGCGTAGAGCAGGCGGACTAGCATGATCAGGCCTCCCGCCGGGCCGCCCCAAGGGAGACCTGCGCCCCCTGGGGGGCCAGCGAACGAAGTGAGCGTCGGGGGGATGTCATATCAGCTCCTCAGGGGAATCAGGGACAGGAATTCGCGGCGCAGGGTCGGGTCTTTCAGGAACACGCCGCGCATGACCGAGTTGATCATCTTGCTGTCCATGTCCTTCACGCCGCGCCAGGCCATGCAGTAGTGGCTGGCCTCCATGACGATGGCCAGGCCGTCGGGCTGGGTCTTCTCCTGGATCAGGTCGGCCAGCTGCACCACCGCCTCTTCCTGGATCTGCGGGCGGCCCATGATCCACTCGGCCAGCCGCGCGTACTTGGACAGGCCGATGACGTTGGTGTGCTCGTTGGGCATGACGCCGATCCAGATCTTGCCGATCACCGGGCACAGGTGGTGCGAGCAGGCGCTGCGCACGGTGATGGGGCCGACGATCATCAGCTCGTTGAGGTGCTCGGCGTTGGGGAACTCGGTAATGGTCGGCGCCGGCACGAAGCGGCCGCGGAACACCTCGTTGACGTACATCTTGGCCACCCGGCGGGCGGTGCGGTCGGTGTTGTGGTCATGCGCGGTGTCGATCACCAGGCTGTCGAGCACTGCCTGCATCTTGACCTCGACCTCGTCGAGCAGCTTATCGAGCTCGCCGGGTTCGATGAACTCGGCAATGTTGTCGTTGGCATTGAAGCGCTTGCGCGCAGCCTGCAGGCGCTCCCGGATCTTCACGGAAACGGGCGTTCCCTCATCGGTATCGCTAGGGTTCATGACGCTCTGGCTTTTCTTCAACATGCCGCAATGTTACCAGCGATTGAAGAGTATGGTTTTTAGCCTCCAGCCCTTGTCACATATGCGCCAACAGCTATTAATTCAATAGCGCTTGCCATGCAGGAAAATCATGACGCGCATCAGGCCGAAGGCCAGGCGGTCAAGCAGGCGCTGCTGCCAGGGCCGGTGGGCATAGCTTTGCGGGTCCACGGGCCGGCCTTCATGCTCCATGGCATGCACCAGCCGCGCACGCAGGTCCCGGGCAAAATGCTCGTCCACCACCACCACGTTGGCCTCGCGTGCCAGCAGCAGGCTCAAGGGCTCCAGGTTGGACGAACCGACCGTGGCCCAGCGCCGATCGATCACCGCCACCTTGGCATGCAGGAAGCTCGGCTCATACTCATGAATCTCGATGCCGGCACGCAGCAGCACACCGTAGACCATGCGCACCGCGTGGTATTGCATGAAGTACTCGTAACGCCCCTGCAGCAGCAGGCGCACCCGCACGCCGCGCTGTGCCGCGTGGATCAGCGCCTGGCGCAGCTTGCGCCCGGGCTGGAAATAGGCGTTGGCAATGATGATTTCCTCGTGCGCTTCGCCGATGGCCTTGCGGTAGGCGCGCTCGATGCGGCTGCGGTGGCGCAGGTTGTCACGCAGCAGCAGGGCGGCGCGGGTCCGCCCTGAAGCCGGAACGCCTTCGCCGTGCGCCCCCTCGGCCTGCAAGGCCAGTCGTACCGCTTCTTCCAGATCGCGCCAGCTCGCCGCCAGATCCACGTTTTTCACGTCCCGCACCGCCTGCAGGCGCCACCAGAACTGCACCATGACCTCATGCACCGAACGCACCAGCGGGCCGTTGACGCGCACCGCGAAATCGAAGCGCGGTGCGCTCAGGGCCCCATGATTGGGGTCGAACCAGTCATCCAGCATATTGATGCCGCCGCAGAACGCCACCCGGCCGTCGATCACGCACAGCTTGCGGTGCAATCGACGCCAGCGGCTTGGAATCAGCAGGCCGATGCGGCCCAGCGGCAGGAAGATGTGCCAATGCACACCGGCCTCATCGAAGCGCTTCGCCCACGCTTTCGGCACGGCGGGTGTGCCGACACCGTCCATCACCAGATAAACCGCCACGCCGCGCTGCGCGGCCTGTACCAGGGCCTCGGCCACCGACTCGCCTGAAGCGTCGAAATGAAAGATGTAGGTTTCAATGCGTACCTCATGCACGCTGCGCGCGATGAGCCGCACCATTTCCGGAAACAGCGCCTGCCCGCCCTGCAGCAGTTGCACCTGATGCCCGGTGCGCAGAGGGGGCAGGTGCTTGTCCTTCATGCCGGCATGCCAAATTCTGCAATCAGCGGCAGGTGATCGGACATGCGCCACCAGGGCCGTCCGCGCGGCACATGCACCTGCAAGGGCTGCAGGCCGCGGGCGTACACGTAGTCGAGCTGCACGATCGGCAGGCGGGCCGGAAAGGTGGGGTGCGATGCCGGCTCGAAGGTCTGCAACCCCATGGCCGCAAAGTGGCGATGGACGCGTTCGCCCCAGTCGTTGAAGTCCCCCGCGACAAGAAGCGGTGCTGACGCCGGTACCTCGCGCTCGATGAAGCGGTCCAGCTGAGCCGCCTGGCGCTCGCGGCTGGCACGGATCAGGCCCAGATGCACCACCACCACATGGATGGGCAATCCGTTGACCATGACCTCGCTGTGCAGCAGGCCGCGCTGCTCGAAGCGGTGGTCCGAGATGTCCTCGTGCTGGTGCGCCAGCACCGGCCAGCGCGTCAGCATGGCATTGCCGTGCTCGCCATGGCGCGTGTAGGCGTTCGTGCGGTAGACCGCCTCGTAGCCTTCGGGCGCCAGGTAATCGGCCTGCGGCTGCTCGGGCCAGCGGGCGAAGTACTGCGCCTCGCGCCGGTTCATCTTGCGCACTTCCTGCAGGCAGATGATGTCGGCATCGAGCTGCTCCACCGCCAGACCCAGGTTGTGGATCTCCAGCCGGCGCTGCGGCCCCAGGCCCTGAACGCCCTTGTGGATGTTGTAGGTGGCAACGCGCAAGGTCTTCATGAGGCGAATTTTGGCAGCATCAGGCAGGCCTCGGCGTTGCTGGGCGAGTAACAGGCCTGCGCCGCCTCGCGCCAGGGCAGCCAGCGCCAAGCCGTGTGCTCGCGCGGATCGAGCCGCACCGAAGTGCCGGCGGGCACCTGCAGGCCGAACAAATGCTCGGTGTTGCGCGTCACGCCCGGCGCATAGCGGTGGCGCCAGCGCGGGTAGATGTCGTAGATGTTTTCCAGTCCCCAGTCACGCAGCTGGTGGCCGGCGGCCAGGGCGTCGATACCCGTCTCCTCGGCCACCTCGCGTACGGCCGTCGCGGCAAAGGGCTCCTCCACATGATCCTTGGAACCCGTCACCGACTGCCAGAAGTCCTCGGCATCAGCACGCTTGATCAGCAACACCTCCAGCGCCGGAGTGTGGATGACCACCAGCACGGATTGGGGAATCTTGTAGGGTTGGCTCATGAAAAAGGGCGCTGAAACAGCGCCCTTTGATTCTGCCTCAAGCCTTGGAAGCTCAGGCCGTCTTGGCCAGGTCCACGTTGCGCAGGCGGATGTGCAGCTCGCGCAGCTGCTTCTCGTCCACCGGGCTCGGTGCCTGCGTCAGCAGGCACTGGGCGCGCTGCGTCTTGGGGAAGGCAATCACGTCGCGGATCGATTCGGCACCGGTCATCAGCGTGACAATGCGGTCCAGGCCGAAGGCCAGGCCGCCGTGCGGCGGGGCGCCGTACTGCAGCGCATCGAGCAGGAAGCCGAACTTGAGCTGGGCTTCTTCCGGCGTGATCTTGAGCGCGTCGAACACCTTCTGCTGCACATCGGCGCGGTGGATACGGACCGAGCCGCCGCCCATTTCCCAGCCGTTGAGCACCATGTCGTAGCCCTGGGAAATGCACTTCTCGGGCGCGGTCACCATCCAGTCCTCATGGCCTTCCTTGGGCGCGGTGAAGGGGTGGTGCACGGCGGTGTAGCGCTGGCTTTCCTCGTCGAACTCGAACATCGGGAAGTCCACCACCCACATCGGGGCCCAGCGGTTTTCAAACAGGTCGCTCTTCTTGCCGAACTCGCTGTGGCCGATCTTGATGCGCAGCGCACCGATGGCGTCGTTGACGACCTTGGCCTTGTCGGCGCCGAAGAAGATCAGGTCGCCATCCTGCGCGCCCGTGCGCTTCAGGACTTCGTTCAGGGCCGCGTCGTGGATGTTCTTCACGATCGGGCTCTGCAGGCCATCACGGCCCTTGGCCAGCTCATTGACCTTGATGTAGGCCAGGCCCTTGGCGCCGTAGATCTTGACGAACTCGGTGTAGCCGTCGATCTCGCCGCGGCTCAGGCCGCCCTCTTCACGCGCGCCACCGGGCACGCGCAGGGCCACCACACGGCCGCCGGCCATGTTGGCGGCACCGGAGAAGACCTTGAAGTCCACGTCCTTCATCAGCTCGGTGACTTCGGTGAACTGCAGCTTGACGCGCAGGTCCGGCTTGTCGGAACCGTAGAGGAACATGGCGTCCTGGTAGGTCATGACCGGGAACTCGCCCAGATCCACGCCAATGGTGTTCTTGAACACCGTGGTGATCATGCCCTGGAACATGTCGCGGATGTCCTGCTCGGAGAGGAAGGACGTCTCGATATCGATCTGGGTGAACTCGGGCTGGCGGTCGGCGCGCAGGTCCTCGTCGCGGAAGCACTTGGTAATCTGGTAGTAGCGGTCGTAGCCGGCCACCATCAGCAGCTGCTTGAACAGCTGCGGACTCTGCGGCAGGGCGAAGAACTGGCCGTCATGCACGCGGCTGGGCACCAGGTAGTCGCGTGCGCCTTCGGGCGTGCTCTTGGTCAGCATGGGGGTTTCGATGTCCACGAAGCCATTGGCATCCAGGAACTTGCGCACCTCCATCGCCACCTTGTAGCGCAGCATGAGGTTGCGCTGCATGTAGGGGCGACGCAGGTCCAGCACGCGGTGTGTCAGGCGCGTGGTTTCCGACAGGTTGTCGTCGTCGAGTTGGAACGGGGGCGTGACCGAGGGGTTGAGCACGGTCAGCTCGTGGCACAGCACCTCGATCTTGCCGCTCTTGAGGCTGTCGTTGGTCGTGCCTTCCGGGCGGGCGCGCACCAGGCCCTTGACCTGGATGCAGAACTCGTTGCGCAGGTCTTCGGCGGCCTTGAACATCTCGGCACGGTCGGGATCGCACACCACCTGCACATAGCCTTCGCGGTCGCGCAGATCGACGAAGATCACGCCGCCGTGATCGCGACGGCGGTTGACCCAGCCGCACAGGGTCACGGTTTGGCCCATCAGGGCTTCGGTCACAAGACCGCAATAGTGGGAGCGCATGGCCATAACGATTTCACTTTCAGCTGTTGGATTGCAGGCCGCTCTTGGCCTGCTTCAGATGCGGGTTATTGGGCCCACCGGGCACGATCACGCCCATGGAGATGACATAGGTCAGCGCTTCGTCGACGCTCATCTCGAGCTCGATGCAGTCGCTCTTCTTGAGCATGACGAAGTAGCCTCCCGTGGGGTTGGGCGTGGTGGGCACGTACACGCTCAGATACTCGCCGTCGAGGTGGTTCAGCAAGTCACCACCCGGCGTGCCGGTAAGGAAGCCGATGGTCCACATGCCTTCACGCGGCCACTGCACCAGCAGGGCTTGGCGGAAGGCATTGCCCTTCTCGGAAAACAGAGTGTCGGACACCTGCTTCACGCCCGAATAGATCGAACGAACCACCGGAATGCGGTGCAGCAGCGCGTGCCACCAGGTCACCAATTTGGTGCCGACGAAATTGGACGCCATGGCGCCAATCGCCAGCACGATCGCCAAGGCAAAAATTGCGCCCAGGCCGGGAATGTGCAAGCCCAGCAGCTGGTCGGGCTGCCAGGCGCGTGGCAGGATCTGCAAGGTTTTGTCCAGTGTGGACAGCACCCACTCCAGCACCCAGACGGTAATGCCCAGCGGTGCCAGCACCAGCAGGCCCGAAAACAGCCATTTACGAATTTTGGCCATGGATAAAAGCTCAGCTGGCTGCGTCAGAGGCACTGGCAGCCGCTGGACAAGCCGCACAGGCGGCTCCCTCGGCGGCGCCCGACGGGGTAGCGCAGGCGCTGCCACCCTTGAAATCGGTCTCGTACCAGCCCGAACCCTTGAGCTGGAACCCGGCTGCAGTCAGCTGCTTCTTGAACGTGGCTTTGCCACAGGCCGGGCAATCGGTCAGGACCGGGTCGGAAATCTTTTGCAGGACGTCCTTGGCGAGGCCGCAGGATTCACACTTGTAGGCGTAGATTGGCATGGCTCGAAGGGTTAAGGGTGGGTGGGTGATGCAAAACCCTCAATTATAGGCAGCCGGCCGGAAATCAAGGCGCAAGCGCCCGCCCAACAACTCAGTCCGCCCCGACCAGCTTGTGGTGCGCGGCATGGCGGTTGGCAATCGCCTGCGGTCCGAGCGAGCCGGCCAGCATGCCCGTCAGTGAGGCCAGCACGCCGGCCAGTTGCGCCGGAAACTCTTCGCCCGCCGGTGTGGCCAGGAACAGCCCCCAGGTCAGCAGACCCAGCACGATGGCGAAGATCGCCCCCTGGGTGCTGGCCTTTTTCCAGTACAGGCCGAACACCAGCGGCACGAAGGCCCCCACCAGCGTCACCTGGTAGGCGCCGGAGACCATCTCGTAGATCGAGGTGCCCTGCATCTTGATGGCGTAGACCAGCACCAGGGCGCTGAACACAAGCACCGTGATGCGCATGGTCTTGAGCTCCTGCTGATCGCCCAGGTGCGGGCGGAACTGGCGCCAGATGTTCTCCACGAAGGTCACGCTGGGCGCCAGCAGGGTGGCCGAGGCGCAGGACTTGATGGCCGACAGCAGCGCGCCGAAGAACAGCACCTGCATGATGAAGGGCATCTTCTCCAGCACCAGCGTCGGCAGCACCTTCTGCGGATCGTCCTGCAGCAGCGCCTCGGCCTGCTCCGGCATGATGACCAGCGCGCTGGTCACCAGGAACATCGGCACGAAAGCGAACAGGATGTAGAAGATGCCGCCGATCACCGGGCCGCGCGTCGCCGACTTCGTGCTGTCGGCCGACATCACGCGCTGGAACACGTCCTGCTGCGGAATCGAGCCCAGCATCATGGTGATGGCCGCGGCAATGAAGAACACGATGTCCTTGAAATTCGGCTCGGGCAGGAAGCGGAACATGTCGCGGCTCAGGGCCAGGTTGACCACCTTGTCGGCACCGCCGGCCATGTGGCTGGCAAACACCGCCAGGATGGCCAGACCGCCGACCAGGATGATCATCTGGATGAAATCGGTGATCGCCACCGACCACATGCCGCCAAACAGCGTGTAGGCCAGGATCGAGACCACGCCGATCACCATGCCCATCGGAATGCTGATCGCCTGCCCCGACAGCACGTGAAACACCAGGCCCAGTGCCGTCACCTGCGCCGAGACCCAGCCCAGGTAGCTGACCATGATGATGAGCGAGCACACCACCTCGACGCTGCGACCGTAGCGTTCGCGGAAGTAGTCGCTGATGGTCAGCAGCGTCATGCGGTACAGCCTGGCGGCGAAGAAAAGGCCGACCAGGATCAGGCAGAAGCCGGCGCCGAACGGGTCTTCCACCACCGTGTGCAGGCCGCCGTTGACGAACTTGGCCGGGATACCCAGCACCGTCTCCGAGCCGAACCAGGTGGCAAAGGTGGTGGTGACGATCATCACCAGTGGCAGCCGGCGCCCGGCAATGGCGAAGTCCGCCGAGTTCTTGACGCGCTTGGCCGCCACCAGGCCGATGGCTATGGTGACCAGCAGATAGACGATGACCAAGGTCAGCAGCACCTCACGCTCCTATCTCGTTAGAAAAGCTGGACCCGGACCACCAGTTGCATGACCACCAGTCCCAAGGCAAAACCGATGCCGGCATAGATCAACCCCTGCAGCAAGCGGTTGGTGCGGCGCTGCTCGGCCAGCAGCTCCTCGATCTCGCGCCGCTGCCAGCCCCCCGGGCGCTGCGCCAGGTAGTCGTGCAGCAGGCGCGGCAGTTCGGGCAGCAGCTTGGCGTAACGCGGCGCCTGGTTCTTGAGTTCCTCGAACAGCTTGCGTGGACCGATCTGGTCGGCCATCCACTTCTCCAGGAAGGGCTTGGCCGTGCTCCACAGGTCCAGCTCCGGATCGAGCTCGCGCCCCAGGCCCTCGATGTTGAGCAGGGTCTTCTGCAGCAGCACCAGCTGCGGCTGGATTTCGACGTGGAAGCGGCGCGAGGTCTGAAACAGGCGCATCAGCACCATGCCGAGCGAGATTTCCTTCAGCGGGCGGTCGAAGTAGGGCTCGCAGACGGCACGAATGGCCGACTCCAGCTCGTCCACGCGCGTTTGCGGCGGCACCCAGCCCGACTCGATGTGCAGCTCGGCCACGCGCTTGTAGTCGCGCCGGAAGAAGGCCGTGAAGTTCTGCGCCAGGTATTCCTTGTCGTATTCGGTGAGCGTGCCAACGATGCCGAAATCGAGCGAGATATAACGGCCGAAGGTGGCCGGATCGGTGCTGATGAAGATATTGCCCGGGTGCATGTCCGCATGGAAGAAACCGTCGCGGAACACCTGGGTGAAAAAGATCGTCACGCCGTCGCGCGCCAGTTTTTTCATGTCGATACCGGCTTCGCGCAGACGCGCCGTCTGGCTGATCGGGATGCCCTTCATGCGCTCCATCACGATCACCTCGCTCTGGCAATAATCCCAGAACATCTCGGGGATCAGCACCAGGTTGAGGCCTTCCATGTTGCGACGCAGCTGCGCTGCGCTGGCGGCCTCGCGCACCAGATCGAGCTCGTCGTGCAGGTACTTGTCGAACTCGGCCACCACCTCGCGCGGCTTGAGGCGCTTGCCGTCGGCCGACAGGCTTTCCACCCAACCGGCCATCAGGCGCATCAGGCTCAGGTCTTTTTCGATCGCCGGCCGCATGCCCGGACGCAGCACCTTGACCGCCACCTCGCGTTCGCGGCCATCACGGCCGCGCAGCTTGGCGAAATGCACCTGGGCGATGGAGGCACTGGCCACCGGCTCGCGCTCGAACTCGCTGAAGATCTCCCCCACCGGCTTGCGAAAGGCCCGCTCGATGGTGGCCACCGCCACATCGGAGCTGAACGGCGGCACCCGGTCCTGCAGCTTGGCCAGTTCGTCGGCCATGTCGGGCGGCATCAGGTCGCGCCGGGTCGACAGCACCTGCCCGAACTTCACGAAGATCGGCCCCAGACGCTCCAGCGCCTCACGCAGGCGCTGGCCACGCGGCGCGTCCAGATTGCGGCCGATCGACACGATACGGGCGATCACCCGCAGCCAGGGTTTCTGGAAGCTGGTCAGGACCAGCTCGTCCAGGCCGAAACGCAAGGCGGTCCAGACAATGAAGGTGCCCCGAAACAGGCGCCTCATCCTTGACTCCCAGCCCCGGCCGGACGGGTCAACAGCTGGCGCACCGCCTCTGCCACGCGCCGGGCCGCCTGCCCCAGGGCATGGGCCGGTGCATCGCCGATGATGCGGGCCAGATCCTCCTCAATGTCCCAGCGCACGTGATCCACCAGCCAGTTGACCTCGGCCGCCAGCTGCACATCGCCCTCGATGCGTACCGATGGCTTGGCCCCGCTCAAGGCCGACTGCACCAAGGCCACGGGTGACTCCTCCGTCACCGACAGCGTCAGATCGGACGGGGCATCCGCCGCAGCCAGGTCGAGCAGACCGGCAGGCGTCAGCAAAAGCTTGAAATGAACATTGCGCCAGTGAAACAGCACGACCCGGCCCTTTTGCCGAACCAGGCGTGCCGTCGCCTCTGGTTCCTGCATCAGCACATGGTTGAGCAGCAGCACGATGCGGCGCTGCGCCTCCTGAACCGCCCAAGCGGGCGGCTGCAAGGTGGTGGTGAGCTGCTGGAATACATCTTCCAGAAACGAAAACGGGGACTGTGTTGCCATAGTCCCCGATTATTCCCCAAGTCATCAGGCCCCCACGCTTGCCACGACGTGTGCTGCGCTGCCCCCACCGCAGGCACGCCCTGCGCTTCGCTGGGGCTGGGGCCCTTCGCGCCTTGGGACGACCCGGCGGCGCTCGCGCCGGGGTTCGCCAATCAGTTACTGCAGCGCCTGGACCCCTGCCACCAGCCAGCCGCTGGTGCCGGTCTTGGGCTTGGTCATGTTCCAGACCTCGCGGAAAGGGCTCGGGCCGGCCGAGGGTTCCTCGCGGATCATGCCGGAGAACTCGACGCTGGCCATGTAGGTATCACCCAGGTCCTCGATCCCGAGCAGTTGGGCTTCGAGCATCACCACATCGGTCTGGTTGGCCGGGCCACCGGTGTGGACCTCGCGTTCGCTCAACTGCTGACGGATTTCAGTCAGCATCTCGTCGGTCATCATGGAGCGCAGCGTGGCCAGGTCGGAACGATCCCAGGCCGCCTGCAGGGTCGCGAAATTGGTCTTGGCCGCCTGGAGGAAACCCTCTGCGTCAAAACCGGCCGGGATGCCCCAGGCCTGCGAGCCGGCCAGGGCCGAACCAATCACGATGCCGGAGCTGGCTTGCGCACCGGTGGCGTCGAACGAGGCCGTGTTGCGTTCCCACGGACGGGCCGAGGCATCGTTGCCGACGTTTTCCGGGCGGTACGCCGGGCTCGGGGTCACCGCTTCACCGGCACCTGCGCCCTGGAAGGCATACGGCCCCGCGGATGAAGCCGCCGGACGACGATTGCGCATGAACCAGCCGAAGGCCATCATGGCCAGCAGCGCCACCAGACCGATCAGCATGAACTGGCCAAACGCCTCGCCCATCCCGAGCGAATGGGCCAACCAGGCCAAACCAAGCCCGGCGGCCAGGCCGCCCAACATGGCGCCCCAGGGCTTCTTCGGTGCCGCCGCAGGAGCGGCCGCAGGTGCCGGTTTGGCCGGCGCTGCGGCGTTTTGCGTCGGCGCAGCAGGGGCCGCGGGCGCAGCCTGACGCTGCGTCACGTTGCTCGACTGCTTGCCGACCGATGTGCCGCCGCCCAGGCGTTTGGCCTCTGCATTCACGCCCCCAAGGGCCAAGGCCAACGACAGGGCCAACGTCCAGAGTTTCATGTCAGGTCTCCGATTAATCCAGTGAGTGGGTCGACACCCCGAAATTACCGCAAAACGGGCGTGTCAGCACCTGATTCCAACATGCAAGGCCACTACCCCGCCCGACATGTTGTGAAAATCCACATGCCCGAATCCGGATTTGCGCATCAGGGTCTTGAGTTCCTCCTGCCCCGGATGCATGCGGATCGATTCCGCCAGGTACTGGTAGCTGTGGGCATCGCCCGCCACCAGCTGGCCCAGCTTGGGCAATACCTTGAAGGAATACCAGTCGTAAAGCTTCTCCAGCGGCGGCGCCACCTTGGAGAACTCGAGCACCAGCAACTTGCCGCCGGGCTTGAGCACCCGGCACATCTCGGCCAGCGCCACGTCCTTGTGCGTCATGTTGCGCAGGCCGAAGGCCACGCTCACCACGTCGAAATACTGGTCCGGGAAGGGCAGCTTCTCGGCGTCGCACACCAGGGTGGGCAGCACCACGCCGGCATCGAGCAGGCGGTCGCGCCCCACGCGCAGCATGGCCTCGTTGATGTCGGTGTGCACCACCTGGCCGGTCTTGCCCACCTTTTTGGAAAAGGCCAGCGCCAGATCGCCGGTGCCGCCGGCAATGTCGAGCACGCGGTCGCCCTCTTTCAGGTTGGCCACCGTGACGGTATAGGCCTTCCAGACGCGGTGCAGCCCGACCGACATGAGGTCGTTCATGACATCGTACTTGGAGGCGACCGAGTCGAACACGCCGCGCACGCGCCGTGCTTTTTCTGCCTCGTCGACGGTTTCGAATCCGAAATGGGTTTGTGTCATGTTTTGCGCCTCAGTGGCTACCGCAGCTGTGACCGGCCTTCTCAGGCATCGGCGCATCGCGGTCGACGCCGGCCGCCTGCAGGCGCGCCTCGTAGTCGGCCCACAGCTGGTCCTGCTGCGAACCGAGGAAATAGAGAAAATCCCAGGAAAAAATACCGCTGTCGTGACCGTCGGAGAAGGTCGGTTGCACCGCGTAGTTGCCCACCGGCGCCAGCCCCACCAGCTCCACCTCGCGCTTGCCGGTCTGCAGCACCTCCTGGCCCGGGCCATGGCCCTGCACCTCGGCCGAGGGCGAGTACACACGCATCAACTCGAACGGGATGCGGAAGGTTGCCCCGTCGGAGAAACTCACCTCGAGCACGCGAGACTGCCCATGAACCGTCAAGTCCTGGGGTGTCGGAGCACCGGATTGCAAACCTGCCATTGAATTCACCTGCTGAAAGATCGAATTATCACAAGGCTGCCGGCGTGGCGGCCCATACGCCCCGAATGTCCATGCCGGGCGCCGGCAGATCGGAGAACTCGGCCCGCATGACGCGGAACGTGCCGCCGTGGACAACGGCCACGCCGCCTTCCGTCTCGTACAGCGCACAGCCGGCCGGCTTCATGGCCTCAGACCAGCACGCGCTCGATGCCGCCGGCATTGGCCGACTGCACATACTGCGGCAGCCAGTCTTCGCCAATGATCTGGCGCGCCATCTCGACCACGATGTAGTCGGCCTCCAGCAGGCCATTCTGCAAATCGTTGCCGTAGCGGGTCAGGCCCTGCAGGCAGCTCGGGCAGCTGGTCAGGATCTTGACGTTGTCCTTCTCGCCCACCTGGCCCGATGCGCGCAGCGCGGCTTCGCCCTTGCGGATTTCCTCTTCCTTGCGGAAGCGCACCTGGGTCGAGATGTCGGGCCGGGTCACGCCCAGCGTACCGGACTCGCCGCAGCAGCGCTCGCTCTTGAGCACGTTGTTACCCGTGTCGCCGGCCAGCAGGGTCTTGACCGTCTTCATCGAGTCGCCCAGTTTCATCGGGTTGTGGCAGGGCTCGTGGTACAGGTAGCCGCCCTGCTCGCCGCTGAGTTTGATGCCCTTCTCGAGCAGGTACTCGTGGATATCGATGATGCGGCAGCCCGGGAAGATGTCCTCGAACTTGTAGCCCTGCAACTGGTCGTAGCAGGTGCCGCAGCTCACCACCACAGTCTTGATGTCCAGGTAGTTCAGCGTGTTGGCCACGCGGTGGAACAGCACCCGGTTGTCGGTGATCATCTTCTCGGCCTTGTCGAACTGGCCGCTGCCGCGCTGCGGGTAACCGCAGCACAGGTAACCCGGCGGCAGCACCGTTTGCACGCCGGCGTGCCAGAGCATGGCCTGCGTTGCCAGCCCGACCTGGCTGAACAGGCGCTCCGAGCCGCAGCCCGGGAAGTAAAACACGGCCTCCGTGTCCGACGTGGTGGCCTGCGGATCACGGATGATCGGCACGTAGTTCGGATCCTCGATGTCCAGCAGCGCGCGCGCCGTTTTCTTCGGCAGGCCACCGGGCATCTTCTTGTTGATGAAGTGGATCACCTGCTCCTTCACCGGCGCCGTGCCCACCGTGGCCGGTGGCTTGACCGTCTGCCGGCGCGCCAGCGTGCGCAGCAGCTGATTGGCCAGGCGCTGCGCCTTGAAGCCCACACCCACCATGGCGGTACGCATGAGCTTGATGGTCTCGGGGTTGGTGGCATTAAGGAAGAACATGGCCGCCGCATTTCCGGGGCGGAAGGACTTCTGCCCCATCTTGCGCAGCAGGTTGCGCATGTTCATCGTCACGTCGCCGAAGTCGATGTCCACCGGACAGGGCGTCAGGCACTTGTGGCAGACCGTGCAGTGGTCGGCCACGTCCTCGAACTCCTGCCAATGGCGGATCGAGATGCCGCGCCGGGTCTGCTCCTCGTACAGGAAGGCCTCCACCAAGAGCGAAGTGGCCAGAATCTTGTTGCGCGGGCTATAAAGCAGGTTGGCGCGCGGCACATGGGTCGAGCACACCGGCTTGCACTTGCCGCAGCGCAGGCAGTCCTTCACGCTGTCGGCAATGGCGCCGATATCGCTTTGCTGCATGATCAGCGACTCGTGCCCCATGAGACCGAAGCTCGGGGTGTAGGCATTGGTCAAATCGGCCATCAACCCTTGATCTTCCTGCGCCGACAGCTCCTGATTTCGTAGCAATTTGCCTTTATTGAAGCGCCCCTCGGGATCGATGCGGCGCTTGTAATCGGCAAACGGACGCAGCTCGTCGTCGCTCAGGAATTCAAGCTTGGTGATGCCGATGCCGTGCTCGCCCGAGATCACGCCATCGAGCGAACGCGCCAGCGCCATGATGCGCTTGACCGCGCCGTGCGCGGCCTGCAGCATCTCGTAGTCGTCGCTGTTGACCGGGATGTTGGTGTGCACATTGCCGTCGCCGGCATGCATGTGCAGCGCCACCCAGACCCGGCCCTTGAGCACGCGCTGCTGAATGGCGTTGCACTCGGCCAGCATCGCTTCAAAGGCACGGCCGGTGAAGATACCCTCCAGCGGCGCACGGATCTGCGTCTTCCAACTGGCACGCAGGCGGTGATCCTGCAACTGCGGGAACAGGGCGTCCACGTCCTGCAACCAGCCCTGCCACTGCGCGCGCACCTCGCGCACCAGGGCCAGGGCCTGCGCCACGCGGTCCTCCAGCAGTTCGGCGAGCGGGGTTTCATTGGCGTCGTCCTGCTTGAGATCAGCCAGCAGATGGGGCAGATTGCCCGCGCTGAAGAAAGCCTCCATCTCGTCG
The DNA here is from genome assembly GCA_031426755.1 of Curvibacter sp. GTDB lineage: Bacteria > Pseudomonadota > Gammaproteobacteria > Burkholderiales > Burkholderiaceae_C > Hylemonella. The sequence goes on from JASJPI010000006.1 coordinate 86,959, forward strand.
CACAGCTTGATCTTGTTGCGCAGGCTCAACTCGATGTTGATGCGCTCGATGCCGTCGGTGTACTCGGCCATGCGTGGCAGCGGGATCACCACGTCCTCGTTGATCTTGAAGGCGTTGGTGTGCCTGGAAATCGCCGCCGTGCGCTTGCGATCCAGCCAGAACTTCTTGCGCGCCTCCGGGCTGATGGCAATGAAGCCCTCGCCGCTGCGCGAATTGGCGATGCGCACCACCTCCGAGGTGGCACGCGCCACGGCATCCGGGTCGTCACCGACGATGTCGCCGAACAGTGCCATCTTGGGCAGGCCGCCGCGCTTGGACTTGGTGGCGTAGCCGACCGCCTTCAGGTAGCGGTCGTCCAGGTGTTCCAGCCCGGCCAGCAAGACGCCGCTGCGCTTTTGCTCGGCGAACATGAAGTCCTTGATCTCGACGATGCTGGGCACCGCGTCCTTGGCGTTGCCGAAGAACTCCAGGCAGACGGTGCGGGTGTGCGCCGGCATGCGGTGCACCACCCAGCGGCCGCTGGTGATCAGGCCGTCGCAGCCTTCCTTCTGGATGCCGGGCAGGCCACTCAAGAACTTGTCGGTCACGTCCTTGCCCAGGCCGGCCTTGCGGAAGCTCGGACCCGGGATGTCCAGGCGCTCGGTCTTGACCAGCGTCTTGCCATCGGCCTCCAAATATTTCAGTTCAAAGCTGGCCAGCTCGGCGTCGTGGATCTTGCCCAGGTTGTGGTTCAGGCGCGTGACTTCCAGCCAGCCGGCATCGGGCGTCACCATGCGCCAGCTCGCCAGGTTGTCCAGCGCCGTACCCCAGAGCACCGCCTTCTTGCCACCGGCGTTCATGGCGATGTTGCCGCCCACGCACGAGGCCTCGGCCGAGGTCGGATCGACGGCGAAGACGAAACCGGCGCGCTCGGCCGCATCGGCCACGCGCTGCGTCACCACACCGGCCTCGGTCCAGATGGTCGGCACCGGCCGGTCCAGGCCCGGCAGCTGCACCATCTCGACCTCGGTCATGGCTTCGAGCTTTTCAGTATTGATCACCGCGCTCTTCCAGGTCAGCGGTACAGCGCCGCCGGTGTAGCCGGTGCCGCCGCCGCGCGGAATGATGGTCAGGCCCAGCTCGATGCAGCCCTTGACCAGATGGGCCATCTCGGCTTCGGTGTCGGGAGTGAGCACGACAAAGGGGTACTCGACGCGCCAGTCGGTGGCGTCGGTCACGTGCGACACACGGCTCAGACCGTCGAACTTGACGTTGTCTTTCGCGGTCAGCCGGCTTAAGGTACGTTGGGCCTTGCGGCGCAAGGCGGCAATTTCCTGGAACGCCGCGTCGAAGGCCTCGACGGCACGGCTGGCAGCTTCCAGCAGTTCGCCCACCAGGGCGTCACGCTGCGGGTCGTCCTGCGGCGTGCGGCGTTTCTGCACTTCACCCAGGCGATGGTGCAGGGCCTCCACCAACTGGGTGCGACGCTTCGGATTGTCCAGCAGGTCATCCTGCAGGTAAGGGTTGCGCTGCACCACCCAGACATCCCCCAGCACCTCGTACAGCATGCGGGCGGAGCGGCCCGTGCGGCGCTCCTGGCGCAACTGGTTGAGCACCTCCCAGGCGCGAGAGCCGAGCAGGCGGATCACGATTTCCCGGTCGGAAAACGAGGTGTAGTTGTAGGGAATTTCGCGGATGCGTTCGTGGCCGTGCGGCGCATCGCCGGGCGCATTCACAAGATGGTCAAGCGGAGTCGGTGCGTTCATGGGGAGTCTGGATTTTCAGCCAGAACGGTACAACCCGGCTGAGGGGTGATGTTACCGCAGTGCAGCATTCACCTGTTCGTCTCATGGTATCCCCGGGTCCCCAGCACCCGGCGCCCACGGTTTAATCCAACCGTAATCAGACTGACATATCTGCCGACTAGGCTCGGCGGTTTTGACTTCAAGGAGTTTACCGATGAGTGCAAAAGCGAAATGGGCGGTTGCGGCCCTCTCTGCCCTGTTGCTGGCTCCCGCCCAGGCGCAGACCGAGATCCAGTGGTGGCACTCCATGGGCGGCGCCCTGGGGGAATGGGTCAACGACCTCGCCCGCGATTTCAACGCCAGCCAGAAGGACTACAAGGTCACGCCGACCTTCAAGGGCAGCTACGACGAATCGATGACGGCCGCCATCGCGGCCTTTCGCGCCGGCAACGCCCCGCACATCCTGCAGGTGTTCGAGGTCGGCACCGCCACCATGATGGCTTCCAAAGGCGCCATCAAGCCGGTGGCCGAGGTCATGAAGGACGGCGGCCAGAAATTTGACCAGAACGCCTACGTACCGGCGGTCGCCGGCTACTACACCGCTCCCAACGGCCAGATGCTGAGCTTCCCCTTCAACAGCTCGACCCCGGTGTTCCACTACAACAAGGACGCCTTCAAGGCCGCCGGCCTCGACCCCGAGCGCCCGCCGACCACCTGGCCCGAAGTGGCCCTGGCCGCCGCCAAGCTCAAGGCCAGCGGCCACAAATGCCCGTTCACCACCAGCTGGATCAGCTGGACCCAGCTGGAGAGTTTCTCGGCCTGGCACAACGTGCTGTTCGCCAGCAAGAACAATGGCTTTGACGGCCTGGACACGCGGCTGGCGTTCAACTCGCCACTGCACGTGCGCCACATCGAGAACCTGGCCAACATGGCCAAGTCCGGCCTGTTCGTCTACAAGGGCCGCGGCAACGCCGCCGATGCCACCTTCGTCTCCGGCGAATGCGCCATGGCCACCGGCTCCTCGGCGCTGTACGGCAACGTCACGCGCAACGGCAAGTTCGGCTATGGCATCGGCACCCTGCCCTATTACCCCGACGTACAGGGCGCGCCGCAGAACACGGTGATTGGCGGCGCCAGCCTGTGGGTGATGAACGGCAAGAAAACCCCTGACTACAAGGGTGTGGCCGCCTTCTTCAGCTACCTGTCGCAACCCGAGGTGGCGGCGAAGAGCCACCAGCGCACCGGCTACCTGCCGGTGACCAGAGCCTCGTTCGAGTTGACCGACAAGTCCGGTTTCTACAAGAAGAGCCCCGGCACCGACGTCTCGGTGACGCAGATGATCCGCAAGACCACCGACAAGTCGCGCGGCGTTCGCCTGGGCAACTTCGTGCAGGTTCGCACCATCATCGACGAGGAACTCGAGGGCGTGTGGGCCGGCAAGAAGGCACCCAAGGAAGCACTGGACCTGGCGGTCAAGCGTGGCAACGAACAGCTGGAGCGCTTCCAGAAGGCTAACCGGTCCTGACAAGAAGGCACTAGACTGATCAAACCCAGCACAAAAGGCCCATCGGGCCTTTTGTACATTGACAGAACCGGCCTCCACGCATGGAAAAACGCGTCCTCTTCAAATCATCCTGGTTGCCCTGGGTCCTGGTGGCACCCCAGATGGCCATCGTCCTGGTGTTCTTCTTCTGGCCAGCAGGCCAGGCGCTGTACCAGAGCGTGCTGCAGGAGGACGCTTTCGGCACCAGCCGGGAATTTGTTGGCTGGGAGAATTTCCAGCGCCTGTTCGACGACGCCAGCTACCTGGCGTCGTTCAAGACCACGGCTGTCTTTTCGCTGTGGGTAGCGGCGTCCTCCATGTCGCTGGCGTTGCTGCTGGCGGTCATGGCCAACCGCGTCAGCCGGCTGGCCGGCTTCTACAAGACCTTGCTGATCTGGCCCTATGCGGTGGCACCGGTGGTGGCCGGCGTCCTGTGGCTGATGCTGTTTGCATCGCCCTACGGCGTGATTTCCTATGCCCTGCAGGCCCTGGGCTTGCCCTGGAACCATCTCCTCGACGCCGACCACGCCATGGCCCTGATCGTGATGGCCGCGGCCTGGAAGCAGGTGTCCTACAACTTCCTGTTCTTCCTGGCCGGGCTGCAGTCGATCCCGCAGTCCCTGATCGAGGCCGCCGCCATCGATGGCGCCTCGCCCTGGCGGCGCTTCTGGACCATCGTGTTCCCGCTGCTGGCGCCCACCACCTTCTTTCTGCTGGTCATGAACGTGATCTACGCCTTCTTCGACACCTTCGGCACGGTGGACGCGGCAACCCACGGCGGCCCGGGCAAGGAAACCGCCATCCTGGTCTACAAGGTCTATTACGACGGCTTCAAGGCGCTGGACATGGGCGGCTCGGCAGCGCAGTCGGTGGTGCTGATGCTCATCGTGATCGCGCTCACCGTGGTCCAGTTCCGCTTTGTCGAACGCAAGATCGAGTACTGATGGAACACCCCCGAAGCGCCTTCGACGCCTCCCCCTCAAGGGGGCGCACCCAGCGGCCCGGCGAAGCCGGTTCCGCGGGTGCCTGCGCATCTGACTGGAAGGCTCACACCTTGTGGGTCGTGCACTATGCAATAAGGCGGCAGCCATGATGATCGAACGTCGCCCCATCCTCGATTTCTTCACCCACGTCATCCTGCTGGCCGGCGTGGTGGTGATCGCCTTTCCGGTCTACCTGGCCTTCATGGCCTCCACGCAGTCGGCCGAGCAGATCGCCTCCAGTCACCCGCTGTCGCTGCTGCCCGGCGACCACTTGCTGGACACCTACCGGCTCGCCCTGTTCGGCGGCAAGACCTATGGCGGCGCCACCATCGCGGCAGGCTGGCCGATGATGTGGGTCAGCCTGGTGGTGGCGCTGGCGATCACCATCGGCAAGATCGCCATCTCGCTCTTGTCGGCCTTCGCCATCGTCTACTTCCGCTTCCCCTTCAAGGGCGCAGTGTTCTGGATGATCTTCATCACGCTGATGCTGCCGGTGGAGGTGCGCATCGGCCCAACCTACGAAGTGATTGCCAATCTGGGCATGCTCAACAGCTACGCCGGCCTGACCGTGCCGCTGATCGCCTCCGCCACCGCCACCTTCCTGTTCCGTCAGTTCTTCCTGACCGTGCCCGACGAACTGGTGGAAGCCGCGCGCATCGACGGCGCCGGCCCCATGCGCTTTTTCTTCGACGTGCTGCTGCCGCTGTCGAAAACGTCGATGGCCGCGCTGTTCGTCATCCAGTTCATCTACGGCTGGAACCAGTACCTGTGGCCGCTGATGGTCACCACCAGCGAAGACATGTACCCGATCGTGCTGGGCATCAAGCGCGCCATCTTCGGCGAGGTCTACATCGAATGGAACGTGGTCATGGCCACGGCCATCCTGGCCATGCTGCCGCCGGCACTGGTCGTGATCCTGATGCAGAAGTGGTTCGTCAAAGGTCTGGTCGACACGGAAAAATAATGGCTGCCATCACATTCAACAACGTCATCAAGCGCTACGGCAAGGGCAAGCACGAACTGCAGGTCATCCATGGGGTGAATGCCGAGATCGCCGACGGCGAGTTCATCGTCATCGTCGGTCCCTCCGGCTGCGGCAAGTCCACCCTGCTGCGCATGGTGGCCGGGCTGGAGGAAATCTCCGGTGGCGACATTGCCATCGGCAACCGGGTCGTCAACAACCTGGAGCCGGCCGAGCGCGACATTGCCATGGTGTTCCAGAACTACGCGCTGTACCCGCACATGAGCGTGTTCGACAACATGGCCTACGGCCTGAAGATTGCCAAGGTCCCGAAGGACGAGATCCGCGCCCGTGTGGCCAAGGCCGCTGCGATTCTGGAACTCGGCCCCTTTCTGGAACGCAAGCCGCGCCAGCTCTCCGGCGGGCAGCGCCAGCGTGTCGCCATGGGCCGCGCCATCGTGCGCCAGCCGCAGGTCTTCCTGTTCGACGAGCCGCTGTCCAACCTGGACGCCAAGCTGCGCGCCCAGACCCGGCTCGAAATCCAGAAGCTGCACCGCGAACTGGGCATCACCTCGCTGTTCGTCACGCACGACCAGGTCGAGGCCATGACGCTGGCGCAACGCATGATCGTCATGAACGCCGGCCGGATGGAACAGTTCGGCACGCCGGAAGAGGTGTACCACCGGCCCGCCTCCACTTTCGTCGCCAGCTTCATCGGCTCGCCGCCCATGAACCTGCTCAGCACGGCCCCCCACGTCAAACCAGGCACCATCCTGGGCGTGCGGCCCGAGCACCTGCAGATCGTGCCGCAGCCCGCTGACACGGGCTGGACGGTGCAGGTGGAAGCGGTGGAAATGCTGGGCGCCGAACGGCTGATCTACACGCGGCTGGACAGTGAGCCGCTGATCGTGCGCATCAACGAAGAACAGGACTCGGCGCCGGTCATCGGTGCCCGCCTGCACGTCATGCCGCAGCCCGAGCGCCTGCACTGCTTCGATGAAGCCACCGGGAAACGTTTGTGAACACGCCTGACAACACCACCGCCTGGCCCTATCCGCGCTGGATCGCCCACCGCGGCGCCGGCAAGCTGGCCCCCGAAAACACGCTGGCCGCCTTTCGCGTCGGTGCCGCCCATGGCTACCGCATGTTCGAGTGCGATGTGAAGCTCTCCAGCGATGGCGTGCCCTTCCTGCTGCACGACAGCGCGCTGGAACGCACCACCAGCGGCCAGGGCACGGCCGGCGCACACAGCTGGCATGCCCTGTCGCAACTCGATGCCGGCAGCTGGCATTCGCGCGCTTTCGCTGGCGAACCCCTGCCCACACTGGAGGCGGTGGCGCGCTTCTGCCAGCACAACGGTTGTCTGTTGAACATCGAGATCAAACCCACGCCCGGCACCGAGCGCCCAACCGGCGAGATGGTCGCGGCCACGGCGGCGCGCCTGTGGCAGGGCCAGGCTGTGCCGCCGCTGCTGACCTCGTTTCAGCCCGAAGCGCTGCAGGGTGCCCTGGCCGCCGCCCCGGAACTGCCGCGCGGCCTGCTGCTCGACACGCTGTGGACCGGCTGGCTGGAAACCGCCCTCACCCTGGGTTGCGTGGCCGTGGTCTGCAACCAGGCCCTGTGGGACGCCTCGAGCGTGACCCAGGCGAAAAGCGCGGGTTTCCGCTGTCTGAGCTATACGGTCAACGACGAATGGGCGGCCCAGCGCCTGCTCGACCTGGGCGTGGACGGCCTCATCACCGACCGGGTCGACCTATTTGCGCCAGCCGCGTGACAGCAGCCACTGGCTGCTGGCCAGCGCCAGCACCAGCAGGGCATAGCTCGCCATCTTGCCGTCGCGGCTCCACAGCCACAGACCGACGAGCAGTACGGCAACACCCACTACGAAATTGATAGCTACCTGCACCCACCAGGCGAGGGCTGGCGCCTGTTTTTTGATGAAAAAACGGGAAACCAGAGGCAACAGCAAGGCCGGCACCAGCGCTGGCGCCGCAAAGTTGAACAGGTGCAGCAGGATGTCCAGCAGGCTCATGGCAGCCGGCCCGGCAGGGCAAAAAAGGGAGCAAAAGCTTGAGGCATCGGCAAATTTTATAATCTGGCAATGGCAGTCTGGGCATTAGGCATCAATCACACGACCGCGCCGCTCGATCTGCGCGGCCGTTTTGCGTTCGCCCTCGACCAGATCGCCCCCACTTTGCACGGCCTGCGCGGTGCTTTGCCGCGTCCGCCCGAGGCCGCCATCATCTCCACCTGCAACCGCACCGAGATCTACTGTGCCGGCGACCAACTGGAAATTGTTCCCACCCTGGATTGGCTGGCCCACAGCGGCGGTGTCTCGCCCGCGTTGCTGCGCTCGCACACCTATGCGCTGGAAGACGGCCAGGCCGCGCGCCATGCCTTCCGCGTGGCCAGCGGACTGGATTCCATGGTGCTGGGCGAGCCGCAGATCCTGGGTCAGATGAAGGACGCGGTGCGCGCCGCCGAGGAAGCCGGCGCCCTGGGCACCACGCTCAACCAGTTGTTCCAGCGCTCCTTTGCCGTGGCCAAGGAAGTGCGTACCTCGACCGAGATCGGCGCCCACTCCATCAGCATGGCGGCCGCCAGCGTGCGCCTGGCCGGCCAGCTGTTCGAAGACCTGAGCGACATCCGGGTGCTGTTCGTCGGCGCCGGCGAGATGATCGAATTGGCCGCCACCCACTTCGCGGCGAAGAATCCGAAGGCGATGGCGATTGCCAACCGCTCGCTCGACCGCGGCGAAAAACTCGCGTCGCGCTTCGGCGCCGAAGTCATGCGCCTGGCCGACCTGCCCAGCCGCCTGCACGAGTTCGACGCCGTGGTGAGCTGTACCGCCAGCACGCTGCCGCTGATCGGCCTCGGTGCGGTAGAACGCGCCCTCAAGCTGCGCCGCCATCGCCCCATGTTCATGGTCGACCTGGCCGTGCCGCGCGACATCGAGCCCGAGGTCAAGGCGCTGTCCGACGTCTATCTCTACACCGTGGACGACCTGGCCGCCGTGGTGCAGACTGCGCAGGCCAACCGCCAGGCCGCGGTGGCCGAGGCCGAAGTCATCATCGATGCCGGCGTGCAGAGTTTCCTGCACTGGATGGATCAGCGTAGCAGCGTGCCGCTGATCCAGCAGCTCAATGCCCAGGCCGACGAATGGCGCAGCGCCGAAATCGCGCGTGCCCGCAAGCTGTTGGCCAAGGGCGAGGACGTGGATGCCGTTCTGGAAGCCCTGTCCAAGGGCCTGACGCAAAAGCTGCTGCACGGCGCGCTGGCCGAGCTGCATGCCGGCGATGCTGCCGCGCGTGAACGTGCCAGCGACGCCATCCAGCACTTCTTCCTGCGCAAAGAGAAGTAATGGTGCCCCCACGTTCGCTCACTGCGTGTAGCGCCCTGCCCCCCGAGGGGGCCGAACTTGCTCGGGGCGGCCCTTCGCTGCGTTAGCGACGTTCACCCCTGTGCGCCCCGCATAGCGCGCGTCACCATTCCGCGGACCATCGCCGTTCGGGAGCTCCGATCAGTCGCCCTTCTTTTGTACCGTGTTCTCATGAAACCCTTTCTCCGCCAACAACTCGCACGCTACGCCGACCGCCTCGCCGAGCTGGAATTCCTGCTCTCGCGCGAAGACATCATGAAGGACATGAGCCAGTTCCTCACGCTCTCGCGCGAGCACACCGAGGTGGCCGCCGTGGCCAGCCGCTGGGCCCGCTACCAGCAGCGCGAAGCCGACCTGACCAACGCCCGCGACATGCTGGCCGACCCGGACATGGCCGAGATGGCCCAGGAGGAAGTGGACAGCGCCAGCGCCGAGCTGGCGCAACTGGAGGCCGAACTGCAACGCATGCTGCTGCCCAAGGACCCCGACGATGCGCGCAATGCCTTCGTGGAAATCCGTGCCGGCACCGGCGGCGACGAGTCGGCCCTGTTCGCCGGCGACCTGCTGCGCATGTACACGCGCTATTGCGAGCGCCGCGGCTGGAAGACCGAAATCATCAGCGAGTCACCCAGCGAACTGGGCGGCTACAAGGAGGTGGTGCTGCGTGTCGAGGGCGACAACGTTTACGGTGCTCTCAAGTTCGAATCCGGTGGCCACCGCGTGCAGCGCGTGCCGGCCACCGAGACGCAGGGCCGCATCCACACCAGCGCCTGCACCGTGGCCGTGCTGCCCGAGCCGGACGAGGCACAGGCGATCCAGATCAACCCGGCCGACCTGCGCATCGACACCTACCGTGCCAGCGGCGCCGGCGGCCAGCACATCAACAAGACCGACTCGGCGGTGCGCATCACGCACATTCCCACCGGCATCGTGGCCGAATGCCAGGATGGCCGCAGCCAGCACAGCAACAAGGCCCAGGCACTGAAGGTGCTCACCGCCCGCATTCAGGAAAAAGACCGCTCCGAACGTGCCGCCAAAGACGCCGCCCAGCGCAAGAGCCTGATCGGCAGCGGCGACCGCAGCGACCGCATCCGGACCTACAACTTTCCGCAGGGCCGCCTGACCGACCACCGCATCAACCTCACGCTGTACAAGCTGCTCTATGTCATGGAGGGCGAGCTGGACGACGTGGTGGAAGCGCTGCAAGCCTATGAAGCGGCGCAACAGCTGGCCGAACTGGAAGTGGGCGCCGCCTGATTCATCAAGAAATCAGAATCCACCCCTTGTCCAATATGCCTCATACGCTCTCTTTTTAATAGCAAAATCGGATGCAACTCAGCCACGCGCTTGCTGCCGCCATCGCCCTCGGCCTGCCCCGGCTCGATGCCCAACTCTTGCTGCTGCACGTCCTGGGCCGCGCCCCGAACGACCGCGCCTGGCTGCTGTCGCATGACGGCGACGCGTTGAGCGCCGAGGCCCAGGAGCAGTTCCTGGCACTGGCGCAGCGTCGTGTCGGCGGCGAGCCGCTCGCCTACTTGACGGGTATCAAGGAGTTCTACGGCCTGCCGCTGCAGGTGGATGCGCGCGTGCTCGACCCGCGCCCCGACACCGAGACGCTGGTCGAGTGGGCGCTGGAACGCCTGGCAACACTGTCAGCGCCGCGCGTGATCGATCTGGGCGCCGGCAGTGGCGCCATCGCCCTGGCGCTCAAGCACGCCCGCCCCGATGCCCAGGTGAGTTCCGTTGATGCCAGTGCCGATGCGCTGGCAGTGGCGCGTGCCAATGCGCAACGCCTGGGACTGGACGTGACGTTCCTGCAGGGCAATTGGCTGGCCGGGCTGGCCGGCCGCTTCGACCTGATCGTCTCCAACCCACCCTACATCGCCGAAGATGACCCGCACCTCGCGGCACTCGGCCACGAGCCGCGCCAGGCACTGACCGCCGGCCGCGATGGCCTGGATGACATCCGCACCATCATCCAGCAGGCCGTGGGTCACCTGCAGACCGGCGGCTGGCTGCTGCTGGAGCACGGCTGGGATCAGGCGACGGTGGTACGCACCTTGCTGCAGGCGGCCGGTTTCGTCGACGTGCAGTCCCGGCAGGACCTCAGCGGCATTGAGCGCTGCAGTGGTGGCCAGGCACCGCTGGTCTGAAGGCCAACGCCGCCCTGATGCTTCCCGCGGCATGGGCCGTTTGACTTGGCCGCCACAGGCAACGCCAGCGCCCGCATTAGCGCACCCGCCCTCAACTTGATGCGGATCAAAACATGCCCTGCCCCAGCGGCATTATGGTAAAAACCAGCAACACTCTGCGAGGGCATCAATGACCGTCGACGTTTCCATCGAGCGCATCATGCATCGGGACATTCTTGCCTGTACCCCGGACACATTGCTGTCCGCAGCTGCGCAACGCATGGTGGAGGCGGCCTGCAGCTCCATTCTGGTCACCGGCAGCAGCGGCATCGTCGGCATCTGGACCGAGCACGACGCTCTCGCCCTGGACATCTGCGACCCGCAGACGTTCCAGGTGCCGATTTCGCAGCACATGACGTCTCCGGTCAAGACCATCCATCTCGCCACCAGCCTGGGCGAGGCGGCCACGCGCTTTCGCGAGGAAAAGGTGCGCCATTTCCTCGTGGTGGACGACACCGGCGCGCACAAGGGCATCGTGACCCAGACCGATATCGTCGTCAATCAGGGCATCGAGTACTACCTGTCCCTGCGCGAGGTGAATGCGGTCATGAACAACCGCTATCCAGTAGTCGCCAGCACCCTGCCCGTGGAAGAGGCGGTCGGCACCATGCATACCAGCGGCATCGACGCCATCGTGGTGACGTACCCGGACGGCAGCTACGGCATCCTCACCGAGCGCGATGTGGTGCGCCTGATCTGCGGCAACCTGTCACGCACCCATGTCGGGGAACTGGCCAGCCGGCCGCTCATCAGCGTTGCCGCCAATGCCAGCCTGTATCACGCGCGCACGCTGTTCGCCGAAAAACACGTCCGGCATCTCGGCGTCACCGGCCACAACGGCGAACTGCAGGGCCTGGTGACCTTCGCCGACATCCTGTCGAGCATCGAACACGACTTCGTCCACCAGTTGCGCGAGACCCTCCGGGAGCGCGAGTACAGCCTGGCGCTGTCCCTGCAGAACCAGCGCCTGGCCAGCAAGGTGTTCGAGAGCACGCTCGAAGGCATCATGGTGACCAACACCCAGCGCGTCATCGAATCGGTCAATCCGGCCTTCACCCAGATCACCGGCTTCAAGGCGCACGAAGTGATCGGCAAAACGCCTTCCATCCTGTCCTCCGGCCGGCACGAATCCCTGTTCTACCGCAAGATGTGGGAGGACCTGACCGAAAGCGGCCACTGGCAGGGAGAAATCTGGAACCGGCGGCGCAATGGGGAGATCTACCCGGAATGGCTCACCATCAACCCCGTCAGGAACGATGCCGGCCAGGTCGTCAACTATGTCGGCGTGTTCTCCGACATCACCAAGCGCAAGGCAGCAGAAGAGCAGATGCAGTTTCTGGCCTACCACGACGGCCTGACCAGCCTGCCCAACCGCGGGCTGTTTCTCGACCGCCTGCACCACGCCGTTGCCCACGCTCACCGCAATCGGGCCATGGTGGCGGTGATGTTCATCGACCTTGACAATTTCAAGCTGATCAACGACACCCTGGGGCATCATGTCGGCGACCAGCTGTTGCAGGTGGTGGCACAGCGTCTCGTGGCCAGCGTGCGCGAGGCCGACACCGTGTCACGGCTGGGCGGTGATGAGTTCACGGTCATCCTGGAGTCCATCGGCAGTGGTGACGACGTGCCCCTGATCGTGCAGAAAATCATCGACACCCTGTCGTGCCCGATGCTGATTGACGGCCACGAGATCAGCATGACGGCCAGCATCGGCATCAGCCTCTACCCTGACGACGCCGAACAGCCGGACGACCTGCTCAAGTGCGCCGACACCGCGATGTACATCGCCAAGAAAAACGGGCGCAACAAGTTCCTGTTTTTCAGCGCAGGCATGAAGGAACAGGCGTCGTCCCGCCCTGGCACGCCACCGCAGACTGACGATCGGCTCCAGTAAGGCCCCATGGCATGCAAAGCCTGGCAAACGGCATGAGTGCCCTCATTGACCTTCATGTTTTGTACTGATTGATGCGACTGTGCGCCAGAAGTGAAATAATTGCACCATTCAGATTTCCAGGACATGCCACATGAGCAACCCCCAACAACGCATCGACGATCTCGTCAAATCCAATGACATCCTGCTGTTCATGAAGGGCAGCGCCAGCTTCCCGATGTGCGGCTTCTCCGGCCGCGCCATCCAGGTTCTCAAGGCCTGCGGCGTGAACCCCACTGCGGTGAAGACGGTCAATGTGCTGGACGACGACGAAATCCGCCAGGGCATCAAGGAGTACAGCAACTGGCCCACCATCCCGCAGCTTTACGTCAAGGGCGAGTTCATCGGCGGCTCCGACATCATGATGGAGATGTACGAGTCCGGCGAACTGCAAAAGGTGCTCGGCACCCAGGCCTGATGGGCCGGCGACGCCAGGACGACCACCGGCAGCACAGGCTTCCGGTGGTTTTTTTATGGTCGCCCGCCCCTGATGGACTTCACCCCGTGAACACCCACTGGCGCCGCGCCGCCAGCACGGCATCGGGGTAGGCGGCCTTGCCGCGCGAACCGTTGTAACGGCCCAGCGCCATGAACTGGTCGCCGCGCTCGCGCTCCAGGTAGTGACGCAGGATGACGCAGCCGAAGCGCAGGTTTGTCTGCATGTGAAACAGCCGGCCGGCATCGCCATCGCCGATGACACGCGTCCAGAACGGCATCACCTGCATGTAGCCGCGCGCACCGGCGCGCGAGACGGCAAACTTGCGGAAATTGCTCTCGACCTGGATCAGACCCAGCACCAACGCCGTGTCCAGGCCGGCGCGCCGGCTCTCGTACCAGACGGTCTGCAGAAACTCCCGACGCACCTGCCATTCGTGTTTTTTCTTCTTCAGCCGCTCGCTCATGGCGCCAAGCCAGCGCAGGTAGTGCAGACGCGACTCGGTGTCAGGGAACTCCGGCACCGGCGGCGCATTGTTGGCGATGGCGGCGCTCAGAGCGGTGCGCACGGCATCGGCCAGCGGCTCCTCAATCTGCGCACCGGCCTGCGCCGGCTCATGAATCGATAGCAGACCAGCGCCGGTCAGCAAGGGCAGAAGGCCAAAAATACTTCTGCGCCCGAGCCGCGGCACCGTCATCGTCACGCGCCCAGCCTGGATGTCAGAAACGCCGATGCCTCGGCCAGCGGCACTTTGGTTGCCGCGGCGTCACGACGATGCTGGTACTCGACATGACCCTCTTTCAAGGCACGGTCGCCGATGGTGATGCGGTGCGGCACGCCGATCAGCTCCCAGTCGGCAAACATGGCGCCGGGGCGTTCGCCGCGATCGTCCAGCAACACGTCGACGCCGGCGGCCAACAGCTCGGCATACAGCTGCTCGGCCGCCGTCTTCACTTCCGGGCTGCGGTCGGGGTTGATCGGGCACAGCACCACGGTGAAGGGGGCGATGGCATCGGGCCAGATGATGCCGCGCTCATCGTGGTTCTGCTCGATGGCTGCCGCCGGCAGGCGCGTGATGCCGATGCCGTAGCAGCCCATCTCCATCAGCTGCGGCTTGCCCGCTTCGTCGAGGAAGGTGGCGCTCATGGCGCGGCTGTACTTGGTGCCGAGGTAGAACACATGGCCAACCTCGATGCCACGCTCGATCGCCAGTTCACCCTTGCCGTCAGGCGACAGATCACCGGCCACCACGTTGCGGATGTCGGTCACCAGATCGGGCTCGGGCAGGTCACGGCCCCAGTTCACGCCCGTGATGTGCGCATCGACTTCGTTGGCACCACAGATCCAGTCGGCCATCGCGGCCACCTCGCGGTCAGCCACGATATTCAAAGGCGTCTTCAGACCCACCGGGCCCAGGTAGCCGGGCTTGCAGCCGAAATGCGCCAAGATCTCGGCCTCGGTGGCGAAACGGAAACCGCCTTCCATGCCCGGCAGCTTGCCCACCTTGACTTCGTTCATGTCATGGTCGCCACGCAACAGCAGCAGCCAGACCGTGGTCTTGGTCACCTGCTCATAGTCGTTGAGCTCGTCGGTCGCCAGCACGATGGACTTGACGGTGCGTGACAGCGGCAGGCCCAGCAGTTCGGCCACCTCCGGGCAGGTACTCTTGCCCGGGGTCGGCACCTTGGTCATGGTCTGGCTGGCGGCCGGACGCGGGGCTTGCGGTGCCAGCGCCTCGGCCTTCTCGATGTTGGCGGCGTACTCGCTGCCCGGGCAGTAGACGATGGCATCCTCGCCGGTGGCGGCGATCACCTGAAACTCCTCGCTCAGGTCGCCGCCAATGGCACCGCTGTCGGCCGCCACGGCACGGTAGGTCAGGCCGAAACGGTCAAAAATCTTGCGGTAGGCCTGCGCCATCACCTGGTAGCTGGCCTTGGCAGAGACGGGGTCGCGATCGAAGCTGTAGGCGTCCTTCATGATGAACTCGCGTCCGCGCATCAGGCCGAAGCGCGGACGGCGTTCGTCACGGAACTTGGTCTGGATCTGGTAGAAGTTTTTCGGCAACTGCTTGTAGCTGCGAATTTCCTGCCGAGCGATGTCAGTGATGACTTCCTCACTGGTGGGCTGCACCACAAAATCGCGCTCATGCCGGTCCTTGATGCGCAGCAGCTCGGGACCCATTTTTTCGAAACGGCCCGTCTCCTGCCAGAGTTCGGCCGGCTGCACCACCGGCATGGCCAGCTCCACCGCGCCGGCGCGGTTCATCTCTTCGCGCACGATGGCTTCCACCTTGCGGATGACGCGCAAGCCCATGGGCATGTAGTTGTAGATGCCGGCGCCCAGCTTCTTGATCATGCCGGCGCGCATCATGAGCTTGTGGCTCACCACCTCGGCGTCGGCCGGCGCTTCCTTGAGGGTGGAGACGAGAAATTGGGAGGCTTTCATGAGCTAACTTTTCGAGGGAAAACGGGCTGCAGACCTTGCTGCACGACGTGGGCCGTGCATAATGGACTCAGTTTAAAAATTTGGGGTTTGATTATGCTTGACCGGGACGGTTTTCGGCCCAACGTCGGCATCATTCTGCTCAACCAGAAAAATCAGGTTTTCTGGGGCAAACGCATACGCACCCACTCGTGGCAGTTCCCGCAGGGTGGCATTGACCGGGGCGAGACTCCGGAGCAGGCCATGTACCGCGAGTTGGGCGAGGAGGTCGGGCTCCAGCCCGATCACGTGCGCATCGTGGCCCGGACCCGGGACTGGTTGCGCTATGAGGTGCCGGACCGCTACATCCGCCGCGAGGCACGCGGCCACTACAAGGGCCAGAAGCAGATCTGGTTCCTGCTCCAGTTGCTCGGGCAGGACTGGCACCTGAACCTGCGCGCCACCGATCACCCTGAATTCGACGCCTGGCGCTGGAACGACTACTGGGTGCCGCTGGAGATGGTGGTCGAGTTCAAGCGTGGCGTCTACGAAATGGCGCTGACCGAACTGGCGCGTTTCCTGCCCCGCAACGAGCACCGCAACCGCTTCCTGCGCCAGAGTACCCGTGGGCGCGATCCGGAGCTTGAGGCTGTGCCCCATCCGCACAATGGGATGATGGAACTGCCCCCTGGTGCCACCTTTGAGCCCGACCCGCAAACCAGTGTCGGCAACCACGACCGGGGGCGCCATGCCAGTTAAGTTCAAGCTTGTATTCACTCTGCTGGCAGCGTTGATGACGGCAACCGTCGCGATGCCCGTGCTTGCGGCCGACGAGGAATGGCAGGAAGCCGAGGCCCCACCACCACCGACCTGGCACAAGGAAGGTTTGATCGCCATCGAGATGCCGATCCGCACCAGCCTGAATTTCGGCGTCGACCCGACCACGCTGACCATCGGCCCCGACTGGGTGGTGCGCTACGTCATGGTGGCCTACAACCCGACCGGCAGCATCAACGCCATGTACGAAGGGCTGCGCTGCGACACCGGCGAAGTCAAAACCTATGCACGTGCAAGCGAACCAGGACAGTGGAACAAGGTGGCCACCCCGGTCTGGCGGGAATTGGACGTGACCCAAAGTGCGACCCGGCACGCGCTCGCCTTTGCACGCCAGGGTGCCTGCGATGGCAACGCCCCCGGCGGCCGGACACCGGCAGAGCTGATCCGCCGATTCAAGGATCCGCGCCGGAACCCGTGATGCTCTTCAGCGGCTGAGCACCAGGTTGTCCCGGTGCAGCATCTCGGGCTCGGCGATGTAGCCCAGCAGTTTCTCGAATTCACCCGAAGGCTTGCGGCACAGCAGCCGCGCCTCGGAGCTGGCGTAGTTGGCCAGACCGCGCGCGATTTCGGTACCGCCCTCGTCCCGCACCGCAATCACGTCGCCACGCGAGAACTCGCCTTCCACCGCCGTCATGCCGATCGGCAGCAGGCTTTTGCCTTCCTCCAGCAGCTTGGCCGCCGCACCGGCATCAACCACCACGGCACCACGCAGTTGCAGGTGGTCGGCCATCCACTGCTTGCGCGCCTGATTTTTCTGCGTTTGCGCCACCAGCAAGGTGCCAATGGCTTCGCCGCGCGCCAGGCGCAGCAGGGCATCGGGCTCACGTCCCCAGGCAATCACGGTGGAGGCACCGGAACCCGCCGCACGCTTGGCAGCCAGGATTTTGGTGATCATGCCGCCACGGCCAAGGCTGGAGCCGGCGCCACCTGCCATGCTCTCGAGCGTCGGGTCGCCGGCCTGAGCCTCGTGCACGAACTGCGCGGCCGGGTCCTTGCGCGGGTCGGCCGTGTACAGGCCTTTCTGGTCGGTCAGGATGATGAGGGCATCGGCTTCGACCAGATTGGCCACCAGGGCCCCCAGCGTGTCGTTGTCGCCGAACTTGATCTCGTCGGTGACCACGGTGTCGTTCTCGTTGATCACCGGCACCACGCCGAGCTTGAGCAGCGTCAGCAAGGTGGAGCGCGCATTGAGGTAGCGCTCGCGGTCGGCCAGGTCAGCGTGGGTCAGCAGCACCTGGGCACTACCCAGGCCGTGCTCGCGCAGCCGGGTCTCGTACATCTGCGCCAGGCCCATCTGGCCCACCGCAGCCGCCGCCTGCAGTTCGTGGATCTCGTGCGGACGGTTGCTCCAGCCCAGGCGCTTCATGCCTTCGGCAATGGCACCACTGGAGACCATGATGACTTCGCGCCCCTCACGCACCAGCGTCGACAGCTGGCGGCACCATTCACCGATGGCCACATGGTCCAGGCCGCGGCCTTCGTTGGTCACCAGGCTGGAGCCGACCTTGACGACAATGCGCCGCGCATCGTGCATGACACCTGAGCTTGTTTTTTGGGTCATTTTGGCTTGCCGTCCCCGTCAACAGGGCGTTAAAAGCTATGAATTAAATAGCAGATTTTAAGCGTCCGGCTCGTCCTTGAAGCGCGGATCGACTTCCACCGATGGCTGCTCAGCCACCTGCTGCTTCTTCACCTGCTCATACACCGCCTTGACCAACTGGTCGCAGCCTTCGTGCGTGAGCGCCGAGATCTGGAACACCGGCCCTTTGTACTTCATGCGCTTGACGAAGTCCTTGATGCGCGCCTCACGCTCTTCCGCCGGCACCATGTCGAGTTTGTTCAAGACCAGCCAGCGCGGCTTGTCGTACAGCGACTTGTCGTACTTCTTCAGTTCGGCCACGATACCCTTGGCCTGCGCCACCGGATCGACGTTGTCGTCGAACGGCGCCATGTCCACCACATGCAGCAGCAGGCGAGTGCGCTGCAGATGCCGCAGGAACAGATGGCCCAGACCTGCGCCCTCGGACGCCCCTTCAATCAGGCCCGGCAGGTCGGCCACCACGAAGCTCTGCTCCGGGCCGACGCGCACCACGCCCAGGTTGGGGTGCAGCGTGGTAAACGGGTAATCGGCAATGCGCGGACGGGCGTTGGAGATGGCGGTGATCAGCGTGGACTTGCCGGCATTGGGCAGGCCCAGCAGGCCGACATCGGCCAGCACCTTGAGCTCCAGCTTGAGACTTCGGCGTTCACCCGGCCAACCCGGCGTCTTCTGCCGCGGCGCGCGGTTGATGGCACTCTTGAATCGCAGATTGCCGAAGCCGCCATCGCCGCCTTTGGCAATGGTGATGACCTCACCGGGTTGCAGCAGCTCGAACAGCACCTCGCCGGTTTCGGCATCGGTGATGATGGTGCCGACCGGCACCTTGAGCGTGATGTCGTCGCCGGCGGCGCCGAACATGTCGGAACCCATGCCGTGCTGGCCGCGCTTGGCCTCGAAACGGCGCGTGTAGCGAAAATCGACCAGCGTATTCAGATTGGGGTCGGCCACCGCAAAGACGTGGCCGCCGCGGCCGCCGTCGCCACCGTTGGGACCGCCGAACTCCTTGTA
This sequence comes from Curvibacter sp., assembly GCA_031426755.1. GTDB lineage: Bacteria > Pseudomonadota > Gammaproteobacteria > Burkholderiales > Burkholderiaceae_C > Hylemonella. The sequence goes on from JASJPI010000006.1 coordinate 105,976, forward strand.
CTTCTCGTGCCGGAACGAGACGCAGCCGTTGCCACCATCGCCGGCGGCGATGTCGATGAAGGCTTCGTCAACAAATTTCATGACCGTGAGTTTCCAAGGTTTATAAACGAAAAACCCCGCGCTTGAGGCGCAGGGTTTCGCACGGGAGCAAGCGCTGACAGCTTAGGCTGCGGCGGTCACATTCACCGTGTGCTTGTTGAGCGCGCCCTTGACGGCAAACGACACTTGGCCATCCACCAAGGCAAACAGGGTGTGGTCCTTGCCCACGCCGACATTGGTGCCGGGGTGGAACTTGGTACCGCGCTGGCGCACGATGATGGAGCCGGCGCTGATCTGCTGGCCGCCGAAAGCCTTCACACCGAGCATTTTGGGCTTGGAATCGCGCCCGTTTCGCGTAGAGCCGCCGCCTTTTTTCTGTGCCATGACTGATGCCCCTTAAGCAGAAATTGCGCCGATTTGCAGCTCAGTGAACTGCTGACGGTGACCTTGACGTTTCTGATAGTGCTTACGACGGCGCATCTTGAAGATGCGAACCTTGTCGTGTTTGCCGTGAGCCACCACAGTGGCTTTGACAGTCGCGCCGGACACCAAGGGCGTACCGACCTTCAGTTCAGCGCCGTTGCCGACTGCCAGAACCTGGTCGATGACGATCTCTTGGCCTACGTCCGCAGCAATCTGTTCTACTTTAATTTTTTCGCCAGCAGCAACACGGTATTGTTTGCCGCCGGTTTTTATGACCGCGTACATGTTGACCTCATCTTTGAATGATCTCTACGGACGGATTCCGCAGAGCCCAAAAGTATAACATAGTTTGGAATTACTAACATAGCCACCCCTTCCCCCCCGGCCCGTCCCATAGGCCTTCCTATAATCGGCCACCCCTCCCGGTTTTGAACCTCGCCACAGTGAACCCAACCCAGCCCGCCAATCCGCTCGCCCTCATCGCCGATGACATGCGCGAGGTGGACCATGTCATCGCCCGCCGCCTGGACTCCGGCGTCCCCCTCGTGGGCCAGGTTTCCCAGTACATCATTGCCGCCGGCGGCAAGCGCTTGCGCCCGGCTTTGCTGCTGATGACCTGCGGCGCCCTGGGCTACCAGGGTGTGCAACGCTTCAACCTGGCGGCCGTGGTCGAGTTCATTCATACGGCCACCCTGCTGCACGACGACGTGGTGGACGAATCCGTTCTACGCCGCGGCAACCCCACCGCCAATGAGGCCTTCGGCAACCCGGCCAGCGTGCTGGTAGGTGACTTTCTCTATTCCCGCGCCTTTCAGATGATGGTGGAAGCACAGAACATGCGCATCATGCAGGTGCTGGCCGATGCCACCAACGTGATTGCCGAAGGCGAGGTCATGCAGCTGATGAACATGCACAACGCCGGTCTCGACGAAGCCGGCTACCTGCAGGTGATCCGCTCCAAGACCGCCAAGCTGTTCGAAGCCAGCGCCCGGGTCGGCGCCATCCTGGCCGGCGCCGATCCAGCCCTCGAAGCAGCCTGTGCCGAATACGGCCAGGCGCTGGGCACCGCCTTCCAGGTCATCGACGACGTGCTCGATTACGCCGGCGACGCTGCCGTCATGGGCAAAAGCCTGGGCGACGATCTGCGCGAGGGCAAAGCCACGCTGCCGCTGATTGCGGCCATGCAGCGCGGTAGCGCCAGCCAGCGCCAGCTCATCCACAGCGCCATCGAAAACGGCACGGTGACGCAACTCGACGAGGTCATTGCCATCGTGCGGGCGACCGGCGCACTGGACGTCTCGCGCCAGGCCGCCGCCCGCGAGGCAGAACGCGCCGTCGCAGCGGCAGAACGACTACCGGCCGGGGCCCATGCCGGCAGTCTGCTACAATTGGCGGCTCAGTTGCTAGAGCGTCAGTCTTAACAGGGCGCAGCGGCAACGATCAACATCGGAATGTAGCGCAGCCTGGTAGCGCACTTCGTTCGGGACGAAGGGGTCGGAGGTTCGAATCCTCTCATTCCGACCAGTTTTCTTTCTGCGCTTCTGCACAGAAAACATCAAAGGTCGGGCGGCCGACTCTGCGCCCCCCGGCCCGTCAACGCCTCGCCGCCCCACCTCTTGACGCCTGTTGCATTGCTACGTCTGCTTGCAATTTGCCGGCGTGCCTCAGATTTACATCGAGCAGGCAATCGGCGATGATCCGCAGGATTCCCTCTGGAACCCTGTAAATTCCGCCTCATGGCCGCTGTCGACACCGCCGCTCAACGTGAAACCTCCACCATCGCCCTTCCCGGGCTGGGCCGCGCCCTGATTCTGGCTGGCAAACTGGGGCAACAGTCGGCCGAGGAGATCTACCGCAAAGCGGAAAGCAAGCACAGCAGCTTCATCGGCGAACTCATGGACTCAGGTGCGGTATCCCCCGCCGACCTGGCCCACACCCTGTCAGCCGCATTCGCAGTGCCGCTGATCGACCTCGATGCCGTCGATTTGCAGCGCCTGCCCAAGGGCGTGCTGAGCTCCAAGATCTGCCAGGACTTCCGCGTGGTGGTACTGAGCCGGCGCAACAACCGGCTGGTGGTGGCCACGGCCGACCCGTCCGACCAGACCGCGACCGAAAAAGTCAAGTTCGCCAGCCAGATGGGCGTGGACTGGGTCATCGCCGAGTATGACAAGCTGCTCAAGCTGATCGAGGTCCACGCCACGACGGCGGCCGAGGTGATGGACCACATCATCGGCGGCGACTTCGAATTCGACGAGATCAGCACCGAAGCCATTCCCGAGAACAACGAGGCCGCAAGCACCGAAGTCGATGACGCCCCGGTGGTCAAGTTTCTGCACAAGATGCTGCTGGATGCCGTCGGCATGCGGGCCTCGGACCTGCACTTCGAGCCCTACGAGCACCACTACCGCGTACGTTTTCGCATCGACGGCGAACTGCGTGAAATTGCATCGCCGCCCATTGCCATCAAGGACAAGCTGGCCTCGCGCATCAAGGTCATTTCCAGAATGGACATTTCCGAGAAGCGGGTGCCGCAGGATGGAAAAATGAAGCTCAAGGTCGGGCCGGACCGGGTCATCGATTTCCGCGTCAGCACCCTGCCCACGCTGTTCGGCGAAAAAATCGTGATCCGCATTCTCGACCCCAGCAGCGCCCGGCTCGGCATCGAGGCACTGGGCTATGAACCCGAGGAGAAGGAACGGCTGCTCAAGGCCATCAGCCGCCCCTACGGCATGATCCTGGTCACCGGCCCCACCGGCTCCGGCAAGACGGTCTCGCGCTATACCTGCCTGAACCTGCTCAACAAGCCCGGGGTCAACATCGCCACGGCCGAAGATCCGTCGGAAATCAATCTGCCGGGCGTCAACCAGGTCAACGTCAATGAAAAGGCCGGCCTGACCTTTGCTGCTGCGCTGAAATCCTTCCTGCGCCAGGATCCCGACATCATCATGGTCGGCGAAATCCGCGATCTGGAAACGGCCGACATCGCCATCAAGGCCGCCCAGACCGGCCACCTGGTGCTCTCCACCCTGCACACCAATGACGCGCCCACCACGCTCACCCGTCTGCGCAACATGGGCATTGCGCCCTTCAACATTGCCTCCAGCGTGATTCTGATCACGGCGCAGCGTCTGGCGCGCCGCCTGTGCATCAACTGCAAGGCACCAGCGGACATCCCGCCACAGACGCTGCTCGACGCCGGCTTTACCGAAGCTGAGCTGGATGGCGCCTGGGTCAGCTATCGGCCGGTGGGCTGCGCGACCTGCAGCAACGGTTACAAGGGCCGCGTTGGCATCTACCAGGTCATGCCGATCAGCGAAGAAATCCAGCGCATCATCCTGCGTGACGGCTCCGCCCTGGAAATCGCGCAGCAGGCCAGCGCTGAGGGCGTGCGCACGCTGCGCCAATCAGGCCTGCACAAGGTCAAAATGGGCCTGACCTCGCTTGAAGAAGTCCTGGCCGTCACCAACGAATAACAGACAAGGAAGACAGGGAACCGCATGGCAACTGCAAAACCCAAGACCGCCAAAGAGTTCATCTTCGAGTGGGAAGGCAAGGACCGCAACGGTAAAACGATGCGCGGCGAAATGCGTGCCGGTGGTGAGAATCAGGTGCAGGCCGCGCTGCGGCGCCAGGGCGTGCTGCCCGCCAAGATCAAGAAGCGGCGCATGCGCGCCGGCAAGTCCATCAAGCCCAAGGATCTTGCCATCTTCACGCGTCAGCTCGCCACCATGATGAAAGCGGGCGTTCCCCTGCTGCAGTCATTCGACATCGTCGGCCGCGGCAACGCCAACCCCAGAGTCACCCGACTGCTCAACGACATTCGCACCGACGTGGAAACCGGCACTTCGCTGAGCGCCGCCTTCCGAAAATTCCCGATGCACTTTGACAACCTGTACTGCAACCTGGTCGAGGCCGGCGAGCAGGCCGGCATTCTGGACCAGCTGCTGGACCGCCTGGCCACCTACATGGAAAAGACCGAGGCCATCAAGTCCAAGATCAAATCGGCCCTGATGTACCCGATCTCCGTTGTCGTGGTGGCCTTCGTCGTGGTGGCCGTGATCATGATTTTCGTCATCCCCGCCTTCAAGGAAGTGTTCAGCTCCTTTGGCGCCGATCTGCCGGCGCCGACGCTGTTCGTCATCGGCATGAGCGAGTTCTTCGTCGCCTGGTGGTGGCTGATCTTCGGCGGCATCGGCGGCGGCGTCTACTTTTTCTTCCAGGCCTGGAAGCGCAACGAGAAAATGCAGAAGGTCATGGACCGCCTGCTGCTCAGGGTGCCGGTGTTCGGCGCCCTGATCGAAAAATCCATCGTGGCGCGCTGGACCCGCACGCTCTCCACCATGTTCGCCGCGGGGGTGCCGCTGGTGGAAGCGCTCGACTCGGTCGGCGGTGCCGCCGGCAACTCGGTCTACAGCGATGCCACCGAAAGAATCCAGCACGAGGTCTCCACCGGCACCAGCCTGACGGCGGCCATGACCAATGCCAACCTGTTCCCGACCATGGTGCTGCAGATGTGTTCCATCGGCGAGGAGTCGGGCTCGATCGACCACATGCTGGGCAAGGCAGCCGACTTCTACGAAGCCGAGGTCGACGACATGGTGGCCGGCCTGTCCAGCCTGATGGAGCCGATCATCATCGTGTTTCTCGGCGGCCTGATCGGCGGCATCGTGGTGTCGATGTACCTGCCCATCTTCAAGCTGGGGCAGGTGGTCTGATGCTGGTATCGTCCATATTTGATGCAGCCTTGGCCGGCATTCTGGGCCTGCTGATCGGCAGCTTTCTCAATGTGGTGATCTACCGCCTGCCCAAGATGATGGAGCGGCAGTGGGCCGTCGAGTGCGCCGAATTGAACGGTCGCCCTGCGCCGGAAGCCGAACCCTTCAACCTGATGGTGCCGCGTTCACGCTGCCAGAAGTGCGGCCACCCCATTTGCTGGTATGAAAACATCCCCGTGCTGAGCTACCTCGTGCTGCGCGGCAAATGTTCTGTATGCGGCACACCCATCAGCCTGCGCTATCCGTTGGTGGAACTCGCAACCGCCACCCTGTTTGCCTTCTGTGCCTGGCGCTGGGGGATGACGCCCACTGCTCTGGCCTGGTGCGCTTTCGCGGCAGCCATCCTGGCACTCGGCCTGATCGACTGGGACACCACGCTGCTGCCCGACGACATCACCCTGCCGCTGCTCTGGGGCGGCCTGATCGCGTCCGCCCTGCAATGGACGACTGTCCTGCTGACCACGGCATTGTGGGGCGCCGTGGCAGGCTACCTCTCGCTCTGGCTGATCTACTGGGCTTTCAAGCTGCTCACCGGCAAGGAAGGCATGGGCTATGGCGACTTCAAGCTGTTCGCAGCTCTGGGCGCCTGGTTCGGCTGGCCCGCCCTGGTGCCCATCATCCTGATGGCCTCGGTCATTGGTGCAGTGATCGGCATCGCCATGAAGTTCAGCAGCGGACTGCGCGAAGGGGGCTACGTTCCCTTCGGCCCGTTTCTGGCGATGGCCGGTCTCACGGCCATGCTTTTTGGCCCGCAAAGCATTTTGCGCGTCATCGGGCTGTAAACCATGCAGGCCATCACCCGGCTAGGACTCACCGGCGGCATCGGCAGCGGCAAAAGCACGGTGGCCGCCATGCTGGCGCGGCATGGCGCGGCCGTGATCGACGCCGACGCGATTTCACGCCAGACCACTGCCGCCGGTGGCACGGCCATCGCAGCGATCCGGCAGGCCTTCGGCCCCGAATTCATCACGCCCGACGGGGCGCTAGACCGCGACCGCATGCGCGAGCGCGTCTTTCGCGACCCGGGTGCGCGCCGGCAACTGGAGCACATCGTCCACCCGCTGGTGGGCCTGGAAACGGCACGCCAGACCGAGGCCGCGATCGCGGCCGCCCGACGCTGCATCGTGTTCGATGTCCCGTTGCTGGTGGAGTCCGGCCACTGGCGGGCGCGGCTGGATCTGGTACTGGTGGTGGACTGCCGGCCCGAGCTCCAGATCGAGCGTGCCATGCTGCGCAGCGGTCTCACCCGTGAAACCGTCGTGGGCATCATGGCCAGCCAGGCCAGTCGGGAGGCACGGCTGCGGGCGGCCGACATGGTGCTCTGCAATGACGGCCTCTCGCTCCATGAACTGGCCCAGGAAGTCCAGCAGATCGCCGGGCGCTTCGGGCTATGATTCGGGGTCCGGAAATATCAGCGTGATCATCTACGAATACCCTTTCAACGAGCGCATTCGCACTTACCTGCGGCTGGAACATTTGTTCCGCCGGCTGGCAGAACTGGTCTCGCGCGAAGATCCGCTGGATCACCACTACGCCCTGGCCACCATTTTCGAAGTGATGGACGTCGGCGCCCGTGCCGACCTGAAGTCGGACGTGCTCAAGGATCTGGAAAAACAGAAACAGGCGCTGCACGCCTACCGCGGCAATCCGGCCATTGATCAGACGGTACTCGACGGCGTGCTGCAGCAGATCGAACGCGGCTTCGCCGAACTCAACAGCCTGTCCGGCAAGGCCGGTCATGCCTTGACCGAAAACGACTGGCTCATGGGCATCCGCAGCCGCATCGGCATTCCCGGCGGCACCTGCGAATTCGACCTGCCGGCCTACTATGCCTGGCAGCACGAACCCGGCGCCCAGCGCCGCGCCGACCTGGAGCGCTGGACCGCCACACTGGCGCCACTGGCCGACTCCATCCGCCTGCTGCTCAAGCTGCTGCGCGATTCGGGCCTGCCGCAAAAGGTGATGGCGACGGGCGGACAGTACCAGCAGAATCTGCCCCAGGGTCGCACCTTCCAGCTGCTGCGCCTCGCGCTCGATCCGGCACTTCGCCTGATCCCCGAAATCAGCGGCAACCGGCTGATGGTGTCCATCCGCTTGATGCGCCTCGAGACCGATGAGCGCCTGCACGCCAGCAACGAAGACGCCGCCTTTGAATTGACCCTGTGCTCCTGATACCAGGTGCACCCGGCTTCTTTCCTCGGAACAGCATGAGCGATTCTGTCAACAACGCCACCAGCCGGCCCAAACTCGTCATCTGTCCGACCTGTGGCGGTGACAGCGTCTACGCGCCCAGCAACCCCTACCGCCCTTTCTGCAGCGAACGCTGCAAGCAGATCGACTTCGGCGCCTGGGCGAGCGAGAATTTCCGCATGCCCGCTGAAGCACCGCCGGATGAGCAGGAATTCGGCGACCCCAAAGTCCAGTGATTTGGAATAAAAACCGGCTCCAGCCGTTTATTTTTCTGCGGGAGACGCTATCAAATGTGTAGCACCCTGAAATCCCCGCTCCTCGGCCAGCCACTGCAGCACCGGCACCGCCCCGGGTAGCACGGGCAGCACCTGCACCGGCAATTGCTGCCAGGTGGACGACTGGCGCTCGCGCATCTGCAACTCACCCTGCCAATCGAACACCTTGCAGAAGTTCAGCCGCACCAGCGCGTGCGGGTAGTCGACCACCTCGGCCCTCCAGGGGTGCACCGCACCGATGTGGATGCCGAGCTCCTCCTCCAGTTCGCGCCGCAAGGCCTGGGCCACCGTTTCACCGGCTTCGAGCTTGCCGCCCGGGAACTCCCAGTAGCCCTCATAGACCTTGCCCTGGGGGCGCGACGTCAGAAGAAAACTGCCGTCGGGCCGGAGCAGCACGCCGACAGCCACTTCCGTCACCGGCCGGTCGGCGCCGCCCTCGCGGGGACGGTCGGCATCGGCCACCAGTGGACGTTGTGTCATGCCTGTGCTGCGTGCTTGCCGGCGTAGTCGCGGGCAAACTGGTAGGCCACGCGGCCGCTGCGCGAACCGCGCTCCAGCGCCCACACCAGGGCCTCGGGCCTGGCGGCTTCGATGGCAGCGGCGTCGACATTGAAAGATGACAGCCACTGCGCCACGATGGTCAGGTACTCATCCTGGCTGAACGGGTAGAAGCTGACCCACAGGCCGAAGCGCTCGGACAGAGAGATCTTCTCCTCCACCACTTCACCCGGATGAATCTCGCCATCGTCACTCGGCGCGTAGCTGAGGTTGTCCTTCATGTACTCCGGCAGCAGATGGCGCCGGTTGCTGGTGACGTAGATCAGCACATTGGGCGTGGTGGCGGCCACCGAGCCGTCGAGGATGGACTTGAGGGCCTTGTAGCCCGGCTCGCCCTCCTCGAAACTCAGGTCGTCACAGAAGACAATGAACTTCTCGGACCGCTGCGACACCACCTCGACGATATCCGGCAGATCCACCATGTCGGCCTTGTCGACCTCGATCAGACGCAGCCCCTGCGCCGCATAGGTGTGCAGACAGGCCCGGATCAGCGAGGACTTGCCGGTACCCCGCGCGCCCGTGAGCAGCACGTTGTTGGCCGGCAGGCCGCGCACGAACTGCTCGGTGTTGCGCTGAATCTTCTCTTTCTGCTGCTCAATTTCCTTGAGCTGGTCCAGATGCATCACGCCCACATGGCGCACCGGCTCGATGACGCCGTGGCCGGAACTGCGCTTGCGGTAGCGAAAAGCGATGGAGGCCGCCCAGTCGGGCTGGGCCAGCGGTTGCGGCAAGATGGACTCGATGCGCGCCATCAGTTGTTCGGCGCGCTCGATCAGACGTTGAAACTGCTCATTCATGTGAGGTCAAAGGGGAAGTTCATCGGTGGACACCGTGGAACCGGCTTTGCCGGGCCACTGGTGTCGCCCCCTGCAAGGGGGGTGGCGGAGCGAAACGCAGTGTGCGTAGCCTGGGGGTGTTTCACGACCTGTAATCGGCGTTGATGGACACGTAGTCATGGCTGAGGTCGCAGGTCCAGACCGTTTCCTCGGCCTGGCCGCGGCCCAGCACCACGCGCACCGTGATCTCGCTTTGTTTCATCACGCGCTGGCCGTCCTCCTCGCGGTAGGCCGGGTTGCGTCCGCCCTGCACCGCCACGTGCACATCGTCCAGGAACAGGTCGATACCCGTCTGGTCGAGATCGGCGATGCCGGCATAGCCGACTGCCGCCAGGATGCGACCGAGGTTCGGATCGCTGGCATAGAACGCCGTCTTCACCAGCGGCGAATGCGCAATGGCATAGGCCACCAGACGGCATTCCTCGGCCGTCTTGCCGCCCTGCACCTGGATGGCGATGAATTTCGTCGCGCCTTCACCGTCGCGCACGATGGCCTGGGCCAGCTTGCGCGCCACCTCCAGCATGGCCGCCTTGAGGGCCTGACCCTCGGGGCTGGCCAGCGACTCGATGGGTGCATGCACGGCCTGGTTGCTGGCGATGACGACAAAGGAGTCGTTGGTCGAGGTATCGCCGTCGACGGTGACGCGGTTGAACGAGCCTTCGGCCAACTCCAGGGCCAGTTGCTGCATGACGGCCGGGCTGACGCGTGCGTCGGTGGCCATGAAGCCCAGCATGGTGGCCATGTTGGGACGGATCATGCCGGCCCCCTTGCTGATGCCGGTGACACTCACCTGGGCGCCACCAATCACGACCTGGGTGCCGAAAGCCTTGGGCACGGTGTCAGTCGTCATGATGCCTTCAGCGGCACGCAGCCAGTTGTCCGCGCGTGCATCGGCCAGTGCGGCAGGCAGCCCGGCCTCGATGCGCTCATGCGGCAGCGGCTCCATGATCACGCCGGTCGAAAACGGCAGCACCTGCTCCGGCGCAATATTCAACTGGCGCGCCAGTGCGGCGCAGGTGCTGCGTGCACGCGCCAGACCGTCCTGCCCGGTGCCGGCGTTGGCATTGCCGGTATTGATGAGCATGGCACGGATACCACGCCCTGCACCCAGGTGCTCACGGCACACCTGGACCGGCGCGGCGCAGAAGCGATTCTGCGTGAAGACACCGGCCACCGAGCAGCCTTCATCCAGCAGCACGACCGTCAGGTCCTTGCGGTTGGCCTTGCGCACACCGGCTTCGGCCACACCAATGCGCACACCGGCGATGGCGTGAAGTTCGGAAGGGTTGGGAGCAGACAGGTTGACGGGCATGGTGCAACTCGAAATTCAAAAAAACTTAGTTCAGCTTGCCGTGGCAATGCTTGTATTTCTTGCCGCTGCCGCAGGGACAGGGGTCGTTACGACCGACGCGCGGCACGGCAACCGCCTGCGTGGTGGCATCGAGCGTGGTTTCCACTTCGCCCGTCTCGGTCGGCGCGGTATAGGTCACGTTGGCAATATGCTCGGCGCGGCTTTCCAGGGCGTCGGCCGCCTCTTCGAGCTGTTCGCTCGATTGGACGCGCACCGTCATCAGCACGCGGGTGACTTCGTTTTTCACCGAGTCGAGCAACTGACCGAACAGCTCGAACGCCTCGCGCTTGTATTCCTGCTTGGGCTGCTTCTGCGCATAGCCGCGCAGGTGGATGCCCTGGCGCAGGTAATCCAGCGCACTCAAATGCTCGCGCCAATGGGTGTCGATGCTTTGCAACAGCACCATGCGCTCAAACTGGGTGAAGTTCTCCGTGCCGACCTGGGCCACCTTCGCCTCGAATGCGGCATTGGCAACCGCCAGCACTTTTTCGAGGATGTCCTCGTCGGTGATGGCGCTGGCGTCCTGCACCAACTGGCGCAGCGGCAGCTCGATCTGCCACTCGTCATGCAGGATCTTTTCCAACGCGGCAATATCCCATTGCTCCTCCACCGACTCCGGCGGCACGTGCTGGTGCACGAGGTCGGTGAAACAACCCTCACGCAGCGAAGCGATCTGAGCCGACAGATCGGCCGCGTCGAGAATGGCATTGCGCTGCTGGTAGATCACCTTGCGCTGATCGTTGGATACATCGTCGTATTCGAGCAGCTGCTTGCGGATATCGAAGTTGCGTGCCTCGACCTTGCGCTGGGCACTCTCAATGCTGCGCGTCACGATGCCGGCTTCGATGGCTTCGCCGTCGGGCATCTTGAGCCGGTCCATGATGGCCCGCACCCGGTCGCCCGCGAAGATGCGCATCAGCGCATCGTCCAGGCTCAGGTAGAAGCGCGAAGAACCAGGATCGCCCTGGCGGCCGGAACGGCCGCGCAGCTGGTTGTCGATGCGGCGCGACTCATGGCGCTCGGTAGCGATGATGCGCAAGCCACCCAGGGACTTGACCTTCTCGTGTTCCTGGTTCCACTGCTCGCGCAGCGCTGCGACCTGCTTCGCCTTGGCCGCCTCGTCGAGCGCGGCATCCGCCTCAATCGCCGCGATCGACTTCTCGATGTTGCCGCCCAGAACGATGTCGGTGCCGCGGCCGGCCATGTTGGTGGCAATCGTGATCATGCCGGGACGGCCGGCCTGGGCAATGATGTCGGCCTCGCGCGCGTGCTGCTTGGCATTGAGCACCTGGTGCGGCAGCTTCTCCTTCTCCAGCAATCCGGCAATGAGTTCCGAATTCTCGATCGACGTGGTGCCCACCAGCACCGGCTGGCCACGCTCATGGCACTCGCGGATGTCCTGGATCGCGGCCTGGTACTTCTCGCGCGTGGTCTTGTAGACACGGTCCAGCTGGTCGTCACGCCGGCTCGGACGGTTCGGTGGAATGACCACGGTTTCCAGACCGTAGATCTCCTGGAACTCGTAGGCTTCGGTATCGGCCGTGCCGGTCATGCCGGCCAGCTTGTTGTAGAGACGGAAGTAGTTCTGGAAGGTGATGGAAGCGAGTGTCTGGTTCTCGGCCTGGATGGCCACGCCTTCCTTGGCTTCCACCGCCTGATGCAAGCCGTCGCTCCAGCGCCGGCCCGTCATCAGGCGGCCGGTGAACTCGTCGACGATGACAATCTCGCCGTTCTGCACCACGTAATGCTGATCACGGTGATACAGGTTGTTGGCCCGCAAGGCGGCATACAGGTGATGCATCAGCGAGATGTTGGCCGGGTCATAGAGGCTGGCGCCCTCGGGCAGCAAGCCCGCCTGGCTGAGAATGCGCTCGGCATTTTCATGGCCCTGCTCGGTCAGAAAGACCTGGTGGCTCTTCTCGTCCAGCGTGAAGTCGCCGGGTTTGGTCACACCCTCGCCGGTGCGCGGATCCGCCTCGCCTTCCTGGCGTGTCAGATGCGGCACCACCTTGTTGATGGCGACATACAGCGCCGTGTGGTCTTCCGCCTGGCCGCTGATGATGAGTGGCGTGCGCGCCTCGTCGATCAGGATGGAGTCGACCTCGTCGACGATGGCGAAGTTCAGACCGCGCTGCACCCGGTCGGCCACCTCGTACACCATGTTGTCGCGCAGGTAGTCGAAGCCGTATTCGTTGTTGGTACCGTAGGTGATGTCGGCCAGGTAGGCGGCCTGCTTGTCCTCCCGCGGCATCTGCGGCAAGTTCACGCCCACGCTCAGACCCAGGAAGTTGTAGAGCTTGCCCATCCACAGTGCGTCGCGGTTGGCCAGGTAATCGTTGACCGTCACCACGTGCACCCCATGACCGGCCAGCGCATTGAGGTACACCGGCAGCGTGGCCGTCAGGGTCTTGCCCTCCCCGGTACGCATCTCGGCAATCTTGCCCTGGTGCAGGGCAATGCCGCCGACCAGCTGGACATCGAAGTGCCGCATCTTCATGACGCGCTTGGAGCCCTCCCGCACCACGGCAAAGGCCTCGGGCAGCAAGGCATCGAGCGTTTCCCCCTTGGCAACGCGGTCCCGGAACTCCTGCGTCTTGCCGCGCAGCTCGTCATCGCTCAGTTTTTCGAACTGCGGCTCCATCGCATTGATGCGGGCCACGGTGCTGCGGTACTGCTTGAGCAGCCGGTCATTGCGGCTGCCGAAAATTTTGGTGAGGATGTTGGTGACCATGAATGCCCTACCGACCTGCAAGCCCGAACAGCCTGCAGGGCAGCGCAATCCTTTTCAATCAAGATGAAACGAGTCTCCCCGGACCCGGACAGCCGCTAGCGCGGCCCACCGGACACGATGGGGAAACCAAGTGGCTGATTCTACCTTTGCACCGCCTCCGGCTGAGGAGCCGGAGCGGCCGTCGGCGCGGGTGAAGCAGCAGCCGGCGCAGGCACAGGACGCGCCACCGGCGGCTGCGCCGGCGCCGCGGCAGCCAGCTGAGGAGCGGGCCCCGCCGCGGCGGCAGCCGGGGCCATCGCCACCTGCTGGACCGGGAGATTGCGGCCGGCCATCAGGAATTTCTGCGGATCCTGCGGCACACCACGCACCAGCACCTCAAAATGCAGGTGCGGCCCGGTCGAGCGGCCGGTATTGCCGACGTCGGCAATCCGCTGCCCGCGCTTGATGAGGTCGCCCTTCTTGACATAGGCCCGTGAAGTATGGGCATAGCGGGTGATCAGATCCTTGCCGTGATCGACCTCGATCATGTTGCCGTATTCGGGATGAAACTCCTGGATCACGACCACCCCACCCGCGGCGGCCAGGATCGGTGTGCCCGTATTGGCCTGAAAATCAAGGCCGGTATGCAGCGCCGAGCGGCCGGTGAACGGGTCGATGCGCCAGCCGAAGCTGGAGCCCAGGTTACCGGTCACGGGTTGCTGGGTGGGCACCATCATGTTGCGGACCTTCTGCTCGAACAATCGCGATTCCATGACCGCCATCAGATCGGCCCGCTGACCGGTCAGCCGGTCCAGCGCATTCAGGGTGGTTTCCAGTTCTTCCATCGTCAGCGAGCGACCTGGCACCAGCGCGCCACCTTGACCTGGCTTGAGTTTGATGTCGTTGGGGTTGATGCCCGCCAGGCCCGAAACGCGCTCGCCCAGGGATTCGAGCTGCATCATCTTGGCCTGCATCTCGCCCAGCCGCTTGGCCATCACGTCCAGGTTTTCGCGCATGAAGCGGTCGCGCTGGGCAAATTCATCCTTGATCACCAGCCGGACCAGCGTCCCCACCACCGGCCAGCCTTCGCGCGCGCCCTTGAGGAAAACCCAGTGGTACAGGCCGGCGGCCACCAGCATCAGCGTCAGGGACAAGACCAGTATCGCCACGAGCAGCTTGGCGCCGCTCAGATAGATGGCATGGCTTTTGGCCAACCAGGCATCCGTGATAATCAAATGCATTATTTATCTCTCCGCTCCACCCCGACGCCATGAACCGACGCCACCATCCTGTGACCCTCCAGCAGGCTACACAGGACTCCCCTACCCTGGCCAGGCTCACCGAGCTCGCCAGGGACTCGTCGGCACGGCTCAAAGCCATTGAGCCATTGATTCCAGCCACCTTGCGCCCGGCCATCCAGGCCGGTCCGATCGACGGGTCCGTCTGGTGCCTGATCGTCAGCAGCAATGCCGTTGCCGCCAAGCTCCGCCAGTTCCTGCCCGCGCTGGAAGCCCACTTGCGTACCAAGGGTTGGGAGATTACCTCAATTCGGCTCAAGGTCCAAATTTCCCGCGAGCGCTGAATGCGAGGGACCGCGGGATGGAGAGGTGGGGAATGAATGGTGCCGATTGTCGGATTCGAACTGACGACCTACCGCTTACAAGGCGGGTGCTCTACCAACTGAGCTAAATCGGCACGGAACCTATTTTACAGTGAGCCGATGCCGGTTTATTTGACCCGCTTGAGCGCCGGCCGACCGCCGACGGGCGGACGGGGCGGCTCGGGCTCGTCGCCGCTGCGCTCGGTATCAACCCGCGCCAGTTGAACCGGTTTGCCCTCAGGCTCGCGCTCGGCCTGCACACTTGCAGGATCAGCCGCGTCAGCGTCGACCTGATGCAGGCCGGTTTCTTCAAGCGGAAATGCCATGCCTTGGCCATTCTCGCGTGCGTAGATGGCGATCACCCGACCGACTGGCACCATGATGTCGCGCGCGGTGCCGGCAAACCGGGCCTTGAACTCGATGAAGTCGTTACCCAGCTTGAGCGAGCTCGTGGCATCCATGCTGACGTTGAGCACGATCTCGCCGTTCTTCACATACTCGCGGGGCACTTGCACGGAGTCGTCCACCCGCACGGCCACGTAAGGCGTGAAGCCGTTGTCGGTGCACCACTCGTACAGGGCCCGGATCAGGTAAGGACGGGTCGACGTCGCACTCGGGTCGTTGATCATGGGACAGCCGCCGAACGTCTTACTTGCGCATCACTTTTTCGGATGGCGTCAGTGCCTCGATGTAGGCCGGACGCGAGAAAATGCGCTCGGCGTACTTGAGCAGCGGCGCAGCGTTCTTGCTCAGTTCGATGCCGTAGTAATCGAGACGCCACAGCAACGGGGCAATGGCCACGTCGAGCATGGAAAAATTCTCACCCAGCATGTACTTGTTCTTCAGGAACACCGGGGCGAGTTGCGTCAAACGGTCACGGATGTGAGCGCGCGCCTTCTCCAGCGCCTTTTCGTTGCTCTTGGCGACACGCGACTCCAGCGTGGAAACGTGAACAAACAACTCCTTCTCGAAGTTGAGCAGGAACAAACGCACGCGCGCACGGTCCACCGGGTCGCCAGGCATCAGCTGCGGGTGCGGGAAGCGCTCGTCGATGTACTCGTTGATGATGTTCGACTCGTACAGGATCAGGTCACGCTCGACCAGGATCGGTACCTGGCCATAGGGATTCATGACACTGATGTCTTCCGGCTTGTTGTAAAGATCCACGTCGCGGATCTCGAAGTCCATCCCTTTTTCGAACAGAACAAAACGGCAGCGGTGGGAGAAAGGGCAGGTCGTGCCCGAATACAGCACCATCATGGTGGGAGGCTCCTAAAAATCAAAACGTAGTTTCAGTTGGGGGCTAACCTGCATTCAGGTCAGGTCGAAACTAAAAGAGTGGGCTGCATTGTCGCAAACCCACTCTATAAATAGCAAGTTTTGCACTACTTTGGTGCAAAACCAGTGAAGAACGACCGCTTACTTGACGTCTTTCCAGTACGCGGCGTTGAGACGCCAGGTGATCACGGTCAACATCAACAGGAACAGCAGCACCCAGACGCCCACGCGAACACGGGTGTTCTGGGCCGGCTCACCCATCCATTGCAGGAAGTTCACCAGATCGCCAACCGCCTGATCATACTGGAGCGGCGTCATGGTGCCCGGTGTGAGCTGCTCCCAGCCCTTGAAGATATGGACTTCATGGCCGTGCTCCACCTTGGTCTCGTAGATCGGACGGCGCTTGCCCTGCAACTCCCACAGCACATGCGGCATGCCAACACTGGTGAAAACCAGGTTGTTCCAGCCGGTCGCCTTGGTCTCGTCAACGTAGAAGGTACGCAGGAAAGTGTAGAGGTAGTCGGCACCCGTGCCGCCATGACCGGCACGCGAACGTGCAATCACGGTCAGGTCAGGCGGGTTGGCACCAAACCACTCCTTGGCCTGCTTCGGATCGATGGCCGACTTCATGGTTTCGCCGACCTTGTCGGTCGCGAACAGCAGGTTGTCCTTGATCTGCTCGTTGGTGAAGCCGATGTCCTGCAGGCGGTTGTAGCGCATGAAGGCCGCCGAATGGCAGTTCAGGCAGTAGTTGACGAACAGCTTGGCGCCGTTTTGCAGCGAAGCCATGTCGCTGGTGTTGACGGGCGCCTTGTCCCAGGAGATAGCGCCGCCGCTGGAAGCATGGGCACCGCCGAGCAGACCAAGTGCCGTGATCAGGCTGAGAATGAGTTTCTTCATTTTTTGTTATCTCCAGCTCAGTGGGCAGCAAAGATGACGCGGTCAGGCACAGGTTTGGTCTGGCCGATACGACTCCACCACGGCATCAGCAGGAAGAAACCGAAGTAGAACAGCGTGCCGACCTGGGACACCCGCTCGCCGATGGGCGATGGCGGCTGGACACCCAGATAGGCCAGGATGACGAAGTTGATCACGAAGATGCCGTACAGGTACTTGTGCCAGTCCGGACGGTAGCGGATCGACTTGACCGGGCTGTTGTCCAGCCAGGGCAGGAAGAACAGGATGATGACCGCACCACCCATCACCACCACACCCCAGAACTTGGCGTCGATCGCCAGCATCAGGGCCACCACCACCACGCCGCCGCCCAGCACCGCCGCCTTGAACAGCGAGGACAGCTTGAGCTTGGTGGCCGCCAGCACAGCAGCGATCAGCACGCAGGCAATCAGGGCGTACATCATCTCGCTGGTGATGGCACGCAGCATGGAGTAGAACGGCGTGAAGTACCAGACCGGGGCGATGTGCGCGGGCGTCTGCAGCGGATCGGCCGGGATGAAGTTGTTGTACTCGAGGAAGTAGCCACCGAACTCGGGCGCGAAGAACACGATGGCAGTGAAGACCATCAGAAACACGCTGACACCGAAGATGTCGTGCACCGTGTAGTAGGGATGGAAGGGCACGCCATCGAGCGGGTGGCCTTGCGCGTCCTTGGGGGCATTCGGGCCCTTGATTTCGATGCCGTCGGGGTTGTTGGAACCCACGTCGTGCAACGCCAGCAGGTGCGCCACCACCAGGCCCAGCAGCACCAGCGGCACGGCAATCACGTGGAAGCTGAAGAAGCGGTTCAGGGTAGCGTCGCCGACCACGTAGTCACCACGGATCAGCAGCGCCAGATCGGGGCCGACAAAGGGAATGGCGGCAAACAGGTTCACGATCACCTGGGCGCCCCAGTAGGACATCTGGCCCCAGGGCAGCAGGTAGCCCATGAAGGCTTCGGCCATCAGGCACAGGAAGATCGCGCAACCGAAGATCCAGACCAGTTCGCGCGGCTTGCGGTAGCTGCCGTAGATCAGGCCGCGGAACATGTGCAGGTAGACCACCACGAAGAAGGCGGAAGCGCCGGTGGAGTGCATGTAGCGGATCAACCAGCCCCACGGCACGTCGCGCATGATGTATTCGACCGAGCCGAAGGCCAGGGCGGCATCGGGCTTGTAGTGCATGACCAGGAAGATACCGGTCACGATCTGGATCACCAGCACCAGCATGGCCAGCGAGCCGAAGATGTACCAGAAGTTGAAATTCTTCGGTGCGTAGTACTCCGACATGTGCACGCGGTAGGCGGAGAACATCGTCGGGAACCGGTTCTCGAACCAGTTCGTGAGCTTGGCGCCTGCGGAGGCGTTGGGCGAGATTTCCTTGAATTCAGCCATGTTCGTCTTCCTCAAGCCTTCTTGTCTTCACCGATCAGCAGCTTGCTGTCGGACAGGTACATGTGCGGCGGCACTTCGAGGTTGTCCGGTGCCGGCTTGTTCTTGAACACGCGGCCCGCCATGTCGAAGGTGGAGCCGTGGCAGGGGCAGAGGAAACCGCCTTGCCAGTCATCCGGCAGCGAGGGCTGGGCACCGGTCTGAAACTTTTCGGTCGGCGAGCAGCCCAAGTGCGAGCAGATGCCCACGCCGACAAAGAGTTCGGGCTTGATCGAACGATGCTGATTGCGCGCGTATTCGGGCGTGAGATCAGCAGGGTTGCGCTTGGACAGGGGATCGGCCAACTGATTTTCGGTCTTCTGCAGACTCTCCAGTTGTTCGGGGGTGCGCTTGATGATCCACACCGGCTTGCCGCGCCACTCGACCGTGACCTTTTCACCCGGCTTGAGTGCGGAAATATCCACTTCCACTGCCGCGCCAGCCGCCTTGGCTCGCTCGGAAGGCTGGAAGGTGCTGACGAAGGGAATGGCGGCTGCAACGCCACCCACGGTACCAGCACAACCGGTGGCGATCAGCCACGTCCGTTTGCTGGGGTCCATCTGACTTTTATCGGCAAGCGTGTCGCTCATGGGAATCCTCAATGAAACAACGTTATTTATATGACTGCTGAGGTCAACTGATGATTGTAGCCGACCGTATCCGTCATCAATTTACGCGCTGCCCATGCATCAGGCAAGCAGGCGGCGCGCCATGCGAATGGCCGCGATCAGGCTGGCGGCATCGGCCCGACCCGTGCCGGCGAGGTCGAACGCCGTGCCATGGTCCGGGCTGGTGCGCACCAGCGGCAGCCCCAGTGTCACATTGACCCCCCGATCCACCCCAAGATACTTGACCGGAATCAAACCCTGATCGTGGTACATGGCCACCACCACGTCGAACTCGCCCGGCTGAGCGCCCTTGGCGCGAGCGCGCATGAAGACCGTATCCGGCGCCAGGGGGCCATGCACATCCAGGCCTTCGGCACGCGCCTGCGCCAGGGCCGGCGCGATGATCTCGATCTCCTCGCGACCGAACAGACCGCCCTCGCCGGCATGCGGGTTCAGGCCGGCCACGCCGATGCGCGGCACCCGCCCCAGCAGCGGCTGCAGCGCGGCGTGCGTGATGCGCAAGGTCTGCAACACATTGTCATGCGTCACAGCCTCGATGGCCTGACGCAGCGACACATGGATACTGACCAGCACCGTGCGCAACTCGTCATTGGCCAGCATCATGCGCACCGGCAGTTCGGCCACGCTCTTGCCCTGGTATGCCGCTGCTTCGGCCTGCAGCAGCTCGGTATGGCCGGGGAAGGCATCGAAGGGCGCCCCGGCGGCCGACAGCGCCTCCTTGTGCAAGGGTGCCGTGACCAGACCGGCGATCTCGCCGCGCAGCGCCGCTTGCGCCGCCCACACCACACAGCGGCCGGCCAATCGCCCGGCCTCGGCGCTGATCCGGTCAAAGGGCACCGGCGCCGCCAATGCCTCGACCTGCAACACCGGCAGGCAGTGCGGCGGCACCGCCAGCGCCTCGGCCGCTTGATCGAGCAGCACCAGCGGCTGGGCAAGCTCACCTTCACGTCGGACCAGTTGGGTGGCGCGGCGCAGCGTGGCGACATCACCCACCACGAAGCAGCCGCGCGTCACCTCGGGCGCATCGCGAAAAGCCTTGGCGATGATCTCGGGCCCGATGCCGGCGGCATCGCCCATGGTGATGACCAGGGGCTTGCGCATGAAATCAAGCCGGGTTGTCGATTTCGATGCATTCATGGGTCAACCCCAACTGCGCCGCCACATGCGCCGCCACCGCCGGCGCGCCATAACGTTCGCTCGCATGGTGACCGCAGGCGAGATAGGCCACGCCGCACTCGCGTGCATAGTGCGCCTGCGGCTCCGAAATCTCGCCGGTGATGAAGGCGTCGGCCCCGGCGGCGATGGCCGCCTCGAAGTAGCCCTGCGCCCCGCCCGTGCACCACGCTATCTTTTTAATAGCTGACGACGCAGTATTGACAAGGGTCACCTGTCGATTTAACACCTCCCCCACATGGGAGGCCAACTCGGCGGCGGTCGCAAAACCGCCGCCCTGGGCATGTTCGCCCAGGAAACCGAGCTCCTGCTCGCCAAAGCGCGTATCCGCCCGCAAGCCCAACTGCAAGCCAAGCTGGGCGTTGTTGCCGAACTCGGGGTGCGCATCAAGCGGCAGGTGATAGGCATACAAGTTGATGTCGTGCGCCAGCAGCAGGGCCAAGCGCTGTTTCATCCAGCCGGTCACCCGGCCGTCCTGGCCGCGCCAGAACAGGCCATGGTGCACGAAGATGGCATCGGCCTGCGCCGCAATGGCGGCCTCGATCAACGCGCGGCTGGCCGTGACGCCCGAGACGATCTTGCGGACCTCGGCGCGACCTTCGACCTGCAGGCCATTGGGGCCGTAATCGCGAAAGCGCTCGGGCTGCAGCAAGGCATCGAAGGCCTGAAGAAGCTGGTGGCGATCTGTCATGGCAGTGATTGTCGGTCAGATTCGGCGCCGGCCTGAACTTGTACTTCGAGGCTGCTGTCGCAACCCTGGCCAGCGGCAATCCAGCGGCGTCCGAACTGTCTCAGCAGAGG
Source organism: Curvibacter sp. (assembly GCA_031426755.1). GTDB lineage: Bacteria > Pseudomonadota > Gammaproteobacteria > Burkholderiales > Burkholderiaceae_C > Hylemonella. The sequence continues at coordinate 126,980 of JASJPI010000006.1, forward strand.
TGCTGCAACCGGCGCCAGCCAGCCAAGACCGCGCGGCAGCGCCTGGCGCAGCACGAGCGCCGCATCGGTCAGGGCACCGCAGCGATACTGATGCACCGCATCGTTCCAGTGCAAGGCCATGCAGACACCGCTACGCCGACGTGACAGCAGCATACCCAGCGGGCAGGGCTCGCTCAGGCAACAGACACCACAGCCGTTGCAGGGTTCCCCCAGCACCGGCTTGGCTGCAGCTTCAGGCTGAATATGAATGATCTGCGACGTCTTCACAGGCATCACTCTACAATTTCCCCATGAAACGATACTGGTTGCTGTTTTCCCAGGTAGTCACGGTCCTGCTGGCCGCCTATTTCGTGGTGCTGACGCTCAAGCCGGCCTGGCTGGGTCAGACCGTCTCCCTCTCGGGGGGCGTGGCGTTGTTCGAGGCACCCGTCAATCCACCGGATGCCATACCAGCCGGCAGCTTCCGCACCGCGGCACACAAGGCATCTGCGGCGGTGGTCAGCATCAGCACCAGCAAGGCCCCGAAGAACCACCCCAACAGCAACGACCCCTGGTTCCGCTTCTTCTTCGGCGACCAGGACAACGAACCGCAGGTCGGTCTTGGCAGCGGCGTCATCGTCAGCCCGGGCGGCTACGTCCTGACCAACAACCATGTGGTCGACGGCGCCGACGAGATCGAGGTCATCCTCAACGACAACCGCCAGGCCCGCGCCAAGATCATCGGCACCGACCCCGACAGTGATCTGGCCGTGCTCAAGATCGAACTCGACCGGCTGCCCGTGATCGTGCTGGGCAATTCCGACAACCTGCAGGTGGGCGACCAGGTACTGGCCATCGGCAACCCCTTCGGCGTCGGCCAGACCGTCACCAGCGGCATCGTCAGCGCGCTCGGGCGCAATCAGCTCGGCATCAACACCTTCGAGAACTTCATCCAGACCGATGCCGCCATCAACCCCGGCAATTCCGGCGGCGCCTTGGTCGACACCAGCGGCAACCTGCTGGGCATCAACACCGCCATCTATTCGCGCTCGGGCGGCAACATGGGCATCGGCTTCGCCATTCCGGTTTCGACCGCCAAGCAGGTGCTGGAAAGCATCGTCAAGGAAGGGCAGGTCACGCGTGGCTGGATCGGGGTGGAGCCAAGCGAACTCTCGCCCGAACTGGCCGAAACCTTCGGCATCAAGGCAACACGCGGCGTGATCATCACCGGCGTACTGCAAAACGGCCCGGCTGCGCTGGCCGGCATCCGCCCTGGCGACGTGATCACCGGCGTCGCCGGCAAGCCGGTACGCGACGTTTCGGAACTGCTGTCTCAGGTGGCGGCCCTCAAGCCCGGCACAACGGCAAGATTCAGCCTGCTGCGCCAGGACAACCGCATGGAACTCGACGTCGTGCCCGGGGTGCGGCCCAAGCCGCGTCGCATCCAGCAGTAGGGCCAGCAGCGCCGCCCGAAGAACTCAGGACTGCGGCGCTTCGGCGTCCTCGGCGGGTGCCTGGGTATGCTTGATGAAGAGCTGGGCCGCCCACAGGCCCAGTTCGTACAGCAGCACCATCGGCACCGCCAACGCCAGCTGCGACACCACATCCGGCGGCGTCACGATGGCAGCAATGATGAAGGCCAGCACCACGAAATAGCCGCGGAACTCCTTGAGTTTCTGGACGCTGACGATGCCCATGCGCGCCAGCACGATGACCACGATCGGCACTTCGAACGACAGGCCGAACGCCAGGAACATGGTCAGCACGAAGCTCAGGTAGGCCTCGATATCCGGTGCAGCAGTGATGCTCTTGGGGGCGAAGCTCTGGATGAAGGCGAACACCTGACCGAACACGAAGAAATAGCAGAAGGCCACACCGATGAAAAACAGGATGGAGCTGGAAATCACCAGCGGCAGCACCAGCTTTTTTTCATGGGTGTAGAGACCTGGCGCGACGAACGCCCAAACCTGGTACAGGATGACCGGCAACGCCACCAGGAAGGCCGCCATCAGCATGATCTTGAGCGGCACCATGAAGGGCGAGATCACGGACGTGGCAATCAGCGTAGCCCCCTTGGGCAGGTGTGCCACCAGCGGTGCGGCCAGGATGTCGTACAGCGCGGCCGGGCCCGGGTAGAGCGCCAGCACCACGGTGACCACCGCCATCGCGATCATGGACTTGACCAGGCGGTCGCGCAGCTCCATCAGGTGCTGCACGAAAGGCTGCTCAGTCCCTGCGAGTTCGTCGTCTTTGGATGGGTCGTCTGCCATGGATGCTTTGTTCGGTACGCAGGGCGCCAACCGGTCACCGCCCGGCATCAGCCCCAATGAATCTTCTATGCCAGCCGGTCTGTCAACTCAGCCTTTGCGGCCGATAACGGGCAACGCGGGCCGCGCCGGACAGCGCCCGGGTACGAATACCCTGGCGTGTCTTGTACCAGACCGGCGTGGCACCACGCTTGAGGCGCCAGTTCTTGCCGGGATGCTTGTACTCGGGTGTCACGATCAGCGGCGGCACATCCAGGCCGGTCGAGTCCAGACCAGCCGTCGCCTCGCTCCAGCTCTTTTCGAAATCGCTGGACGTGGTCTGGATCGAACTCTCGACATCACGCGCCGCGCCCTCGACCGTGTCCTTCATCTTCTTGAGCTCGTCGAGCTCCATGGACCGGTTGACCTCGGCCTTGACGTCGGCCACGTAGCGCTGTGCCTTGCCCAGCAACGCCCCCACGGTGCGGGCCACGCGCGGCAATTTCTCCGGCCCGATGACAATGAGTGCCACCGCGCCGATCAGCGCCATCTTGGATATGCCGAGATCGATCATGTCTGCCTAGACGGCAATCAGGATTTGGTCTTGGCTTCGACGTCGATGGTGGTCTTGTCGGCAGCCGGGGCGCTGGTGTTGGCCACCTGGGCAGCCGGCGCGGCCGGTTTTTCCTCGGCGGAAGAACCATCCTTCATGCCGTCCTTGAAGCCCTTGACGGCGCCGCCCAAGTCGCTGCCCAGATTCTTGAGCTTCTTGGTACCGAACACCATCACCACGATCAGCAGCACGATCAGCCAGTGCCAGATAGAAAACGAACCCATATATCACTCCTCAGGAATTTAATGATTCTAATCTTCGTACGGATCGGCCGTCTGGCCGGACCGAATTAGCCCTTGAGCCAGGGGCGCGGCCCGCCGATGACGTGAACGTGCAGGTGGTGGACCTCCTGCCCGCCATCCTCGCCGGTGTTGCAGACGACTCGAAAACCGCCTTCCGGGTAGGGCCGGCAGCCCTCTTGCAGCGCCAGCTTGGGCGCCAGCGCCATCATGCGCCCGAGTACACCCGCGTGCTCCGGCTCGACCTGGGCCATGGAGGGAATGTGCAACTTGGGCACCATCAGAAAATGCACCGGTGCCCAGGGATGAATGTCGTGGAAGGCGAAGATTTCTTCGTCCTCATAGACTTTCTTCGAGGGAATCTGACCGGAGATGATCTTGCAGAAAATGCAGTTCGGATCGTGTGGCACGGCTGTCATGCAGGAAACTCCATGGGAAGGCCTTTGTTCATGTTCACCATGCCGCTGACGATGCGGTAGAGGAACCAGACCGAAATGGCGAGCCAGGCGATCCAGCCTGGCACGAAAAAGAAAAACCACAGCGGCGCCGTCAACACATAAAGTGCCGCGGCGATCAGCACGGTGCGGATACGCCAGCGGAAATGCGAGGCATGCCAGGTTCCGACCGCATCGACACGCTTGACCAGGTCGAGCACCAGCGCCACGATCAGCAGCACCGGGCTGATCTGCGCGCCCGGCACCAGGGCGCCGACGGCCACGATCAGGTGCAGCACGTAGCTGACCGTCCCCAGCGTGGTGAGGGACTGCAGCCGTTCGGCTTCGCTCCGCTCCGGGTTCTGGCTCACTGCTCGCCACCCTCGCGCGCCAGCGCCTTGCGCAGCGCCTTTTCCTCGATGCCGCTGGTGCCCTCGCGGCGCTCCAGTTCAGCGATCACGTCCGCCGGTGTCAGGCCGTAATGCGCCAGGGCAATCATGGAATGGAACCAGAGATCGGCCACTTCGTAGATGATCTTGCTGCGATCGCCACCATGGTCAACGTCCTTGGCGGCCATCACGACTTCGGTGGCCTCCTCGCCGATCTTCTTGAGGAAAGCGTCCGGCCCCTTGTGCAGCAAACGAGCGACATAGCTCTTGTCGGGGTCGCCACCGTTGGCAGGCAGGCGGCTCTCGACCACGGCCGCCAAGCGGGCCAGGGCATCGGCGGAATTCGTACGCGTATCGGACATGGTCGTTATTTGTAGATGGTTTCGGGGTCTTTCAAGACCGGGTCAACGGCCTGCCAGGCACCATTTTTGTAGACACTGAAAAAGCAGCTGTGGCGCCCGGTGTGGCAGGCAATGCCGGGTTCATGGCCGAGCTGGGTGACTTTGAGCAACACCACGTCGTTGTCGCAATCCAGGCGGATCTCATGCACGGTCTGCACATGACCGGACTCTTCGCCCTTGAACCACAACTTGGCCCTGGAGCGGCTGAAATAGACGGCGCGGCCAAGCTCGGCCGTCTTCTGCAGCGCCTCGCGGTTCATCCAGGCAAACATCAGGACATCGTTGCTGCCCTGCTCCTGCGCGATCACCGGCACCAGGCCCTGCGCATCCCATTTCACTTCGTCCAACCAGTTCATGACGCTATTGTCGCCCGATTTGGCAGGGGAATTAAGCCGTGGCTTCGATGCGCACCGGAATACCGGCCGCGGCCATGCGCGCCTTGGCCTGGGCAATGGTGTATTCGCCGTAGTGGAAGATGCTGGCAGCCAGCACCGCATCGGCGCCGCCGATCTTGATGCCGTCGACCAGGTGGTCGAGGTTGCCGACGCCACCGGAAGCGATCACCGGCACGCTCACCGCATCGCTGACAGCACGCGTGAGCTCCAGGTCGAAGCCGGATTTGGTGCCGTCACGGTCCATGCTGGTCAGCAGGATCTCGCCGGCACCGTGCTCGGCCATCTGGCGTGCCCAGGCGACGGCGTCCAGCCCGGTGTTCTTGCGGCCACCATGACTGTAGACGTCCCAGCCTTCGCCGCGCGCCAGCAGGTCGTCACCAAAACGGCGTTTGGCATCGATCGCCACCACGATGCACTGGGCCCCGTATTTGTGCGAGGCGTCGCGAATCACCTGCGGGTTGGCGATGGCCGCCGAGTTGAAGCTGGTCTTGTCGGCGCCGGCATTGAGCAGACGGCGCACGTCTTCGACCGTGCGCACGCCACCGCCCACCGTCAGCGGAATGAAGACCTTGGAGGCCACCGCCTCGATGATGTGCAGGATCAGGTCGCGCCCGTCGCTGGTGGCGGTGATGTCGAGGAAGGTCAGTTCGTCGGCGCCCTGGTCGTTGTAGCGCGCCGCAATCTCCACCGGATCGCCGGCATCGCGCAGCTCGACGAAATTGACGCCTTTGACGACGCGACCGCCGGTCACGTCCAAGCAGGGAATGATTCTCTTGGCCAGCACGCGATACGACCTCAGCCTGCCGCCGACAGCTCGTCGGCCCGGATCTGGGCCGCCTGGAAGTCGAGATCGCCGGTGTAGATGGCGCGGCCGCAGATCACGCCCTCGATGCCCTCGTCCTCCACCGCGCACAGCGCTTCGATGTCGGCCATGTTGCTCAGACCGCCGGAGGCGATGACGGGAATGGTCAGCGCCTGCGCCAGACGGACCGTGGCCTCGATGTTGATGCCCGAGAGCATGCCGTCGCGGCCGATGTCGGTATAGATGATGGATTCGACGCCGTAGTCCTCGAACTTCTTGCCCAGGTCCACCACTTCGTGGCGCGTCAGCTTGCTCCAGCCGTCGGTCGCCACCTTGCCGTCCTTGGCATCCAGACCGACAATGATGTGGCCACCGAAGGCGGTACAGGCGTCCTGCAGGAAGCCCGGGTTCTTGACGGCGGCGGTGCCGATGATGACGTAGCGCAGGCCGGCATCGAGGTAGCGCTCGATGGTGTCGAGGTCGCGGATGCCGCCGCCGAGCTGCACGTCGATTTCGCTGCCGACTTCCTTCAGGATGCTGCGGATGGCCAATTCGTTCTTGGGCTGGCCGGCAAAGGCGCCGTTCAGGTCCACCAGGTGCAGGCGGCGCGCGCCCTTGTCGACCCAGCTGCGCGCCATCAGCGCCGGATTTTCCCCGAAGGTGGTGGATTGATCCATGTCGCCCTGCTTGAGGCGAACGCAGTGACCGTCTTTCAAATCGATGGCAGGAATTAAAAGCATGGTGCTTCGAAGAAGAGAATGGCTAGGGATTGAGCCGGAAAGGAAAATGGATCAAGGCTTCCAAGAGAGGAAGTTGCGGTAAAGGGCGAGGCCGTGGGCTGCACTTTTCTCGGGATGGAATTGGGTCGCGAAAATATTATCGCGCGCAATCGCCGCCGCGAAGCGGCCGCCGTAGTCGGTCTCGCCCGCGCTGTGGCGCGCATCCGACGGTCGGGCATAGAAGCTGTGCACGAAGTAGAAGTAGCTGCCGCTGGGCACCTCGCCCCAGACCGGGTGACGCCCCTGGCCGTGGTCCATCTGGTCCACCTGGTTCCAGCCCATCTGCGGCACCTTGTAGCGGCTGCCGTCAGGCTGGCGCTGGTTCGCCAGCTCGAACTTGACCACCTCGCCGTGAATCAGGCCCAGGCCCGGCGTATCGCCTTCGGCGCTGTGGTCCAGCATCATCTGCATGCCGACGCAGACACCGAACAGCGGCTTGTTCGCGGCCGCTTCCAGCACTGCGTCGCGCAGGCCGGAGTCGCGCAGCTCGCGCATGCAGTCGGGCATGGCGCCCTGGCCGGGCAGCACCACACGCTCGGCGGCGCGCACGTCGTCGGGCCGGGAAGTGATGAGCACGTGCCAGCCGCTGCCGGCCGCCGCCGCCTGCACCGCCTGCGACACCGAACGCAGGTTGCCCATGCCGTAGTCAACCACGGCAACCACGCGATCTCTCATCAACACAACTCCTGGGACACCGCAGAACCGGCTTTGCCGGGCTGCTGGTGGCGCCCCCTTGAGGGGGAGGCGCCGAAGGCGCTTCGGGGGGGAGTCATAGACTACCCTTGGTCGAAGGAATGGTGCCGGCGGCGCGCGGATCGAGCTCCAGCGCGGCGCGCAAGGCGCGGGCGAAGGCCTTGAACACGGTCTCGGCCTGGTGGTGGGCGTTCTCGCCGCGCAGGTTGTCGATGTGCAGCGTGACGAAGGCGTGGTTGACGAAGCCCTGGAAGAACTCGTAGGCCAGTTGGCTGTCGAAGGTGCCGATCATGCCGCTCTTGAACGGCACGTGCATGACCAGCCCCGGGCGGCCGGAGAAGTCGACCACCACGCGCGACAGCGCCTCGTCCAGCGGCACATAGGCGTGGCCGTAGCGGCGAATGCCCTTCTTGTCGCCCACCGCCTTGGCCACCGCCTGGCCCAGGGTGATGCCGACGTCTTCCACCGTGTGGTGGCCGTCAATGTGCAGGTCCCCTTTGGCCTGGATGTCGAGATCGATCAGGCCGTGGCGCGCGATCTGGTCCAGCATGTGGTCGAAGAAACCGATGCCGGTGGCCAGGCGCGCCTGGCCGGTGCCGTCGAGGTTGACCTTGACGGTAATTTGGGTCTCCGCGGTGTTGCGGGAAACTTCGGCAATACGTGGTGTGCTCATAGTGATTCTTTCAGCGCTGCCAGCATCAGCCGGTTTTCGTCCGGCGTTCCGACCGTCAGACGCAGGCAGTTGGCCAGCAGAGGGTGCAGCTTGGACACATTCTTCACCAGCACCTTGCGCGCCTTCATGCCCTCGAAAGCCTTCGCCGCATCCGGCACGCGCACCAGGATCATGTTGGCATCGCTGTTCCAGGCCCGCACCTGCGGCCACGCCGACAACGCTTCCAAAATCATAGCACGCTGCGCTTTGATCTCAAGGGCCTGTGCCGCAAATACATCGGCATGTTCGAGCGCGAACAAGGCGCACTCGTAGTTCAGCACGCTGATGTTGTAGGGTGGCCGCACCTTGTCGATCTCGGCCACCAGGGCCGTCGGGCCGATCATGTAGCCCAGCCGCACACCGGCCAGGCCGAACTTGGAGAGCGTGCGCATCAGCAGCACATGGCCGTGCGCCGCCGGGTTGGCGCGGATGCGCTCCAGCCAGCTGCGCGAGGAGAAGGGCTGGTAAGCCTCGTCCATCACCACCAGGCCGCCCTGCTCGCCCACGGCGGCAATGATCCTGGCGATCACCGCCTCGTCCCACAGGTTGGCGGTCGGGTTGTTCGGGTAGGCGATGTAGGTGATGGTCGGCTTGTGCGCGCGGATGGCGGCCAGCATGGCGGCCTCGTCGAGCTCGAAGTCGGCGGTCAGCGGCACGCCGTGGAAGGCCAGGCCCTGCAGCTGCGCGCTCATGGCGTACATCACGAAGCCGGGCAGCGGCGCCAGGATGGAAGCGCCCGGCACGTCGCAGGCCAGGGCCAGCAGCGAGATCAGTTCATCCGAGCCATTGCCCAGCATCAGGTCGTAGCCGGCCGGCATGCCGGCGTAGCGCGCCAGGGCGGCACGCAGGTCGTTGACGCGGCCGTCCGGGTAGCGGTTGAGCGCCAGCTTGCCCAGGCGCTGGCCCAGTTCGGCCTGCAGTGCCGGCGGCAGGCCATAGGGGTTCTCCATGGCGTCGAGCTTGACCATGCCCACCGAGTCCTGGATGGCATAGGCGTGCATGCCCTGGATGTCCTGGCGGATCAGGCGTTGCAATTTGGGATCCAATGTGGCGCCCATGTCAGCGTTGTTCATTTTTTCCTCCCGCCAAGCGCATTTCTGCGGCACGGGCGTGCGCCTGCAGCCCCTCGCCATGCGCCAGCACGGAAGCAATCTGACCCAGCGACTGGGCGCCGGCCTCACTGACCTCGATCAGGCTGCTGCGCTTCTGGAAGTCGTACACCCCCAGCGGGGAACTGAAACGTGCCGTGCCGCTGGTCGGCAGCACGTGGTTCGGGCCGGCGCAGTAGTCGCCGAGCGACTCGCTGGTGTAGGCACCGAGGAAGATGGCGCCGGCGTGTTTCAGCAGCGGCTCCCACTTGTGCGGCTCACGGCTCGACACTTCCAGGTGCTCCGGTGCGATGCGGTTGGAGATGGCACAGGCCTCTTCCATGCTGCGGGTGTGGATCAGCGCGCCGCGGCCCGTGAGCGACTTGGCGATGATCTCGGCGCGCGGCATGGTCGGCAGCAGGCGGTCGATCTCGCGCTGCACGGCCTCGATGTAAGCGGCGTCCGGGCACAGCAGGATGCTTTGCGCCAGCTCGTCGTGCTCGGCCTGGCTGAACAGGTCCATCGCCACCCAGTCGGCCGGCGTCGTGCCGTCGGCCAGCACCAGGATCTCGCTCGGGCCGGCGATCATGTCGATGCCGACCGTGCCAAACACGCGCTTCTTGGCACTGGCCACGTAGGCGTTGCCGGGGCCGGTGATCTTGTCCACCTTGGGCACGGTTTGCGTGCCATACGCCAGGGCCGCCACGGCTTGGGCACCACCGATGGTGAAGGCGCGCGTGACGCCGGCGACATAGGCGGCGGCCAGCACCAGCTCGTTGCGCTCACCCTTGCTTGACGCGGCCTGCTCGCCCGAGCCACCGGTGGCCACGCTGCCACGCACGGGCGTGGGCACGACCATGATGATTTCCTGCACCCCCGCCACGTGGGCAGGAATGGCGTTCATCAGCAGGCTCGACGGGTACGCGGCCTTGCCGCCGGGCACATAGATGCCGACGCGGTCCAGCGGCGTGACCTTCTGGCCCAACAGCGTACCGTCTTCATCACGGTAGCTCCAGCTCTCGCCCGAGGCCTTTTTCTGTGCTTCATGGTACTTGCGCACGCGGGCTGCGGCCGATTGCAGGGCCTCACGCTGAGCCAGCGGAATGGCGTCGAACGCGGCCTTGAAGTCGGCCTGGGTCAACTCCAGCGCCGCCATGTTGGGCGCCGAGAGGCCATCGAAACGGGCGGTGTAGTCCAGCACGGCGGCATCGCCGCGCTGGCGCACATCGGCCAGGATCTCGGCGACGCGCTGCTCGATCGCCGCATCGGTCTCGCCTGACCAGTGCAGCCGCGCCTGGAACTTGGCCTCGAAATCGGCTTCTGATGTCGAAAAACGGGCGGGAGCAGCTATCAAATTCATAGCAATTACTTGGGTTCAACGACACTGGCAAACGCGTCGATGATGCGGCGGATCGGTTCCTGCTTGAGCTTGAGCGCGGCCTGGTTCACCACCAGGCGCGAGCTGATGTCCATGATGTGCTCGACCTCGACCAGGTGGTTGGCCTTGAGCGTGTTGCCGGTCGACACCAGGTCGACGATGGCATCGGCCAGGCCGGTCAGCGGCGCCAGTTCCATGCTGCCGTAGAGCTTGATCAGGTCCACGTGCACACCCTTGGCGGCGAAGAACTCGCGCGCGATCGCCACGTACTTGGTGGCCACGGTCAGGCGCGCGCCCTGGCGCACGGCGGCGGCGTAGTCGAGGCCCTCGCGCACGGCCACGCTGATGCGGCATTTGGCAATCTGCAAATCCAGCGGCTGGTACAGCCCGTCGCTGCCATGCTCCAGCAGCGTGTCCTTGCCGGTGATGCCGAGGTCGGCACCGCCGTACTGCACATAGGTCGGCACATCGGTGGCACGCACCAGCACCACCCGCACGTCCGGCTGGTTGGTGGCCAGGATGAGTTTGCGGGTCTTTTCCGGATCGTCCAGCACCTCGATGCCGGCCGCCTTGAGCAGCGGCAGGGTCTCGTCGAAGATGCGGCCTTTGGAGAGTGCGAGCGTGATCATGGGGTCATTTTCTCATGCGTGAGTGCACCGGGCCGTCCCAAGGCGCGAAGGCCCCTTGGGACGGCCATTATTTGATGCGTTCGATGTCGGCGCCGAGGCCGGCCAGCTTGGCCTCCATGCGGTCATAGCCACGGTCGAGGTGGTAGATGCGGTCGACCACGGTCTCGCCCTCGGCCACCAGGCCGGCGATCACCAGGCTGGCCGAAGCCCGCAGGTCGGTGGCCATGACGGTGGCACCTGACAGGCACTCGACGCCCTCGATCACCGCCACCTTGCCGTCGATCTGGATCCTGGCGCCCAAGCGCACCAGTTCGTTGACGTGCATGAAGCGGTTCTCGAAGATGGTCTCGGTCACCTTGGCCGTGCCCTGCGCGATGCAGTTGAGCGCCATGAACTGGGCCTGCATGTCGGTGGGAAAGCCCGGGTACTCGGTGGTGCGGAAACTCTGGGCCTGCAGGCGCCCGTGCGACTGCACGCGAATGCCCGGCACGCCTTGTGTGCCTTCGGCAATCTGCAAGGCAGTCACGCTGGCACCCGCGGCACGCAGCTTCTCGATCACTGCGTCCAGGTGATCAGCGCGGCCGTTTTTCAGCACCACATCGCCGCCGGTGGCCGCCACCGCGCACAGGAAGGTGCCGGCCTCGATGCGGTCGGCCACCACCTGGTGGTCGCAACCGTGCAGCGCCTCCACACCCTGGATACGGATGCGACTGGTGCCGTGGCCTTCGATCTTGGCGCCCATCTTGATCAGCATCTCGGCCAGATCGGGAATCTCGGGCTCCTGCGCCGCGTTCTCCAGAATCGTTTCGCCCTCGGCCAACACGGCCGCCATCATGAAGTTCTCGGTGCCGGTCACGGTGACCATGTCGGTGGTGATGCGCGCACCCTTCAGCCGCGTGCGTCCCTTGGCCAAGGAAGCAATCATGTAGCCATGCTCCACCGCGATCTCGGCGCCCATGGCCTCCAGCCCCTTGATGTGCTGGTCGACCGGGCGCGAGCCGATGGCGCAGCCACCAGGCAGCGAGACCCGGGCCCGGCCAAAGCGCGCCAGCAGCGGCCCGAGTGCCAGCACCGAAGCGCGCATGGTTTTCACCAGTTCATACGGCGCTTCCGGCGAATTCAACGGCCCGGCATCGATGCGCACCGTACCGTCATCGCCCACCTCGGCACTGACGCCCATGTTGCGGATGAGCTTGAGCATGGTGGCCACGTCCTGCAGACGCGGCACATTGCGCAGCGTGACTGGCTGCGCCGTCAGCAGGGCGGCGCACAGCTCGGGCAAGGCCGCATTCTTGGCACCGGAGATCAGGACCTCCCCGCGCAGCTCGCGTCCGCCGCGAATCAGCAATTTATCCATGGGTCAGTTCAATCAATGTTCCAGCGCGGCCCATTCGGCCGGCGTGTAGGTTTTCATGGACAGGGCATGCACCTCGTCGGTATGCATCTTCTGCCCCAGCGCGGCATAGACACGCTGGTGGCGCTGGATCGCGCGCTTGCCCTCGAACTCGCTCGAGACGATGGTGGCATACCAGTGGCGGCCATCGCCGGTGAGCTCAAGGTGCTCGCACGGCAGGCCGGCGGCGATGAAGGATTGGAGTTCGTCTGCAGTCATGGTAGTTCGTTTTTGCTTCAGCCACGGATCTTGTAACCGGTACGCAGCAGGTGCACCGCCAGGCCGCCCACCCCCAGCAGGGCCACGCTCACGATGCCCAGGCTCAGCCAGGGGGAGACATCGCTCACGCCGAAGAAGCCGTAGCGGAAACCGTCGATCATGTAGAAAAACGGGTTGAGGTGGCTCACACCCTGCCAGAAATCGGGCAGCGAATGGATGGAGTAGAACACGCCGCTGAGGAAGGTCATGGGCATGATGACGAAATTCTGGAAAGCCGCCAGCTGGTCGAATTTCTCAGCCCACAGACCGGCGATCAGGCCCAGCGACCCCAGCAGGGCGGCGCCCATGACGGCAAACGCGACAGCCCAGAGCGGTGCGGCCACGCTCAGATCGGTGAACCAGACCGTCACCAGGAACACGCCCGAGCCCACCACCAGGCCGCGCACCACGGAAGAGCCGACATAGGCGAAGAACCAGTTCCAGTGCGACAGCGGCGTCAGCAGCAGAAAGACCAGGTTGCCCATGATCTTGCTCTGGATCAGCGAGGACGAACTGTTGGCAAAAGCGTTCTGCAACAGGCTCATCATCACCAGGCCGGGGATCAGGAAGGCGGTGTAGCTGATTCGGTCATACACCTTGACATGGTTCTCCAGCACATGGCCGAAGATCAGCAGATAGAGCACCGCCGTCAGCACGGGCGCGGCCACGGTCTGGAAGCTGACCTTCCAGAAGCGCAGCACCTCCTTGTAGAACAGGGTTTGCCAGCCGGAAGCGAAGCCCCCCCCCAGGGGGGACGACACCAGCGGCCCGGCCAAGCCGGTTCCGCGGTGTCCCTCGGTTTGTTGGTTCTCTTTCATGCGCCCTCTGCAGTCTTAGAACCACCGCTGGCATTTGTCGAACTCATCACATCGAGGAAGACATCTTCCAGATCGGCCTTGCTGATCTCGACGTCGTCGACGATGACGCCGGCTTCGCGCACGGCACCGAGGTAACTTTCGATCTCACGCGCGTCGTGCGCCGGGAACTGCACGATGCGCCCGGTGACGCGCGCCTGCGCGGCCAGGTCGGGCGGCAGTTCGCCGTCGATCTTGAGGCGCAGCACATGGCTGGAAGCGGCCTTCAGCAGTTCGCTGGTCCGCTCCAGCGCCACTACCTTGCCGGTTTTCAGCATGGCAATGCGGCCGCACAGGGCCTCGGCTTCCTCCAGGTAATGGGTCGTCAACAGCACGGTGTGGCCTTCGCGGTTGAGACGCGCGATGAACTGCCACAGCGTCTGGCGCAACTCGACATCGACGCCGGCCGTCGGCTCGTCGAGCACGATCACCGGCGGCTTGTGCACCAGGGCCTGCGCCACCAGCACGCGTCGCTTCATGCCGCCGGACAGCTGGCGCATGTTGGCATGGGCCTTGTCGGCCAAGCCCAGGCTTTCCAGCAACTCGTCGATCCAAGCGTCGTTGTTCTTCACGCCGAAGTAGCCGGACTGGATGCGCAGTGCCTCGCGCACATTGAAAAAGGGGTCGAACACCAGCTCCTGCGGCACCACACCAAGCAGGCGCCGCGCCTGAGCGTAGTCAGCCTGTACGTCATGACCCAACACCGTGACCCGCCCCTGCCCGGCACGCGTCAGGCCGGCCAGAATGCTGATGAGCGTCGTCTTGCCGGCGCCATTGGGCCCGAGCAGGCCGAAGAATTCACCTTCTTCGATATCGAAGCTGACGTCATCGAGCGCCAGGAACGTGGCACCCTTGGGTCCCCGTGGCGCCGCATAGGCCTTGGAGACGGACTGGAAGGAAATGGCTGGCATGGGAGACCGCTATTTTAAGCGGACGGCCTGCAAGCCTGCTCGCGCCGGGTTCAGGCTGCGGGCAATAGTTCGGTAACCCCGTACAAACCGGCCAGATCCGCCAGACGCGGCGACAGACCCCGGATCGAGAAGTGCTTGCCGGCAACGAGGCATTCGCGCCGGAATTCAAGCAGCACGGCCAGGGCCGCCGAGTCGAAGTGCTGCAAGGCACTGGCATCCACCATCACGGACACCCCACCCTGGGCGCGCAGGCCCTGGACCAGCATCTGCAGGCAAGCCTGCGCCTGGGCGTGGGTCAGTTCCGAGGGCAGTACCAGCACGTTCAGACTTTCTTGGCGTTGGCCTTGTTGCGCTCGCTCAGGGTGGCAATCAGGCCGTCCAGGCCTTTGGTACTGATTTCCTGCGCAAACTGGCTGCGGTAGGTCTCGACCAGCCAGACACCCAGCACGTTGAGGTTGTAGATTTTCCAGCCCAGACCTTCGCCCGGCGTTTTCTCCAGCCGGTAGTCAAGCTGGATCGGGTCGCCACGCCCACGGACTTCGGTGCGCACCACGACTTCCTTGTCTTCCGGTGCCGCTCGCATGGGCTTGAGGACGATGGTCTGATCGGTCACCTGCGACAGTGCGCCGGCGTAGGTGCGCACCAGCAAGGTCTTGAACTCCTCCTGCAGGCGTTTCTTCTGTTCCGGCGTGGCCTGGCGCCAGCCAGGGCCGATGGCTGAAGCCGTCATGCGCTGGAAGTTCACATTGGGCATGATCTTGGCATCGACCAGCGCGATGATGCGGTTCATGTCGCCGGCCTGGATGGCCTTGTCGGCGCGGATGCTGTCGAGCACCTCGGTCGACAGGCGCTTGATCATGAGATCGGGCGCCTCGTCGGCAGCCTGCGCCGGCACGTGGACGACCAACGCGGCACTGCAGGCCAGCGCAGCCAGAAAACGATTCAGAAAACGACGCTGCATGCTTGCTTTTCCATCCATGTGTAATGCTTTTGGTATTTTCAACGCCCCAGCCGAGTTGCCGGCTGACCCGGTACGCCAAGACCGCTCAATTATCGAGATGACTCCGGCACTGGCTCATTTTCCGACTCTTCTTCCGGGGGGTTGCCGTCAAACACGGCGTTACGCCGCCGCTGCAGATGGGAATCCCGGAAGAAAGTGTACTTGTCGAGCGCCACTTCCTCCAGCAAGTCTCCTGCCTTGAGCACCTGGGCCCGGTTGTCCACCAGGCGCAGGGTCCAGAGCGTGTTGCGCACGGGAATGTCCTCAATCTTGGTGACCGGATCGCCCACTGTCTTGTCCACCGGCAGCGCCACCGTGTCACGCAAGGTCGAGGGCCCGAAGAAGGGCAGAACCACATAAGGCCCGGCCCCCACACCCCAGCGCCCCAGCGTCTGACCGAAATCCTCGGTGTGCCGCTCGATCTCCATCTCACTGGCCACATCCAAAATGCCGCCCAGACCGATGATGGTATTGACGCTGACACGCATCAGGCTGCTGGCCGCGCCCTCGCCCTTGAGCTGCAGCACGTTGTTGACGAACGACCAGAGATCTTCGATGTTATTGAAGAAGTTGCCGACCCCGCGGCGCACCAGCTCGGGGGTCACCTCCTTGTAGGCCGTCGCCACCGGCTTGAGCACGGCGTGGTCAAGCGCATCGTTGAACTCGAACATGCTGCGATTGAACGGCTCAAGCGGATCTTTCGGGTTGGCGTTCGGCCCCGAAGCACAGCCCACCAGCGCAGCGCACAGCAGCAACGCCACCCCATGCGGCAAACGCTTCCAGATCCCGGCCGCCTGCCGGCCCGCAGTGCGCCGAACTGTCATTTTTTGCCCGCGCTCGACGAATTGCCTTCGGCCGTCTTGCTGTAGAGGAACTGGCCGATCAGGTTTTCCAGCACCACCGCGGACTGCGTTTCGGTCACCACATCACCGCCCGCCAGCTGCTTGTCCTCAGCGCCGGCCTCGATGCCGATGTACTGGTCGCCCAGCAGGCCACTGGTCAGGACCTTCATCGAACTGTCTTTGGGGAAACTGTAACGACTCTCCAATGCCAGCGTCACCTTGGCCTGAAAGGTCTTGTCATCAAAGGTGATGGATTCGACGCGACCGACCACCACGCCACCACTGCGCACGGCCGACTTCGGCTTGAGACCGCCAATGTTGTCAAAGCGCGCCTCGACCCGGTAGGTCGACTGGAAACTCAGATTCAACAGGTTGGCTGACTGCAGCGCCAGGAACAGAATAGCCGCGCCCCCGATCAGGACAAACAGGCCAACCCACACATCATTTTTTGAGCGTTGCATCTTCGTTCATTGGGGTCAGATCACATCGCTGCGCGAGTGGTCTGATCCACAAAGCTCCTGTCAAATTCAAATCGAAAACATCATGGCAGTCAGGATGAAGTCCAGACCCAGAACCGCCAGCGAGGCCATCACCACGGTCCGCGTCGTCGCTCGGGAGACCCCCTCGGGAGTGGCCTGCGCCTCGTAGCCCTGCAGCAAGGCGACAAAGCTCACCGTGAAACCGAACACGATGCTCTTGACGACGCCATTGCCCACATCCTGCCAGACATCGACCCCACTCTGCATCCGGCTCCAGAAGGCGCCGGGGTCGACGCCAATCATGACGACGCCCACCAGCCAACCGCCCATGACACCCACCGCACTGAACACGGCGGCCAGCAGCGGCATGGTGATCACCCCGCCCCAGAAGCGCGGCGCCAGAATGCGTTGCACCGGATCCACCGCCATCATCTCCATGGCACTGAGCTGCTCACCGGCTTTCATCAGGCCGATCTCGGCTGTGAGCGACGTGCCGGCTCGTCCGGCAAACAGCAAGGCCGCCACCACAGGCCCGAGTTCGCGCACGAGGCTGAGGGTCACCATCTGGCCCAGCGCCTCCGTCGAGCCGTAGTCCACCAGAATGTAATAGCCCTGCAAGCCCAGAACGAAACCGACAAAAAGGCCCGAAACCACGATGATGGCCAGCGAATGGTTGCCCAGCAAGTGAATCTGGTCGCGGATCAACCCGAAACGCCTGAAGCCGGGACCGGCCAGCTGAACGAGCCGTACGAAGAGGCGCGCGCCGTAGCCCATGTCGCCAACCTTGTGACGTACTGCGTAGCCCACATCGGAAGGTCGCCACCAACTCATACCTGCTCCACGCCGAAATCCTGCTCCACGCTGGGACCGGGGTAATGGAAATGCACCGGTCCTTCAGCCTGGGCCTGCACGAACTGCTGCACCAGCGGATCGGTGGAGTTCTTGACCTCATCAGGCGTTCCCTGGGCTGCGATACGGCCATTGGCCAGGATCACGACCTGGTCGGCGATGCTGAAGGTTTCCTCCAGATCATGCGAGACCACGATGCTGGTCAGGCCCATGGCATCGTTGAGACGACGAATCAGCTGGGCCGCTGTCCCGAGAGAAATTGGATCGAGCCCGGCAAAGGGTTCGTCGTACATCACCAGTTCGGGATCGAGCGCAATGGCACGTGCCAGCGCAATACGTCGCGCCATGCCGCCCGACACTTCACTGGGCAGGAGATCGCGCGCACCGCGCAGCCCCACGGCATTCAGTTTCATCAGCACGATGTTGCGGATCAGCGCATCGGACAGGTCGGTGTGTTCGCGCAGGGGAAAGGCCACGTTCTCCAACACATCCAGATCGGCAAACAGGGCGCCGAACTGGAACAGCATGCCCATGCGCCGTCGTGCCGCATAAAGCTGCGTCTGGTCCATGCGGGTCACGTCCTGGCCATCGAACAGCAACTCGCCCTTCTGGGCCCGGTTCTGACCGCCGATCAAACGCAACACCGTTGTTTTTCCGCCACCAGAGGCCCCCATCAGCGCCGTGACTTTGCCGCGCGGCACCTGCAGCGACACATTGTCCAGAATGACGCGCTCCCCGTACCCGAAAGTCAGGTTTCGCAGTTCGACAAGAGAGCTTGCTGGGGATGAGGGCATAAAAAACAAAAGCCGGGGCAATCCGGCTTCTGAATCATAAGGGATGAAACCTCTTAGCGTGGCAGATCGCTAGCGCCCATGAGGAACTCGTCCACCGCCCGCGCAGCCTGGCGGCCTTCACGGATGGCCCAGACCACCAGACTCTGGCCACGCCGGATATCACCGGCAGCGAACACCTTGGGCGCGTTGGTGGCATAGCCGTCAGAAAAGTCAGTGCTCGCTTTCGCATTGCCGCGTACATCTTTTTCGACACCAAAGGCGTCCAGCACAGTCGCCACCGGGTTGACGAAGCCCATGGCCAGCAGCACCAGGTCGGCCTGGTATTCCTTTTCAGAGCCTGCGATCTCGACGAACTTGCCGTCCTTGAACTCGACATGCACGGTCTTCAGGCCGGTGACCTTGCCGTTCTTGCCGATGAATTCCTTGGTCGAAATGGCGAACTCGCGCTGGCAGCCTTCTTCGTGGCTGGAGCTGGTACGCAACTTCAACGGCCAGTAGGGCCAGACCAGGGGCTTGTTCTCCTGCTCGGGCGGCATGGGCATGACTTCGAACTGGGTCACGCTGGCGGCGCCGTGGCGGTTGCTGGTGCCCACGCAGTCGGAGCCGGTATCGCCACCGCCGATCACGATGACGTGCTTGCCGTCGGCACGGATCTGATCCTTGACCTTGCCACCGGCATTGATGCGGTTCTGCATCGGCAGGAACTCCATGGCGAAATGGATGCCGTCGAGGTCACGCCCGGGCACCGGCAGATCGCGTGACTGCTCGGCACCGCCGGTCAGCAGCACGGCATCGAACTCCTTCTTCAGCTGCTCGGCGCTGATGGTGTCCTTGGCCCAGTTGGTGACCTTGGAACCCTTGGGCAACTCGCCGACCAGGGTGTTGGTCTTGAAGACCACGCCTTCAGCTTCCATCTGCTTGACGCGACGGTCAATGTGCGACTTGTCAAACTTGAAGTCGGGGATGCCGAAGCGCAACAGGCCACCCACGGTGTCGTTCTTCTCGAACACCGTCACGGCGTGACCCGCACGCGCCAGCTGCTGCGCCGCTGCCATGCCGGCCGGGCCGGAGCCGACCACGGCCACCGTCTTGCCGGTCTTGACGGCAGCCGGTTGCGGCTTGACCCAGCCCTGCTCCCAGGCCTTGTCGATGATGGCGTGCTCGATCGACTTGATGCCCACCGCATCGTTGTTGATGTTGAGCGTACAGGCCGCCTCGCACGGTGCCGGGCAGACCCGTCCCGTGAAGTCGGGGAAGTTGTTGGTCGAGTGCAGCACCTCGATCGCGTTCTTCCAGTCGCCCTGGTAGACCAGGTCGTTGAAATCCGGAATGACGTTGTTGACCGGGCAGCCGTTGTTGCAGAACGGCGTACCGCAGTCCATGCAACGCGCGCCCTGGACCTTGGCCTGCTCGTCGGTCAGGCCGATCACGAATTCCTTGTAGTTCTTGACGCGCTCGGCAACGGGCTGGTAGCCTTCTTCGAGACGCTCATACTCCATGAAGCCGGTGACTTTTCCCATGATTCTTTCCTAGTTCGTTGAGGACAGAGCAAATTTGCTGTGCAAATCCTGGTCTGTCCCCAAAATCATTCGATTTACTTGGCAGCAGCGATTTCTTTTTTGCCAGCGGCCTTGGCCGGGGCGGCAGCAGCCTTCTTGGCATTGATTTCGCCCAAAGCACGCTTGTATTCGTTCGGGAACACCTTGACGAACTTGGCGCGAGCCTCGGCCCAGTGGTCCAGCAGTTCACGCGCGCGCTTGCTGCCGGTCCAGCGGTGGTGGTCTTCCAGCAGCTTCTTGAGTTGCGCCTCATCGGTCTGGTCACGATGCCAGATGGCGCGGTTGATCGTGGCCTCCTGCTCAGCCGCCGGCAGCACCTTCTCCATGGACACCATGGCGGTATTGCAGCGCGTCGCGAACTGACCATCCTCGTCGTAGACATAGGCCAATCCACCACTCATGCCAGCCGCGAAGTTGCGGCCGGTCTTGCCCAACACCGCCACCGTACCGCCGGTCATGTACTCGCAACCGTGGTCACCAGTACCTTCCACCACAGCCGTGGCGCCAGACAGACGCACGGCAAAGCGCTCGCCGGCCACGCCGCTGAAGAAGGCTTCGCCGCTGGTGGCACCGTACATCACGGTGTTACCGACGATGATGTTGCGGGTGGCCTCGCCGCGGAAGTCCAGGCTGGGGCGCACCACGATGCGGCCGCCCGACAGGCCCTTGCCGGTGTAGTCATTGGCCTCGCCGATCAGGTAGAGCGTGATGCCCTTGGCGACGAAGGCGCCGAACGACTGGCCGCCCGTGCCTTCGAGCTGGATACGGATGGTGTCATCCGGCAAGCCCTCCGGGTGCACCTTGGTCAGCGCACCCGACAGCATGGCACCGACCGAGCGGTTGACGTTGCGCGCCACTTCCATGAACTGGACCTTTTCGCCCTTGTCGATGGCAGCGCGCGATTTGGCGATCAGCACGTTGTCGAGCGATTTCTCCAGGCCGTGATCCTGTTCCGCCACATGCATGCGCGGCACATCCGCCGGCACCGCCGGCTGCACGAACAGGCGCGAGAAATCGAGGCCACGGGCCTTCCAGTGCTCGATCCCCTTGCGCACATCCAGCAGGTCCGCACGACCGATCAGGTCGTCGAACTTGCGGATACCCAGTTGCGCCATGATCTGGCGCACTTCCTCGGCAATGAAGAAGAAGAAGTTCACCACGTGTTCCGGCTTGCCCGAGAACTTCTTGCGCAGCACCGGGTCCTGCGTCGCCACGCCGACCGGGCAGGTGTTGAGGTGACACTTGCGCATCATGATGCAGCCCTCGACCACCAGCGGCGCGGTGGCGAAGCCGAACTCGTCGGCGCCCAGCAGCGCGCCGATGGCGACGTCGCGGCCGGTCTTCATCTGGCCGTCGGCCTGCACGCGGATGCGGCCGCGCAGGCGGTTCAGCACCAGGGTCTGCTGGGTTTCAGCCAGACCGATTTCCCACGGGCTGCCGGCGTGCTTGATGGATGACCAGGGCGAAGCACCGGTGCCACCATCATGGCCGGCGATCACGACGTGGTCGCTCTTGCACTTGGCGACGCCGGCGGCAATCGTGCCGACACCGATCTCGCTCACCAGCTTGACGCTGACGCTGGCGTGCGGCGCGACATTCTTCAGGTCGTGGATCAGCTGTGCCAGGTCTTCGATCGAGTAGATGTCATGGTGCGGCGGCGGGGAGATCAGGCCCACGCCCGGCACCGAGTAACGCAACTTGCCGATGTAGTCGGACACTTTGCCGCCAGGCAGCTGACCGCCTTCGCCCGGCTTGGCGCCCTGCGCCATCTTGATCTGGATCTGATCCGAGCTGGACAGGTATTCGGCCGTGACACCGAAACGGCCCGAGGCCACCTGCTTGATCTTCGAGCGCAGCGAGTCGCCGTCCTGCAGCGGCAGGTCGACTTCCACCTGGGCGTCGCCGATCACGCTCTTGAGGGTCTCGCCCTTCTTGATCGGGATGCCCTTGAGTTCGTTGCGGTAACGCGCCGGGTCTTCACCGCCCTCACCGGTGTTGCTCTTGCCGCCGATGCGGTTCATGGCCACGGCCAGCGTGGCGTGCGCCTCGGTGGAGATCGAACCCAGCGACATGGCGCCGGAAGCGAAACGCTTGACGATCTCGCTCGCCGGCTCCACTTCGTCAACCGGAATCGCCTTGGCCGGATCGATCTTGAACTCGAACAGGCCGCGCAGCGTCATGTGGCGCTTGTTCTGGTCGTTGATGATCTGCGCGTATTCCTTGTAGGTGTTGAAGTTGTTGGCGCGCGTGCTGTGCTGCAGCTTGGCAATCGCATCCGGCGTCCACATGTGCTCTTCGCCGCGGGCGCGCCAAGCGTATTCACCACCGGCATCCAGCATGGTGGCCAGCAGCGGATCGTGACCGAAGGCCGCCTTGTGCATGCGGATGGCCTCCTCGGCGATCTCGAACACGCCGATGCCTTCCACGCGGCTGGGGGTGCCGGTGAAGTACTTGTCGATGGTCTCGGTGTTCAGGCCGATGGCTTCGAACAGCTGGGCACCGCAGTAGCTCATGTAGGTGGACACGCCCATCTTCGACATGATCTTGGACAGGCCCTTGCCGATCGCCTTGACGTAGTTGTAGATCGCCTTGTCGGCGCTGAGGTCACCCGGCAGGTCCTTGTGGATGGCCACCAGGGTTTCCATCGCCAGGTAGGGATGCACGGCCTCGGCGCCGTAGCCGGCCAGCACGCCGAAGTGATGCACTTCGCGCGCCGTACCGGTTTCGACCACCAGGCCGGCCGAGGTCCGCAGGCCCTCGCGCACCAGGTGCTGGTGAACGGCGGACAGCGCCAGCAATGCAGGAATGGCCACCTGCGTCGGGCTGACACCGCGGTCGCTGATGATCAGGATGTTCTTGCCACCCTTGATGGCATCCACCGCCTCGGCACACAGCGAGGCCAGCTTGGCTTCCACACCCTCATGACCCCAGGCCAGAGGGTAGGTAATGTCCAGCGTGGCACTGCGGAACTTGCCCTTGGTGGTGGCCTCGATGTTGCGCAGCTTGGCCATGTCGGAGAAATCCAGGATCGGCTGGCTCACTTCGAGGCGCATCGGCGGATTGACCTGGTTGATGTCCAGCAGGTTCGGTTTCGGGCCGATGAAGGACACCAGCGACATCACGATCGCTTCGCGGATCGGGTCGATCGGCGGGTTGGTCACCTGGGCAAACAGCTGCTTGAAGTAGTTGTAGAGCGGCTTGTTCTTGTCGGACAGCACCGCCAGCGGGCTATCGTTGCCCATGGAGCCGATGGCTTCTTCGCCGGCGGCAGCCATCGGGGCGATCAGGAATTTGAGGTCTTCCTGCGTGAAGCCGAAGGCCTGCTGGCGGTCCAGCAGACTGACGCCGCCTTCCGCCACGTGGTCGTCGGCGCCGGTCTCGACGTCGTCGAGCTTGATGCGCAGGTTCTCGATCCACTGCTTGTAGGGCTTGCTGTTGGCGAGGTTGGCCTTGAGCTCCTCGTCGTCGATCATGCGGCCCTGCTCCAGGTCGATCAGGAACATCTTGCCGGGCTGCAGGCGCCACTTGCGCACGATCTTGTTCTCCGGCACCGGCAACACGCCCGACTCGGAACCCATGATGACCATGTCGTCATCGGTGACGCAGTAGCGCGAGGGTCGCAGGCCGTTGCGGTCCAGCGTGGCGCCGATCTGGCGGCCGTCGGTGAACACGATGGAGGCCGGGCCGTCCCACGGCTCCAGCATGGCAGCGTGGTACTCGTAGAAGGCCTTGCGGCGCGCGTCCATGGTGGTGTGCTGCTCCCACGGCTCGGGGATCATCATCATCACGGCCTGGCTGATCGGGTAGCCGGCCATGGTCAGCAGTTCCAGGCAGTTGTCGAAAGTGGCGGTGTCGGACTGGCCGGCAAAGCTGATCGGATACAGCTTCTGCAGGTCTTCACCCAGCACCGGCGAGGACATCACGCCTTCGCGTGCCTTCATCCAGTTGTAGTTGCCCTTGACGGTATTGATTTCGCCGTTGTGCGCCACATAGCGGTAGGGGTGGGCCAGCGGCCACTCCGGGAAGGTGTTGGTCGAGAAGCGCTGGTGCACCAGGCCCAGGGCCGAGACGCAGCGCTTGTCCTGCAGATCCAGGTAGTAGGTACCCACCTGATCGGCCAGCAGCAGGCCTTTATAGACCACCGTGCGGCTGGACATGCTCGGCACGTAGTATTCCTTGCTGTGCTTGAGCTGCAGGGCCTGGATGGCGGCGCTGGCGGTCTTGCGGATCACATACAGCTTGCGCTCCAGCGCATCCTGCACGATGACGTCACTGCCACGGCCGATGAAGACCTGGCGCAGGATAGGCTCCTTCTCACGCACGGTGGGCGACATCGGCATCTCGCGGTTGACCGGCACATCGCGCCAGCCCAGCAGTACCTGCCCCTCGGCCTTGATGGCGCGCTCCATCTCCTGTTCGCAGGCCAGACGCGAGGCGTGCTCTTTCGGCAGGAAGATCATGCCGACGCCGTATTCACCGGGGGGCGGCAGTTCCACGCCCTGCTTGGCCATTTCCTCGCGGTACAAGGCATCCGGCAACTGGATCAGAATACCGGCGCCGTCACCCATCAGCTTGTCAGCGCCCACGGCACCCCGGTGATCCAGGTTCTCCAGGATCTTGAGTGCGCCTTGCACGATGTCATGGGACTTGATGCCCTTGATATGCGCCACAAAACCCACGCCGCAAGCGTCATGCTCGCTGGCACCGGAATACAAACCGTTTTGTTGGAGATGCTGGATCTCGGCAGCCGTTGTCATGGCGCACTCCTAAATATTTCACAAGGGCTGCAAGCATAGTGCAGCGCAACAATATTTCCAAGAAAAATAATTAGGGTCAGATTCCAAATATTTGTTGATATTTTTACTCAACACATAATTGGGGACATATTAAAGAGCCTAAAAAGACGGCGATCAGTGGGCCACCGCTATTGCGATGCCTTGTTGCCGAGCAACAGAGGACGTCCTGCCGACGTCTTGCTGAGCCGACGACTGGTTTTGCTCTGAAGATCGCTCACAAAGCCTGCCTCCCCCAAGGCCCAGCCATGCAGTGCCGACTCCGTCAGTGCCTCCTGTTGGGAAGCACTCACACCAGCCTGTACCAAAGCTGCGTAGGCCGCTTCACGAGCGAAGGGCGTATTGCCTAGGTCCCAGTACAGCGGGTGCGGTGTGATCAGCTTGTCAGTCCGCAGCCCAATATAGTGGCTGTGGCTCGACCATAAGTAGTCACGCGGCTGCACCACCATGCCGGCGCGCACTGGGTTGAGATCGATATAAGCCATGCAGGCCAGCAAGTAACGCTCCGCCTGGATCAGGGTCGACTTGTACCGCCCCTCCCACAGGGTGCCGCTGCGCTGATGGATGTCGTTGAAATATCGCACATAGCGCCGCCCGACCGCCTGCATCATCTGGGGTAGCGCCGTATCCGTCTGAGGCGTCACCAGCAAATGGAAGTGGTTGCTCATCAGCACATAGGCGTGGATGGCGACGCCGAACTTGCGCGCGGCCTCGTCCAGCAAGCCTAGAAAGTACTCGTCATCAGCTGATGAGCTGAAGATCGGCTGCCGATTGTTGCCACGCTGAATCACGTGGTGGGGATAACCAGGAACCGTCAGGCGAGGAAGGCGAGCCATGATGATGCGAAGAAGTACTTCACATCATCATAATTGGAACCTGACCCCAATTATTTCTGAGCTTGGCTGGTTGGCGCCTTGGCAACGCGAACTTTGCCCCCCGTCGTGATCAGCACAACCGTATCACCGGGGACAAAGACTTCCGCACCTTTGGCCTGCACCACGGCGCGACGGTCGCCGTTCTTGAGCTGGACCAGGATTTCAAACGCTTCTTCACGCGTGCTCATGCGCTCGACGGCATGGCCGGCCACCACACCGGCCACCGCGCCGAGCACGCCGATGATCTGGGCGTCACGCTGGTTACCCCCAGCGCCATAACCGGCCAAGCCGCCCACCACGCCACCCGTGGCAGCACCGGCACCGGACTGGCTACCTTCGACGGTCACGTTGCGCACCGACAGCACGGCACCATCCTCCACCACCGACAGGCGTTGCGCATCGTTGCGCTGAATCACGTCCGGGCTGCTACTGGCACAGGCCGTCAAAGCCAACACCACGGCCAGAACAAAAAGCTTTCTCATGTTTCGCACTTTCAGAACATATTCAAAAACAGGACCGAGGTACCTCATGAGGCACACCGGACCAGCCATCATCCTCCAACGCCGGAACCCACCGGCGGTTGACCCTCGGGCAGACGAAAACGCGACGTCAGCAGCGATGTAAGCCCGAACTCTTCCAGTATCGATTGCAAGCGCTGGGCCGCTGCCCGTTTTTTCTGCCCGGTATGGCGGGCAATGATGAGCTCGTTCTTCATGCTGTGCTCCCAGCCCACCAGTTCGGTCACCGTCACCTGGTAGCCCCAGGCCTCGAGATAGAGGCAGCGCAGCACATTGGTGATCTGGCTGCCCAGCTCACGCGTATGCAAGGGATGGCGCCAGAGTTCAGCCAAAGGCGTGCGCGACAGCGACAACGCCTTGCCCGAATTCAGTACCCGTGCCACCTCGGCCTGGCAGCAAGGTACCAGCACCATGAAGCGCGCCTGTTTTTGCAAGCCGAAGGCCATCGCATCGTCAGTGGCAGTGTCGCAGGCGTGCAGCGCGGTCACGATGTCGATGCGAGCGGGCAGCTCATCCGAGTGTGCCGACTCGGCCACACTCAGGTTGAGGAAAGACATGCGCTCGAAGCCCAGGCGGGCAGCCAGTTCACGCGACTTCTGCACCAGTTCGGGCCGGGTTTCGATGCCGAAGATGCGGCCGCGTTGATGCTGCTTGAAGAACAGGTCGTAAATGATGAAACCGAGATACGACTTGCCCGCACCATGGTCGGCCAACGTGATCTCCGGCGCATCCGCACCGGTGCGTTCGGCCTGCAGTTCCTGCAGCAGCTTTTCGATGAACTGAAACAGGTGGTAGACCTGCTTGAGCTTGCGGCGCGAGTCCTGGTTGAGCTTGCCATCGCGCGTCAGGATGTGCAACTCCTTGAGCAGCTCGACGGACTGCTCGGGCCGGATCTCGGCGGCCAGCGCCTCGGACGGCAACGGCGAGCCTTGCGCTGAGGCGGCATGTTTGCGCTGTTTGCCGGAAGTCATCATGGCGGGTCCTTCTCTTGATCAACACCTGGAGCTGACGTGGCAGCAGGTTCATGCCGGCTGGCATCCACCTTCAAGTCAGCCCAGCCCTCGTGCCCGAGCTGCTCCAGCGTTTGCATGTTCTTTTCGAAAATCGTCTCGGCCTCGGGAAAGGCCTGCACCGCGCGGTCGATGCTGGCCTCGCGCAACAGGTGCAGCGTCGGGTAGGGCGCGCGATTGGTGTAGTTGGTGATGTCGTCCGGAGCGGTGCCGGCAAACTGAAACTGCGGATGAAAACTGGCGATCTGCAGCACCCCTTCCAGATCAAGTTCGGCCAGCGCCGCCTCGGCCTCGGCGAGGAAGTCGTTGAAGTCAAGGAAATCCTGCAGGCACCGTGGCGCCATCAGCAGCGTGGTGTCGCGCAGCTCGGGGTCACTGGCATGCAAGGCAGCCAGCTCGCGCACCAACTCCGCGCGCAAGGTCTGCGGATCGGTTGCCAGACTCACCACATAGTGGACCTGTCCCTTGACATGCACGCTCTTGGCAAATGGACAGAGATTGAGGCCGATGACGGCCCGCTCCAGCCAACGCTGCATGTCCTGCACCACACGGGCGATCAGCGCCTGCTCATCAGGTAGGTTCATCGCTGACTCCTGCGACCCAGTTGCCGCGCCAGCATCAGACCGGCCACGGAGCAGGCCCCGGTCACGCTCCAGGTCCAATGCCAGCCGCCAGCACCGCTGGCCACCCAGGCCACCAGCGGCGGCCCGGCAAACTGCCCGAATGCCGCCCATTGCTGCATCCAGCCTACCGTGGTCGATACGGTACCCTCACTCGGCGCCAGTCGCACCGCCAGCGAAAACAGGGTGCCGGGAATCATGCCGCCAACCATGGAAAAAAGCAGCACCGCCAGGAAGCGGACGACCGGCGGCAGGCCGGCTGCGCCGGGCGCCAGCGGGAAAGTCACGAAAGCCAGCAGGGTCCCCAGACCCATGGCGCAAAACCCGATGTAGAGCAGCGTCTGCGGTCGCACGCCACGCGTCAGCAGGCGTCCCGAGGCGATGTTGCCGACCATGTTGACGGCAGCCACCAGCGCCGTCAGCACGGCCGTGACGCTCCCGGCAAAACCGGCCTGTTCATAGATGGTCGGCAAGAAACCGATCACCGCCAGCCACTGGCCCGAGTACACGGCAAAGCTCAGCGCGACCAGCCAGGGACCTGGCGCGCCGAGCGTCTGGCGCAAGCGCTGCGGCCAGGCGTATGTCTGCGCCAAGGACCCGGCTTTTGCCCGTTGTTCCGCATGCCCAGATGCACGTACCCGATCCGATGGCACTACCTGCCACAGCCACAGCGCCATCAGCAGTGTCAGAGCCGCCAGTCCCCACCACCAGACCTGCCAGCCGGCCAGTGCAATCACCAGCGGCCCGCACAGCAGGGCGCTGGCCGTACCCAGCGGCATGTAGGCACCCCACAGTCCGAGCATGGCGCTCATGCGATGCGGCGCGACCAGATGACGGATCAGACTCGGCGCCGGCATGGACACCAGCAGAAAACCGAAACCCTCGACCGCACGCAGCAACAACAGGCTCTGGGCGTCCTGCGCCCAGCCGCCCAGCAGCGAGGCGGCAAACAGCACCAGCAGCCCCGCCACCATGCTGCGTTTGAGGCCCAGCCCGTCAGCCGCCAACCCCACGGCCAGGCCGAGCGTCATGCCGGCGAGTTGCACCAGCGAGAGCAGAAACCCAGCCTGCAACAGCGTCACGCCAAGCGCTTCGCGCAACACCGGCAGCGCG
Organism: Curvibacter sp.; assembly: GCA_031426755.1. Lineage (GTDB taxonomy): Bacteria > Pseudomonadota > Gammaproteobacteria > Burkholderiales > Burkholderiaceae_C > Hylemonella. Next base: position 155,625 of record JASJPI010000006.1, read on the forward strand.
GGCGACAGTTTTCCCACATGCAGTGCAGCGCTGACCCCGCCCAGTATCACCACCAGCGCCGGATCGACGGCGCGGGCAGCGCGGCCCCAGACAGCGCTCATGCCAGCAACCTCTGTCCGGTGAGGCGTTCATGCTCACGCCAGGCGAAACGGTCGGTCATGCAGGCGATATAGTCGGCCACCACGCGCGGCACGCTATCGGCCCCGTGCGACTCCCGGGCACGCGCGGTAAAGCCGGCCTGCATCTCCTGCGGTGCCTGGCTGTAGGCATCAAATAGCTCGACAACGACCTGTCGCGCCTGACCCATGGTCTGCATGACCTGCGGGTGACGATAAAGGTTCTGCAACAGGAATCTCTTCAACGTCGCCGAGCGAATCCGCATCTCGTCGCTGAAACGCAGCAACGCCGGCAACTGCCGCGCGGCATCGACGCTCATCGGTGCGGCTGCGCGCAACGCCTGCTGCGTGGCATCAATCACGTCGTACACCTGGGCACTGAGCATGCGGCGTATCGTCTCGTACAGCAAACGACGCCCCTGCACTGCCGCCCCCAGGGAGGGATGGTCCTGCAGCGTCTGGCGGCGGAAATCGTCGAACAGCGGCACGGCTTCAAGCTGCTCCAGCGTGATCAGACCGGAGCGTACCCCGTCGTCGATGTCGTGTGCGTTGTAGGCAATCTCATCGGCCAGATTGCACAACTGGGCTTCCAGACTGGGCTGCGTGCGCGCCAGAAAGCGCTGCCCCACACCACCCGGTTCGGCCACCTCCAGGATTTGTGCATTCGTGCGCGAACAGTGCTTGAGAATGCCCTCACGGGTCTCGAAAGTCAGGTTCAGGCCGTCGAACGCGGGATAGCGCTCTTCCAGCTGATCAACCACACGCAGGCTTTGCAGGTTGTGCTCGAAACCGCCGTGGTCGCTCATGCATTCGTCCAGCGCATCCTGGCCGGTATGGCCGAACGGCGTGTGCCCCAGATCGTGCGCCAGCGCGATCGCCTCCACCAGATCTTCGTTGAGTCCGAGGGACCGTGCAATCGAACGCCCGAGTTGCGCCACTTCCAGCGAATGTGTCAGGCGCGTGCGGAAGAGATCGCCCTCATGGTTGAGGAACACCTGCGTCTTGTAGACCAGACGGCGGAAGGCGGTTGAATGGACGATGCGGTCACGGTCGCGCTGAAATTCAGTGCGCGTGGGTGCCGCCGCCTCGGGATGGCGCCGGCCACGCGAACTGGCCGGGTCGCAAGCGTAGGCGGCAAGCGTCATGATTTTGAATTAAATTGGCATCCAGCCCTTGCCAACAAAGCGCAAGAAGCTATCAAAAATATAGCAATATCAGGCACAACAGGAATCGATCACCTCGCGCACCAAGGCATCGGGCGCGCCCCGCACGGCGGCACGTCCTGGGCCATCGATGACCACAAAGCGGATTTCGCCCGCCTCGGCCTTCTTGTCCACGCGCATGAACTCCAGATAACGGCCCGCATTGTCCTCGGCCGACAACTTCGGACCGACCACGGGCAAACCGGCTTGACCAACCAAGGTACGAAGGCGGGCCGCAAAAGCGGCGTCCACCAGGCCCAGCCGGCGCGACAGCTCGGCCGCCATCACCATGCCACAACCGACCGCCTCGCCATGCAGCCACGCGCCATAGCCCATTCCGGCCTCGATGGCATGGCCGAAGGTGTGGCCGAAATTGAGAATGGCGCGCAGGCCGGATTCACGCTCGTCCTGCCCCACGACGTCGGCCTTGATCTTGCAGCTGCGCTGGATCGCCTGGGCCAGGGCCGCCGCATCGCGCGCCATGAGGGCATCCATGTTGGACTCGATCCAGTCGAGAAAGGCCATGTCGGCAATCGGGCCGTACTTGATGACTTCGGCCAGACCGGCGCTGAGTTCGCGCACCGGCAAGGACTTCAGCGTATCGAGGTCGCAGACCACACGCAGCGGCTGATAGAAGGCGCCGATCATGTTCTTGCCCAGTGGATGGTTGATCGCCGTCTTGCCGCCGACTGACGAGTCGACCTGCGCCAGCAGGGTGGTGGGCACCTGCACGAAGGGAACGCCGCGCATATAGCTGGCTGCCGCAAAACCGGTCATGTCGCCGATCACACCGCCACCCAGTGCAAACAGCACCGTCTTGCGGTCGCAGGCATGGGCCAGCAAGGCATCGAAGATCAGGTTCAGGGTTTCCCAGGTCTTGTAGGCCTCGCCATCGGGCAGCTCGACAACGTGGACGGTCGGAAAATGCGCCTGCAGCGCAGTTTTGAGCGGCACCGCATACAGGGGCGCCACCGTGGTGTTGGTCACAATGAGCGCCTGGGCAGCACACGGCAGGCCGGCAAAGGTGGCGGGGTCGGCCAGCAGGCCGCCGCCAATCATGATCGGGTAGCTGCGTTCACCCAGGCTGATGGAGACCTGTACCGCCGGACGGGACGAAATGTCAGGAGAAGACTGCATAGCCCCGAGTTTAGGGCACTCGCCCCGACCCCATGGACGGTCGGGCGATCACGAAGCCGGCAACAGGCCGGCCAGTTCCAGTTGCATCACGATCATGTTGACCAGGGTACCGACGGACGGACGCCCGGTTTCGATCACGAAATGCGCCGTCTCCCGGTACAGCGGGTCGCGCGCCGCGTAGAGTTCGCGCAGACGTCCTAGCGGGTCGGCCACCTGCAGCAGCGGCCGATTGGTATCGTGTCGCAAGCGGCGGAACAGTTCGTCGGGGGATGATTTGAGGTAGACCACCTGCGTGCGCGACTTCAGATGCTCCCGGTTGACCGGCCGCAGCACCGCACCGCCACCGGTGGACAACACACCTCCAGATCGTTGCGTCAACTCGTCCAGCACCGCCTGCTCCATGTCGCGAAAGCGATCCTCGCCCTCGCGCTCGAAGTAGCTTCGAATGGAGCAACCCAGGCGCTCCTCGAGCACATGATCAGAATCGACAAAGGGCAGGTGCAGACGCCGTGCGAGCTGCCGCCCGACGGTGGATTTTCCCGAACCGGGCAGACCAATCAGACTGACTATCAACTTGTCCCGAAATTCAAAATGGCCCCGCGCCTCAGCGAACGGCAGCCTTGTCACTGATCATCTTGGGCGTGATGAACACCAGCATTTCCTGCTTGTTGGACACCTTGCCCCGGCTCTTGAACAGGTTGCCAATCCCCGGCAGATCACCGAAGAAAGGTACCTTGGTCTCATTGCTCGATTCTGTCAACTCGAAAATACCGCCGATCACGACCGTGCCGCCATTCTCCACCAGCACCTGCGTTTGAATGTGCTTGGTATTGATGGCGAAGCCCGCAGCGGTGGACTGACCAACCGTGTCCTTGGCAATATCAAGTTCGAGGATGATGTTGCCTTCGGGCGTGATCTGCGGCGTCACCTCAAGCTTCAGGTTGGCTTTACGGAACGCGATCGAAGTGGCACCACTGGCCGTGGCCACCTGATACGGCAACTCCGTGCCCTGCTCGATCACGGCCTTGATCTTGTCGGCAGTCACCACGCGCGGACTCGACACGACCTTACCCTTGCCATCAGCCTCCAGCGCGGAGATTTCCAGGTTGAGGAAACGGGCCGCGTTTTCACCGAAGATCGACACGGCAAAGGTGGCCGGGTTGTAGCCGCCCTGACCCACCGCCGGCAGGCTGACGAAGGTGCCGGAGGTCGTGGCGGCCGAGCCGTCCACATAGCTGGAGCCGACCGATCCGCCCATGCCGCCAGACGCAGCGGGGACGTTGCCGGTGCCGCCACCCAGCTTCACGCCGAGCGATTTGCCGAAGGTATCAGAGGCTTCGACGATGCGCGCTTCGATCAGCACCTGCCGCACGGCAATGTCCAGCTTGGTGATGAGGCCGCGAACCTGCTCGAGCTTGCTGGAAATATCCGTCACAAACAACTGGTTGGTACGCGGCTCGGCGATGGCGCTGCCGCGGGCGCTCAGCAGACGAGCACTGGCCGCTCCGACCCCACCCACAGGCGCGGCACCCGGGGCGCCCCCTCCCATCAACTGGCGCGCCACATCGGCCGCCTTGGCATAGTTCAGCTGGAACGACTCGGTACGCACAGCCTCCAACCCCTCCAGCGCCACATTGGCCTCGCGCTCGAGCTTCTCCTTCGCCACAATCTCATCTTTGGGTGCGATCCAGAGCACATTGCCCGCCTTGCGCATGCCCAGGCCCTTGGCCTGCAAAATGATGTCGAGCGCCTGATCCCACGGCACGTCCTGCAGACGCAGCGTTACCGCACCGGAGACGGAGTCCGATGTCACGATGTTGAAGTTGGTGAAGTCGGCGATCACCTGCAGCAAGGAACGGACTTCGATGTTCTGGAAATTGAGCGACAGCTTCTGGCCGTTGTAGCCCGGCCCCTGCGTCAGCTTCGCGGGATCGATCCGCTGCGGCTTGACCTCCACGACGAACTGGTCATCGCTTTGATAGGCACTGTGTTCCCAGGCCCCTTTGGGCTCGATCACCATACGCACCCGGTCTCCGGTCTGGAAGGAGGTGATGGATTGAACCGGGGTGCCGAAATCAGCCACGTCGAGCCGGCGCTTGAGTCCCTCAGGCAGGCTCGACTTCATGAACTCCACCACCAGCGTCTGACCGCGCTGACGAATGTCGACACCCACCTGGCTGTTCGGCAAGGCCACCACGACGCGGCCAGAGCCATTCAAGCCACGCCTGAAGTCGACGTCCTTCAAGGGCTGCACATCACGGCTGCGGCTTTCCGCAAAGGCCGGCACAGCCGCGGTTTCGGACGTCGGCACGGCCACCGGATCGAGCACCACGATCAGTGACTTGCCCTGCCAATGGGCCTTGTAGCTGGTTGCCTGCTTGAGGTTGAGCACCACGCGGCTGCGCTCTCCCGCCTGCAACACGCTGACGGACCGCAAATTGCCCTGGTTGATCTCGATGGTGGAGCGCCCCATGGCATTGGCCACGCCTGGAAAATCCAGTGCAATCCGGGCCGGCGACTGGATGGCAAAGCCGGCAGGCACGGCGGTCAAGGCCCGCGACAGATCGATCCTGACCACCTCAGCCCCACCCTGCAACGCACCAGACACGGCCTCGATCGCCGTTTGCGCCAGTGATGACACAGCGGTCACGGCCAGCGTCAACGCCAGAAGAATGCTGCGTCCCGCGCGCCGTGCGCCCCAACTTTTTTGATGACTCATTTCAACCTCTCCTGCAACTGCAGTGTGGCAGGGCGTTCTACCCACTCGCCGACTGCGTCCTGCACTATTTCACGCAGCGTGACTTCCGTTTCGGTGATCTTGGTAATGCGGCCGTAGTTCTGTCCCAGGTAATTCCCCGGTCGCACTTGATAGAGCAGCTTGTCGACCCTGACGAGTGCGACCGGCTTGCCCTCCTTGAGCATGCTGCCCACCATGGTCATGATGTCGAGCGGGAAGGCTTCCAGCGGCTCCTTGCGTCGCGCCAATTCAGGCGAGATCAATGCACCGCTGGCCACGGACTGCGACGTCTCGCGTTTGAGGGCTTGCGCCAGCTTTTCTTTGCTGAACGGATCCACCGCACCTGCCTGGGCATAAGGCTCCGGCTTGAACTGCTTCGGCTCCGGAATAGGCGTGACACGGGGACGCGTCTGGCCCCGCTGCTCGGCCATCCACTGCCGCAAATCATCCTCGCCCGATGCGCCGCAACCGGTCAGCGTCGATACGACAACAACCGCAATCAAGGCATACCCAAGGGACTTCATTTCTTCCCTCCCTTGGCACCGCCACTCGCCTTGCGCTGGGCAGCGACTTCATCCGCATCAAGGTAGCGGAATGTTTTCGCCGTCGCATCCATGGTCAAGCTACCGTCGCGGGCAGGCACGATCGTCATGTTGTTGAGGGTCACGATGCGCGAGAGATGGGCAATGTCCGAGGCAAAGGCCCCGATGTCGTGATAACGACCGGTCACGCGCACGGCGATCGGCAACTCTGCGTAGTAGTCCTTGACAAGCACCTGTCCAGGCCGGAAGAGCTCGAACTGCAAACTGCGGCCCAGGCCAGCCTGGTTGATATCCGACAGCAGCGCATCCATTTCCGCCTTGCTCGGCAGTTGCTTTTCAAGCTGGTTGACATACTGCAAAACCTGTTCGCGCTGCTTCTTCAGCACGTCCAGATTGACTGCCTTGACCAGCTTGCTTCGGTAATCCTCGCGCAACTGCGTTTCCTTGATGCGCTCGGCCTCAAGCTCTTCATCAGAGCTGCTGAGCCAGACAAACCACAGGACCACGACCACCATGAGGGTCACAGCCACCATGAGGGCATAACGTGGAATGGCCGGCCAGACGGCTGGATTCTTCGGATCCAGATTGCGGAACTGAGCTTGCACCTGCTCTTTCAGGGCTGCCAGATCAAAAGAGGAAAGTCGGGTCACCATGGCTGAATCCGTTATTTGCCGGCAGGCACTGATGCCGCCGTAGCCGGCGCGGCAGCGGCACTCGCCACCGGTAGCGCCTTCTGGGCTTCGCTGGCCCTGACCAGCCGTACCCTGATGGTGAAATTGGAAACCCGGCGCTGGTCACGCGACCCCAGCGTGACATTGCTGGCAACGATCTCGATCAGCTCGGGCTTGGTAAACCAGGGGGTGTTATTCGCCAGGCTGCGCAACAACTCGGACACCCGCTCGTTGGACTGGGCGATGCCCTGCAGGCTCACCAGCTGGTTTTCCTGCCGCATGTTGGTGATGTAGACCCCATCGGGCAACTGCTTGACCAACTCCGACAGCAAATGCACGGGCAGGTTGCGGTCTGACTGCAAATCCTCCACGGCCTGTTGCCGTGCGCGCAGGGCTGCGATCTCACCCTCCAGCCCGGCGATCTCCTTGATCTGCCCTTCCAGCACCCTGATTTCCTTTTGCAGGATCATGTTCTGATCCTGCTGCGCGGAAATCTGCCCCTGAAGCCAGAGGTAAATCACACCCGCAATCACCACACCCGCCAGCGCCGACGCGCCCAGCGAGAGATTGAAAACATCCAGCCTTTTTTTACGCGCCGCCTCGCGATGCGGCAGCAGATTGATCAGAATCACTGCAGAAACCTCCGCAACGCCAGCCCACAGGAGGTCAGGTACGAAGGCGTCTCACGCTTCATCTTTTTCAGACGCACCCCCTCGCCGATTTCCATGCCGTCAAAGGGATTGACCAGGCTGCAGGGGAAGCCGGTCTGCTGCGTCACGGCCTCCGTCAGGCCCGGCAGGGCCGAAGAGCCACCGGCCAGCATCACGTAGTCCACCTTGTTGTGCGGCGTGCTGGTGAAGAAGAACTGCAAGGCGCGGCCGATCTCCTGCACCATGCTCTCGACAAAAGGTCGCAAGACGCTGGACTCGTAGTCTTCCGGCAGTTCGCCACTGCGCTTCTTGCTCTCCGCCTCTTCGAGCGAAAAACCATACTGCCGCACGATCAGCTGCGTCAGTTGCGCACCACCAAAAGCCTGGTCGCGCTCATACAGCACCTCGTCATCGCGGATGACCTGCATGCTGGTGGTCAACGCCCCCACCTCGAACAGCGCCACGATGGTTCCAGCCCCCTTGTCAGGCAGGTTTTCGATCAGACGCCCGGCAGCAAGACGCGAGGCATAGGACTCCACATCCACGATGACGGGCTTGAGGCCAGCCGCCTCGGCCAGCCCCTGGATATCCTGAACCTTTTCCCGGCGCGCCGCGGCGATCAACACATCCACATCACCCGCGGACGCCGCGCTGGAACCGATCACGCAAAAATCCAGACTGACCTCATCCAGGGGAAAAGGGATGTACTGGTTGGCCTCGGCCTCGACCTGCATCTCCAACTCCACGTCGCTCAGCCCCCCGGGCAAGACAATCTTCTTGGTAATGACGGCGGACGGCGGCAAGGCCATGGCCACATTGCGGGTCTTGGCCCCACTTTTCTTGACCAGCCGGCGCACCGCCTCGGCAACCTCATCGAACTTCTCGATATTGCCGTCGGTCACCCAGCCACGCTCCAACGGCTCGATCGCGCAGCGTTCGAGCACGAGCTGTCCCGCCTTGTTCCGGCCCAACTCGACCAGTTTGACACTGGAGGAACTGACGTCCAAGCCCAGCATCGGCTCCGGCTGACGACTGAAAAGCGACCCCAAAGAGATCAAGCGCATCCCCTGAAATATGCCGGCCACGTGCCGGAAAAACTTAAGAATTCACTTCAATGCTAGCAGTAAGATCCTTGTCCCGCAAAGGTTTTTCCCGATTTGGCACCCTTTTTGCGTTGTCAAAAGTTGACGCTTTGTATGCAATTGCAACAAGGGTTTCAAACCATGCCCCAACCCGTCAAGCCTAGTTGCACAATGCCGGCTAAAGCCTCGTCTGCGCAGGCCGTACGGCAGGTTTTTATAATGCCGACGAGAACTTACCCACTCTTATGCCTGCCAAACCCAAGTCCTCAGCCTCCTCCGACCACGCAGGCAACCCTTCACACGCTTCGACCATGCACTGGCTGACCCGGCTTGGCTTGTGGGTGGCCGGCCTCGGCCTGGCTGGTCTGCTGTCGATTCTGATCGTGGTGGCCATTGCCCTGTCCGTGGCCTTTCCCAACCTGCCGGACATCTCGGACCTCTCGGATTACCGCCCCAAGCTGCCGCTACGCGTGTTCTCGACCGAAGGCGACCTGATTGGCGAATTCGGCGAAGAGCGACGCAATCTCACCCCGATCAAGGACATCCCCAAGGTCATGACCGATGCCGTGCTGGCCATCGAGGATGCCCGCTTCTACCAGCATGGCGGCGTGGACTACCTGGGGGTGATTCGTGCCGGCCTGGCCAATGTGGGCCGCGTCAAGAGTCAGGGCGCCTCCACCATCACCATGCAGGTGGCGCGCAATGTCTACCTGTCGTCGGAGAAGACCTTCACCCGCAAGCTCTACGAGATCCTGCTGACCTTCAAGCTCGAGCACATGCTCACCAAGGACCAGATTCTCGAGATCTACATGAACCAGATCTTCCTGGGCAATCGGGCCTATGGCTTTGCTGCTGCTTCGGAAGCCTATTTCGGCAAACCGCTCAAGGACATCACGGTCGCTGAAGCGGCCATGCTGGCGGGCCTGCCCAAAGCCCCTTCGGCTTACAACCCGATCAACAACCCCAAGCGCGCCCGCGCGCGTCAGCTCTACATCATCGAACGCATGCTGGACAACGGCTTCATCACGGAAGCACAGGCCGTGGCAGCCAAGAAACAGGAGCTCAAGGTCAAGCCGGCGCATCAGAACGGCCGCATCCATGCCGAGTTCGTCGCCGAGACCGTGCGCCAGCTCATGTATGCCCAGTACGGTGACGCGACCTACACCCGAGGCCTCAACGTCTACACCACCATCCGCGCCGCCGACCAGGACGTCGCCTACAAGGCGCTGCGACGCGGCATCATGGACTACGAGCGGCGCCAGATCTACCGCGGCCCGGAGAAATTCGTCAACCTGCCCAGCAAACCGCAGGAACTCGAAGACGCCATTGACGATGCGCTGGACGACTTTCCCGACAACGGCGACCTGATGTCGGCCGTGGTGCTGGAGGCCGACCCCAAGAAGATCGTGGCCATCCGTCAGAACGGCGAGCCCGTCGAGATCACCGGAGAGGGCCTGCGTCCGGCGCAGTCCGGCCTGTCGCCCAAGGCCCAGCCGCACATCAAGATCAGACGTGGCGCGATCATCCGCGTTGTCAAGACGCCCAAAAACACCTGGGAAATCACGCAGTTGCCCGAAGTGGAAGGCGCCTTCGTCGCGCTCGACCCGCGCGACGGTTCGATCAAGGCGCTGGTCGGCGGCTTCGACTTCGTCAAGAACAAGTTCAACCACGTCACGCAGGCCTGGCGTCAACCGGGCTCGAGTTTCAAGCCCTTCATCTACTCGGCCGCCCTGGAAAAAGGCTTCACGCCAGCCACGATCGTCAACGACGCGCCGCTGTTCTTCGATTCCGGCGTGACGGGCGGCCAACCCTGGGAGCCGAAAAACTACGACGGCACCTTTGACGGGCCAATGCCCTTGCGCCGCGGCCTGGCCAAGTCGAAAAACATGATCTCGATTCGCGTGCTGCAGGCCGTGGGGCCGCAAAATGCGCAGGACTGGATCACGCGCTTTGGCTTCGAAGCCGACAAGCACCCCCCCTACCTGACCATGGCCCTCGGTGCCGGCTCGGTCACGCCGATGCAGATGGCTACCGCCTATTCGGTCTTTGCCAATGGCGGCTACCGCATCAATCCCTGGCTGATCACCAAGGTCACGGAACAAAAAGGCGGCAAGGTACTGGTCGAGACCAAGCCTCCCGTGCTTGACGAATCCGTGCGGGCCATCGATGCACGCAACGCCTTCGTGATGTCCAGCCTGCTACAGGAAGTCACCCGCTCGGGCACCGCGGCCCGTGCCCAGGCCACATTGAAACGCCCCGACCTGTATGGCAAGACCGGCACCACCAACGACTCGATGGACGCCTGGTTTGCCGGCTATCAGCCTACGCTCATGGCCGTGACCTGGATCGGCTACGACACGCCGCGCAAGCTGGGCGACCGCGAAACCGGTGGGGGATTGAGCCTGCCGATCTGGATCAGTTTCATGGACAACGCGCTCAAAGGTGTTCCTGTCACCGAGATCAGTGCGCCCGAAGGTGTGGTCCATGCCGGCGGTGACTGGGCTTACGATGAATACGCCAAAGGCAGTGGTGTCAGCAGCCTGGGCCTGGAGGACAAGCCCGCCGGGGAACAGGGCGGCACGACTGTGCAGACCCTGCCGCCGGCCGACGAGAAGAAAAAAATTCTCGACCTGTTCAGGAACTGATCAGGCCCCAAAGGCCAGAGAACAGCCAGCCTGCTCGGAGGCGTGCGCCGACAGATTGGCAAAGAACTCGCCGTGGCCTTTGGTGTCCACCCATTGGGTGCCATCGAACTTGTAATGGAAACCGCCGGCCTTGGCCGCCAGCCAGATTTCATGCAAGGGTTTCTGCAGGTTCACGACGATCTGGCTGCGGTTGTGAAACACCAGTGTCACCATGCCCCCGACGCGCTGGTTGTCGATGTCGGCATCGCTCTCGTCGTTGATGCGGTCGCAACTGGTCTCGATAGCGCGCAGGACCAATTCGGCGCGGTCCATGAATTCGGTGTCGGTCATTACAATTTCGTGATGTTGCAAACAAAACAAATTCTAGTCAGGGTCATAGCCCTTGTTGGCTTTGCAGCCATTGCGGGCGGTTTCGCAGCGGCCCTCAGCGGCTGCGGCCAGCCGGGCCCGTTGTATCTGCCGACCGAACCCGCGGCCGCTCGCCGCGCCACCCTGCCTGAAATCCTGATTCCCGGCATGCGCTCCGATGGCGCAGCCCCCACGCCGGCCGCCCCGGCATCTGCCCCCGCTTCCAAATGACTGCACCCAAGCTCCCCGGCCATCCCCACATCAGCTACCGAGACAATGCGCTGTTCGTCGAAGACACCCGCCTGAGCGACCTGGCACGCCAGCACGGTACACCGCTGTTCGTCTATTCCAAGGCCGCCATGCTCGCTGCCCTGGCGGCCTACCAGCGTGGTTTCGCCGGCCGCAAGGCCCAGATCTGCTATGCCATGAAGGCCAACTCCTCGCTCGGCGTGTTGCAGGTCTTCGCCCAGGCCGGCTGCGGCTTCGACATCGTCTCCGGCGGCGAACTTGAACGCGTGCTGGCGGCCGGCGGCGATACGAAGAAGGTCATCTTTTCCGGCGTCGGGAAAACCCGTTCCGAAATGCGCCGTGCGCTCGAAGTCGGCATCGGCTGCTTCAATGTGGAAAGCGAGGCCGAACTCGAAGTGCTCAACGAAGTGGCCCTCGCCCTGGGTCGGCGTGCGCCGGTCAGCATCCGCGTCAACCCCAACGTCGACCCCAAGACCCACCCCTACATTTCCACCGGGTTGAAGGGCAACAAGTTCGGCATCGCGCATGAGCGCACGCTGGCCACCTACCAGCGCGCAGCGGCGCTGCCGGGCCTGCAGGTGGTGGGTATCGATTGCCATATCGGTTCGCAGATTACCCAGGAAGACCCCTATCTCGACGCCATGGACCGCGTGCTCGATCTGGTCGAAGCCATCGAAGCGGCCGGCATCCCGCTGCACCACATCGATTTCGGCGGCGGCCTGGGTATTGATTACAACGACGACACCCCGCCTGCGGCCGATGCCTTGTGGGCCAAGCTGCTGGCCAAACTTGATGCACGGGGCTTCGGCTCACGCCAGCTCATGATCGAACCGGGCCGCTCCCTGGTGGGCAATGCGGGTGTCTGCCTGACCGAAGTGCTGTACCTCAAGCCGGGCGAGCAGAAGAACTTCTGCATTGTCGATGCCGCCATGAACGACCTGCCACGGCCGGCCATGTACCAGGCTTTCCACCAGATCGTCCCCCTGTCGCCGCGCAGCGGCACCGCCAGCACCTGGGACGTGGTCGGACCGGTGTGCGAGAGTGGCGACTGGCTCGGACGCGATCGCGTGCTCCATGTGCAATCTGGCGATCTGCTGGCTGTGCTGTCAGCCGGCGCCTACTGCATGAGCATGGCCAGCAACTACAACACGCGTGGACGTGCCGCCGAAGTGCTGGTCAGTGGCCAGCGAGCTCATCTGATCCGGCAGCGCGAGAACGTGGCCGACCAGATCCGCGGCGAGCAGCTGGTCGGGTAAGGCCCGCCTCTCGCCCTGCCGCGCGTCGCCGCGGATGGCCTGCCCAGATTGCTATTATTTTGATAGCTGTCGGCGCATATTTCTCAAAGGGGAAACCTGTTTTTTCCTCAAGGAATGCCACAGGCGCCAGCCCAGCAGCCCGCCGAGAATGGCGGCATAAACAGCCACCTCGGCCAGGTTGTTCTTGGCGGCACGCATCCAGAAGAAGTGCAGCACGCCCAAGACGGCCACGGCATACACCAGTCGGTGCAGGGCCAACCAGCGTGACGCCCCCAACCAGCGGATGGCACGGTTGAAGGAGGTGGCGGCCAGCGGGGTGAGCAGAAGGAAGGCCGTAAAGCCCACCAGGATGAAAGGTCGCTTGGCAATGTCGCGGGCGATCCCGTCCACATCGAACCCCATGTCGAACCAGCTGTAGCACAGCAGGTGCAATAGCGCATAAAAGTAGACGAACAGCCCCAGCATGCGGCGAAAGCGGACCAGCTGAGGCAGGCCAGCCAGCATACGCAAGGGCGTCACGGCCAGCACAAGGCAGAGGAAACGCAAGGTCCAGTCACCCGTCGAACGCAGCAGCGCCTCGGCCGGATTGGCACCGAGCTGATCGGACACCGCCGCATAAACCAGCCAGGCGCATGGCAGCAGGCACGTCGCCAGCAGCAGGGGCTTGGCGGCAGGGCTCAGCAGAAAACGGCTCATGCACGCATCGCCCGTACGACGTCAGTAGTACTTCTTGAGGTCCATGCCGGCGTACAGCTGGCCGACCTGGGCCTCGTAGCCGTTGAACATCAGCGTCTTGCGCTTCTTGGCAAACAGGCCATCTTCGCCGATGCGCCGCTCCTTTGCCTGGCTCCAGCGTGGATGATCCACGTTCGGATTCACGTTGGAATAGAAGCCGTATTCCTGCGGCGCGGCCTGGCGCCAGGCCGTCATCGGTTCCTTGTCGGTGAATCGGATCTTCACCAGGCTCTTGCCGCTCTTGAACCCATATTTCCACGGCACCACCAGCCGCAGCGGCGCACCATTCTGTTTGGGCAGCACCTCGCCGTACATGCCAAAGGCCAAGAGCGTCAGCGGATGCATCGCCTCATCCATCCGCAGCCCCTCGACGTAGGGCCAGTCCAGCACGTGGGTTCCGACATAAGGCATGGTCTTGCGATCGGCCAGCGTGACGAACTCGACATACTTGGCACTGCCCAGCGGCTCCACCTTTTTGATCAACGCCGAGAGCGAGTAGCCGACCCAGGGAATCACCATGGACCAGCCCTCGACGCAACGCAGGCGGTAGATGCGTTCTTCCTGGGGGCTGAGCTTGAGCAGGTCTTCGAGCGTGTAGCTGGCCGGCTTCTTCACCAGGCCCTCCACCGCCACCGTCCAGGGAGCGGTCTGGAGCGTGTGCGCGTTGCGCGCCGGATCGCTCTTGTCCATGCCGAACTCGTAGAAGTTGTTGTAGCCGGTGGCGTCCTTGTAGTCGGTGATTTTTTCCACCGTCGTGGCAGCGTCCACCGTAGATTTGGCACCCGCCAGCGCAACCAGCTTGCCTGGTCGCGCTGTCATGACCTGGGCTCGGGCATCGCGCGCAGCCCACGAGGCCAGCGCCGTTCCGGCCACGCCGGCCGCCATGAGCCGGATCAACTCACGGCGCTGCGTGTAGATACCTTGCGAGGTAATCTCACTGGCTACCGGATGAATGAAGCCGTCGTTGCGCGATTTGATCAGCATGGTGCAGTCCTCGTTTCAACATGAGTCGTAGGACAGCAGCCGTTCTTACAAAGTTCCTACAAGGTGCCGTAGCTGTGCAGGCCGCTGAGGAACATGTTGACGCCAATGAAGGCGAAGGTGGTCACCCCCAGGCCGGCCAGCGCCCACCAAGAGGCCACCGTGCCGCGCAGGCCCTTCATCAGGCGCATGTGCAGCCAGGCCGCGTAGTTGAGCCAGACGATCAGCGCCCAGGTTTCCTTCGGGTCCCAGCTCCAGTAGCCACCCCAGGCCTCGGCCGCCCACAGGGCGCCGAGCACGGTGGCGATGGTGAAGAAGGCAAAGCCCACCGCGATGGACTTGTACATGACATCGTCGAGCACCTCGAGCGCCGGCAGGCGCTCGGCAATGCGTTTGCGCCCCAGCAGGATGCCGCCCACGATCAAGGCCGCGATGATGAAGTAGACCAGCCAGTAGCTGCCGCCCGCCTCGGCCGTGCTTTTGCGGAAGGCCAGCGGCACGAAGCACAGCACGATGCCGAAGATCCACAGCGGTGCCAGCCGGAACCAGCGCGTTTCCTGCGTCTGGCTCTTGATCAGGTAGGCGAAGGCCACCATGGCCGAGAGCGAAAAAGTGCCATAACCGATGAAGTTGGCCGGCACGTGCAGTTTCATCCACCAGCTCTTGAGCGCCGGCACCAGCGGCTGGATTTCATGCGCTTCGCGCACTGCCGTGTACCAGAGCAGGAAACCCACCGCCGCGCTGACCACCAGCATGACGAAGGCGCCCATGGCACGCGTCTCGTATTGCGCTTCGAAGTAGAGGTAGAAAAGCGCGGTCATCCAGCAGAACAGCACGAACACCTCATACAGGTTGCTCACCGGAATGTGGCCGATGTCGGGGCCGAGCAGATAGCTCTCGTACCAGCGCACCATGGTGCCGATCAGGGCCATGGCCACGGCCAGCCAGGCCAGGCGCGAACCGATCAGCTCCATCGTGGCGCCCTGCCCTTTGGCGAACATGCCGAGCCAGTAGAACAACGTGCTCATGAAGAACACCATGCTCATCCACAGGATGGCCGATTGGCTGGAAAGAAAGTACTTGAGCCAGAACACGCTCTCGGCGCGCGCCAGCTGCCCCTGATAGGACACGATGCCCAGCAGGGAGAAGACCGCCACCAGCAGCATCAGAACGCGCAGCGGGCGCCAGAACCAGCCCAGTGCCACGGCCGAAGGCATGGCCAGCAGCAGAATGCCTTTTTCATACACATCCATGGCATGGCTGTAGGTCGAGAAGGCATACAGTCCGCCCGCCAGCACGATGGCCGCAAACAGCCAGTCGAAGACATTGCGCTTGGCAAAGTAGCCTTCGTTCAGGGTCAGTGTCGTGGTCGCGGTGTTCATCTCTTACTCCTTGGCTCCGATCAGCTTGTCGCGGAGCTGTGCAAATTCGCGGTCGCCGTCCATCGTCTTGCGGTTGGCCGACAGCGCCATGGTGGCGTGTGCCGACGCCTGCGTGTCCTGCGGCACCAGCCAGACCCACAGGCGACGTTCCCGCACGTACAGCATGGCGAACACGCCCAGGATCAGCAGCGCACAGCCCAGGTACACCACGTTCTTGCCCGGGGCACGCGCCACCTGGAACACGCTGGCCTGCACCTGCTTGAAATCGGTCAGTTGCAGCGCCATGGGCGCCGGATACAGATAGGCGTCACTCAGGGCCAGGACGGCCTGCGTCATGAAAGCCTGCGAAGCTTCGTCCGGCACCAGCGCCTTGAGGCCGGCACGCTCCCGTGCCACCTGCGCCAACTCGAACAGCGTGCCGTTGAGAATGCGAACCAGCATCTCGCCGGCTCGGTTGCGTTCGCTCTCGGGCACGTTGGCTTCCATGAAATCGGCCACGGCCTGCAGGCCGCCCGGCGCCTTGCTGTCCTTGACTTTTTCCAAACCGGCGAACAGCCCCAAGGCCCGTGCGGCAGATGCCGTCAGCTGCGGCAGCAGGTCGGGACGCGAGGGATCCACCACCTTGGCCGCGTAACGCCGCACCGCCTGCTCGCGCAGGGCCGGGTCGGCCAGGGCAGCGCGCAGACGGAAGAATTCATCGCTCGTGCCTTGTGCATCGGCCGGCACGCGCAGGTAGCGATAAGGCTCGGCCGGCGTATCGCGCATGCCCAGCAGGAATACCGGAACACCATCGCCCAGGTCGATCGGCAGCATGTAGTTGTGAAACTCGCGTGCCTGGCCAGCAGCATCGCGCAGCTTGTAGGTGATGCTGGGGCCGACGTTACGCTGGGTTTTCTTGGCATCGGCCTTGTTGGCCGCGCCGAGACGCTGGTCCAGCGATTCACGCAGATCCACCTTGCGCACATCGACGCCCGAAGGGCCGCTGCCTGCAAAATTTTCCACGTTGATCACCCGCAGGCCGGTGTACTCCAGCGTCAACTTCTCGCTGCCATTGGTGAGCTGCGAAGAGCCGCCGATCACGCCCTCGATCTGGAACGGTTTGGTTGCCGCATTCATCGGCAGGGCCTGCAGATGCACGGTGGAGCCACCATCATCGAAGCTCGACTGGTAGATCTCGATGCCTTTGTAGCTGGCCGGGTGGTTCACTTCGACGCGCGCCTCCTGCTTCTCGCCGGTGGCCTTGTCATGGATCACGATCTCGCTGGCAAACAGCTTGGGCATGCCGGTGGAATAGTGCTCGACGATGAATTTCTTCAGCTCGATGGCAAATGGCAGTTCCTGCAACAGAATGCCGTCGGACTGGCTGAGGATGGCGGTACTCGACTGCGTGCCTTCGGCCACCAGCAGATTGCCGCGAAACGTCGGGTTGCGCTCGCTCAGGCGGTGCTCGGGTGCCACGTCGGCAATCAGGCCACCGCCGTTGTAGGGTGTCTTGCCGCCCATCCACATCTGCGCGCGCACGATCAGGTCACCATCGAGCAGGCCGCCCAGGCACACCAGCACGATGGCGCTGTGCGCGGCGATATAGCCCAGCTTGTTGGCCGCGCCCGCCTTGGCCGCCACCATCCAGCCAGCACCGGCCGGCGTCTCACGCTGCTGCAGCTTCACTTTCCAGCCACTGCCCGCCAGCATCTGGCCGATGCGCCGCGCCGCCGCCTCGGGCGCTTCAGCCAGGGGAGCCTCTGCCCGGTGGTGGAAGGCCTGCAGACTTTGCTCGCGGATGTTTTCCTTGTAGGCCTTGAGATCGGTGATGATCTTGGGCGTGTTGCGCGCAATGCACAGCGATGTACTGGTGACCAGAAAGGCCAGGATCAGCAGGAACCACCAGGCGCTGTAGACCGCATAGAGATCCAGCTTGCCAAACACCTCGGCCCAGAACGGGCCGAACTGGTTGATGTAGTTGTTCAGTGGCTCATGCTGCTTGAGGACGGTACCGATGACCGAGGCGATGCAGATGACCGTCAGCAACGAGATGGCAAAGCGCATCGACGACAACAGCTCCACCGCCGCGCGCAGCAAGCGGGAAGATGACTGGAGCTCGAGACCCTGGGTGGAAACTGTCATGTTGTGCTGGGCTGCAATAAAAAAGGCAGGTCTTCACAGAAAGACCCGCCTTGGTATGGAGTGTTCGAAAGCTGCCGGGTTCCGTCAGCGGGTGCGAAGCCGCCATTCTCCCCCAAACATCATCCGCAACTTATCGATATCGGCATTGCCCCGGCACGACGCCGGTGTATTCGATCAGCGCAGGCCGGCGATGTAGTCGGACACGGCCTTGATTTCGCGGTCGTTCATCTTGGCGGCGACCTGCGTCATCTGGACGCTGTTCTTGCGTGCGCCGTCACGGAAGGCCACCAGCTGAGCCGTGGAATAGTCGGCGTGCTGGCCACTCAGGCGCGGGTACTGCGCAGGAATGCCGGCGCCGTTGGGGCTGTGGCAGCCGGCACAAGCGGCCACCTGGCGGTCGGCGATGCCTCCGCGGTAGATGCGCTCACCCAAGGCCACCAGATCCTTGTCCTTGGCGAAGCCGGTTTTGGCCTTCTGCGATGCCAGCCAGGCGGCGATGTCCTTCATGTCGCCATCAGTCAAGGTCGAGGCAAACCCCGCCATCACGGCGCTGGCGCGCTTGCCGGACTTGAACTCCTGCAGCTGCTTGACCAGGTAGGCGGGATGCTGCTGGGCCAGCTTGGGGTTGGCCGGCGTGCCCGAATTGCCATCAGCCCCGTGACAAGCTGCACAAACCGCCGCATACTTGGCTTCGCCCTTGGCCAGATCCGGCTTGGCCGGCGCCTTGGCTTCTTGTGCCGCGTGAGAAAAAGCCGGCGCTGCCAGGGCGGCAGCCATCAACAGGTGAGCAAGCAACTTCATGGTGATTGTCTGGTGTGGTTGGAGCAAAACTGCCTGATTCTACAATGCGTATCCGGGTTTCCCTGCGCACTTCAATGACCACCCCCTCCAAATCCTCCGTCCCCTCCCGTCCTGCCCATACACAGGACAAGCCCGCCAAGACGGAAGCCGTCCAGGAACTGGGCTGGCTGCACACGGCCCGCTTTCTCACCACGGCCCCGCAACTGCAGTTCCTGCCGGCGCTGGACGTGCCGGAAATCGCCTTCGTCGGCCGCTCCAACGCCGGCAAATCCACCTGCATCAATACGCTGACGCAGCAGAAGCAGCTGGCCTTCGCCTCCAAAAAACCCGGCCGCACCCAGCACATCAACCTGTTTGCCCTGGGCAAGCAGGGCATCACCGATGCCGTGCTGGCCGATCTGCCGGGCTACGGCTATGCGGCCGTGCCCAAGCAGGACAAGATCCGCTGGCAGCAGGTCATGGCCAATTACCTGGTCACGCGCGAGAACCTCAAGGGCATCGTCCTGCTGTGCGACCCGCGCCACGGGCTGACCGAGCTGGACGAGGTGCTGCTGGAAGTGATCCGCCCCCGGGTGGAGGAAGGCCTGAAATTCCTGGTCATCCTGACCAAGGCCGACAAGCTCACGCGCAGCGAGGCCGCCAAGGCCCTGTCCATCATGAAGCTGAATGCCGGCGGCGGCGAAGTGCGGCTGTTCTCCGCCACCAAGCGCACCGGCATCGAGGACGTGGCCCGCCTGCTGTGGCAATGGGCGCACCCTGGCGACGAGGCGGCGGCACCCGCATGATCGAGACCTGGCTGCAGCCGCTGCCGCACGGCATCACCCTGAGCTGCCGTGCCACCGGCGAGCGCGGCCGGCCGGTACTGATGTTCCTGCACGGTTTTCCGGAAGCGGCCTTCGTCTGGGACCCGCTGCTGGAACACTTCGCCCGCCCCGAAAACGGCGGCTACCGTTGTGTCGCGCCGAACCTGCGCGGCTACGAGCAGTCGAGCGCGCCAAGCGATGTGGCAGCCTACCGCGCCAAGCACCTGGTGCAGGACATTGCGGCCCTGATCGCCATCGAAGCCCAAGGCCAGCCGCTCGCCTGTCTGGTCGCCCACGATTGGGGCGGCGCCGTGGCCTGGAACCTGGCCAACCAGCTGCCGCAGCTGAGCGCAAAGCTGGCCATCATCAATTCGCCGCACCCCGGCACCTTTCTGCGTGAGCTGAAAAGCAATCCGAAGCAGCAGGCCGCCAGCGCCTACATGAACTTCCTCATCCGGCCTGATGCCGAAACCCTGCTGGCGCAAGACGACTACCGCCGCCTGTGGGACTTCTTCCTCAACATGGGCGCGGGCCAGAATGCCGATGGCACCGGTTACGGCTGGCTGACCGAGGAAGTCAAGGCGCGCTACCGAGACGTATGGAACCGGGGGCTGACCGGGGGCTGCAACTACTACCGCGCCTCGCCGCTGCGCCCGCCACGCGCGGACGACCCGGCGGCGGCCAGCATCGAGCTGCCGCGCGAGATGCTAACCATCGCCCTGCCGACCCTGGTGCTGTGGGGCTTGGGCGACACCGCCCTGCCGCCGGAGTTGATCGAAGGCCTGGACGACTACATCCCGCAGTTGACGCTGCAGCGCGTGCCGGGTGCGACGCACTGGATCGTGCATGAGCAGCCGCAGTTGGTGATCGATGCACTGCAGGCTTTTTTGCTACAAAAATTATAGCTAGCTACGCAATCAAATCAAGGGCCGAAGGCCATTTCGAACCCAGACCATCTCAGTAGACCGGCGCCTGACCGGCTGGCCGATCCTTGAAGCGCTTGTGTACCCAGTAGTACTGGCCAGGCATGGTGTCGATCCAGTCCTGCAGACGCCGGTTCATCAAGGCGGTGTCGGCCACCGCGTCGTCGGTCGGAAAATCATGCCAAGCCGGCAGCACCTCGACCTCGTAGCCGTCCTGGGTCATGCGCGTCACGACAGGCACCACCTTGGCACGGCCCAGTTTGGCAAAACGCGACAGCGATGGCACGGTCGCCGCCGGCACACCGTAGAACGGCACGAACACCGAATCTTCCGGGCCGAAGTTCATGTCCGGCAAGAGATACAGCGGCTCGCCTGCACGCAGTGCCGCCACGATGGCCTTGACGCCGTCGATGCGGCCGAACAACCGGCCCTGGCCGAAGCGCCGGCGCCCGGCCAGCACCCACGCATCCACCACCGGGTTGGCCTGGTTGGTGTAGATGGTGGTGAAACGGCGCGGCACTTGCTGCGTCAGCGCGGTCCAGCCGGCATCCAGCCCCATGAAATGCGGCGCGAAGATGACGGTCGGCGCCTCGCCCTGCAACTCGGCCACAGCGCCCGTCAGCGTGAGGCGCCGGCGCGTTGTTTCAGCGGAGCCATGCCAGAGCCAGCTGCGGTCGAACCAGGCTTGGGCAAAGCGGATGAAGATCTCGATCGAAAGTGCACGGATGCGACGTTCATCCAGCTGCGGAAAACACAGACGCAGGTTGGTGCGCACCACATGGCGCCGTGGCCGGATCAGCAGATACAGCACCCAGCCGAAAGCCCAGCCCAGTGCCCGCACCCACGACAGCGGCAAAAAGGCCAGCAACCGCATGAAAGCGATGCCGGCATGGCTCAATACATGTCCCAACTTCAACCCTGTTCTTCCCGCGGCTGCTTGTAGCGCGCATAACCCCACAGGTACTGCTGCGGGCATTCGGCAATCAAGTGTTCCATGGCCTGGTTGATGACGGTGGCCGCCGCCGCCACATCGGCAGGCAGCTCGACCGCCAAGGGTCGCACATGAATCCGGAAACCCTGCCCCCATGACAGTCGCTCACCCCAGGCCACCAGCACGGCCGCGCCGGTCTGCTGGGCCAAGCGCGCCGACAGCGTCATGGTGTAGGCCGGTTGACCGAAAAACGGGGCCCAGACGCCCAGGCCCAACGGCGGCACCTGGTCCGGCAGCAACCCGACCGATTGCCCTTGGCGCAAGGCCTTGAGCAACTGCTTCACGCCCGCCATCGTGGTGGGTACGGTGAGCAGCCCGGGACGGGTACGCGCTGTGGCGATGAGCGTGCGCAGCCAGGACTGACGCGCCGGGCGGAACAGCACCGTCATGGGTTGCTGAGGGCCAAAGCGCTGTGCGTAGGCCTGTGCCGTGATCTCGAAACAGCCCAAATGGGGAGTGAGGAACACGATGCCGCGTCCCTGCGCCAGTGCCGCCTCGATGTAGGAGGCGCCATCCCACTGGATGGCCACCGGCCGCCCCAGCCACAAGCGCGGCAACTCGGCCACCAGCCGCCCAGCCTGGCCGACCGCTCCCAGCCACTGTGTCCCGCCGTAGCCCGCCTGCCGCACATTGGCCAGGAAACGACGGCGATACACCCCCGAAAGCACGAACACCATCCAGCCCAGCACCCAGCCCACGCCATGCATCAGCCCCAGGGGCAGGATGGACAGAAAACGGAACAGGCGGGTCATGACTCGGATAAACTATGCAGGTCGCTGAGTTATAGAACTACTTGCAGGGCGACACCGCAGGCGTCGCACCAAAAGGTGTGGCAATTGTGCCTCGTCCATCGTGACGAATCTGCTAAAGCGTTCGCCGAAGCTCCGGAGCCCAGGCAACGCGCCTGAAAACCAACCTATGGAGTTTATTCACATGGCGAACGATTATCTGTTTACATCCGAATCGGTTTCCGAAGGCCATCCCGACAAGGTGGCGGACCAGATTTCTGATGCCATCCTCGATGCGATCTTCAAGCAGGATCCGCGCTCGCGCGTGGCGGCCGAAACCCTGACCAACACCGGTCTGGTGGTGCTGGCCGGCGAGATCACCACCAATGCGCACGTCGACTACATCGAGGTCGCGCGCAACACCATCAAACGCATCGGCTACGACAATACCGAATACGGCATCGACTACAAGGGCTGCGCCGTGCTGGTGGCCTACGACAAGCAGAGCAATGACATCGCCCAGGGCGTGGACCACGCCTCTGACGACCACCTCAACATCGGTGCCGGCGACCAGGGCCTGATGTTCGGCTACGCCTGCAGCGAAACGCCCGAACTGATGCCCGCGCCGATTCACTACGCGCACCGCTTGGTCGAGCGCCAGGCCCAGCTGCGCAAGGATGGCCGTCTGCCTTTCCTGCGTCCGGATGCCAAGAGCCAGGTAACCATGCGCTACGTCGACGGCAAGCCGCACAGCATCGACACCGTGGTGCTGTCCACCCAGCACAGCCCCGACCAGAGCGAGACCCAGACCAAGATGAAGGCCTCGTTCACTGAAGCCATCATCGAAGAGATCATCAAGCCGGTGCTGCCGAAAGAGTGGCTCAAGGACACCCGCTACCTGGTCAACCCGACCGGCCGTTTCGTCATCGGCGGTCCGCAGGGCGACTGCGGCCTGACCGGCCGCAAGATCATTGTCGACACCTACGGCGGCGCCTGTCCGCACGGCGGTGGCGCCTTCAGCGGCAAGGACCCCTCCAAGGTGGACCGCTCGGCCGCTTACGCTGCCCGTTATGTGGCCAAGAACATCGTGGCCGCCGGCCTGGCCAAGCAGTGCCAGATCCAGGTGGCCTACGCCATCGGCGTGGCCAAGCCCATGAACATCACGGTCAACACCCAGGGCACCGGCGTCATCGCCGACGACAAGATCGCCGCCCTGGTGGCCGAGCACTTCGACCTGCGTCCGAAGGGCATCATCCAGATGCTGGACCTGCTGCGCCCGATCTACGAGAAGACTGCCGCCTACGGTCACTTCGGCCGCGAAGAGCCCGAGTTCACCTGGGAGCGCACCGACAAGGCTGCCGCCCTGCGCGCCGCTGCCGGTCTGAAGTGAGGTAGGCAGAAAGCGCCCGCATGAAACTGCAGACACAACGCTGGATTGATCGCTGGGTCGGCCAGCTCCTGTGTTCCGCGGTCTCCCTGTGGGCGCGCCTGCTCGGCACGCGTGCGCCCCGGGTCGACCCGACCCGGGCGCCGCGCCACATCCTGGTCATCCTGCTGTCCGAGATGGGCAGCATCGTGCTGGCCGGCCCCATGTTCAAGGCGCTGCGCGAACGCTACCCTGGTGCCACGCTGCACGTGCTGCAGCTGAAGAAGAATCAGGAAGTCGCGCGCATGCTGCGCCTGACGGGAGACGCCAACTTCCACGGTCTGGACGACAGCTCGCCCTTCAGGCTCGCGCGCGACATCTGGCGCGTCAGCGTCGCCATGCGCCGCCTGCCGCTGGACGCCGTGATCGACTGCGAGCTGTTCTCGCGCGTCAGCAGTCTGCTGTCCTACCTCACCGGTGCCCCGCGGCGTGCCGGCTTCACGCCGCACACGCAGGAAGGCCTGTACCGCGGCAGCTACATCAACTGCGCCATTCCCTACAACCCCTACCAGCACATCAGCAAGCAGTTCCTCTCGCTGGTCGATGCGCTGGAAAGCGATGGCGCGCCACGCCACAAGGCCGCGCCCATCCGCGAACTGCCGAGCGAGACGGGCCTGTCGGTGCCTTTCACGCCCGAAGAGTTGCAGGCCTACCGTGCCCAGGTACTGCACGACCATCCGGTTCTGGCCAACGGCAAGATCGTGCTGATGTATGCCGGTGGTGGCATCCTGCCCGAGCGCGCCTGGCCGATCGAACACTATGCGCGCGTGGCGCGCGGCCTGTGCGAGGCCGGACATGGTGTCGGCCTGATCGGTCTGCGCGACGACGCCGTGCTGGCCGACGACCTGAAGCAGCGCGTCGACAGCGACTTGTGTGTCAACCTGACCGGCTACACGCGCAGCCTGCGCGAACTGCTGATGCTGTTTCACGCCAGCCACCTGCTGCTCTCCAACGATGGAGGTCCGGGCCATTTCGCCAGCCTGACGCCGATCCGCACGCTGATGTTTTTCGGCCCCGAGACCGGCAAGCTTTACGGCCCGCTGCCCGGCCCCTTCGGACCCCAAGCCACGGTCTACGAGTCGGGCATCGCCTGCTCGCCTTGCCTGAGTGCGTACAACCACCGCCTGACCTTCTGTGACGGCGACAACCAGTGCCTCAAGCGCATCGCCCCCGACCCGGTGCTGGCCGATGCCCTGCAGGCGCTGCGCGAACTGCCCGCTACCGCATGAGCTCACCTTCCCTGCGCGAACGCCTCTGGCGCCTGATCGACTGGCTGCATGGTTTCCGCTACGTCCGCTTCGGCCTCGTGGGAGCCAGTGGCACCGTCGTCAACCTGGCGGTGCTGTATGCCTTCCAGGAACACCTGTTTCGTTTCATCGCCGCAGACCGCAACCGACTCTATGCCTCGCTGGCGATGGGCATCGCCGTGTCCACCATCAACAACTTCACCTGGAACCGGCTGTGGACCTGGTCGGACCGGCTGCACGCCACGGCCACGGAAGCGGGCCAAAGGCTGAGCCTGCGCAGCCTGCTGGCCCAGTTGGGACAGTACGCCACCGCCTCCTGGCTCGGCATCGCCCTGCAATACGGGCTTGCGCTGTGGCTGGCGCATTTTCTGCCCTATATGCTGGCCACGGTCATTGCCATCTTGATCGCCAGCGTCAGCAACTTCATCGCCAACGACCGCTGGACCTTCCGCCACCGCCGCAAGCCATAATGCCGGGCATCGCCGGGGCAGCCCGGCTTCGGGACTTCCATGCGCTCTTCCGGCTACTCGACCCCGGCCTCTGCGGCTGACCATACTTTCACCTGGCTGGCCCTGTTGCTGCTGGCCATCGCGGTCTATGCCTGCGGTCTGGGTGGGCAGTACATTCCGACCAACGGCGACGAGATGGTCTACGCCCACATCGCGCGCAAGACGGCAGAAAGCAGCCACTGGCTGCCACTGGCCTCCGAACTGGCCGACACGCGCAACACCAAGCCGCCGCTGCTGTTCTGGCAGGCCATGGTGGCCGGCGACTGGGGCCAGCACTGGAGCCTGGCTGCCTTGCGCACGCCGAGCTTGCTCTACACCCTGCTGATGGCAGCCGCCATCGCCTGGAGCGTGCAACTGGTCACACAGCACTGGCGCGATGGCCTGATCGCCGCCTGTGTCTATCTGGCGTTTCTCAGCACCTTCCGCTACGGCCGACCCTATCTCACCAGCGCGCCTGAGACCTTCTGGTTCAGCCTGCCCTTGTTCAGCCTGCTATGGCAGCGGCTGCGCCAGCCTGCCCACGGCCCCGGCTGGGGCCTGCATGCCCTGTTCGGCCTGGGCCTGGGTCTGGGCCTGGCCTACAAGTCCTTTGCCCTCATCGCGCCGGCAGCGGCGGCCTGGTGGCTGGCCCTGGTGCTGAGCGAGGCCCGCCTCAGCTGGCATGTGCTGCTGCGCCACACCCTGCGCACGGCGTTCAGTGCGCTGCTGGCACTGGGCGTGTTTGCACTCTGGTTCGTGCTGGACCCGGATCCGGCTGCGGTCTGGCGTGAATTCATCGTCGGCGAGAACGCCGCCAAGTTTTCCGACGCAGGTGGCTACTGGCAGGAAGCACTGTCGTTCAGCGGCTCGAGCATCTGGTCGCAACTGCTGGCCTATGCCGTCAATGCCGGGTTGCTGGCCTTCGCCGTCATCGGCCTGGCCTGGCTCGGCTTGAAGCAGCTGCCGCAACTGCGCGCCAAGCAGCCATTGTCGACGCACCAGGCCATTCTGCTGGCCTGGGCGGCTGTCTGGCTGCTGGTGTTCCTGTTTCCGAGCCAGCGTTCGGCGCGCTACGTCATCCCGGCCATGCCGGCAGTGGCCATGCTGCTGGCGCTCTATTGGCGCGACATCGGGCGCCTGTGGTTTGTGCCGACCCTGCTGCTGTCGGGCCTGGCCTTGCTGGTGCTCGGACGCATCGCCTGGGTCGGCCACGCACTGGGACTTACGTCAATCGGTGACCTCGGCCTCGCGCTGCTGGCCGCCGGCCTGGGCGCCGCGGCCATCGTCGTTGGCTTGTGGCGCGCCGCCTGGACGCGTACCGGCGCCGTGCTGGCAGGCCTGCTGGTCTATGCCACCTTCGACCTGACCGTGGCCCCCCTGGACGGCCCTGTCGGCCGCTATGCAGCGCAGACGGCTGCAGCGGTACCCACCGGACGCATTGCCGTGCCCAATGGCTTCAACAGCCAGTTCGAACGTTTCCAGTTCCTGCTGCCGGGCACACACCAGTTCGTTCCCTACGACACCGGGGGCCGTGCCCTGGCCCGGGTCGCACCGGGGGCCACCTTGCCGGCACCGGCACAGCAACTCAGGCAGTTGCTTGCCACCCATGACGGCGTGGTGTGGATCCAGTCCGACGCAGCGGAAACCGCACCGGCATGCCGGCCTCAGTGCACGGTGCTGGGTGAGCGCTGGCTGCTCACCAGCCGGCATATGCCGGGCGAGGTCACGCTGACCAACCTGTGGCAGCCGCAGCAGTGGCTGTTCAAGCGCGAATGGTTGTTGACGCGTTGACGCGCGTCACGCAGCATCAGGACTAGGACTGACTGCCGCGAAAGCGGCGCAGTCCGCGCTGCAGCCCCTCAAGCTGCAACACGATCCACAGCCAGGGATCGAGCAAGGCATCCCACAGGTTGCCCGTCGGCAGCCGCAACAGCACCTGCAGCAGAAGCACCACCCCAACGAGCAGAAGCGATACCTTGCGTGCCGACTGGCGCGGCCCCGCCAGCAACCAGGGCAGGCAGGCGACCAGCGCCACCACGGCCAGCGCCGCCGGACTGAAGCCCAGCGCATAGAGCGACACGGGCCACAGCGCAAAGGTATCCAGCAACAGCAGCCAGCCCAGCACGATGCCGACCACGCCGAAATACCAAGGTGCATCGCAGCGTTCTGGTGACGACACCGCCGGCCTGAACTGCCGCAGCACGAACAGGCCGCACAACACCGTGCTCAGCAGGCTCGGCGCCTGGAATGCCAGACCGAGCCAGTAAGCGAGCGACAGCGGTCCCGGCCACACGGACCAGAGTGCCAGTGCTGCCGGCACGGCCCAGCGCCAGAGCGGCTTGCTCTGCGGTACCCAACGCTGTAGCAGCCAGAGCCCGAGCGCGGCCAGCACCAGGGCCCAGCTCAGCGCCAGGTACAGACGCATCGCACCGGGCAATGGCAAGGCCGGGGTTTGCATCGACAGCAGGCTATGGGTGAAAGTCGTCCAGTCCATGGTGTGCGGTCTCAGCGTTTATCGGCGGGGTCCAGCCGCTGCCAGGCGATCATGCGGCGCTGATCGGTGTAGCTGACCCACAGGCTGCCATCGGCCCAGGCCAGGGACGGATAAGAGTATTCGCTTGGCCCCTCACCTTGCGCCAGCGTCAGCAGCCGGCGCCATTGCCGACCATCGCTGGAGACACTGAGATCAAGCGCGGCACGCGAATCGGGACGCGGGTTGTGCGCCAGCAACATCAGACCCGGCTCCAGCGCCAGCGCGGCGATCGCCGCATCGGGGTTGTGCAGGCCCGGCTCGGGCAAGTCCTGCCAGTGCTGGCCGCCGTCAACGGTCTGCACGGCCCGGAGTTGTTTCTCCGGGCTGTTGTCGCGCAGCAGGGCCAGCCAGTCCGTCTCACTGCGCATCAGCAGCGTGGGCTGCAGCAGGTAACCGCGCTGCGACATGCGCACCATGCCGCGGAATTCGCCGTCGGCATCGAAGCGCAAGGCCACCGGGTATTTCTTGCCCAGCTCAAAATAGGCCGGCAGCACCATGCCGCCATCGGCCAGGGGCAGCGGCATGGCGCGCACCAGATGGCTGGTGTTCCACAACCAGGACAGCGGCAGCACGCGCACCGGCTCGAAGGCCAATTGCGCGAAGTCCTGCCCGCCGTCGACCTGGCGCAGGTGCAGGATGCGCCCGGCAGCCCAGCCGCCCAGGCCGGTAGCCACGACAAACAGGTGAATGCGCCCGTGCGCATCGCGCCAGGCCACCGGGTTGCCCAGGCGGCGCAGGCCGAAGCCCAGCTGCGCGCCGGCCTCCTGGCGGTTCACCACGAAGCGGGCCGGGTGCCACTGCCGGCTTGCGCGATCGAAGGCGGAGGCGGCAATCTGCACATCGGGTGCGCTTTCGCGCGAACCGGCGAACCAGAAAGCCAGCAATGACGCCGCATTTTCGGCCGGCAGCGGCAGCAGCGTGCTGGCATGGGCAGCCGGCGTGTTGGCCGGCATCGGAATCTGGCCACCGGCGCGCGGCACCAGTGCCATGGTCGGCATGCTGTCCACCGGCACCGGCCACACCCCGCGGGGCTCGGCCGGCTGCGGGGCGCGCTGCCACATCTTGAGCGCCAGCAAGGCCGCGCAGAGACTCAGCGCGCAAACCAGCCGTACGCCGAACGAACGAACGGAGGGATGGAGCGGAGTCTCAGGCACGGATCAGACAGGTAGGTGGCAAAGGTTGGCCGTCATTTCTTCAACCCGCGGGAGTGTAACTTGCGCCTGTCTTGAAAGGCGGGAAAAAAGCCTTATGATTAGCACTCGCTGGATTTGAGTGCTAACAACACCATCCAACAAAGTTAATGAGCGCCAACTTAGCTGTTGATGCTTAGGATTTAACCACCCATTGTTTCAAACTCAAGGAGATTCCTGATGAAACTGCGTCCTCTGGCCGACCGCGTGATCGTGAAGCGCGTGGAAAACGAAACCAAAACCGCCTCCGGCATCGTCATCCCCGACAGCGCCGCCGAGAAGCCTGATCAAGGCGAGGTGCTGGCCGTCGGTCCCGGCAAGAAGAACGACAAGGGCGAACTCGTGGCCATGAACGTCAAAGTTGGCGATCGCGTCCTGTTCGGCAAGTACAGCGGCCAGACCGTCAAGGTCGATGGCGATGAACTGCTGGTGATGAAGGAAGACGACCTGTTCGCAGTCGTCGAAAAATAAATCGCATCGCGATTTGTTTTCAGCGCAGGCTCGCTTGGTGCAGCCAAGCTAAGGGGCCAGGCCCCGGCCACAGCTAGAAGTTTTTTTCATTGAACTGAATTCGGAGATTGATCAAATGGCAGCTAAAGATGTAGTTTTCGGCGGTGAAGCCCGCCACCGCATGGTTGAAGGCGTGAACATCCTCGCCAACGCCGTCAAAGTGACCCTGGGCCCGAAAGGCCGCAACGTGGTGCTCGAGCGCTCCTTCGGCGCCCCCACCGTGACCAAGGACGGCGTGTCCGTGGCCAAGGAAATCGAACTGAAGGACAAGCTGCAGAACATGGGCGCGCAGATGGTCAAGGAAGTCGCTTCCAAGACCTCTGACAACGCTGGCGACGGCACCACCACCGCCACCGTGCTGGCCCAGGCCATCGTGCGCGAAGGCATGAAGTACGTGGCCGCCGGCATGAACCCGATGGACCTGAAGCGTGGCATCGACAAGGCGGTTGCCGCCCTGATCGAGCAGCTGAAGAAGGCCACCAAGCCCACCACCACCTCCAAGGAAATCGCCCAGGTCGGCTCCATCTCCGCCAACAGCGACTCCAGCATCGGCGAGATCATCGCCAATGCCATGGACAAGGTCGGCAAGGAAGGCGTGATCACCGTGGAAGACGGCAAGTCGCTGCAGAACGAACTCGACGTCGTCGAGGGCATGCAGTTCGACCGCGGCTACCTGTCGCCCTACTTCATCAACAACCCCGAGAAGCAGGCTGCCCTGCTGGACAACCCCTTCGTGCTGCTGTACGACAAAAAGGTGTCCAACATCCGTGACCTGCTGCCCACGCTGGAACAAGTGGCCAAGGCCGGTCGTCCGCTGCTGATCATTGCCGAAGACGTCGAAGGCGAAGCCCTGGCGACTCTGGTGGTCAATACCATCCGCGGCATCCTGAAGGTCGTGGCCGTCAAGGCCCCGGGCTTCGGCGACCGTCGCAAGGCCATGCTGGAAGACATCGCCATCCTGACCGGCGGCAAAGTCATCGCTGAAGAAGTCGGCCTGACCCTCGAAAAGGTCACGCTGGCTGACCTCGGCCAGGCCAAGCGCATCGAAGTGGGCAAGGAAAACACCATCATCATCGACGGCAACGGCGCTGCCGCTGACATCGAAGCGCGCGTCAAGCAGATCCGCGTGCAGATCGAAGAAGCCACTTCCGACTACGACCGCGAAAAGCTGCAAGAGCGTGTGGCCAAGCTGGCCGGCGGTGTGGCCGTGATCAAGGTCGGCGCTGCCACCGAAGTCGAGATGAAGGAAAAGAAGGCCCGCGTGGAAGATGCCCTGCACGCGACCCGTGCTGCCGTGGAAGAAGGCATTGTGGCCGGCGGTGGCGTGGCCCTGCTGCGCGCCCGTCAGTCCGCTGGCGAGATCAAGGGTGACAACCATGACCAGGACGCCGGCATCAAGCTGGTGCTCAAGGCCATCGAAGCGCCCCTGCGCGAAATCGTGTTCAACGCCGGTGGCGAGCCGAGCGTGGTGGTGAACGCTGTGCTGGCCGGCAAGGGCAACTACGGTTTCAATGCTGCCAACGACACCTACGGCGACATGATCGAGATGGGCATTCTGGACCCGACCAAGGTGACCCGCACCGCCCTGCAGAATGCCGCTTCCGTGGCTTCGCTGATGCTGACCACCGAGTGCATGGTGGCCGAGGCGCCGAAGGAAGAAGCGGCTGGCATGCCTGGCGGCATGGGCGGCGACATGGGTGGTATGGGCGGCATGGGTGGCATGGGCATGTAAGTGCTCCTGGCCTGAGGGCGCATGGCGGCGTTGCAGCCGCTTGCCGTACCAAGTGGTACTGTCAGCGCGGCTGCGCCTTGCCCTGCACCCTCATGCTGCGTCGATAGCTGTTGCTGCTCTCGAAAAAAACAAAAACCCGCAGCGCGCGAGCTCTGCGGGTTTTTCTTTGCCTCGACTTATTTGCTATTGATTCAATAGCAAATGCACCATGAATGGCGGGGGAAAGAGACCTATTTATCGCTCAATCTGTGCAATAGCGCAGCACTGGAAGCGTCCAGCCCGTCGACGTTGCCGCTGCTCAGACGCTGCTCCATGTCCTTGGCCAGCACCTTGCCCAACTCCACGCCCCACTGGTCAAAACTGTTGATGCCCCAGAGCGAACCGCTCACGAAGACACGATGCTCCTGCAACGCGATGATGGCGCCCAGGCTGGCCGGCGTCAGTTCGTCCAGCAACAGGAACGTACTCGGCCGGTTGCCCGGCAGATGACGGTGGCCGCCGGCGTCCTGCTGCCCCAGCATCAGTGCCTGCGCCTGCGCCAGCGCATTGGCCAGCAGCTTGCGATGATGTTCCGGCAAGGGGTGCGCCACTTTCTTCACGGCAATGAATTCCACCGGAATCACCTCACTGCCCTGGTGCAGCATCTGGAAGTAGGCGTGCTGGCCGTTGGCTGCCGGCTCGCCCCAGATCACGGGTGAGGTTGCATAGGGCAATGCCTGCCCTTCTTCATCCACGCGCTTGCCGTTGCTTTCCATCTCGAGCTGCTGCAGATAGGCCTGCATGCGGCGCAGGCCACTGTGGTAGGGCGCTACGCTGCGGCTGTCGAAGCCGTGGAAATTGCGGTACCAGACGTCGAGCAGGGCCAGGCGCACCGGCAGGTTACGCTCCAGCGGCGCCAGACGAAAGTGCTCGTCCATGGCGTGTGCGCCGGCCAGCATCTCGCGAAAATGCTGCGGCCCGATGGCAATGGCGATCGGCAGGCCGATGGCCGACCACATCGAATAGCGCCCCCCGACCCAATCCCAGAAATCGAACGTCGTGCTGATACCGAACTCGCGCGCCGCTTCGACATTGCTGGTCAGGGCACAGAAATGCCGTGCGACGTCGCGCCCGCCCTGCGCCTCGAACCAGGCTTTGGCCGAGCGCGCATTGGTCATGGTCTCCAGGGTGGTAAAGGACTTGGAGGCGAGCAGAAACAACGTGTTGTCGGGACGAACCTGGCGCAGTACCTGGCTGAGTTCATGACCGTCAACGCTTGAAACGAAATGGAAGGTCTTGCCGCGGGCAGCAAACTCATCGAGCGCCAGCACCGCCATCTGGGGTCCCAGATCGGAGCCGCCGATGCCGATGTTGACAACATGGGTGATGCTGTCATCGGCACGCACCGATTCGGCATAGGCCAGCATGGCACGGAGGGTGGCATGCACCTGGCCCAACTCGGACGCAACATTTTTTATATCGCATTGCTGTGCATCTGAAAGACCTTCTGCCGGATAACGCAGCAGAAAATGCATGGCTTGGCGTTGTTCGGTCCGGTTGATCACCTCGCCGTTGAACATCGCGTCACGATGCGCCTGCACACCACATTGACGCGCCAGTTCCAGCAACTGCGCATCAACGGTGGCATCGATCAGGTTCTTCGACAGATCGGCAAACACATGTGGCGCCTGCAGGCTGAAGCGGTCAAAGCGCTGTGCGTCGGCGGCGAACGCCTGGCGCAGATCAAAATCACGGCCCTGGGCATCGTAGAGCGCGCGCAAGGCGCCCCAGGCCGGCGTATGGTCACAACGGCTGCGGCTCATGTCAGGCCGCCAGCATCAGTTGTTCGAGCTTGCGGGTGTCGGCCACAAAGGCACGGATGCCCTCGGCCAGCTTGTCGCTCGCCATGGCATCGTCATTGAGCGCGTAGCGGAAACCCGGTTCGTCGTAACTCACCGCCGGCAAGTCCATGGCGTGCGCCGTCTGCGCATCCAGTGCACGCACCACCGGTGCATCGCTGGCCGAGAGCTGGGCCAGTAGTTCAGGCGAGATCGTCAGCAAGTCGCAACCGGCCAGCGCCGTGATCTGCCCGGTGTTACGGAAACTCGCCCCCATGATCTCGGTGGCGATGTCAAAACGCTTGTAATGCTGGTAGATCGCTCGCACCGAGACCACACCGGGGTCGTTGGCACCGGCGTTGGCGGCTTCGTCCCAGCCGGCACCCGCGTTTTTCTTGTACCAGTCGTAGATGCGGCCGACGAAAGGCGAGATCAGTTGCACCTTGGCCTGGCCGCAGGCCACCGCCTGGCAGAAGGAGAACAGCAGAGTCAGGTTGGTATGGATGCCGCGCCGCTCCAGCTGCGCCGCCGCCTGGATCCCTTCCCAGGTCGAGGCAATCTTGATCAGCACGCGATCGATGTGAATACCCTGCGCCTGGTACAGCTCGATGAGGCGCTCAGCCCGCGCCACAGTGGCCTGGGTATCGAAGCTCAGCCGGGCATCGACCTCGGTGGAAACGCGCCCGGGGATCAAGGAAAGAATCTCGCAGCCAAAGCGCACCAACAGCCGGTCCATGATTTCGTCCAGCGGACGTGTCTTGAACTGCGTCACCGTTTCCTTGAGCAAGGGCTGGTAATCGGCCTTTTGAACGGCCTTCAGAATGAGCGAGGGATTGGTGGTTGCATCCTGCGGCTTGAAAGCCGCGATCTGCCTGAAATCCCCGGTGTCCGCCACCACGGTGGTGAACTGTTTGAGCGCGTCGAGCTGGTTCATGGGCCTGAATTATGAGTGAAATAAAATTACGCTTGATCGCTTTTCTGTGTAACCATGACGCAGCGCCTGAAACAGGCGCGCAGGAGTCTGCATGCTGGATCGAATCAGGGCCTCGCTGCCCTCCCTGGCCCCCGCCGAGCAACGCGTCGGCAAACTCGTGCTGACCGACCCGCGCGCCTTTGCCAAGCTGCCGGTCAGCGAACTGGCCGAGCGTTCCCACGTCAGCAAACCCACGGTGGTACGCTTTTGCCGCAGCATGGGCTATGACGGCCTTTCCGACTTCAAGCTCAAGCTCGCCGGCACCGTCAGCGAAGGCGTGCCCTTCATCCACCGCAGTGTCGACGTGGATGACAAGACCAGCGATGTGGTCGTCAAGGTCATCGACAACACCGTGGCGGCCTTCCTCAAATACCGCAATGACGCCAGCACTGCGGCCATCGACAAGGCGGCGACCGTGCTGGCCGCCACCTTCAAAACCGGCAAACGCATCGAGTTCATCGGCGCCGGCAACTCCGGCATCGTGGCACTGGATGCGCAACACAAGTTCTTCCGCCTGGGGGTCAACACCGTGGCCTACAGCGACGGCCACATGCAGGTCATGAGCGCCTCGCTCATGGGCCCCGGCGACTGCCTGGTGATCATCTCCAACTCGGGACGCACGCGCGACCTGATGGACGCCTGTGACATTGCGCGCAAGAACGGCGCCACCACCATCGTCATCACCGCCAGCGGCTCGCCACTGGCCATGGCCGGCCACATTCACCTGGCGGCCGACCACCCGGAGGGCTACGACCGCTACAGCCCGATGGTCTCGCGCCTGCTGCACCTGATGATCGTGGACATCCTGGCCACCTGCGTGGCACTGCGCATCGGCGGCAACCGCCTGCAACCGATGCTCAAGGAAATGAAGAACAACCTGCGCAACAAGCGCTACGCCTGAAGCATCCATGCTTCGGCGCCTGGCTGACGCCAGGCGCGAGCCGCTCTCAGTCGTTTTGAGCCACCAGGGACGCGCGGTGCTGCACCGGCCCGTACCAGGCGCGCGCTGTGGTCCGGGTATTGTCGCTGTCGGTCATGATGGCAATACCGATCAGCGCCCCCGGCTCTTCGCCAAACGCGCGGACGAAATCGGCCCGGATGTCGCGCTCGTAGTCAAGCCACTGATTGAGGCGTTCGCGTCCCGATTCGAGTACCAGCTTGCGGATACGCTCCGTGCGCGGGTTGACGATCACGCTGCCCGGCGCCCGTGTATTGCACCAGACATACATCAGCGTGGCGTAGGGCATCGGTTCGCCCGTCAGCGTGCGCGCCAGTTCCGACAGCATGCTGTCCTTGAGCGACAACCTGGTGCGGTCACCGTCGAAAGCCAGCACCAGCCGCACCGGTGAATCCGCGCTGTCGCGCTGCCCGAGATCGGCCTGGGCGATCAATTCGGGAACCTTCCACGAAAACTGTACACGCCCCAGATCCTGCGGCTTGATGCGCAGCCTCTGGCGCAGCATGCTGGCCGAAGCGTCAGCCCGCACGGCCACAACCTCTCGCCCCTCGTCTTGCGTGGTCACATACTCGGTTGCCTGCTTGCCCGGCAACAGCCAATGCTGCCAGCGCTGAAAGCCAGAAATCCGAACCGGCTCGTCGCCAGACAGCGACGCCATCTCGGCCGATCGAGGCACACCCGTGCAAGCCGCCATGAGCAGCAGCATCGCAGCCCAAACCAAGACTTTCAATTGCATCTGTCCTGCCCAAGACACTTCGAAACGCCGAAGCACCATAAAAAAACCCTGCCGGTTTGACGCGGCAGGGTTTTAGCTTTCTATTCAACTGCTGGCTAAGCCAGCGGCAGAATTAGAAGGTGTGACGGACGCCAAAGTTGGTTTCGGTCAGCTTGGTGTCGCCATTGATGGTCGTGGAAGTGTTGCCAGCGCCAGTCGGAGCGGCAGTACCATCAAACTTGTTCACAACACCGGTCTTCACGAACAGCGTGGTGCGCTTGCTCAGAGCGTAATCAGCGCCCAGGGCCCAGTCGTTACCGCTGGAATCACCTTGTGCGCCAACCGTCGCAGCAGCGAGGGTGGTGTTGTAGGTGTTACGGCCATACTGGCCCAGCAGGGTGATCTTGCCCATCGGGACGGACACGCCGATGTTGGTCTCGGTCTTGGTCGTGTCGAGGGAGGCTGCGGTGTTCGGGTTGAACTTGGCAGTGATGAAGTTGCCATACAGCTTGAACGAACCGAAGTCGTAAGCGGCGACCAAAGCGGTCGTCTCAGCCTTGGTGCTTTGACCAGCGACGGTAGCGTAGGTAGCGCCGTTGATGGTGGTGAAGGTGGTTGCTGCAACAGCGGCAACGCCGTTACCAACAGCTTCTTGCGTACCCCAGCCCAGGCCGACGTTCAGGGGGCCGTTGGCGTAGGTCACGGTGATGTTGTTGTTACGGGCAACGACTTCAGAGTTGGTCACGCTGGAGTCGGTATTGCCGTAGGACAGCTTGGCCACAACGCCGCTGAAGCTGGGCGTGGTGTAGACAAATTGCTTGTCGATGGTGGAGCCGGTAGCAGCAGCCAGGCCAATGGTGGACAGACGGGTCTGACCGAAAACGTCGTTACCAGCGATCATCGAGAAGGTCGGGATATAGTCACGGCCGAAAGCGACGGTACCGAAGTTGCCGGCCAGGCTCAGCAGGGAGGTACGGTTGAAGGCGCCGTTGGAGGAAGCACCCAGGGCAGCGCCGGAAACGCCGGTGTTACCGTTGGCGGTGAACACGTCTTGCTCGAGCTTGAAGCCGGCCTTCAGACCGCCGCCCAGATCTTCAGTACCCTGAATACCCCAGAAGCTGGAGACAGAGTTGTGGGAGTTCACGCCATTCAGCTTGGCTTCAGAGGAAGCGCCGCCGGCAACGTTTTGAGCGCGGGTAGCAGCAGCGTAGCCAGCGTCCAGACGGCCGTACAGGGTGACGGAAGACTGAGCAAAGGCGCCGGTGGCAGCCAGAGCAGCCAAGGCAATCAGGGTCTTTTTCATGTTGAAAGTTCTCCAAAGGTTAAACAAGGGCTCCGAAGGGAGTTTCGGTTCCCCGGGCCAACCTCCTCGTTAAGGAAGTTGTGTGTATTGCACCAGACCCCCGCGCCTTTGGCAAAGAAAAACCACCACAATCAGCGTTATAGGTCTGCTTTCGTTGCACCACTGCAACAAAGTGCAACGCCGGCCTGATGGACGCCTTCCAATCCATCACAATCTCCATAATCATCTTTATAAAAATCGCTTTGCTTTGAAAAAGCAGAAAATCAACATCACGCTGGATCCGGACGTCATCGCCTGGTTCAAGGCCCGGGCGGGTGGGCGCGGTTACCAGACCCTGATCAATGCCGCACTGCGCGAGGCCATGGATCGGGTATCGCTGGAAGAGACGCTGCGCCGCATCATCCGTGAAGAAATGCAGCCGGCCCTGACGCCCCAACATCCAGCCGAAAAGGCCCCCTCATGATCGACGCCCTCCTGACCACTGCCGATACCGCCCTGCGCACCCTGTTTGCCACACCGCACGCCGCCCAGCCGACCCCGCAAGCCAGCGCGCCCGGCAGCGCGCTCTCGGACGAGGAGAAAAAGCTCTCGGCTGCCCTGATGCGCGTCAACCATGTCGGCGAGGTGTGCGCCCAGGCGCTCTACACGGCCCAGGCCTTCGCCACCCGCAATGAAACCCTGCGATCCCACTTCACCAGAGCCTGCGTTGAAGAGACCGACCATCTGGCCTGGACCCAGCAACGCCTGGACGAACTGGGCTCACGCCCGTCGCTGCTCAACCCGCTGTGGTACGCCGGAGCGTTCGGCATCGGCCTGCTGGCCGGCCGATTGGGTGACCGCGTCAGCCTGGGTTTCGTGGTGGAAACCGAGCGCCAGGTGGAGGCACACCTGATGAGCCACATGGACCGGCTGCCGGCGGGCGACACGGCTTCACGCGCCATCGTGGCACAGATGGCCGAAGACGAGGTGCGCCATGCGCTCGACGCCCAGAAAGCCGGCGCCATGGAACTGCCGGAACCGGTGAAAAACGTCATGAAAGCCGCCGCCAGGGTGATGACGACGGTGGCACATCACATCTGAGCGCCGGCCGATGCTACAAAAACAGTAGCAATCAGCGCAATCCCGTCAAGGGGAAACGGCCAATTTCACGCCAGATCAGAGTTCCACCAGATCGAAACTGGTCGTGATCTCGGCCGTCTTGCCCAGCATGATGCTGGCCGAGCAGTACTTGTCATGGCTCATGGCAATGGCGCGTTCCACCGCCGCCGCCGGAATGCCCTTGCCCGTGACGGTGAAGTGCATGTGGATCTTGGTGAACACCTTGGGGTCGGTCTCGGCCCGCTCGCTGCTGAGCTTGACCGAACAGCCGCGCACATCATGCCGGCCGCGCTTGAGGATGAGCACCACATCGTAGGCGGTGCAGCCGCCGGTGCCGGCCAGCACGGTTTCCATCGGGCGCGGCGCCAGGTTCTGGCCGCCGTTCTCGGGTTTGGCGGCGTCGGGGGCGCCGTCCATCATCAGCGTATGACCGCTGCCGGTTTCGGCCAAAAAGCCCATGCCCGAGCGCGCGCCCGTGGCGCCGGTCCAGCTCACTGTGCATTCCATGGTTTTTCTCTTGTCAAAATGGAGGGGTGGTGTAGCGCAAATTATGACTACACTGACCCCTCCCATGAAAACAGCACGCCTCAAACCCGCCGATTACCTGAAAAAAATCCTGACGGCCCGCGTCTATGACGTCGCCCTGGAGTCGGCCCTCGAACCCGCCAAATCCTTGAGC
The DNA here is from genome assembly GCA_031426755.1 of Curvibacter sp. GTDB lineage: Bacteria > Pseudomonadota > Gammaproteobacteria > Burkholderiales > Burkholderiaceae_C > Hylemonella. Next base: position 194,397 of record JASJPI010000006.1, read on the forward strand.
CGCCGCCTGCACAACAAGGTGCTGCTCAAGCGCGAAGACCAGCAGCCGGTGTTCAGCTTCAAGCTGCGCGGCGCCTACAACAAGATGGCGCACCTGACGCCCGAGCAGCTCAAGAAGGGCGTGATCTGCGCCTCGGCCGGCAACCACGCGCAGGGCGTGGCCCTGAGCGCACACAAGCTGGGCTGCCGCGCCGTGATCGTGATGCCCACCACCACGCCGCAACTGAAGGTCGATGCCGTCAAGGCGCTGGGCGGCGAGGCGGTGCTGTTCGGCGACAGCTATTCGGACGCCTACAACCACTCCCTGGCGCTGCAGAAAAAGCAGGGCCTGACCTTCGTCCACCCGTTCGACGACCCGGACGTGATTGCCGGCCAGGGCACCATTGCCATGGAGATGCTGCGCCAGCACCAGGGCCCGCTGGACGCCGTGTTCGTCGCCATCGGTGGCGGCGGGCTGATCTCCGGCGTGGCCGCCTACATCAAGGCGGTGCGGCCGGAGGTCAAGGTGATCGGCGTGCAGATGAACGACTCCGACGCCATGATGCAATCGGTCGCCGCCGGCAAACGCGTCACGCTCGACGACGTGGGCCTGTTTTCCGACGGCACCGCCGTCAAGCTGGTGGGCGAGGAAACCTTCCGTCTCACGCGTGCCTTGGTGGACGACTTCATTGCCGTGGACACCGACGCCGTGTGCGCCGCCATCAAGGACGTGTTCGTCGACACCCGCAGCATCGTCGAGCCGGCCGGCGCGCTGGCGGTGGCCGCCATCAAACAGTACGTTGCCCAGCACAAGACCAAGGGCGAGACCTATGCCGCCATCCTGTGCGGCGCCAACATGAACTTCGACCGCTTGCGCTTCGTCGCCGAGCGCGCCGAAGTGGGCGAGGAGCGCGAGGCGCTGTTTGCGGTAACCATTCCCGAGGAGCGCGGCAGCTTCCGCCGCTTCTGCGAATCGATCGGCAGCCTGCCGGGCGGTCAGCGCAACGTGACCGAGTTCAACTACCGCATCAGCGACGACCGCCGGGCCCATGTGTTCGTGGGGCTGACCACCTCAGCCAAGGGCGAAAGCACCAAGATCGCGGCCAGCTTCAAGCGCCAGGGCTTCGACGCCATCGACCTGACCCACGACGATCTGGCGCAGGAGCACATCCGCCACATGGTGGGTGGCCACTCGGCTCTGGCGCAGGACGAACGCCTGCTGCGCTTCGTCTTCCCCGAGCGCCCCGGCGCGCTGCTCAAGTTCCTCAGCCTGATGCGTCCGAACTGGAACATCAGCCTGTTCCACTACCGCAACCAGGGCGCCGACTACGGTCGCATCCTGGTCGGGCTGCAGGTGCCGAAGGCCGACGACAAGGCTTTCGCCAAGTTCCTGGCCACGCTGGGCTACTCCTATGTGGAGGAAACCCGCAACCCGGCCTACCGCATGTTCCTGCAGGCGTGAACATGAAACACCCCCAGGCTGCGCGCACTACGTGTCGCTGCGCCACCCCCCTTGCAGGGGGCAACGCCAGTGGCCCGGCAAAGCCGGTTCCACGGCGTTCCCCGGTTAGCCCGCTTCATGCGTCGCAGATCGTGCGCGGCACGGCGCGATGGAGTAATTGATTTCAATGGAGACCCGCATGACCTACGAACTGATCCAGGTGCGCACCGAAGCCGACAAGGTCGGCATCATCACGCTCAACCGCCCCAAGCAGCTCAACGCGCTGAACGACCAGCTGATGAACGAACTGGGCCATGCGCTCAAGGCCTTCGACGCTGACCCGGGCATCGGCTGCATGATCATCACCGGCAGCGAGAAGGCCTTTGCCGCCGGCGCCGACATCGGCGCCATGGCCAGCTACAGCTTTGCCGACGTCTACAAGAACGACTACATCACGCGCAACTGGGAACAGATCCGCAGCATCCGCAAGCCGGTGATCGCGGCCGTCAGCGGCTTCGCCCTGGGCGGCGGCTGCGAGTTGGCGATGATGTGCGACTTCATCATCGCCGCCGACAACGCCCGATTCGGCCAACCCGAAATCAAGCTGGGCATCATCCCCGGCGCCGGCGGCACGCAGCGCCTGCCGCGCGCCGTGGGCAAGGCCAAGGCGATGGACTTGGCACTGACCGGGCGCATGATGGATGCAGCCGAGGCCGAGCGCGCCGGCCTCGTCAGCCGCGTGGTAGCGCTGGACAAGCTGATGGACGAGACACTGGCGGCGGCGCTGCTGATCAGCGACTACTCGCAAGTGGCGGTGATGGCGGCTAAGGAATCGATCAACCGCGCGTTCGAAGGCACCTTGAGCGACGGCGTGATGTTCGAGCGCCGCCTGTTCCACGCCCTGTTCGCCACGGCCGACCAGAAAGAAGGCATGGACGCCTTCGTCGCCAAGCGCAAGCCGGAATTCAAGCACCAGTGACAAGGCGCGAAAGTTGGCGCTATAATCCAAGGCTCTGGCGCTTTAGCTCAGTCGGTTAGAGCGATGGAATCATAATCCACAGGTCCGCGGTTCGAATCCGTGAAGCGCCACCAAACACCTGTCATGCCCCGGCTTGGTCCGAGGCGTTGACAGACAAGCCACTGTCCCGCACAGTGGCTTTTTATTTTGTACTTTCAGCCTCTGGATGAACACCATGAACCGCTGTCTGCTCCTACCCCGCCACCTGATGGCGGCATTGTTCGCCCTGTCTGCCGTGCTGGCTTGGCTGCTTCCGCTCCCGGCCGCGGCACAAGACACGATACGGCGCCCCATCCCCATCGCTGCCAAGCGCGGCGTGCTGGGGGTCACCCAGCCGCCCGAGGTCCTGCTCGATGGCCGCCCCGATCGGCTGTCGCCGGGCACGCGCATCCGTGGCCGCAACAACCTGCTGGTGCTGTCGGCCTCGCTGGTCGGCCAGGAAGTGCTGGTGCGCTATGTGCGTGGCCCGGAAGGCCAGATCCACGATGTCTGGATCCTGACCGAGGCAGAAGCCCAGGCCAAACCCTGAGACGGCGCACCCGCGCCGGATTCAAAGCATTTCAGGGCATCCGCCCTCGTCTTCATTGCGCGAACAGCTATTGATTTGATAGCAAAGGGATTTCCCATGAGCAAAAAAGTTTTCATCAAGACCTTCGGCTGCCAGATGAACGAGTACGACTCGGACAAGATGGCCGATGTGCTGGGCGCGGCCCAGGGCTACGAGCCGACGCAAAACGTGGAAGAGGCCGACCTGATCCTCTTCAATACCTGCTCGGTACGCGAAAAGGCACAGGAGAAAGTGTTCTCCGACCTCGGCCGTGTGCAGCACCTGAAGAAAAAGGGCGTGAAGATCGGCGTCGGCGGCTGCGTGGCGAGCCAGGAAGGCGCCGAGATCATCCGCCGCGCGCCCTATGTGGACGTGGTGTTCGGCCCGCAGACCCTGCATCGCCTGCCCGAGTTGCTGGCCGCACGCGATGCGCAGAGGCGCCCGCAGGTGGACATCAGCTTCCCCGAGATCGAGAAGTTCGACCATCTGCCGCCGGCCAAGGTGGACGGCGCGACCGCCTTCGTCAGCATCATGGAAGGCTGCTCCAAGTACTGCAGCTACTGCGTGGTGCCCTATACGCGCGGCGAGGAAGTGTCACGCCCGTTCGAGGACGTGCTGGTGGAGATTGCCGGCTTGGCCGAGCAGGGCGTGAAGGAGATCAACCTGCTGGGCCAGAACGTGAACGCCTATCGCTCGACGATGGGCGGCACCGCGGAACAGGCCGACTTCGCCACCCTGATCGAGTACGTGGCCGACATCCCCGGCATCGAGCGCATCCGCTACACCACCAGCCACCCGAATGAATTCACGCCGGCGTTGATCGCCGCCTACGACAAGGTGCCCAAGCTGGTGAGCCACCTGCACCTGCCGGTGCAGCACGGCAGCGACCGCATCCTGATGGCCATGAAGCGCGGCTACACCGCCATGGAATACAAGAGCACGGTGCGCAAGCTGCGCGCCATCCGCCCCGACATGTCGCTCAGCAGCGACTTCATCGTCGGCTTCCCGGGCGAGACCGAGGACGATTTCGCCAAGATGATGAAACTGATCGACGACGTGGGCTTCGACAATTCGTTCAGCTTCATCTTCAGCCCGCGGCCCGGCACGCCGGCCGCCAATCTGCACGATGACACCCCGCACGAGGTGAAACTCAAGCGCCTGCAGCAGTTGCAGGCGGCGATCGAGGCCAACATCAAGCTGATCAGCGCCAGCCGCGTCGGCACGATGCAGCGCATCCTGGTGGAAGGCACCTCCAAGCGTGATGCGGGCGAGCTGATGGGCCGTACCGAATGCAACCGGGTCGTGAACTTCGCCGCACCCGGGTCAATGGCATCAGCCAGCCTGATCGGTCAACTGGTGGATGTGACAATCACGCAGGCCATGCACTACTCGCTGCGCGGCACGGTCTGCTGAATTCGGGCGCGCCCCTGGGCGCAACGCCAGTCAGCGCCTCAGTTCCTGAGCTTGTAGCCGGTCCGGAACACCCACCATATGAAAATCAGGCAGAGCACGAGGACCGCCAGGGTCATGCCGAAGCTCACGGCCATATGGACGTCGGCAATGCCGTAGAAACTCCAGCGAAAACCGCTGATCAGGTAGACGACCGGGTTGAACAGGGCAATGGTCTGCCACAGCGGTGGCAGCATGCTGATCGAGTAGAACGCCCCGCCCAGAAAGGTCAGGGGCGTGACGATCAGCAATGGCACGACCTGCAGTTTCTGAAAACTGTCGGCCCACAGGCCGATGATGAAACCGAACAGGCTGAACGTGACAGCGGTCAGCAGGAGGAAGCTGACCATCCAGACGGGGTGGGCAATCTCATAGGGCACGAAAATGCGCGCGGTGCCCAGGATCAGCAGACCGAGCATGACCGACTTGGTGGCGGCTGCGCCGACGTAGCCCAACAGCACCTCGATCCACGACACCGGCGCCGAGAGCAGTTCGTAAATGGTGCCGGACCACTTGGGCATGTAGATGCCGAACGAGGCGTTGGAAATGCTTTCATTCAGCAGCGACAGCATGACCAGGCCGGGGATGATGAAGGCGCCGTAGCTCACGCTGTCGATATCGCCCATGCGCGCGCCGATCGCCCGGCCGAAGACGATGAAATACAGCGAGGTGGTGAGCACCGGCGCGGCGATGCTCTGCATCACGGTGCGAAACGCGCGCGCCATCTCGAAGCGGTAGATGGCGCGGATGCCATGCATGTTCATGCCGATGTCTCCTTCGGGCTGCGTACCAGGCTGACAAAAATATCCTCCAGCGAGCTCTCGCTGGAACGCAAGTCCTTGAAGTCGATGCCATGCGCGCCCAGCGTGCGCAGCAGTTCGGCGATGCCGGTTTCTTCCTTTTGCGTGTCGAAGGTGTAGACCAGGGCCTGGCCGTCGGCGGCCAGTTCCAGCGGCCAGGCCGCCAGTTCGGCCGGCAGGCTGGTCATGGGGCGTTGCAGGGTCAGGGTGAGCTGCTTTTTGCCGAGCTTGCGCATCAACACATGCTTGTCTTCCACCACGATCAGCTTCCCATGGCTGATCACGCCGATGCGATCGGCCATGTCTTCAGCCTCTTCGATGTAATGGGTGGTCAGGATGATGGTGGTGCCGCGGTCGCGCAGTTCGCGCACCATGCGCCACATGTCGTGGCGCAGCTCGACATCGACGCCGGCACTGGGCTCGTCCAGAAACAATATCTTCGGCTCGTGCGCCAGTGCCTTGGCAATCAGCACCCGGCGCTTCATGCCGCCCGACAGCGTCATGATCTTGGCGTCGCGCTTGTCCCACAGCGAGAGGTCGCGCAGCACCTTCTCCAGATAGGCGGGATCGGGCGCGTGGCCGAACAGGCCGCGGCTGAACGTGATGGTGGCCCAGACCGATTCGAAGGCATCGGTATGGAGCTCCTGCGGCACCAGGCCAATGGCGGCCCGCGCCGCGCGGTAGTCGCGCACGGTGTCGTGGCCGTCGGCGCGGACAGTGCCTTCGGTCGCATTGACGATGCCGCAGATGATGCTGATCAGGGTGGTCTTGCCGGCCCCATTGGGCCCGAGCAAGGCAAATATCTCGCCGCGCCGGATGTCCAGATCGATGTTCCTGAGCGCCTGGAAGCCACCGGCGTAGGTCTTGCCAAGGCCACGCACGCAAACGATGGCGGCGGCACGTCCGGCGGGATCGGATTCGGCAGGGGACGAGGTGGTCATGGGGGGGGGTGATGTCAACAGAAGACCGGAGGCGTTGGGGCGGCGGCGGCGCCCTGGGCTTCGCTGCCGCCTGCGCCGGAGCGTGTCAAAACGGCATCTTGGGCATGCCCTTCATGCCGCCCATGCGCTTCATGAGTTTCATCATGCCGCCGCCCTTCATCTTCTTCATCATGTCCTGCATCTGCTCGAACTCCTTGAGCAGGCGGTTGACGTCCTGCACCTGCACGCCGGCACCGGCGGCGATGCGGCGCTTGCGCGTGGCCTTGATGAGCTCGGGCTTCTTGCGCTCCAGCTTCGTCATGCTGTTGATGATGCCTTCCTTGCGCCGGATGTCCTTCTCCACGCGCTCCATGTCCATCTGGCCGGCCTTGGCCGCCATCTGGGTCGGCAGCTTGTCCATCAGGCTGGACAGGCCGCCCATCTGTTTCATCTGCTGGATCTGGGCCAGGAAGTCATTGAGGTCGAAGCCTTCGCCGCTCTTGACCTTGGCCGCCAGCTTTTGCGCCGCCGCCATGTCGACGCCAGCCGCCACCTGCTCCACCAGGGCCACGATGTCGCCCATGCCCAGCACGCGCCCGGCATGGCGTTCGGCATCGAACACCTCCAGGCCGTCGATCTTCTCGCTGGTACCGGCGAACTTGATCGGCACGCCGGTGACGGCACGCACCGAGAGCGCCGCACCGCCGCGCGAGTCGCCGTCGGTCTTGGTCAGGATGATGCCGGTCAGCGGCAGCGCGTCCTTGAAGGCCTTGGCGGTATTGATGGCGTCCTGACCCTGCATGGCATCGACCACGAACAGCGTCTCCACCGGGTTGATGGCGGCATGCAGGTCGCGGATCTCGCGCATCAACGCCTCGTCGATCGCCAGCCGGCCGGCGGTATCGACCAGCAGCACATCGAAGAAATGCTTGCGGGCATAGTCCAGCGCGGCAAGGGCAATGTCCACCGGCTTCTGCTCCGGTGTGCTCGGGAACCATTCGGCCCCGGCCTGCGCCGTCACGGTCTTGAGCTGCTCGATGGCCGCCGGCCGGTAGACGTCGCCGGACACCGTCAACACCTTCTTTTTGCGCTTGTCAATCAGGTGCTTGGCCAGCTTGGCGGTGGTGGTGGTCTTGCCGGCGCCCTGCAGGCCGGCCATCAGGATCACGGCCGGCGGCTGCACCGCCAGGTTCAGATCGCTGATGCCCTCGCCCATGGTGGCCGCCAGCTCGCAGTTGACGATGCCCACCAGCGCCTGCCCCGGCGTAAGCGAGCCCATCACCTCCTGGCCGAGCGCTTTTTCCTTCACGCGGGCCACGAAGTCGCGCACCACCGGCAGCGCCACATCGGCCTCCAGCAGAGCCATGCGCACCTCGCGCAGCATGTCCGTCACATTGGATTCGGTGATGCGGGCCTGCCCCCGGATTTCCTTGACGAGGCGGCTGAGTTTGTCGGTAAGGGCGGAGGCCATAGGGGGTATTCCGGCGAACGGAACCAAAGTTGGGTGTCAACGGCGAAATGACACGGTGCAAAACGCTAAACTGTACCCATGATTCTAGCGAGTGCTTCCTGGCTCCCCGTGGCGCTGACCGTGGCCACCGCCATCGCCTATGCCATGCCGGCCACGGCGATCCGCCGCCTCGGACCGCAGGCCATGCGCCGCGCCATGGTACTGGCCTGGCTGCTGCATGGCTTGGTGCTGGCCTACAGCCTGCTGGGCCAGCACCCGCATTTCGGTTTTGCCCCGGCACTGTCCGTCACCGCCTGGCTGGTCGCGGCCGTTTATGCCGTGGAGAGCCACGTCTACCCGCAGCTGGAAACACGCTGGGCTTTCTCGGCCCTGGGTGCAGCCACGGTGGTTCTGGCGCTGCTGTTCCCGGGCCAGCCCTTGCACGCGGCGGCTTCGCCCTGGCTGCCCTTGCACTGGGCTCTGGGCATCGCCTCCTATGGCCTGTTCGCTGCTGCTGCGGCCCACGCCTGGCTGATGAACCGAACCGAAGAACGCATCCGCCTGGCGGCCGATCCGCACAGCGGTCTGCCGCTGCTGACGATCGAGCGCCTGACCTTCCGCTTCGTCAGCGCCGGCTTCGTGTTGCTGTCGGCCACCCTGCTGGTCGGCATCCTGTTCGGCGAATCGCTTTACGGCACGGCCGGTGCGCACTGGAAGTGGGATCACAAGACCGTCTTTTCCGTGCTGTCCTGGCTGACCTTCGCTGTTCTGCTGATCGGCCGCGCACGCTTTGGCTGGCGTGGCCGGCGTGCCGCACGCATCCTCTACATGGGCTCGGGCCTGCTGCTGCTGGCCTATGTGGGCTCGCGCTTCGTGATCGAAATCATCCTCGGCCGCAGCACATGAAATTCCTGCTGTTGCTTGTGGTGGTATTGGTCGCCGTGTGGGCATGGCGTTCAGGCCGGCTGGCCGATACGGCCCCAAAACAGAAACCGCCAACGACGCCTCCCTCGCCCCAGGACATGGTGAGTTGCGCCCAGTGCGGCGTGCACGTCCCCCAGGCTGATGCCATTGCTGGACGCAACGGGCCGTACTGCTGCGTCGAACACCGGCAACGCGCGGAGTCCTGAATGCAGGCGACCGACGAGGTGCATTCCTGGTTTGGTCCGTCACTGCTGGACACCGACCTGGAACCCACCGACCACGCGCTCCCGGAACTCAGCCGGCTGTGGCGCGGCTTCATGACGGCACGCGCCACCATTGGCCTGGTGCTCCTGCTGCTGCAAAGCGTCCTGTACGGGCTCGGCCAGGTCAGCAACCTTTGGCTGCTGGTCGTGTGCTTCGGTTATTTCGCCAGTGCGCTGGTGGTCCGGATTGGCTTTCGCCCGCGCCGGCTGGGCCGGACCTTCGATCTGCAATGGGTCGCCGTCATCGGTGTTGATGTTCTGGTCTTTGCCACCCTGCAATTCCTGCACGGCAGCAGCATCAACTACACGCCGCTGTTCGCCCTGCCGGTGCTGCTGGCCTCGGTGCTCGGATCCCTGCTGCTGGCCATGGGCACGGCGGCGGGCGTCACGCTGATGCTGATGCTGCAGGCCCTCAGGCTGTCGCTGCAAACCCACGGCGACGTGACGCCCCACTTCATCCAGTCAGCCCTCACGGGTGCCGGCAGCTTCGTGATTGCCTTTCTGTCTCACCAGCTCGCCACCCGCCTGGCCAGCGAGGGGCAGCGCGCCCGCCGCAGCCAGTCTGCTGCTCGCATCCAGCAGCAGGTCAACGATCTGGTGATCGAATCCTTGAACGATGGCATTCTGGTGGTCGATGCCCGCGGCACCGTGCATGCCGCCAACCCGGCCGCACGCCAACTGCTGCAATCAGACACTCAGCCACTGAACAGAATCCCCTTCACGCTGAACGACGAATCCGCCTGGCAACCTTTGATCGACCTGACGCAACAAAGCTTTGCCTACCGCGGCATCCAGCAAGCCGACGTCAACATCCAGCATGCCGGCCAAGGGCCGCGGCACATCCGGGTCCGCACCCGCCTGACAGCGACGCGTGGCGGTGGCGCCAAAAATCTGTGTGTCGTCTTCCTGCAGGACCAGCGCGAGATGGAAGCCCGCATGCGCACCGAGAAACTTGCCAGCATGGGGCGTATGTCGGCAGCCATGGCGCATGAGATCCGCAACCCCCTGGCCGCCATCGTCCAGGCCAATGCCTTGCTGGAGGAAGACCTCAGCGACCCGCGGCTCAGACAGCTGACCGGGTTGGTACAGCAAAATGCCCGCCGACTGGAAAGAATCGTGGAAGATATCCTGGACATCTCGCGGGTGCATAAACGCGGTCAGGTCCAGACCCAGCCGCCGGAAACCCTGGTGCTCGACGAGACCGTGAACCGCATCTGTCTGGACTGGGCGCAGCAGACCCAGAGCCAGCCCCTGCTGCACCTGGATCTCGCCGCCGCACCGCTGGCCGTCGATTTCGCACCGGACCATCTGCGGCGCGTGCTGGTCAATCTGCTCGACAACGCCCGCCGTTACGCCAGCGGGCAGACCGGCTCGATTCAGGTTGCCACCCAGGTCTCATCCCGAGGGGAGGTCAGCCTGGCCGTCTGGAGCGACGGCCCGCCCATGGAACCGTCGGTGGAGCGCCACCTGTTCGAGCCCTTCTTCTCGTCGGAAAGCCGCTCCAGCGGCCTGGGTCTGTACATCTGCCGCGAACTGTGTGAACGGCACGGAGCCACCATTGCCTTCCAGCGGGTGCAGCGCATGGCACGCGGCACCCCCATGGACGGCAATGAATTTTTCGTATCCTTGCGCCGTCCCCGTCCAACCCACGGCAACAGTCCCGCCCCTAACCGGCCTACCTCCTCATGGCACTGAACTCCTCCACGAACGCAGCGCACATTCTGGTGGTCGACGATGAACCGGATCTGCGCACCCTGTATGAACTCACCCTGTTGCGTGAGGGCTACCGCGTGGACGTTGCCGAAAATCTGGAAACGGCCTGGCAGCACTTGAATGAGCGCCGTTTCGATGTACTGATCACCGACATGCGCCTGCCCGACGGTCTGGGCATTGAGCTGATCCAGCGCCTTCGCGCCCAGCAACGCAACGAGCGTTGCGTGGTCATCACGGCCTATGGCTCGGCAGAAAATGCCGTCGAATCGCTCAAAGCCGGGGCTTTCGACTACCTGACCAAACCGGTCAATCTGCGGCAGTTCCGCGCCGTCATTGCCTCCGCGGTGCAGGATGCCACCGCCCAGCCAGTCGATGCCGCGACGGCCCGCACGCCGACGCTGGACGCACCAAGTCAGTCGCCCGCAGCAGAGGCCGCGCTACAGCGTCTGGTCGGTCCGTCAGCGGCCATGCGCCAGGTCAAGGAGCGCGTTACCAAGGTGGCACGCAGCATGGCACCGGTCCTGGTCTGCGGCGAATCCGGCACCGGAAAGGAACTGGTCGCCAACGCGCTGCATGCCAACAGCCACCGCGCGAACGGCCCCTTCATCGCGGTCAATTGCAGTGCCATCCCCGAGACTTTGCTGGAAACCGAATTCTTCGGCGTCAAAAAAGGCGCCTATACCGGCGCCACACAGGATCGCGACGGCTACTTCCAGGCGGCGCGCGGCGGCACCCTGTTTCTTGACGAGATCGGTGATCTGCCCCTGGCCATGCAATCCAAGCTGCTGCGTGCCATTCAGGAGCGCTGCGTACGCCCAGTGGGTGCGACGCAGGAGGAGCCCGTCGATGCGCGCATCGTCAGCGCCACCCACAAGAACCTGGCCGATGAGGTTCAGGCTGGTCGCTTCCGCCAGGACCTCTACTACCGGCTCAATGTGATCGAGATCGACATCCCGCCCCTGCGCGAACGCCGCGAGGACCTGCCGGCCCTGTGCGAGGCCCTGCTCAAGCGGATTGCTGTCGAATCCGGCCTGCCGGTGCCCGCCCTCACACCACAAGCGCTGGCACAGCTGGTCCAGCATCCGCTGCGAGGCAATGTGCGAGAACTGGAGAACCTGCTGCACCGCGCGCTGGCACTGAGCGACGGCCACGAACTGCAGCTCGAAGCGGCCGTCCCACCTACGATGCAGCCCATCGACACAGCGACGGTATCAACGCCGGCCACCGAGCCGGCGAGCGCGCTGCCCGACGATCTGCAGCACCACCTGGATCAGCAGGAGCGCGAGATCCTGATCAAGGCCCTGCAGGAAACCGGCTTCAACCGCACCGCGGCTGCCGCCCGTCTGGGCCTGAGCCTGCGCCAGATCCGCTACCGGATCACCCGCCTGAACATCGACATGCCGCAGGACCATGATGCCGCCTCCGACACTCCATGACGAACCCATCGCCGATGCGCTGTGGGACGACGGCTGGTACCGCTTCGCCCGCCGCTTGCCATCCCCCAACTTCGGCTCGCGTCCTGTGGGCGCGGTGGTGGACCTGATCGTCATCCACTCCATCAGCCTGCCGCCCGGCCAGTATGGTGGCGACGAAGTGCAGCGCCTCTTCACCAACACCCTGGACTGGAACGCCCATCCCTATTTCCGCACCATCGAGGGCCTGGAGGTTTCCTCCCATTTCTATATTCGCCGCAATGGTGAACTCTGGCAGTTCGTCAGTTGCGATGCACGTGCTTGGCACGCTGGCACCTCACACTACCGCGGTCGCGACAACTGCAACGACGATTCCATCGGCATCGAACTCGAAGGTCTCGAAGGCGAGTCGTTCGAAGCGGCCCAGTACGAAACCCTGGCCGGCCTGTGCGCGGTCATCCCGCAGCGCTATCCCGTTGGCCACATTGCCGGCCACGAGCACATCGCCCCCGGCAGAAAAGCCGACCCCGGCGCGGGCTTTTCATGGCTGCATCTGCGACAGACCCTGGGCTGGCCGACTCAGTGTTTTCCCGAAGACGTTGCATAGATGTCGCTGCGCTGAAAATATTTTTTCGCACACGTGTGAGGCATTCGCCGATCGCGCACGCAGACTGTGCATCGTGCGATGCGTAGGAACCATGCGGCGATGCGGGGAAAAATCCGCGGTATTGCTTGTGTTTTCTGGCTGCCGCGCGACAACGACTGATCTGGCCATGCATTCAGCCCGGCCGCCTCACTTCTCCCACCGCATTTCACCGACTTGGTGCGAACCACTTTTCCAGGCCATTGCCACGATGGTGTCATTGTGGCGCGATACACTACCCGTAGTGGCTTGTATTCACACAAGACCCCATATATAGTGTTTCCTGTTTACACCACCGACCCTGCCGACGGTGCACAAAATGCCACTAGACGAGATCGAAATAACCAATAAATTGCTGAAGACGAGGAACAGATGCAAACCGCCCAGAACACAGCCCCCTCCCTCCACACCGGCGTCCTGACCATGCAGACTCAGGAGAGCACAGCAGCCCAGCCGCTCAACCATTACCAGATCATCCGCCGCAATGGCGCCGTGGTGCCGTTCGAGCCCAACAAGATTGCCGTGGCGATGATGAAGGCCTTCCTGGCCGTGCACGGCACCCAGGGCGCTGCCTCCGCCAGCGTGCGCGAAGTCGTCGACGAACTGACCCAGGCCGTGGTACGCGCTCTGATGCGCTCGCGCCCTGGCGGCGGCACCTTCCATATCGAAGATGTGCAGGACCAGGTCGAGCTCGGCCTGATGCGCAGCGGCCACCATGAGATCGCCCGTGCCTATGTGCTGTACCGCGAACGCCGCACCCAGGAGCGGGCGCGCCAGACCACCGCAGAAGCACCCAAGACGCCAGAGCTGCATGTTGTCGATGGCGATCAACGCATTGCCCTGGACCTGGGTCGCCTGCAACACCTGATCGAATCGGCCTGTTCCGGCCTGGGCGCCGACATCAAGGCCGAGCCCATCATGGCCGAGACCATGCGCAACCTCTACGACGGCGTTCCCATCGACGAGGTCTACAAGGCCGCCATCCTGGCTGCGCGCACGCTGATCGAAAAAGATCCCGACTACACCTACGCCACCGCGCGCCTGCTGTTCCACACCATCGCCAAGGAGGTGCTGGGGCGCGACGTGCCGCCGTCCGAAATGGCCGAAGCCTATACCGACTACTTCCCCGGCTTCATCAAGAAGGGCGTGGAAAACGATCTGCTGGACGAAAAACTGCTGCAGTTCGACCTCAAGCGCCTGGGCGCGGCGCTCAAGGCCGAGCGCGACCTGCAGTTCGACTACCTCGGTCTGCAGACGCTCTACGACCGCTACTTCCTGCACGTGCGTAAGACCCGCATCGAGTTGCCCCAGGCCTTTTTCATGCGCGTGGCCATGGGCCTGTCGCTGAATGAAGTGGATCGCGAAGCCCGCGCCATCGAGTTCTACGAAGTGCTCTCCAGCTTTGACTTCATGTCCAGCACGCCGACCCTGTTCAACAGCGGCACGCTGCGCTCGCAACTCTCCAGTTGCTACCTGACTACCGTGCCGGACGATCTGGACGGCATTTACGAATCCATCAAGGAAAACGCCCTGCTGTCCAAGTTTGCCGGCGGCCTGGGCAATGACTGGACGCGCGTGCGCGCCCTGGGCTCCCACATCAAGGGCACCAATGGCGAATCGCAAGGTGTGGTCCCCTTCCTCAAGGTGGTCAACGACACGGCCGTCGCCGTGAACCAGGGCGGCAAGCGCAAGGGCGCTGTCTGCACCTACCTGGAAACCTGGCACCTCGACATCGAGGAGTTCCTGGAGCTGCGCAAGAACACCGGCGACGACCGCCGCCGCACGCACGACATGAACACGGCCAACTGGATCCCGGACCTGTTCATGCGCCGTGTCATGGAAAAAGGCCAGTGGACGCTGTTCTCCCCGTCCAACGTGCCGGATCTGCATGACAAGTTCGGCGCCGACTTCGAAAAGGCCTATGTCGCCTACGAAGAGAAAGCCGCCCGCGGCGAGATCAAGCCGACGCGCACTCTGCAGGCGACCGACCTGTGGCGCAAGATGCTGACCATGCTGTTCGAGACCGGCCACCCCTGGATCACCTTCAAGGACGCCTGCAACGTGCGCTCGCCCCAGCAACACGCCGGTGTGGTGCACTCCTCCAACCTGTGCACCGAGATCACGCTCAACACCAGCGATACGGAAACCGCGGTCTGCAACCTGGGCTCCGTCAACCTGCGCCGGCACCTGAAGGATGGCCAGATCGACCACGCCAAGCTGAAGAAAACGGTGGCCACGGCCATGCGCATGCTGGACAACGTGATCGACATCAACTACTACGCCGTCAAGAAGGCACGCGACTCCAACCTGCGCCACCGTCCGGTCGGCCTGGGCATCATGGCCTTCCAGGACGCGCTGTATGAATTGCGCATCCCCTACGCCAGCGATGCTGCGGTGGAGTTCGCCGACCAGTCCATGGAAGCCGTCTGCTACTACGCCTACCTGGCTTCGACCGATCTCGCCAGCGAGCGCGGCCGCTATTCCAGCTACCAGGGCTCGCTGTGGGACAAGGGCATCCTGCCGCCGGACACGCTGGACATGCTGGCGCAGGCACGTGGCGGCTACGTCGAAGTCGATCGTTCGTCCACCCTGGACTGGGATGCCCTGCGCAAGAAGATTGCCAAGGACGGCATGCGCAATTCCAATTGCGTGGCCATCGCTCCGACCGCCACGATCTCCAACATCATCGGCGTGGATGCCTCCATCGAACCCTGCTTCGGCAATCTGTCGGTGAAGTCCAACCTGTCGGGCGAGTTCACCGTCATCAACAGCTACCTGGTGCGTGACCTCAAGCGCCTGGGCCTGTGGGACGACGTCATGGTCATGGACCTCAAGCACTTCGACGGTTCGCTGGCCCCCATCGACCGCGTGCCGCAGGAGATCAAGGCCCTGTACGCCACGGCGTTCGAAGTGGAAACCAGCTGGCTGGTCGAAGCGGCCGCACGCCGCCAGAAATGGATCGACCAGGCGCAATCGCTCAACATCTACATGGCCGGCGCTTCCGGCAAGAAGCTGGATGAGACCTACAAGCTGGCTTGGCTGCGTGGCCTGAAGACCACCTACTACCTGCGTACGACCTCCGCCACACAAGCGGAAAAATCTACCGTGGCGGCCGGCCGACTCAATGCCGTGTCCTCCGGCGGCGCAGCACAAGGCGGTGCCGGCATGAGCGCGCTCGAAGCCGCGGCCGCTGCGGCGCAGGCACAGATGGCGACGGCCGCAACCGACATCAAGTTCTGCGCGATCGATGACCCCGGCTGCGAGGCCTGCCAGTAAGTCGACGCCAGCTTCGCATGCCATGCGATGCTATTGAGCAACACAATTGAGCAGCGATGTGAATGAATACTTTTCATTTCATCTCGCTGCTCTCATAATCCGCTGATTGGAATCTCATATGTTGAACTGGGACGAAGAAGTCAAGCCCACATCGCAAATGCCTTTTGCACATGGCTCATCCAGCAGCCGTACGACCGAGCTTCCCCTGCAATCTTCTGAACTGCGCACGGCGCAAGCCGCGAGCGCCACACCCTTCGCATCCGCCACGACGGCGGTGCCCGCGATTGCGCACCGCATCAAGGCGTCCGACAAGCGCATCATCAACGGCCAGACTGACGTCAACCAGCTGGTGCCGTTCAAATACAAGTGGGCGTGGGAAAAATACCTGGCTACCTGCGCCAACCACTGGATGCCGCAGGAAGTGAACATGACGCGCGACATCGCCTTGTGGAAAGACCCCAACGGTCTGACCGAAGACGAGCGACGCATCGTCAAGCGCAATCTCGGCTTCTTTGTCACAGCCGACTCGCTGGCCGCCAACAACATCGTGCTGGGCACCTACCGCCACATCACGGCGCCCGAGTGCCGTCAGTTCCTGTTGCGCCAGGCTTTTGAAGAGGCTATTCATACCCACGCCTACCAGTACATCGTCGAGTCGCTCGGCCTGGATGAGAGCGAAATCTTCAATGCCTACAACGAAGTTCAGTCGATCCGCGACAAGGACGAGTTCCTGATCCCGTTCATCAACGCGATCATGGATCCCAACTTCAAGACCGGCACCGAGGAAACCGACCAGACGCTGCTCAAGTCGCTGATCGTTTTTGCCTGCCTGATGGAAGGCCTGTTCTTCTATGTCGGCTTCACGCAGATCCTGGCGCTGGGCCGTCAGAACAAGATGACCGGTGCCGCCGAGCAGTACCAATACATCCTGCGCGACGAATCGATGCACTGCAACTTCGGCATCGACCTGATCAACCAGCTCAAACTCGAAAACCCGCACCTCTGGACCTCCGAGTTCAAAGCCGAAATCCGCGTCTTGTTCGAAAAGGCGGTTGAACTTGAATACCGTTACGCCGAGGACACCATGCCGCGTGGCGTACTGGGCATGAATGCTTCCATGTTCAAGGGTTACCTGCGTTACATCGCCAATCGGCGCGCCACGCAGATTGGCCTGGAGCCCCTGTTCCCGAATGAGGAAAATCCTTTCCCCTGGATGAGTGAAATGATTGACCTCAAGAAAGAGCGCAACTTCTTTGAAACCCGCGTGATCGAGTATCAGTCGGGCGGCGCCCTTTCCTGGGACTGAGCAGATAAAAATGGCTTTCAGAATTACACATGTCAACGACCGCCCCCGAGAGGATGGCTTTGGCATGTGCACCCGAGTTCATGGCGTTGGGCATGACCCCAGCGCCATGAATCGCTTCATGCACTCCAACTGGCATGAAGTGCTCTTTGTAACTTGATCAAGGAGAAAATGATGGCAACTGCAAAAAAATCGGCCGCAAAGAAGGCCGCACCGAAGAAAGCTCCGGCCAAGAAAGCCGTAGCAAAGAAGGCTCCCGCCAAGAAGGTAGCAGCCAAGAAAGCTCCGGCCAAGAAAGCCGTAGCGAAGAAGGC
>JASJPI010000007.1:0-49710 GCA_031426755.1 Curvibacter sp.
TCAGCGTGGCGGATTACGGCCTGGAAGCCGATCTCTTCACGGCCGTGCCCGAACTGGTCGCCGCAATCTAAGTACAACAGTGACTTGAGATGAAAATGAAAACATTCAGGGGAAACAATGGAACTGAGGCACCTTCGGTGCTTCTTGGCGGTCGCTCAGGAGCTGCACTTCGCCAGAGCCGCTGAGAAGCTACACATTGAACAGTCGCCACTTTCGAGGGCGATCAAGGAACTGGAAGAAGAGCTGGGGTCCATCTCTTCGACCGCAACACGCGCAGCACGCGCCTGACCCGTGCGGGTCAGGTCTTTGTAGAGCACGTACCTCGGTGTTCGTCGCGCTGACCCAGGCGAGAGACAGCGTACGTGCCGTGTCGGCTGGATATCAGGGGCAGCTGCGCATAGCTTTGTCCGAAGGCATCTCGCAGACCCGTCTCGCGACTTTGCTAACGCGTTGCCGTGAAGAAGAGCCTGATACGGAAATCCGGCTCTACGAAGTTCCGTTGGCACAGCAGATCAAGGGGCTTGAATCCGACTTGTACGACGTTGGATTTGCCCAGTCACCGGAAGTTGGCGAGGCGCTGCTAGCGATCCCTGCATCGAGCGATCCAATCGTCGTGGCGGTGCCTTCACGCCATCCCCTGCTGATTCACAAGAAACTACCACTGGAAGAGGTACTGCGCTACCCGCTGGTGCTCTGCTCCCCCGATGCCTGCGAGGGCAGCAGCCTCCAGCTGGCCCGCGTTCTTCGCACCACCGACCTCGACCCCATCGTGGCCGAGCAGGTGGCCAGCCACGACCTGATGGTGACCCTGGTAGCGGCTGGTTACGGGCTGGGCTTCTCGACAGAAGCCCACGTATCGACCAGCCACCATCCTGAGATCGTCACACGGCCGTTGGCCGGGCGCACGCCGATGCTGACCACCTACAAGATTGAGTTGATCCAGCGCTGATCCCTGCCGGAACGCCCATATCCCCGGTCTCGCGGTAGGATGGGTACCCGAGGACCAACACTGTGCCAGCGTTTCAGATCCTTCAGCGTTCACTCCTTGTGCCGCAGGTCGAGCACGAGGAGCTTCGCAACTGGCGCGAGCGCATACTCTCGACCATTCTGCTGGTCATCATGGTCCTGGGTGGCGCCACCGCTGTGCCCAGCATCATGCTGGCCATCCAGGAGGGGCTCTGGCCGATTGTCTGGATCGACGCCATCGCCCTGATCTGGGTGGCCACGATCTGGCGCAGCCACACGCTGCCCTACCGCTTGCGCGCGTGGAACCTGCTGGCGCTGATCTACCTGCTGGGGCTGTGGTTCCTCTTCATGGTGGGCCCGACCAGCCAGATCTACCTGATGGCCTTTCCGGTCATGGCCGCCTTGTTGCTCGGCCTGCGGCCCGCCCTGCTGGCGCTCGCCCTCAATGCCGCCACGCTGCTGGTCATCGGCTACCTGGTCAACACCGACCTGCATGTCCCCGGCTTCGAGCAGACACCCTTGATGCGCTGGGTCGTGATCACGATCAACTTCATGTTCATCAACTCGGTGATCACGATTTCGTGTGCCGTGCTGCTGAACCGGCTGGAGCAGTCGCTGGAGCGGCAACGCGCCATCACCAAATCGCTGCAGGAGGGGCAGGTCGACCTGAAGCTGGCCAACGAGGAACTCCGTCTGACCGGCGCCGCCGTGACCCGCCTCAACGACATGGTGGTCATCGCCGAGGCCACCTCGCTGGATGCCCCAGGCCCGCGCATCGTGTTTGTCAACGAGGCCTTCGAGCGGCGCACCGGCTACACGCGCCAGGAAGTGCTGGGCCGATCACCGCGGCTGCTGCAGGGCCTGCGCACCAACCGCGAAGAACTCGGTCGCATCAAGGCTGCGCTGCACCGGCAGGAACCGGTGCACAGCGAGCTGCTCAACTACACCAAGGACGGCCGGGAGTACTGGGTCGAGCTGGATATTGTTCCCGTCGCCAACGACCAGGGAGAACTGACGCACTGGGTGTCGATCGAGCGCGACATCACCGAGCGCAAGAAGGCCGAAGAGGACATCCACCGCCTGGCCTACTTCGACTCACTGACCGGCTTGCCGAACCGGCGCATGCTGCTGGACCGCCTGACCCATGTGCTGGCCCATGCGCGGCGTACGCCACAGGTCGGCGCGGTGCTCTACATCGACCTGGACCGCTTCAAGAACATCAACGACGCGCGCGGCCATGCCGCCGGCGACCAGCTGCTGGTGCTGGTGGCCCAGCGCCTGAGCGGGCTGATGCGCGAAGAGGACACCGTGGCGCGCCTGGGGGGCGATGAGTTCGTGATCCTGACCACCTCCCTGGCGCAGGACCACGATGCCGGCGCGCGCTCGGCCATGACGATTGCCGGCAAGGTGCGCGAAGCGCTGGAGCAGCCCTTCTCCCTCAACGGCCAGCCCTACAGCGCCAGCGGCAGCATCGGCGTGACCCTGCTGCCACGCGAGGGGCAGAACGCCGATGATGTGCTGCGTGAGGCAGACACCGCCATGTACCGCGCCAAGGCGGCCGGCCGCAACCGGATTGCCTTCTTCGAAGCCGCCATGCAGCGTGAAGTGGAAGAGCGCCTGACCCTGGAGCACGAGTTGTCACAGGCGATTGCCGGGAACCAGCTGGCGCTGCATCTGCAACCCCAGTTCAATCCGGCCGGAGAGCCGGTGGGCGCCGAAGTCCTGCTGCGCTGGACCCACCCGGTGCGCGGCCCGGTTTCACCGGCGCAGTTCATCCCCATTGCGGAAGACACGACCCTCATCCTGCACTTGGGCGCCTGGGTGCTGGAGCAGGCGCTGC
Source organism: Curvibacter sp. (assembly GCA_031426755.1). GTDB lineage: Bacteria > Pseudomonadota > Gammaproteobacteria > Burkholderiales > Burkholderiaceae_C > Hylemonella. The sequence continues at coordinate 2,807 of JASJPI010000007.1, forward strand.
GCACGCAGGCACGGCTGCAGGCGGCGGGCAATCGCCTGCCTCTGTCCATCAACGTCAGTCCGCGCCAGTTTCGCCAGCCCGACTTCGTGCAGCAGATTTCAGCCCTGATCGAGCGCACCGGCGCCAACCCGGCCTGCTTGGTACTGGAGGTCACCGAAGGGCTGCTGATCGAAAACATGGACAGCACCATCGCACGCATGAATGAGATCGCCGCGCTCGGCATCCGCTTCTCGATCGACGACTTCGGCACCGGCTACTCCAGCCTGGCCTATCTCAAGCGCCTGCCCTTGTACGAGCTCAAGATCGACCGCAGCTTCATCCAGGATGCACCCACCGATCCGAGCGATACCGCCATCGTTCAGATGATTCTCTCCATGGCCAAACACCTGCGCTTGCGGGTGGTGGCCGAAGGGGTGGAAACGCGCGAGCAGGCCGACTTTCTGGCCGCCAACGGCTGCGATGCCATGCAGGGCTACCTGTATGCCAGGCCGGCGCCGGTGGACGAATGGCTGGTTGCAACACGCCTGCCGTCATAGCGCGCGACCATGCACCCCGCCGCACTGCACCTGCCCCACCAGCGCGACCCGGCCCCCATGCTGGCGCGCACGCTGGCCGAATGGGGTGGCCACGCCGACCTCTGGCTCTTCGGCTATGCCTCACTGATCTGGCGGCCCGACTTCCATGTGCACGAGCAACGTCCGGCGCAGGTGCATGGCTGGCACCGCGCGCTCAAGATGTGGAGCCACGTCAACCGCGGCACACCGGACAACCCGGGGCTGGTGTTCGCCCTGCTCTCCGGCGGCAGTTGCCGTGGCATGGTGCTGCGGGTCAAGCGCCACGAGGGGGAGGAAGTGCTGCACCGGCTGTGGGACCGCGAAATGATGACCGGGGTGTACGACCCCCGATGGCTGCGCTGCAACACGCCGCAGGGGCCGGTGCAGGCACTGGCCTTCACCCTGTCGCGCCGCAGCCCGAGTTACACCGGCCCGCTGAGTCCGGCCCAGTACCGGCGGATTTTTGCCAGTGCCAGCGGCCGCTACGGGACCACGCACGACTACGCGCACCAGACCTTCCACAGCTTGCGCAGCCACGGCATCCACGACCGAGAACTTGAGACGCTGTTGGGGTTGAGTTGAAGCGGCTTGCCGCGGGCCGCCAGCCGGCCTACAGTCGGTCCCTTCAGCCACCCGAGGAGAGTTCCCCATGATGCGCGTTCTCGTTCCCCTTGCCGCAGCCGCCCTGCTCTCGGCCTGTGCCACCCCGACCGGCCCGACGGCTTCGGCCCAACTCCAGCCCACGCGCGGCAACGCCACCAGCGGCGGAGTGCGCTTCACCCAGCAAGGCGACAAGGTGCTGGTCAGCGGCGAGGTCAGCGGCCTCAAGCCCGGCGCCGAGCATGGCTTCCATGTGCATGAGAAAGGCGACTGCACCAGCGGTGATGGCATGAGCACCGGCGGCCACTTCAATCCCATGGGCAAGATGCACGGACCACACGGCCGCGGCGAGCACCATGTGGGCGATCTGCCGAGCCTGAAGGCCGATGCCTATGGTGTGGCGCGCTTCAGTTTCGAGTCGAGCAGCATCTCGGTCGGCAGCGGCAGCAACGACATCGTCGGCCGCGGTCTGATCGTGCACCGCGACCCGGACGACTACACCACCCAGCCCACCGGCAATGCCGGCCCGCGTCTGGCCTGCGCCGTGATCAGCCGCATGTGACGCACCGGCAGCCTCAAGGCTGCCTGCGCTGCCACAGCGCCTGCGCCTGCTGCAGGTCCTGCACGGTGTCGATGTCGGTCACGCAGCCGGCATCGTCCACTATCAATTCGATAGCGTCGTGCACTTTGACGACGAGGGCCGCCCCCTGATTTCCTTCCAAACCCATGAGCTGCGGGCCGCAGGCGCGGGCAAAGCGCACCGGGTGGCCGTGCCGCCCCTGGTACACCGGCCGCACCACCGCCTGCTGCGCCGGGGCGGCTGCCACGCGACGGATGGTCTCGGACTGCAGCAGCGGCAGGTCGGCTGGCAGGATCAGCCAGGCGGACGCCTCGGGGTTGGCACGCACCGCGGCGGCAATCGAGTCGCCCATGCCGGGCAGGCCGGTCTCTTCCAGATAGAAAGGCAGGCCGCTGGCGCGCACGGCATCCAACGTGTGCTGCAGCACCGTCTTGTTCCCGAGCAGCGCCTGCAGCTTGTGCGTGCGGCCACCCGAGGCGAGAAAGCGCTCGCCCCGGCCGGAGGCCAGTACGATCACCACCGGTTGCATGAGAACATCTTGCGCTTCACGCCACGGCACAGCCGGGCGTGCGGGCCACGGCGGGTGTGATCGCGTTCTTGACCTGCACGATCTCGGCCACGATGGACACGGCAATCTCGGCCGGCGTCTTGGCACCGATGTACAGGCCCACCGGGCCGTGCAGGCGCGCCAGCTCCTCGGCGCTGAGGTCGAAGTGCTCGGCCAGGCGTTGCTTGCGCGTCGCTTGGTTGCGACGCGAACCCAGGGCGCCCACATAGAAGGCCGCGGACTTGAGTGCCTCCAGCAGCGCCATGTCGTCCAGCTTGGGATCGTGCGTCAGTGCCACGATGGCGGTGTGGGCGTCGGGCAGCATCTCGCGCACCACGTCGTCGGGCATGCCCGGCACGCGCTGCACGCCCTCCATGCCGAGTGTGGCCGCGTATTCCTCGCGCGGGTCACACACCAGCACTTCGAAGTCGAGCGCGCTGGCCATGTGTGCCACCGCCTGCGACAGCTGGCCGGCACCGATCAGCAGCAGGCGCCACTTCGGGCCGAACACCGTGCTCAGCGTCTGGCCGTCGAACACCATGCCCTGGCCGCGCACCGCATCACGGAGCTCCACTTCGCCACTGGCGATGTGGAGCGTGCGTGCCACCAGCCGGTGTTCGGCGGTGCGTGCCAGCAAGGCCTCGATCCAGGCCGCATCACGCAGCGGCTCCTGCACCAGGCGCAGCGTACCGCCGCAGGGCAGGCCGAAGCGGGCCGCCTCTTCCCTGTTGACGCCGTAGACGATGAGCGAAGGCAAGGCAGCAGTCTGGTCCACGGTACCGGCGGCCAGCACAGCCTTGGTACGGGCGATCAGGTCGTCCTCGACGCAGCCGCCCGACACCGAGCCGCTGACCACGCCGTCGTCGCGCACGGCCAGCAGAGCCCCCGGCGGGCGCGGTGCGCTGCCCCAGGTCTCCACCACCGTGACCAGCGTGACCGCATGGCCGCCGCGCTTCCAGGCCAGCGCATCGGCCAGCACACGCAGATCCAGACTTTCCATGCTCAGCTTCTCCTCTTGTTTTCTAATCGCTTATCGAACACTCTGAACTTGTGAAGAAATCGTAGCGAGCGGCCCGAGCGCAAGGCGGACGGAGCGCAGCCACCGGAACGTACTTGCAGTACGTGAGGATGGCGAGCACCGCCCAACGCGGCGATCGGGTTGCGCAGTAGATTTATCACAAGTTCTCAGGCCTGGCGAATCGCCTCGGGCGTCAGCGGCAGCTTGCGCACGCGCTTGCCGGTGGCAGCCGCCACCGCATTCGCAATCGCCGGCACCACCAGGGCGGTGGCCGGCTCGCCGATGCCGCCCGGTTTTTCGGTACTTTCGACCAGCACGATATCAGTATTCGGCGATTCGTGCATGCGCACCACCGGGTAGTTGTTGTAGTTGGTCTGCAGCACGCGGCCCTTGTCCAGCGTGATCTCCTGCATCAGGGCCGACGACATGCCGAACGCGATGCTGGACTGGATCTGCGCCTCCACCGTGTCCGGATTCACCATGCGGCCCAGATCGGCCGCCACAGTGACGCGGTGCACCGTGACCTGACCATCCTTCACCGAGACCTCGGCCACCTGCGCCATGTAGGTGTCATAGCCTTCCATCAACGCGATGCCGCGCGCCCGGCCGGCCGGCAGCGGCTGGCCCCAGCCGGCCTTCTCAGCGGCGAGCTTGAGCACGTTGGCAAAGCGCGGTTTGTTCTTCAGCAGCGCCATGCGGTAGGCGTACGGGTCCTTGCCCGCCGCCAGCGCCAGTTCGTCCATGAAGCTTTCGTTGGCGAAGGCATTCATGTTATGGCTCACCGCGCGCCAGTAGCCCACGCGCATGCCGCTGTCGTGGATCACCAGGTCGTGCTGCGTGTTGGGGATTTCGTAGGCTGCCACCGCCGCCTCGGCCATGAAGGGGTCGAGCGTATCCTTGGGCAGGCCGAAGGCACGCTGCGTGACCGACTGCGAGGTAACCTTGAACTGCAGCGCCACCGGCATGCCCTGGGCATCGAGGCCGGCCTGCACCTGGTTCAAGCCCAGCGGGCGGTAGAAGTCGTGTGTCATGTCGTCCTCGCGCGACCACAGCAGCTTGACCGGACGGCCCACCGCCTTGGAGATCTGCGCTGCCTGCACGATGAAGTCCAGCTCCAGCCGGCGGCCGAAACCACCGCCGAGGAAAGTGGTCTTGAGCGTCACGTCCTCCGGTTTGATGCCCAGCACGCCGGCCACGGTGCCATGCGCGCCCTGCTGAAACTGGGTCGGCCCCACCAGCAGGATCTTGCCGTTCTTGTAATGGGCGGTGAAGTTCATCGGCTCCAGCGCCGCGTGCGCCTGCATCGGTGAGATGTACTCGGCCTTGACCACCTTGGCGGCACCCTTCATGGCCTCGGCTACATTACCCACCGGCTTGCCGATCGGCAGCACCTTGCCACTGTCTGCGGCAGCACGCGTGCCGGCCAGCACCTTGTGGTGGTCCAGCGCGGCACTCGGTCCTTCGTCCCACTGCACGCTCAAGGCCTTGCGCGCCTTCTGTGCCTGCCAGTAGCTGCTGGCCACCACGGCCACGCCGTCGTTGACCTGCACCACGTCGAGCACGCCCGGCATGCCTTTGGCCTTGGCGGCATCAAAGCTCGTGACCTTGCCGCCGATCACCGGGCACTGCTCGATGCTGGCGTAGACCATGCCCGGCAGCTTGACGTCGATGCCGAACTCGGCCGTGCCGTTGACCTTGGCCGGTGTGTCCAGGCGCTTGACGCGCTGGCCAACGATCTTGAAATCCTTCGGGTCTTTCAGCGCCACCTTCTCCGGCACCGGCAGCTTGGCGGCGGCCGCCGCGAGCGAGCCGTAGCTGGCTCGTCTCCCCTTGGGGCCGAGCACCATGCCGTTCTCGGCGCGCAGCGTGCTGCGGTCCACCTTCCACTTGTCGGCGGCGGCGCTGATCAGCATCTCGCGCACCTGGGCACCGCCGACGCGCAGCTTCTCCCAGCCGTCACGCACCGAAGTCGAGCCGCCAGTGATCTGCGCGCCCAGCAGCGCGTTGACGTAGACCGCGGCCGGCGGCGCAATCGCCACCTTGATCTGCTGGATGTCGACGTTGAGCTCTTCGGCAATCAGCATGGGCATGGAGGTGTAGACGCCCTGCCCCATTTCCGACCGCGCGGAGATCAGCGTGATGGTGTTGTTGTCGGCAATGTGCACCCAGGCATTGGGGGTGTAGACGGTGCCGGCCGCCTGGGCTTCCACCTTGGCGCCGGGCAGGGCAAAGCCCATGATCAGGCCGCCGGTGGCAAGCGTTGAGGTCTTGAGGAAATCGCGACGGGAGGTTTCGAGTGTGCTCATGGTGTCTCTCCTCAGGCGTTGCGCAGGCTGGCAGCCGCATCCTTGATGGCGGCCTTGATGCGGGGGTAGGTGCCGCAGCGGCAGAGGTTGCCGCTCATGGCCTGGTCGATGTCCGCGTCACTCGGGTTCTTGTTCTTGGCCAGCAAGGCGGCCGCACTCATGAGCTGGCCGGACTGGCAGTAGCCGCACTGCGGCACGTCGTGCTTGATCCACGCTTTTTGCAGCGGATGCGTGTTGTTGCGCGAGAGGCTTTCCACCGTGGCGATCTTCTTGCCGGCCACCGATTCGACCGGTGTCTGGCAGGAACGTACCGGCTGGCCGTTCACATGCACGGTGCAGGCACCGCACAGCGCGGCACCGCAGCCGAACTTGGTGCCGGTCAGGCCCAGTTCATCGCGGATCACCCACAACAAGGGGGTGTCGGGTTCGGACTTGGCGGCAACCGCCCGGCCGTTGACGTTCAGTTTGATGCTCATGGCAAAGGCTCCTCTCTCTATATAAGCCGGGGATGATGATCCCGGTGTTGTTGTGCAGGATGTGGACCGAGCAAGCGTAGGCATGGACCGCACCGCAACCATGCGGGTAAGCCCTAGCCCGCGCGTGATATTTGCAAAATGAGACAGTCCGGCCCCGCCGGGTCGCCATGCCTATACTTGGCGCCATGCCCTCGATTGCCGACCTCCGCAAAAGCTACGAACGCCACGAACTCAGCGAGGACGCCTCGCACGCCGATCCCTTGAAGCAGTTCGACCAATGGCTGCACGAAGCCATCAACGCCGAGCTGCCCGAGCCGAATGCCATGACAGTGGCCACCGTCGGCAGCGACCTGCGCCCCTCCACCCGGGTGGTGCTGATCAAGGGTTATGACGAACGCGGCATCGTCTGGTACACCAACTACGAGAGCCGCAAGGGCCGCGAGCTGGCCGGCAACCCGTTTGCCGCCCTCCAGTTCCACTGGGTCGAGCTGGAACGCGTGGTGCGCATCGAAGGCCGGGTGGAGCGCGTCAGCGCAGCGGAAAGCGACACCTACTTTCACAGCCGGCCGCTCGACTCGCGCATCGGCGCCTGGGCCAGCCCGCAAAGCCAGGTCATCACCGGCCGCGGCGTGCTGGTGACCAACGCGGCGCGTTACGCCGCCCAGTTCATGCTGCAGCCGCCGCGCCCGCCGCACTGGGGCGGCTTCCGCCTGGCGCCGGAGCGCTGGGAATTCTGGCAGGGCCGCCCGAGCCGGCTGCATGACCGGCTGCGCTACACGCCCGACGGCCAAGGCAGCTGGCTGCGCGAGCGGCTCGCGCCGTAATCAATCTTTACAGCCAGCCCGCCAGCAGCATCACCAGCGGCAGCGTGAGCAGCGCCAGCGCGTTGGACACCATGACGCTGGCCGTCACCAGCTCCTCGGCCACCGCATAACGCTGCGAGAACAGGAAGACGTTGGCGCCGATCGGCAGTGCCGCTGTGACCACCATCACCAACAGCGGCAGGCCGCTCAGGCTGAAGAGTGTGCCGAGCAGCGCCACCAGCACCGGCATCAGCAGGTTCTTGACCAGCGACACGCCAAAGGCGCCGCGCAGCTGCGCACCCACGCCCGAGCCGGCCAGCGTCACCCCCACCAGCAGCAGCGCCAGCGGGCCGAAGGCATTGCCAAGCCATTGCAGGGGTTTGTCGATGGCCTCGGGGATCACCCAGCCGGTCTGGGCAAACAGCAGGCCGGCCAGGATGGGCAGCGGCACCGGGTGGATGACGGCATTGCGCACCGCGCCCAGCACGGTGGCCAGCATGTGCCGCTGGCCGCCTTGTCCGGCGGCTTCGCGTGCCACCGCCAGCTCCAGCACCACGGTACCGGCGGTCAGCAGCACCAGCGCATGCAGCGACACCAGCGTGAGCAGAATCACCAGGCCGTCCGCGCCATAGGCCAGGCCGATGAGCGAGATACCGATCATCACCGTGTTGCTGAAGGTGCTGGCCAGCGCCAGCACGGCGGCGCGCCGGTTGAAGCCCTGCAGTGCCAGCGTGGCGGCAAACAGGAGGGCGGCCGCGACGAAGTACGCCGCCAGCGGCCGGAAGTCGAGCTGCTCGACATGCACCGCACTCATGGTGCGGAACATCAGCGCGGGCGTGAGAACAACGAACACCAGATTGGACAGATCTTTGGTGGCCTCAGCCCTGATCCACCGTGCGCGACCCGCGACAAAACCAATGGCAACCAGCAGGACGACGGGGATCAGGGCGGACAGGACGGAATGGTTCACAAGACAGACAGTTCAGGACACAGGGTTCAATACAGGCAACTCGGCACCATGGCACTCAGCCGCGACCGGTGGTTGATTTTGAGTCGAAGTGCTGAAGGATATGGCCAGCCATGCCCTTGGCCAGCTCGTCCTCCGCAAAGAAAACCGTTCCCACCTGCTCCTCGCGCAGCAGCACCGATTCATCCTCGCTGTGGCTGCGCAGCACGATCTCGATGTCCGGATTGAGTTTTCGGGCGGTGTCCGCCATTTGCCGCACATCGAGCAGATCGGGCATGGCCACCACCAGCATCGCCGCATCGGCAATATGGGCCTGGATCAACACCGCCGGATCGGCTGCATTGCCCGAGACGGCGACCTTGCCTTTTTTGCGCAAGCTCTCCACCAGTTCGCGGTTCTGTTCGGCCACCACATACGGGATGCCGCGCGCCTCCAGATCCGCGGCAATACGACGCCCGACCCGGCCATAGCCGACCAGTACCACCTGCTTCTCCAGGTACTTGCGCTCGGTGCTCATGGGCAATTCAGCGAACGGGTCTTCCCGTTGCTCCAGTTGGCGCGCCAGGGCGGAGCGCTTGAGTATCCAGCGCTGGAACGGCGCCACGGCCGCAAACAGGAAGGGGTTCAAGGCAATCGAGATCAGCGCCCCGGCCAGCACCAGGCTCATGCCCTCGGCCGGCAGCAGCCCGAGCGACAGGCCCAGCCCCGCCAGGATGAACGAGAACTCCCCGATCTGCGCCAGGCTGACCGCCACCGTCAGGGCGGTATTGAGCGGGTAGCGAAACGCGATCACCAGGAGCAGCGCAGCAATCGACTTGCCCAGCACGATGATGGCCACCACGCTCAACACATGCCAGGGCTTCTGCAGCAGGATGGCCGGATCGAACAGCATGCCGACCGACACGAAAAACAGCACCGAGAAGGCATCGCGCAGCGGCAACGACTCCTGCGCCGCCCGATGGCTGAACTCGGATTCGCGCATCACCATGCCGGCAAAGAAGGCACCAAGGGCGAAGGACACGCTGAACAGGGCCGCCGCGCCGTAGGCGATGCCGATGGCGACGGCGATCACGGTCAGGGTGAACAGTTCACGCGAGCCGGTGCGCGTCACCTGCCACAGAACCCAGGGCAGCGCGCGCCGGCCGACCACCAGCATGAGGGCAATGAAGGCGCAGACCTGCAACAGGGTCTGCCCGAGGGTCACCCACAGCGGGCTGGCATCAGTCGCGGGCGCCGCTGCACCACCCAGCACACCCGCCAGGGGCGGCAGCAGCACCAGCACCAACACCGTGGCCAGGTCTTCCACCACCAGCCAGCCCACGGCAATGCGCCCGTTCATCGTCTCCAGCACGCCCCGGGCCTCCAGGCCCTTGAGCAGCACCACGGTGCTGGCGCACGACAGCGACAGGCCGAAGATCAGGCCGGCGCCCCAGCTCCAGCCCCACCACCCCGCCAGCCCCATGCCCAGCACGGTGGCCAGACCCATCTGCACCACCGCACCGGGTACGGCGATGCGCTTGACCGACAGCAGATCCTTGAGCGAGAAATGCAGGCCGACGCCGAACATCAGCAGCATGACACCGATCTCCGACAGCTGGGAGGCAATGCCCACGTCAGCGACGAAGCCCGGTGTCGCCGGACCGATGAGAATGCCGGCGACCAGATAGCCCACCAGGGCCGGCACCTTGAGGCGCTCGGCGATGAAGCCCAGGATCATCGCCATGCCGAAACCGGCAGCCAGGGTGGTGATCAGTGAGATGTTGTGTTCCATTCAGGACACCTCATGGATCCCGGGGATCTGCGGCAACGAGGATGGAAGGCATGGGTGGGCGATCATGCAAATCATTCTGACAGAAGGCCCTGCAAAAAGGCTGGCCGACCCTCGCTACACCCACAACACTGACAGGTATTGCGCCTCCGGCGAAGGGCTGGCGGCGGTGCTCAGTCGCCGGCAGCCGCCAGCTTGGCCTGCAGGTAATCGAGCACGTTGTCGAGCGTCACCAGCTGCGCGTAGTCGGCCTCGGGGATGTTGACGCCCAGGCGCTGGTGCAGGCCGATCAGGAAGTTGAGCCAGTCCATCGAGTCGAGGTCGACCTGGTGACGCAGGGGGCGCGCCGGCTCGATGGCATCGGTTTCAACTTCCGGTGCGATCGAATGCAGGACACCCAGCGCGGTGGTCTTGAGGCTTGTCCGGTCCATGCTCATGCCTTCGTCTCCTTGCCGTCAGCACCAGCCGCCAGTTGCTCGGGCTGTTGCAGCAGATCGCGCAGTTCCGCCAGGAAAAGCGCGCCCTGGTGGCCATCGGTCACGCGGTGGTCGGCTGCCAGCGAGGCAGTCAGCAGCGGCACGGCACGCAGCTCGCCTCCGTCGACCCAGGGCCGCACCGCCACGCTGCCGAAACCGACCAGCGCCACCTGCGGCGGGTAGATCACGCCGAACACCGCCTCCACGCCCTGGTCGCCCAGGTTGGTGACGGTGATGGTCGGGTCGCTCATCTCGGAACTGCGCAGCGAACCGGCACGCGCGCGCTGCACCAGGTCGGCCAGCTCGCGCATCAGTTGCGCCAGCGGCTTGCTGCCCACCGCATGCAGGGCCGGCGCCACCAGGCCACCGCCGCGCAGGGCAATCGCCACGCCGGTGTGCACGGCCGTCGCCGGCTCGAACGCATCGTTGCGATAAAAACCGTTGAGCTGCGGCACACGCTGGAGAGCCAGCCCCACCGCCTTGAGTTGCAGCACCGCCGGCAGGATGCGTTCGGTGATGGCCAGGCCCTCGTTGTGCTGCTGCAGCCAGGCCAGCGCACGCGCCATGGGAATGGTCTCGCTCAGGTAGTAGTGCGGGATCTCACGCTTGGAGCGGCTCATGGCAGCGGCAATGGCGCGGCGCATGGCCTGCGCCCGGTCCACGGGTGCCGCTGCGGCGCTGCGCTGTGCCGCCGCAGCCTCGACGTCGGCCAGCGTGACCGCACCCTGCGCACCGCTGCCGCGCAGGCCCTCGGCATCGATACCGAGTTCCTTGGCACGCCGGCGCGCCGACGGCGAGACCGCCGGCCGGGTCGCGGCAGCCAAGGCAACCACAGGAGCGGCTGCAGCGACCGGCTCGGCAACTGCCACGGCCGGTGTCGCGGCGGCCTGGGCCGGCACTTCGGCTGGCGCCGCTTCGCCCGGCGCCAGCAGCGTGGCCAGCACCGCGCCCACCGGCACCGTCTCGCCCGGCTGCACCCGCAGCTCGTGGATCAGGCCGGCCTCCCAGATCTCGACGTCGACCGCCGCCTTGGAGGTGTCCACCACCGCCACCACCTGGCCGCGCTGGACGGCGTCACCAGGCTTGACGTGCCACTGCAGCAGCTTGCCCTGCTCCATGTCGGCCCCCAGCGAGGGCAGCTTGAATGGAATCACGTGGAAACCTCCGTGCTCCGCACTGCGGTGCGAGCCCCTTCGGGCGGCCGGGCGGGGCTCATTGCCCCTTCCCCATCAAGGCCTGCACCGCCGCCACGATCTTGGGCACCTGCGGCAGCGCCGCCTCTTCCAGGTGGCGCGCGTACGGAATCGGCACTTCCTCGCTGCACACGCGCGCCAGCGGCGCATCGAGGTCGAAGAAGGCCTGCTCGCCGATGCGCGCCATCACCTCGGCCGCCAGGCTGCCGGTGCGCCAGCCTTCGTCGACCACCACCGCGCGGCGGCACTTGCGGACCGACGCCATGATGGTCGCGTCATCCAGCGGGCGCAGCACGCGCAGGTCCACCACCTCGGCGGCGATGCCCTGCGCAGCGAGTTCCTCGGCCGCGCGCAAGGCCTTCGGCAGGGAACCGCCATGCGTGATCAGGCTGACATCGCGGCCGACGCGCCGCACTTGGGCGCTGCGGATGTCCACCTGCACCTTCTCCGGCAACTCGCCCTCCAGGTTGTAGAGCTGCGCGTGCTCGAAGATCAGCACCGGGTCCGGGTCGGCCAGCGCCGGTGCCAGCATGCCGCGCGCATCCTCGACGGTGGCCGGTGCCAGCACTTTCAGGCCCGGCACATGGGCGTACCAGCCCTCGAAACTGTTGGAGTGCTGGGCCGCCACCTGGCGCCCGGCACCGGTGGCCATGCGGATCACGATCGGCACCGAAAACTGGCCGCCCGACATGTGACGCAGCATGGCGGCAGTATTGACGATGGGGTCGAGCGCCAGCAGGCTGAAGTTGACCGTCATCACCTCGACGATCGGCCGCAGGCCGCCGAGCGCAGCGCCGATGCCGGCACCGACAAAGCCGAGCTCGGACAGCGGCGTGTCGCGGATGCGTTCCGGGCCGAACTCGTCAAGCAGCCCTTTGGAAACCGCGTAGGTGCCGCCGTAGCGCCCGACGTCCTCGCCCATCAGGAAGACACGCGCATCCTGCTGCAGTGCTTCGCGCAGCGCCTCGCGCAAGGCCTCGCGGTAAGTGATGCGCCGGGTCATCGTGAAACCTCCGTGCTGCGCACTGCGGTGCGAGCCTCTTCGGGCGGCCGTGCGAGGCTCATGCGCCCGCTCCCTGCGGCGTCTGCACGTCGCGCAGCAGATCGGCCACCGGCTCCCAGGTGCCGGCCTCGGCAAAGGCCACGGCGGCCTCGACCTCGGCCTGCGCGGCGGCATCGAGCGCCAGGAACTCGTCCTCGCTCAGCCGCCCCTGGGCCTTCAGACGCGCTGTGTAGGTATGGATCGGCCCGCGTGTCTTCCAGGCCTCGACTTCCGCCTTGTTGCGGTACAGCTCGGGGTCGAACATCGAATGGGCGCGAAAGCGGTAGGTGCGCAACTCCAGGAACAGCGGACCATTGCCTTGGCGCACCTGTTGCGCGGCTTGCTGCACGGCCTCATGCACCGCCACCACGTCCATGCCATCGACCGCCTGCGTCGCGATGCCATAGGACGCCGCCTTGGCGCACAGATCGGTCTGCGCTTCGGAACGCGCCAGCGCCGTGCCCATGGCGTACAGGTTGTTCTCGCACAGGAACAGCACCGGCAGCTGCCACAGCGCGGCGAGGTTGGCCGCTTCGTGGAACGCGCCTTCGGCCATCGCGCCTTCGCCGAAGAAGCAGGCGGTCAGCGCCGGGCGCTGGCTCAGCTTGTCGGCCAACGCCAGCCCTGCGGCCAGCGGCAGGCCGCCGCCGACAATGGCATTGCCGCCGAAGAAGCGGCACGCCCGGTCGAACAGGTGCATGGAGCCGCCGCGCCCGCGCGAGCACCCCTCCTGCTTGCCGTACATCTCGGCCATGATGGCGCCCATCCCGACGCCGCGCAGCAGCGCATGGCCGTGTTCGCGGTAGGTGGCGACGACGTTGTCCTCGGCTTGCAGCGCGCGCAGAGCCCCGGTCGCCACCGCCTCCTCGCCGATGTACAGGTGCAGGAAGCCGCGGATCTTCTGCTCGCCGTAGAGCTGGGCGCAGCGCTCTTCCATGCGGCGGATGCGCAGCATGTCGGCCAGCATGGCGTGCGCCTGCGCTTTCCCCCACAGTACCGGACCACAGGGCGGTGGCGGAACCATGTTTGCCCCCACGCTTGCCACTGCGTGTGCTGCGCTGCCCCCAAAAGCAGGCAAGTCCTGTGCTTTGTCAGGACTTGGGGCCTTCGCGCCTTGGGACGGCCCGGCGGCGCTCATGTCCGTCATGCCCCGCCCTCCAGCGTCGAGGTATCGCCTTCCGGCAACCCGAGCTCGCGCGCCTTGAGCAGGCGGCGCATGATCTTGCCGCTGCGCGTGCGCGGCAGCACCGGCAAGAACGCAATCTCCTTCGGCGCCACCGCAGCCCCCAGGCGTTTGCGCGCATGGCCAAGGATGTCCAGGCGCAGCGCCTCGTCAGGGGTAAAGCCGTCTTTCAGCGAGACGAAGGCCTTGACCACCTCGCCCACCACCGGGTCGGGCTTGCCGATGACGCCGGCCTCGGCCACCGCCGGGTGTTCCATCAGGACGCTTTCGACTTCGAACGGGCCGATCAGGTGGCCGGCCGACTTGATGACATCGTCGGCACGGCCGACGAACCAGTAGTCACCGTCGGCATCCACCCGCGCCAGGTCGCCGGTCAGGTACCAGCCGTCGGCAAAGCACTTGCGGTAGCGCGCCTCGTTGTTGAGGTAACCGCGGAACATCGAAGGCCAGCCGGCCTTGAGTGCCAACTCGCCTTCGACATCGGGCTGCTCGACCACGCGCACGCGCGGCGGCTCGCCCTCGGCTTCCAGATGCTCGACGATGCAGGCCTCGATACCGGGCAGCGGCCGGCCCATGGAGCCGGGTTTGATGTCGAAAGCCGGCGTGTTGGCGATCATGATGCCGCCGGTCTCGGTCTGCCACCAGTTGTCGTGGATCGGCAAGCCCAGCACGTCCTTGCCCCACCACACCGCCTCCGGGTTGAGCGGCTCGCCGACGCTGGCAACGAAGCGCAGCTCGGGGAACCGGTGCTGCCGCGCCAGTTCGGGCCCGGCCTTCATCAGCATGCGGATCGCCGTGGGCGCGGTGTACCAGACCGTGATGCGCTCGCTCTCCAGCAGGCGGTACCAGCGCTCGGCATCGAACTCCTCGCGGTCGATCAGCGAAGTCACGCCGTGCAGCAGCGGCGCGATGATGCCGTAGGAGGTGCCGGTGACCCAGCCCGGGTCGGCGGTGCACCAGAAGCGGTCGCCGGCGTGCAGGTCGAGCGCGTAGCGCCCGGTGGCGTGGTGCGTCACCACCGCGCCATGCACGTGGATGGCGCCCTTGGGCGTGCCGGTGGTGCCGCTGGTGAAATGCAGCAAGGCCGGATCTTCCGGGGTGGTGGCCACTGTGTCGAACGCCTCGGAGGCCTCGCGCAGCAGCGTGGCCAGGTCGTGCGTGCCGGGTTCATCGGTCACGCCGCCCTCCTCGGCCACCAGCAGCACATGGCGCAAGGTGGGCATCTGCTCGCGCATCGCCTTGATCTTCTTGCGATAGAGCACATCGGTCGTCACCAGCACCTGACCCGCGCCGATGTTGATGCGGGTGGCGATCGGCTCCGGGCCGAAGGCCGAAAACATGGGCGTGACCACGGTGGCATTTTTCAGCGCCCCCAGCACGGCGATGTAAAGCTCGGGCAGGCGCCCGGCCAGCACGAACAGGCGGTCGCCGCGGCCCACGCCCAGGGTCTGCAGCACGTTGGCAAAGCGGTTGGTCTGGCGCGCCAGCTCGGCATAACTCAGTTCCAGCGCCGGGCCGCTGCGGCTGACGAAACGCAAGGCGATGTGCTCGCGCAGCGCGCCGGCGGCATGCCGATCCACCGCCTCGAAGGCGATGTTCAGGCCGCCGCCGGGCAGACCCTGCAAGGCCTGGCGCGCGACGTCCCAGCTGAAGGCGCGGCACTCAGCCGCGTAGTCGGCGAGGTTGGGCGGCACGCGCAGGTCGTGCGCCGTCTTGCGAATCAGGGATGGTCGGTCCATGCGTCCTCCTCCTGATTCGCAGCTTAACCCAAGCCGCCGGGCCCCGGTTGATGCCCGTCAGAAGCTGATCTGCAGGCCGGCTTTCAGGCTGCGGCCCGGCAGCGGCGCCTTGCCCGCCGCAGTCTGCGTCAGGATGGAACTGGCCGAATAGGCCAGTGTGTCACCGATGTTGTCCAGCCGCGCGTACCACAGCAGGTGCGACTTGCCGGCTTTGGCCCGGTAGGTCAGCGCCGCGTTCCACAGCGTGTAGCCGCTCGTGGCGCGCTGGCCCTCGGGCACGCGGTTTTGTGCGGCAATCTGGTCGACGCCGAGGCGCGCGCCCCACGGCCCGCTGGACCACAGCAGCGTGGCGCCCAGGCGCATCGGCGCAATGCGCGGCAACGGCTGATCCGTGCTGGAGTTGTCGGCCCGCACCGTGTCGGCACGCAGTGCCAGGTCGAGCTTGTGGCCGGTATCCAGCAGGCGGATATTGCCGCTGACCTCCGCGCCGGTGAAACGGGCCTGCACTTGGGTGTAGCTGTACTTCGGTGGCGAAGCCGTCAGGTCCGTTCCTTCGAGCGAAATGTAGTTGCTGAACTGGTGCTGGAACAGCTGCAGCCGCACTTGGTGGCCACCGCGCTTCCAGGCCGCGCCCACATCCAGATTGGTCGAGCGCTCCTTGTCCAGGTTGGCGTTGCCGATTTCCTCGGCGTTGGTCGCCACGTGCGTGCCGTTGGCGAACAGTTCGTAGTCCTTCGGTGCACGCTCGTTCCACGACAGGTTGGAGGTGAGCTGCCACTCGGGCGCCACCTTCCACAGCGCGCCCAGCGCGTAGCTGCCGGGATTGAAGTTGCGCGTGCCGGCGATGAAGCGCGCCACCGTCGGGTTGCCGAAGGACTCGACCTGCACCGACTCCAGCCGCGCGCCGGCACTCAACTTGCCCCAGGCGGTGCCCAGTTCCTCATGTGCAAACACGGCGCCCTGGCGCGTGCGGCTGTAAGGCGCGTAGGCCTCGTCACCGTCGGCGGAGAACTCGCTGTCCTCGAACTGCAGACCGATCACGCCCTCCAGCGCACCCAGCCGGGCATGGCGTGCCTGCAGCCGCAGGTCGTTGCCGAGGGTCTTGAACTGCGTGCCGGGGGCACCGGCATTGAACTCGGTGTGACGGTAGTCGTTACGGCTGAACTGCGCCTTGACGCTTTGCAGCGCGCCGCCCAGATCGCGCACCTCGCCTTCGAGCGCCAGGCGGCTCGAACGCATGCGGATGCTGACTTCGTCTTCGGCCACCGTGCCGTAGTTCGTGTCGTAGGTGGAGAGTGAAGCGCCGAGGTAGCCGCGGTCGAAGAACAGCGAGCCGCCGAAGGCGCCGCCCCAGGTCTGGCTGGCCGAATTGCAGATGCGGCGTGCGGTGGTGGTGACGCCGCCGCGCGTGCAGGCCAGATCCACCGGCGCAGCCACGTCCTGCGTGTTGCGCGACATCACGTCGGCATGCAGGGCATAACGGTCGGTGCCGGCATCCAGCACCACGACGCCGCTTTGCTCGCGGTTGCCGCTGGCCAGCCCCACATCGGCCTTGCCGGCCACGCCGCCCTGGGCCTCGAACAGCGGCTCGCGGTGGATGCGGCTGTCGATCACGTTGACCACGCCGCCCACGGCGCTGCCACCGTACTGCAGGGCGCCCGGCCCGCGCAGCACTTCGACACGTTCGATCAGCAGCGGGTCGAGCGTCGTCGCATGGTCGTAGCTCAGGCTGGAGGCGTCATGGCTGGCGCCGCCGTTGTTCAGGATGCGGATGCGGTCGCCGTCGAGCCCGCGGATCACGGGGCGACTGGCGTTGGGGCCGAAGTAGGTGCTGCTGACGCCGGGCGTGCCGTCCAGCGTCTCGCCCAGCGTGGATTTGGAACGCAACAGCAGCTCGTCGCCGGAATACTGTTCGGCCGGCGCGATCAGCTCGTTGGATCCCAGCGGATTGCCGGTGACCACCACGGTCGACAGGGTGGACGCCTCCTCATGCGCCAGCGCGCTGCTGCTCGCCAGCAGGGCCAGCGCAGCAACAGCGCATGGGACAAGCGCCATGGAAGGCCGCGGAATGGAGACGGCAGCGCGCGGCGCGCGGTGAATTGGTTTGGATATGTTCATGACGGGTTCGTTGAATCGGAAGAACCTGCGCCATGCCGGCAAACTGCTCGGCATGAGGCAAGGACGGCACGGGATTCAGCGAACCAGGGGCGGTGCGCGCGCCTCGAAGGGTGCAGGCGCCGGCAGGAACCGGCAGGCCAGGACCGCCTGCGCAACATACAAAGGCAGCGGCAGCGCCAGGGACGGCTGCGCCAAGGCCGGCAGCACATCGGCGTGACCGAGCTGGTCATACAGGCGGCAATCGGACTCGTCGCCATCGGGTGCCAGCAGGTGGGCCAGCAGACCCGAGGCAGGCTCCTCATGGCCATGCGCCACTTGCGCCACGGCTGGCACGGTGCCGGCCTCCGGGCTGTGCAGCACATGGTGCGCCAGGCCCAGCAGCTGCGCCCACAGCAAGGCGACGACGAGCAGCAGCACCGGGCTCAGGGCCGGGCGCTGGCGTGTCGTCAAAGGCGGGGTGGAACGGATCGGCTGCATGGCGGGACGGTAATTTTAATTCAGTGCCTATTTCACGGGCACCGCATCGGTCATGCGGTAGTACATGCCATAGGCATCGTCGTGCAGCACGGAGAAGCGCCCTTCCACCACCACCGGCTCCATGCCGTACTTCACCGGCGTCTTGCTCTTCACCTCGATCATGCTCTCCGGTCCGCCCGGCACACAGAAGGAGCAGGTCAACGGCACCGAGCTGAGCAGGAAATGCGTCTGCTTCTCACCCGGGTCGAGCGGCATCATGAAACCCTGCACGCGCAGGGTCTTCTGGTCCAGCGCCTGGATGGCCGGCGGAAACACCGGCAGCACGCGGTTCTTTTCCACCTTGGTCTTGACCGTGGTCAGCAGCGACCAGGCCAGCACGTCGCTGCGCTCCTTCAGTTGCGGAAACGGGCTGTTGGGACTGTGCACGCCGGCCCCGCTGCCGTAGGGCACGGACGGCAGCGGCGAGCTCAGTTGCGCCTGCGCACCCAGGGCAACGCACAGCAGAGCGACGGATAACGACAAATAACGCATGTTCATCTCGAATCCAACAATTGTCCGGCTTCCACCCGGTAGGCGCTGAGTGCCGGCAGCAAGGCCGCCAGCACCGCCACGCCCAGCGCGAGCACCGGCACCCAGGCCTCCACGCCCAGCCACAACCAGCCGGTCAGGGGCAGCGATTGCTCGGCTTGCAATAAAAAGCCTAACAGACCTGTCAAGCCGTGGCCAGCGGCCAGCCCCAGCACGCTGGCCAGCACGGCCAGCCAGAGCGCCTCGCACAGCAGCAGCCCGGCCAGCCGGGCCGGGCTGGCGCCCAGCATGCGCAGCAGCGCCAGATCGGCGCGCCGCTCGCGCACCGCGTTCCACAGCGCAATGAAGACGCTGAGGGCCGCGGTCAGCAACAGCACGGCGCCGAAGGCACGCAGCACGTCGGCACCGACGCCGACCATGCGCAGCAGGCGCGTGATTTCCAGCGCCGGTGCTGCGGCCTGCAGTTGGGTCGTGCTGTTGACGAAGCGCGGAAACGTGACGGCGGCCAGCGGGCTGCGGTACTGGATCAACGCCAGCGTGATCTCGCGCTGCTCGTCTTCATGGGCCTCGTCATGGGCATCCCCCTGTCCATGGGCGACCTCGTGCACCTGCCACACCGATTCTGTGGCCGTCAGCACCAGCCGATCCAGCACACAGCCGCAGGGCGCCAGCACGCCGGCCACCCGGTAAGGATGGGCCGCATGCGCTGCGCCGCCACCACCCAGGCCGTGGGCGCCGGCAAAGGCCTGCCCCACTTGCAGCCCGGTGGCCTGGGCCATCTGGGCGCCGAGCACCACCTCCATCGGCGCCTGCCAGGCCCGGCCCTGCGCCAGCTGCGCGCCGTAGTGGCTGAGGTAATCCGCGGTGGTGCCGACAATGCGAAAGCCCTGAACGCTGTCGCCCAGGCTCAGCGGGATGAGCTTGGCCACACGGGCGTCCTGCGCCAGCGCCTGCACCGCCTTGAGCGGGATATTGCCGGGCGGCACGTCGAGGTGAAAGACGCCGGCCAGGATCAGCTGCATCGGGCTGCCCTTGGCACCGACCACGGCGTCGATGCCGGCCAGGTCGCGTTCGAAAGCGCGATCGATCTGCGCGCGCGTGAGCAGCACGAAGGTGATGGCCGCCAGACCGAGTGCCAGCAGCAGCAGGTTGAGGCCGGCAGCCAGCGGCCGCGAGGCCAGGTAACGCCAGGATAATGCTATTGTTTTCATAGCTACCGGCGTCCTTTTGACGAGGGCAGGGCCCCGTTTTGAGCATCAAGATCGAGCACCAGCGCCGCTGGCAGGGCCTGCCGCACCCGCGCATCGTGCGTGGCAACCACCAGCGTGGCGCCGGCCTGCTGCGCCGTGGCCTGCAACAGCGCCAGCGCGTCCTGCGCGGCCTCGTCGTCCAGGCTGGCGGTGGGTTCGTCCGCCAGGATCACCTGCGGCCGCATGAGCACGGCGCGTGCCAGCGCCACGCGCTGCGCCTGGCCACCCGAGAGCTGGGCCGGCTTGCGCCCGGCCAGCTCGGCCACGCCCAGTGCATCGAGCGCAGCATGAATCGCCGCCCGGTCCTCCGGCAGGCCGGCGGCAAAGTAGGCCAGCCCCAGGTTGCCGGCCACCGTGAGCGCCTCGCTCAGGTGCAGCTGCTGCGGCAGGAAGCCGATGTGGCGTGCGCGCCAGGCATCGCGCTGCACGGGGGTGAGCGCCACCAGCGATTGGCCGGCCACCGCCAGTTCGCCGGCACTCGGTGAGCGCAAGCCGGCCGCCAGCGCCAGCCAGGTGGATTTGCCCACGCCGGAGCGCCCGCGCAACAGCAGCACGCCACCCTGCGGCACCTCGATGTCGGGAAAGGTCAGCAGCGCCCCGCCGGGGTAGCGGTAGCGCAGTTCGTGCGTGACGATCATGCGCGGCCCCTCATTTGAGCCAGGCGGCAAAGGTCTGCTGCAGCTTGGCCACCTTGGGGCCCACCACGAAGGCGCAGTAACCCTGGTTGGGATGCTGTGCGTAATAGTCCTGGTGGTAGTCCTCGGCCGGCCAGTAGTTGGCCAACGGCAGTACCTCGGTCACGATGGGCCCGTGGAAGACCGCCGCCTGCTCCAGTTCGGCAATAAGCAATTCCGCCTCGAGCTTCTGCTCCGGGGTGCTGAAGTAGATGGCGCTGCGGTACTGGGTACCGACGTCGTTGCCCTGGCGGTTGAGCGTGGTGGGGTCGTGCGTGGCGAAGAAGATCTCCAGCAACTGGCGCAGGCCCACCTCCGCCGGGTCGTAAGTCAGGCGCACCACCTCGTTGTGGCCGGTGCTGCCGCTGCAGACCTGCTCGTAGCTCGGCCGCTCCAGCTGGCCGTTGCTGTAGCCGCTCTGCACGTCGACCACGCCACGCACCCGCACGAACACGGCCTCGGTGCACCAGAAGCAGCCGCCGCCTAAGACTATCACCTCGGTTTTGCAAGTTGTTGTCATACAAGGATTTTTTCAATATACTGCTTCTGAACAGGGGCCGAAATCGGACAAAAAGGCCGATTTTTTTAACCACTTTTAAACACCAGACCATGACAGAGTCATCGTACCCAAAGCGGAAACACCTGACCATCATAAAGAAGAATGGCAAGGAGTACTTCAAGGTCCAGTACAACAAGACCAAGATTGGGTTGGTTGTCAACAAGACTTTCAGCAACTACGACGATGCCGCTGAACTCTTGGATGCCTGCGAGAACAAGTTCGGTCAAAGCTCAGTCAAAGGCCTCATCCACGTTGAAGAGAACCTTCAGGCCAAGATTGACGAATGGATGAGCAAACCACCGGTGTACGAGTTCTTCTCCCGATACACCGAGCGCTACATCAACCCCAAATACGAGCATCTCAATCCGGCAGATGCCAAGGACCGATACAAGCTGCGGCAAAAAGAATCCACCATCGGGATGATTAAGTCATGCCTGAACACCGTCATATCTCATGATGTGGAAAACGAATGGACGCTCAGCAAGCTACTCTTTGCCCAGCAAATCAAAACCAAGATTGCCGACCTGCGGCCCGAGGAAGTCACAGTCCATGATGTGAACAACCTCATCTTGGCTCTCAAGTCAAAAGGTTTGAGCCCTATCTCAATCGCGACCTACCTCAGTCGCACAAGCGTGTTTTGGCGAAAAATCCCCGCCTTGAGAAAAGACAACCGCCCGCTTGAGAACCCCTGGCTCCACTACGACCGAGACATCTTGACCAACGGCAACAAGATTTTTAAGAAGCGCGCCTTCAGGTTTGACAGGGCTACCCTGAAGAAAGTGGCCCGAACCATCCAAGGCAAGAACATCCGACCCATCGTCCACCTCATGTACAAGCTGGGCCTGAGAAGACAAGAGGCGGTTTTGCTCACCAAGAGTCAGGTGCTTGAACACCCTACCCCTCACATCTACATCCAATCAAAGAACACCGAGCGCATCGTCTACTTGAACGACAGGCAATATCGCTTCGTCAAAGGGCTCATGAAACCAGACCAAGAGAGGCTCTTTGATTACAAGGTAATGGGGTTTGACGGGTCCTACAAGAAGATTTTTGAAGACCACAACCTGGACGTCAAGCAGCACGACTTCAGGAAGGACTACATCAGCAGAATGATTGAGCAGATAGGCTTGTCCAACAGCATCCTGCTCAGTCAGTTGCTCGGATTTACCACCCCGAGGGCCATTGAACGACTCAAAAACGTTTACCCTGAAACGGGCAAGCTTCAAAACCAAACAGATCTACTCAACCAAATCGGCCACAGCAGCAGCAGGATAACTGCGGAGCACTACTTCTCACTGAAGTGAAGCGCTTCAAGCGCGAACCAGTTCTGCCTTGGATGTGTCGTAAATCACCTCGGTGATGGTGCCATCCATGATGTGCTGGACGGCTTGGTCAATCACGTGCAAAGGAACCAAGAACCACTCGCGCGGCTTGACGGGATTGCCAAACCTGTCGTCAATGGTGATGTCAATCTGGGCGCCGCTGAAAATCTTGTGGAAGAGGTTTTCCATCCGGACCCGGTTGATATTGTGTAGTTTGTAGGTGGCCACCACTTCCACATCGGCCAGCAAATAGGTGGCTTCCTTGTCTGCTCCCGAGATTCGGGTTTCAACCTTCCCACCGGTCACACCAATCTTGTGAATGAGCTCACGGTGCTCACTCACGTAGGGATGGCTGGACTTACTGCGCAGAACATAGATGGTCCCCGTTTCCACGTCATCAGCTTGAGATTCATCGGAAAACAGGGGACCCAAGTTGGTATCGGTCAACCGACGGCCAGTGTCATCCTTGTAGAGCGCTCGTTGCAGAGAGCGCCTGAGCAGGTTGCTTTCAGTGCCGTTGGCATAGATAACCCGCAAGCGGGCATCGCTTTCACCGTTGGGCGCTCTGATGGTGTCTCCAACCTCTGCAACATAGGCTAGCTGGCCTCCCAGAATAAAGAAGTTGCCCATGGCAATGCTGGCGTCTCGGCCAAAGCGAAGTGCGGTTCTGTCACCCGATTTGAGTTCACGCTCAGCCTGCTCAAACAAGGGTTTGAAGTCCTTGAAGTCCTTGCAGGGTGTCCTATTGGCAATCTCTTCGGCTTCGCGGCGTTCAGCAGTTGAGCGAACATGACGCAAGACCGTGATGTCGTCTTCACTGGAACTGGTGCCAATTTCAACACCCAATTCAGCCAACAGTGCATCCTCCGTCAGGCTGTCAATCTTGGCAGCAGCAGGACTTGCTTTAAGCAGTCCGTGGGTATCGTGAGGAGCCAGAACGGCCAATGCCTCTGGCAACTTACGCAACTGGTCAAGCCTCACGGCATAGAGCCGTTCAAAGATGTCCTGTCCCTCAGCGTTACGTGGCAAGCGTTTGTGTTCTTCAAAGAATCGCTGGATGTCCTCAAAGCCAGCAATCACTCGCTCCTCAAATGGAGAGAGTGCCGAGGTTTTGACGGGCGTGACTTCAACGCCCAACGCTTCCAGCAGTTCGTCGGCAGATAGGTCAGCCATTGCGTTCCTTTGCTTTGGCAGCAGCTCTTGAGTTGGCAAGTGCTCTGACGCCCAACGCCATTCGCTTTTCCCAAGGGTCAGCAGACTCAATATCAGGCAACCGACCGCGCTCTGTTTTGAACTGCAGGGCACGCTTGGCCAATTCAAGCGCCTCTTCGTCCGTAATGACGGCCTTCTTTGCCTCTATCGCAGTTTGAACCTCTCGCAGCAACTTCTCGTCCATGGACTTCGCCAGAACCGAATAAGCAGCTTGGAACGGATTGATTTGGTCAATCAGCTCAATGTCAAGGTCACGGACGTTGACGAACTTGCGCACACCATCCAACAAAGCGGTGTTAGCCTGAACTTCATCATCACCCGATGCAACTTTGGACAGTTCCAGCTTGCCCTGCTGGGTAAGGTTCATTGCCGCAATCGCGTGTTGGCGAACCGCTTCTAGGTCGTGTTCACTCAGATTGGCATAGCGTTCGCGTATGATTTTCCCCATCCGAATCTGGGTCAAGTCCTGAGCAACGATGTTTTCCTTGTCAAACAAGCCTTGCTCCAAAGCTGTCTTGTCTTGCAGGAAGTCAGTCAAAACCTCGTTCAGGTCCTCTTTGCAAATTCGAGAAGCTTCTGGGCTCTGTGGCATGGCCAGCCCCTTGATTTCCACATGGTATTGGCCTGTTGCTTCGTTCACCCCCAAGTTGGTCTTGCCCTCTTGGTAGCCCTCAGGTCCGTAGTCAAAGCCCTCTTTCGGACCTGCGTCTTTGGGCGTGAACTCGTAACGAGGAGCAAGCACTTGCTCCATCAGCAAACTGGCCGAAATCGCTTTCAGCATGTCGTTGACTGCTTCGGTCACTTCTTTTTGGTCGGCAGTCGGCTCAGCAATCAAGTTGGTGAAACGCGCAGATGACTTGCCTTGCGCATCCCGAGTGGCTCGTCCAATGATTTGGACAATCTCGGTCAGGCTACTGCGGTAGCCAACCGTCAAGGCATGCTCACACCAAATCCAATCAAAGCCTTCTTTTGCCATACCTAAGGCAAGGATGATGTCCACATGGTCACGGTTGTTCTTCTGAGCTGGGTCCTTTAGTGCCGTCAGGACTTTGGTGCGTCTTGCTGCGTCGCTGTCATCAACTAGGTCGGCGACTTTCAGGGTGCGGCCGGATGGCGTAACCACCAAGTTGAATCCGGTGTTCGGGTCAGCGCCATTCCACTGGCCCAGACCATGAAGGATTTCATCCACTTCCCTCCCTTTGTCTTTGAGACTCTCGCGAGCATTGACGTTGGGGATATGAACGATGGTCTTAAGGTCAGGATTGAGGACCTTGTGGATGGCTTCAACGTAGGGCCCGGTGTAGAAAAAGTAGCCAATGTCCAGTGACTTCAGCCATGTGTAGCCGTTCAGTTGCTCGTAGTAGGTGTAGGTGACTGTCTCAAACTTGGCCTCATCATCTGGTGACAGAACTGCCTCACTGTCGCCTCGGAAGTAGGAGCCAGTCATGGCCACCACATGCACCTTGTCACGGGCAATCAGTGCCGTCAGCTGTGAACCCAGAATGCTGTCGGGGTTACTGGACACATGGTGGAACTCATCAATCGCAAGCAATCGCTCGTCAAATGCCTGAATGCCCAGCTCTTCCACAGCAAACCTGAAAGTGGCATGGGTGCAGACCAATACCTTGTCGCCCGAGGCAAGAAACTTCTTGACCGATTCCACCTTGGACTTGGCAACCTTGGGTTCATCTGCGCCGGGTGCGTTACACAGATTCCACTGGGGAGCGACCGTCCAGTCCCAATAAAAGCCAAACTGGGTCAAAGGCTCATCAGCAAAACTGCTACCGATGGAGCGCTCAGGCACCACGATGATGGCTTGTTTGACCCCTTGGTTGTTAAGCTTGTCCAGGGCAATGAACATCAACGCCCGTGATTTGCCAGAAGCCGGTGGCGACTTGATGAGCAAATACTGTTCACCCCGTTTGGCGTAGGCTCGCTCTTGCATGGTGCGCATACCCAGCGCATTGGCTTTGTTGGTGGCACCTGTATGAGCTGTCTTGATGGAGACCGAGGGGACCGTGTAGGTGTTGAGAGGGCTTCCTGCCTGTGCGGTCATGCTTTCTTGCCTTTCTTCTTGACGCCAGTGTCAGCCGTCATCTTTGTGTACATCTCAAACAGCTTTTCCAGTCGCTCGGTGTCGTTCTTGAAGCGCCGGCCAATGTAGATTCGTTCAATCACCTCGTCATTGCGCTCGTGAGCCATGCGCAGGTTGTCCGGCATGGTTTCAGGGTCGTATAGGTCAGCAATGGTGGCTGGGAAGTGGGCTTCACGGGCAAGCAAGATGGCCTGTGCGCAATCCGTGAGCTCCAGCTTGTTCTGCTCAGTCAGGACTGGAATGGGGAAAGTGTTCCACCCCATCTTGTTTGAATAGCTAAGCCGTGTTTCAAGCTTCCCGCAGACAGCCGAAATCCAGCACAGATGTAGTTTCGAGCAGAGCACTGAGAAATTCCACAGGGCAGCATCGTAAAGTGCGTAAGACTTATTAGTCATTGAGCACTTGCGCCCTATCAAATCAGGAGTCAAAAACTCTCTGTTTTCCGAGCTAACCAAGGGAACTCCAATGGTGGATTTTTCCCCATATTTCATCTCACAAAACTGATGAGGCTTGTAAGCCATGGCAACAGTAGCGGGTCTATCACTTTTAAGTCGCCACTCACGAACTCGGTCTATTCGCTCTTTGATGGCGAGAACTTTGCTGGCCTCAGCAAGTTCCTCGTCTTCAATCCACAGGCAATAGCGGGTGACACCATCAATGATTTCTGCAGAGCCGAGCAACGGGCGAATCCATCTCATTGCCTGCTCTTTCGTCAGACCTAGGCTATCCAGTTCAGATTTGCGAAGAATCAGATACCCACCATCGTAGGGCTGATTCCCGAGTGTCATGACACCCAGTTCACCAAAAGCAGTTGCTCTCTTTTCAACGATGACGTCACTTCCGGGCGAGAGGTATGGGTTGATGTTTTCCACCAGCCTAGCTTTGAGGGTGTTTTGCTCTTCGCTGAAGATGACTTTTCGCTTTTCAGTTTGTCCTGAGAGCCCAACAATCACTACGGTCACTCCCGCGTTGCTCTTTGCGAGGTTTGACCATTTAAAGGACGTGTGGGCGAAGAAGATTTTTTGGTTAAGGCTGTAAATCAGTGGCCAAAGCATAGAGACATGCTGGCCTTGGCATATCGAATTTGTGCTTACAAAAGCGCTCTTTGACGGCGTATGGTTGGAATATTCAGACGCCTTCAGTAGCCACCCACATACGTAGTCACAAGCCTTGAAACTTCCCTTGTACTTTGAGAAGATGCTTTCTAGGTCATCCTTCTGTTCTTCTGTTTGATTTTTTGTACCTTTGTATGGAGGATTCCCGCAAATGTAGGTCTCTCCTCCATCATTCTCAAAGCCGATTTCTTTCTGGTCTAAGGGTTTGTTGAACAGGTCATCACTGACGACTTTCACACCCGTGCCAGTCGGTGGGCAAATACTCAGCCAGTCCAGGCGCAGCGCGTTACCACTGACAATCCAGTTTTCGGTGTCCAGTGGCAAGAACTCTGCAAGCGCATCTTGCTGGCCACGGTAGAGAACATCACACTGGAACTCAGCGATGATGAGCGCCAGACGTGCGATTTCAGCAGGGAAGTCGCGCAGCTCAATACCTCTGAAGTTGGTCAAAGGGATTTCAGAGCCTAGGTGCTCTTCGCCCCGTCTGCGGTTGATTTCAGCCTCAATCTCTCGCATTTGCTTGTAGGCAATCACGAGAAAGTTACCGGAACCACAGGCCGGGTCAAACACCCGTATGCGGGCCATGCGCTTGCGCAGGTTGAGCAACTTGACCTTGTTGTCACCAGCGCTTTCAAGCTGCACTCTCAGGTCATCAAGGAACAGCGGGTTGAGCACCTTGAGGATGTTGGGAACACTGGTGTAGTGCATGCCCAGCTCGCCCCGCTCCTCATCGTCGGCAACTGCTTGAATCATGCTCCCGAAGATGTCGGGATTGATTTCCTTCCAGTTCAGGTTGCTTGCGTGGCTTAGATACGTTCGTGCGATGCGGGTGAACTTCGGCACCTCAGTGCTCCCCGAGAACAGGCCACCGTTCACATAGGGAAAGGTGTTGGCCCAACTGGGCAGTCTGGGCTGAGCACTCTCCCTCTCATGGGGCTTGATGTTCATCGCCCTGAAGACGGTTTCCAGCACTTCGTGTGTGTTGGAGCCATCTCGCTCGCTCATCTGTTCAACAGTCTTGCTGAACAGTCCAGTGCTGTTGAAGATGCCCGTGTCTTCTGCGAAGAAGCAGAAAATCAGCCGCGCCATGAAGTGGTTCATGTCAGCCCGCCGCTGGTCCTTAGCCCAGTCGGGGTTTTCGCGCAGCAGCTCCACATAGAGCTTGTTCAGTCGCCCTGTGGCTCGCACATCAATCGGGTTGTCCTTAATCTCTTTGATGGTGGAGATGCCGGCCAACGGCAGGAAGAACCCGAAGTGGTTTGGGAAATCCACAAAGTCTGTGGAGATGGTTTCCCCGGTGATGAGCTCTTCAGCCTCAAGAGATAGACCATCCGTCGCCAAAATGAACTTGGCTTTGGCCTTGGCAGTGGCTGGACTGGACTTGAGGTCTTGGAGGGTTTTGCTGACTTCACCAGCTTGACAAGTGGCAAGGTGGATGTGGTTTCGCAGCAGGACGCCACCAGCAAGGTCTGAGGTGTTGCTGTGGCCAGTTCGCAGTTTTTTGAGCGCTACCTCTTTGTTGCCAAAGGCTGCCAGGAACTGATATGGGAACTCGGTGCCATCAAACTGCTCTTGAGCCAAGTCCGAGAGTGCGGCTTCAATTTCTACGGCGTTCATAGGCCTTTACGAGTCGGCTCGTCGGGGAAAAAGATGGCAAAAAAAGATGTGGTCATAGTCCCATTTCGGTAGGTTCTCGCCTGGGACACCGCATCCCCGACGAAAACAGGCCATCTGACGACATCTAGACGTCACAGCAACGGCACATTTTATGCTGGAAGCCTCACATTTCACCTGCCAAAAAATCCCATATCCAGCGCTTATGGGCTATGCTAGATTCATGCAAAACTTCATTTGATTCAAGAATACCAGCACTTACCACGACCAACAATCGTCACTCTGAAAAACTCACCCCCACACTCTCATGAACATCACCGACCAGCTGACCAACGAAGAGCTTCTCAAAATCCTGACCAGCCCAGACACTGATGAGGAGACCTACCAGAAGGCAGCAGCTGAAAACCGCCGCAGACTGTTGGCCGAAAAACAGCAGCAAGAGGCGCTGAACAACAAGATTCGTGATGTGGTGGCCGCAGTCAGGGGACTGAACATCAGTTTTGCAGACTTCATGAAGTCTGTTGACCAAGACGGCCAACCGCCCTTCAACAACAAAGAAGTCAAGCAGTTCGCTCTCAATCAAGGCTGGCTCAAGGACAGCGAAGCTACGACCACCCCAAGCGAAAAACCCGAAAAGCCGGTGGTCATCGTCGGCACCTTCAAGCTGTCTGATTACGGCTTTGTGATGCCCACCAAGACCGCATCTGGCAAACCCTTCTCAACCGACACTGAGTTTGTTTGGGACATCAACACCTTCTACCCCCCCAGGACTTGGCAGTTCAAGTTCCTACAGGTGCTCAAGGACAGAGGGATTGAGGACATTCAGAAGCACCTGACTCCCGAGTTCAAAGCTTGGCTGGAGGAAGTAACTATTCCTACCAAAGGACCACAAGCCACCAAGCACCTCTACTACAACAAGCGCAAGTTTTATGACTTTTTTGGCCTGAATGAAGATATGAGTCCAAAGAGTAAATCATCAAAACTTGACAAATAGATTTATTTTTATTTTAATTAACTTGAATGCTTTATTCGTCGATTAAGTTCCACGTTTGGAGCATTTAAATCACCAGCTCTGGCCTGATGTGGAGGCGAGTGCAAATCAAATCTGACCACCTACCGCAAGGTAGCACTCTCAGGCTCAGAGCTGGAACCCTGATTTATAAGCAGACTGATGTCTGTGAAGGCAGAACAAAGGGGACACAGCAAACTGCCAACGAAGCTGAATCTGGACCGTGCTGTGGGTTGATTAGAACAACTGAGCCAGAGACGAAGGAATTCTAAAATGAACTTCGGCCTGAAATGGGGCATACATGGAAGGCATAGCGCCAGCGACAATTTTTTGCCGCTATGGGTGAGCTATGCCTTTCAAGGCATAAGCACTTTTAAGACTAATCTTACAAATTAAGATAAATTCAATAGCGAAGCCTGTACTGCAACAGCAGTCCTAACCAATAAAACAGATAAATACCAAGGCGAAGCCATGAACCACCTTTGGTGGTACAGATAGCGAAGCAAAGAAGCCCCTCCATGGGGCTTTTTTTTACGATAGTGAAAAAATGGACGGGCGGACTTTTTTGATTTTTTTAATTATTTTATTCAAATACGTCTTTACATTTCATTTTTTTCTGCTAAAGATTTATTAAAGAAAAAATAACTCGCAAGGTTAGCCAATGTACTCACACCTATGGTGGAGTTCTTGGAATAGAAGGTTAGCAGGAGGAAAAATGACCAGAAAAAGCAAATTACAAATAAGAGTCTCCGACGATGAAGAGCAGCTCATCAGGTTGAAGATGAGCGAATACGGATTCAGGAATCTTTCTGACTTCATCAGAACATCCATCATCTCCCCATCAGACAGGAACAAGGTGCAGCTGCAGCCTCTCTTGTATGAAGTGAACAAGATTGGAGTCAATCTCAACCAAGCCATCTACCTGATGCACCGCAAGGGCATCACAGACAAGGACTTGCTTGAATCCATTGACATGACAAACAGCCTTTTGCTTGAGCTCATCAAGGTTTACAAGAGGCACACATGATTATCAAAGTCTTCAACCAAGGCAGCTGCGATGGTTCAAGACACATCAGCTACTTGCTTAGCGAAGAATCCCACGAAGGCTACCGACCAGAAGTCATCTTCGGTGATGCGGCCATCACAAAAGCAGCAGTCCAAGCCACCAAGACCAAGCACAGGTACACAGCAGGAGTCATTTCATTCAAGCAAGGGGAAGACCTCACGGAACTTCAGCAGCAGCAACTGATTGCTGACTTCAAGACAGCATTTGCTCCCTTTGATGACCCAGCCCGAACCAACTTTCTGTTTGTTCGCCACAGAGACAAAGACCGTCTTGAGCTTCACTGGGTCGTCGCCAAGCAAGATATGAAGTCCGGCAAAAGCTGGTCCATCTTCGTACCAGGCAAAGCCAACCTGCTTTTGTATGAGTCATTCACCCGCCTTCAGAACTACAAATACGGTTTCAGCCAGGTGGATGGCAAGCAGATGACTGTGCAGGACTTGAGCTTCTACACAAAGCTGTTTTCTGACCTGCACCAGAAGAGGAAGAACTACTTCATCAGCCGATACGACTCAACACCCCGCCATAACAACAAGAAAAGGAGACAGGGCAATGAACTCAACTTACGACCAAAACACCATCCTCATAGAGGCACTCATCAAGAAGATGTCGGAATTCGAAAACGCCCTCAATGGCATGGACCAACGACTGTCAACAATGGAAAGGTTCTTTCAGGACATCCTTCAGGCACAAAACACCCATGTCCAAGTCCTGAGCAAGCTGCTTCACGAAGTGGACCAACTCAGAATCAACATGAACAAACTCAGCATCAGGGGCAAGTCGGAATCGGGAGGCCAGAGCGATGGAGGCTCAACTCTGCCACCAATGGCACTTCGTCCTCGCTGACGATTGAAGACCAGCTCTACAAGCTTGGACTGGCCCTGAGCGAATGCGAAAGACATGAGGTCCCGGCCATCATTGAACGAATCAACCAGCTCAGGGGAATGAGAGAGCAGGAACAACACCGAAAGCTACCCAGGCCCAAGTAATGGACCTGCCGCCTTTCACATGCCCAACCTTGTTGGAGCAGGCCTCATAGCGGAAACCATGTCAGTCTCAGCTTCCACAGCTGACGATTCAGAAGGGACCGTTTCATTTGGGGCAGCACGGTACTTGCTCAGATGGTCAAGCTGCCATTTGACGGACTCAGATGCCTGAGCAGAAGCCCTCATCAGGAAGTTCTTGTCCATCTTCAAGGTGCTCAGCCAAGACTTGAGGTAGGCCGCAGAGTTTTCGTGAGCAGACATATCGTATGGAACACCCAGTTCCTTGGCCATGAACACCGAACCCAACTGGGCAACCAGTTCTTCAAAGGCATAGGACTCCTCTCCAAAGCGACCAGTCATATCCCTGTTCAGGGCAGGTCCTGTGGAATGAGTCAACTCATGGAGCAGGCAATCGGCATAGCCCTCATCGGATTCAAACAGATGTCGTTCTGGCATGTGCACTGTATGTGAGCTCTTGCTGTAGAAGGCTCGGCCTCTCTCGCTGTGGGTAATTTTCAAGCCTGTACGGTCCACGAGTGCTGCAGCCAGTTGCTCAACCGCCTCGTTGGGTTTGACGACTCTCTCAGGCTTGATGTATGGGTCCATGCCACCAGCAATCTGGCCAGCATTGAAAACGGCATACCACTTGAAGGCAATTTTGGGCGAACCATCCTTGTGGCAGACAGGAATCGGTTTTCCCTTGCTGTCTTTGATGACCTCTCCCTCCTCGTCCTTTTGATAGACAGGGATGGTTTTCATCACAAACGAAGCCCTCTGCCCCCCAGCCACATACAGCTTTTTGCCCAGCTTTCTGCCCAGCTCCCCTATCTGCATGAAGGTCATCCACCTTGGGTCCGTCCAGTCCTCAGACAGCAGGGAAACGATGTTGCAGCCACTGTATTTATCGCCCGTCAGGGCATTTCTGGGCAGCTCTTCACAGGTGAAGAACGGCTTCTGCCATTTCAGCCCTTTCTCTGAATCGGCCAGTGCTTCCTCAATCCTGAGGATTAACTTAAGGGTGAGTTCCTCTTGGTAGTCTCGTTGAACTCTTTCTTTTCTATTGATTGATTTATTCATAAATTACCTTTCCATAATTAATATATGGATATTCTATGATAATTTAATAAATAATCAAGATTTATTAAAATATGTATTGACAATAAAAAGCAAGAGTAGGATAATTAAAGACTTATAAATGAAAGGATAGATATGGAATACTATAAGCAATTACGAAAAATGGCAGCCTCAATGAATCACGATAGCTTCAAATTGTGCATGAGAAACTTTTTTCTCTACTATCATTTAAAAGCAGCAGCTAAAGAAAAAATTGATGACGGACTTGAATCATTCGTTATTGAGACAATTGCACATCATTGGGGATACTCCAACAATTATGATGAATCACTATGGAAATACACAGAAAGATACCTTCATTTCATTGAGTCATCAAAGAACAAAAATCATATTTTGAATGAAGTAAGTTTGGCCATAGCAAACAGAGAGAAGCAAGATGAATTTTTTCAAAATGAAAATCATTTTTACATCATTAGGGATGAATCAATAAGGAAGCTGAGCAAAAGTGGAGAGGTCTTTATAGATTTGGAAAATGAAAATAATCAATCTATCTATCCATCAAACTCGTTCAAAAATAGATTAATCTATGAAAAACTTGAGATTGATACATTAAAAACTTTTAAATCCATTTCAAAGATTCTTGGACCAAAGTGGGCTATTATTTTGAGGGTATCGGGTGGGATGTGCACATGGAATGGTAGAGACTTTGGACTTGAGCCCTTTGTCCAATTAACCACAGCCAGGGTAGAGGGAGACATTCTTTACAACGAGGAGGTCTGCTTAGCCCAATGTGCCCTACCGGTCACCCTTGACTTAATTTATGAGATGGCAGACGACCTTGCTTCCCATTCTGATGAGGCTTACCACACACCTCAGTTTTACGAGATGAAAAAAATCATCTCCAGCCACTACTTGAAAGAAGAGTTAGATAGGAAGCTCTCGGTCAAGGAACCGTCCACTTCAAGTCGGGGCATGACAGCAAAAATCTGAATGAAGTAACGGGCCTACAGGGGCCCATTTTTTTGGCAATCGGAAGGGTAGCTCAGAGCCAAAGGTAGACGCTCTACCAATGAAAAAATTTTAACTAATTTTAAACACTAAAAAATTAAACACCATCTAAGTTATTGTTTCATATAGATTTTTTTGTTTTTACAGCTTATGTGCACCAGAAGCAGCCGCCACCGAGGGTGATCATGGGCAGGGAATCGGGCATGGCAGGCACTCCGTTGAATCGACAGGTGCTGCATCTTAATGAGTGCCTTGCGACTCCGCCGGCTTTACCCAAGATTTACCTGCGGCTTGCCGGCCGCTGGCTTGGGCTGGTTAGGCTTGGCGCTTGACGGACGGGAATGGAGTCGCTACATTAATAACCCGCGAGTCATTAAACCCATGTCCCCCATCTCCAAGCTCATCTGCGATACCCGTGCCAAAGTGCACGCCAAGCGCGAGCGCCGCAAGGAAGCCCGCCCGGGCGAACTGCTGGCCGCCGCGCTGGAGTTGTTTGTGGAAAAGGGCTTTGCCGCCACCAAATCCGAAGAGGTGGCGCGCCGCGCCGGCGTTTCCAAGGGCACGCTGTTCCTCTACTTCGCCAGCAAGGAAGAGCTGTTCAAGGCTGTCATCCGCGAAAACATCGCCGGCCGCTTTCCCGAGTGGAACGCCGAATTCGACGCCTACACCGGCAGCACGGCCGACCTGCTGCGCCACACCATGATGATCGCATGGCAGCGTGTCGGCGCCACCAAGGCCGGCGGCATCACCAAGCTGATGATGAGCGAGGCCAGCAACTTCCCCGAGCTGGCGGCCTTCTACCAGAAGGAAGTGATCGAGCCCGGCCATGAGCTGATCCGCCGCATCCTGCAGCGCGGTGTCGATCGCGGTGAATTCCGCCCCATCGACATGAAGTACGGCATCTATACCGTTCTGGCCCCCATGATCTTTTTGATGACCTGGCGCCACTCGCTCGGCGCCTGCGCCGGCTGTGACAACAACCTGGTGCCCGAAGAGTACCTGGCCGCCCAGGCCGAAACCATTCTTCATGGCCTGTGCCAGCCCGCCCCTCCCAAGAAAGACCGCTCAAGATGAAACGTTGGATCAAATGGAGCCTGATCGCGCTGCTCCTTGCCCTGCTGGCCATCGGCATCCTGCGCGCCCTGGCTGCGCGCAAGGCCCAGCAGGCCGCGCTGGCCCTGCAGACGGCGCAGAGTGCGCAGACCGTGGTGGAGCTCAGCGCCACCGATGTGCTGACGGTCAAGTCGCAGGAGCTCATCCGCGGCCTGCCCGTTTCGGGCACGCTCAAGGCCGTCAATGCAGCCTTCGTCAAGGCGCGCGTGGCCGGTGAACTGCAGGAGCTCAAGGTACGCGAAGGCGACAGCGTCAAGGCCGGCCAGCTGATCGCGCGCATCGACCCGGCCGAATACGATGCCCGCCTGCGCCAGGCACAGCAGCAGGCCGATGCGGCGCAGGCGCAGATCGACATCTCGCAGCGCCAGTTCGACAACAACAAGGCCCTGGTGGACCAGGGCTTCATCTCCAAGACCGCGCTCGACACCTCACTGGCCAACCTGAACGCAGCACGCGCCAGCCACCTGGCAGCGGTGGCCGGCGCCGACGTGGCGCGCAAGAGTGCGAACGACACCCGGCTGCTGGCCCCGATCAGCGGCCAGGTAGCGCAACGTCTGGCCCAGCCGGGCGAGCGCGTGGCGGTGGACACGCGCATCGTCGAAATCGTGGACCTGTCGCGTCTGGAAATCGAAGCCACGCTGAGCGCGGCCGACTCCGTCGGCGTGCGCGTGGGCCAGGAAGCGCTGCTGCAGGTCGAGGGCAGCGCCCAGCCGGTGGCCGCGCGCGTGGCGCGCATCAACCCGAGCACCCAGGCCGGCAGCCGCAGCGTGCTGGTCTACCTCGGCCTGACTTCGAGCAATGGCCTGCGCCAGGGCCTGTTTGCCCAAGGCACGCTCGGCACCGCCAGGCTCACGGCGCTGGCCGTGCCGGTAAGCGCCGTGCGCACCGACAAGCCCGCCCCTTACGTGCAGCGGGTCGACCAGCAACGCGTGGTGCACCAGACCGTCACGTTGGGTGAACGCGGCGAGGCCGATGGCCAGACCCTGGTGGCCGTGACCGGCGTGGCCGAGAACAGTGTGCTGCTGGCCGGCACCATTGGCACGCTGCGTGAAGGCACGCTGGTGAAGTTCACGACACAAGCAGCCGCCCCCGCCGCGGCCTCGGCCCCTGCTGTTGCGGCATCGCAGGCGCGCTAAGCCATGTGGTTCACCCGCGTCAGCCTCAAGAACCCGGTCTTCGCCACCATGGTGATGCTGGCCTTCGTGGTGCTGGGGCTGTTCTCCTACCAGCGCCTGCAGGTGGACCAGTTCCCCAACGTCGACTTCCCCGTCGTGGTGGTCACCACCGAATACCCGGGCGCCTCGCCCGAGATCGTGGAGAGCGAGGTCAGCAAGAAGATCGAGGAAGGCGTCAACTCGATCGCCGGCATCAACACCCTGACCTCGCGCAGCTACGAAGGCCAGTCGGTGGTGATCATCGAGTTCCAGTTGCACATCGACGGGCGCAAGGCGGCCGAGGACGTGCGCGAGAAAGTGGCATCGATCCGCCCCAGCCTGCGCACCGAGGTCAAGGAACCGCGCGTGCTGCGCTTCGACCCGGCCAACCGCGCGATCTGGTCGCTGGCCGTGCTACCGGACGACAAGGCCGGCAAGTCCCTGACTGCAGTTGAACTCACCAACTGGGCCGATCAGGTACTCAAAAAACGGCTGGAAAACGTGCGCGGCGTCGGCGCGGTCACGCTGGTGGGCGCCACCAAGCGCGAGATCAACATCTATCTGAAAGCCCAGGCGCTGGAAGCCTTCGGCATCACGCCCGACCAGGTGGTGGCTGCCGTCAAGAGCGAGAACCAGGACCTGCCGCTGGGCGCGGTGCGCTCCCTGCAGCAGGAGCTGATGGTGCAGGTGGACGCGCGCATGCAGCGGCCGGAGGACTTCGGCCGCATCATCGTGGCGCGCAAGGGCACGACGCCGATCCGCCTGAGCCAACTGGCGACGGTGCAGGATGGCGCGCAGGAGCTCGACACGCTGGCGCTGTACAACGGCCAGCGCACGCTGCTGGCCTCGGTGCAGAAATCGCAGGACGAGAACACCATCGCCGTGATCGACGGCCTCACCCGCGCCGTGGCCGAACTGCAGCCGCTGCTGCCGCCCGGCGTGCGACTGGAGCCCATCACCGACGGCTCGCGCCCGATCCGCGTGGCGGTCGACAACGTGCGCCGCACCCTGGTCGAGGGCGCCATCCTGACGGTGCTGATCGTCTTCCTGTTCCTCAATTCCTGGCGCTCCACCGTCATCACCGGCCTGACGCTGCCGATCGCGCTGATCGGCACCTTCCTGTTCATGAACCTGTTCGGCTTCACCATCAACATGATCACGCTGATGGCGCTGTCGCTGTGCGTGGGCCTGCTGATCGACGACGCCATCGTGGTGCGCGAGAACATCGTGCGCCACGTGCAGATGGGCAAGACGCCCTACCAGGCCTCGCTGGACGGCACGCAGGAGATCGGCCTGGCGGTGCTGGCCACCACCTTCTCCATCGTCGCCGTGTTCCTGCCGATCGGCTTCATGGGCGGCATCATCGGCAAGTTCTTCCACGAGTTCGGCATCACCATCGTGGCGGCCGTGCTGATCTCGATGTTCGTCAGCTTCACGCTCGATCCCATGCTGTCCTCGATCTGGCACGACCCCAGCATCGACACGCACGGCCAGCACCTGCCGCCGGTCACGCTGTACGACAAGACCATCGGCCGCGTTACCGGCTGGTTCGACCGCGCCACCGAGAGCCTGGCCGAGGCCTACCAGGGCATCCTGCGCTGGTCGCTGGCGCACAAGCTGGCCACGCTCGGGCTGGCACTCGCCGTGTTCGTCACCAGCATCGTCATGGTGCCGCTGCTGGGCACCGAATTCGTGCCCAAGGCCGACTTCTCGGAAACCACGGTCAACTTCTACACCCCGGTCGGCTCCTCGCTGGAGGTGACCGAGGCCAAGGCGCGTCAGGTGCAGGACATCATTCGCGAGTTTCCCGAGGTGCGCTACACGCTGGCCACCCTCAACACCGCCAACGCCCAGGGCAAGACCAATGCCAGCATCTACGTGCGGCTGGTCGATCGCACGGCGCGCTCGCGCAATGTGGACCAGATGTCGGCCGTGCTGCGCGAACGGCTGCGCCAGGTGCCGGGTATCACCGTCACGCACGCCGGCCTGCTCGACCCGGTGGGCGGCCAGAAGCAGATCGAGTTCTCGTTGCAGGGCTCGGACCTCAAGGAACTGGAACGCCTGACCGTGCTGGTGCTGGACCGGATCCGCAACATTCCCGGCCTGGTGGACCTGGACTCCAGCGTCAAGCCCAACAAGCCGACCATCGAGGTCGACATCCAGCGCGACGCCGCGGCCGATCTCGGCCTCAACGTCAACCAGATCGCCGGTGCCTTACGCACCCTGGTGGCCGGCCAGACGGTGGGCAACTGGCGCGCCAGCGATGACCAGACCTACGACGTCAATGTGCGCCTGAGCCCGGAGGCCCGCAACACGCTGCAGGACCTGGAGCGCCTGCCTTTCACGCTGGGCAGCAACGCCGACGGCAGCTCGCGCGTGGTGCGCCTGAACCAGGTCGCCACGCTGCGCGAGGGCACCGGCTCCAACCAGATCAACCGGCGCGACCTCTCACGCGAGGTAGCGATCAACGCCAACGTCTACAACCGCTCGGCCGGAGAAATCTCGACCGACATCCGCCGTGCGCTCGAAGGCATCAGCTTCCCGCCGGGCTACCGCTACGCGTTCAGCGGCTCGACCAAGAACATGGCCGAGTCCTTCGGCTACGCCATCTCGGCGCTGGTGCTGGCCATCGTCTTCATCTACATGATCCTGGCCAGCCAGTTCAAGAGCTTCTTCCAGCCGCTGGCGCTGATGACCTCGCTGCCGCTCACCCTCATCGGCGTGGTGCTGGCGCTGCTGATGTTCGGCTCCACGCTGTCGATGTTCTCCATCATCGGCGTGGTCATGCTGATGGGCCTGGTGACCAAGAACGCCATTCTGCTGGTGGACTTCGCCATCCGCGCCCGCGAAGAGGGCATGGAACGCGCCGACGCCCTGCTGATGGCCGCGCGCGTGCGGCTGCGCCCGATCCTGATGACCACCCTGGCCATGATCTTCGGCATGGTACCGCTGGCCTTCGCCCTGACCGAGGGCTCCGAGCAGCGCGCCCCGATGGGCCAGGCGGTGATCGGCGGCGTCATCACCTCCTCGCTGCTGACGCTGGTGGTGGTGCCTGTGGTCTACTGCTACATGGATGATTTGAGTCAATGGTTGCGTCGGCGCTGGGGGCCGAAACACTGAGGGCCCGGTAAAATTTTCCAGGATGATCTAAAATACCCCATGGAGTATATGAAATGAACTTCGAACAAGCCCGCTTCAACATGATCGAGCAGCAGATCCGCCCCTGGAACGTGCTCGACGCCGAGGTCCTGGAACTGCTGTCGGTGGTCAAGCGCGAGGACTTCGTGCCGCCGGCCCACAAGGCCCTGGCCTTTGCCGACATGGAACTGCCGCTACGCCCGGGCGAGGAAGCCCTGCGCCTGGGCCAGTGCATGCTGGCGCCCAAGGTCGAGGCCCGCATGCTGCAGGACCTGGCCATTCAAGCGACTGAAAAAGTGCTGGAAATCGGCACCGGCTCCGGCTACATGGCTGCCCTGCTGGCCCAGCGCGCCCAGCGCGTGATCTCGCTGGAGATCGACCCCGAACTGGTGACGCTGGCACGCGCCAACCTGCAGCAAGCCGGCATCAGCAACGTCGACGTGCGCCAGGCCGATGGCTCCAAGGGCGTGCCGGTGGAAGGCCCGTTCGACGTCATCGTGCTCAGCGGCTCGGTGGCCGAAGTCCCGCACAAGCTGCTGGAGCACCTCAAGCGCGGCGGCCGCCTGATGGCCATCGTCGGCGAGCAGCCGGTGATGCGCGCCACCCTGATCACGCGCACCGGCGAGGCCGAGTACCGCACCAGCCAGGGCTGGGACACGGTGGCACCGCGCCTGCTGAATTTCCGCGAACACTCGCGCTTCAATTTCTGAAGCCCCTGCGGCCGAACGACCATGATTGAACACATCCACCCCGGTGATCTGCCCGCCTGGCTCGACAAGGTGAAGGCCTACGGCCAGCCCCTGGTACTGGACGTGCGCGAGCCGTACGAGCTGGAGCGCGCCAGCATCAAGGCCGACGGCTTTGAGCTGGTGCACATCCCCATGGGTGTGATCCCGCCGCGCCTGGCCGAGCTCGACCCCAGCCGACCGGTGGCCTGCATGTGTCATCACGGCGGGCGCAGCATGCAGGTGGCTTCCTTCCTGGCTCACAAGGGCTTTGCCCACGTGGCCAACATCAGCGGCGGCATCAACGCCTGGTCGATGCAGGTCGACCCCAGCGTACCGCGCTACTGAACCGCCACCTCCATTCCTGTGCCCCAAAGGACGACCATGAAAACCTTCCGCCTGCTGCCCCTGACACTTGCCATCGGCGCCGCCCTGGCCCTGCCCGTGCAGGCGCAAAGCCTGCTCGACCTGTACGAATCGGCGCGTGGCTACGATGCGGCCTACCAGTCGGCCAAGGCCCTGCACGACGCCAATGTTTTCAAATCCGATCAGGCCAAGGCCAATCTGCTGCCGACCGTCGGCCTGGCCGCCTCGGCCAACAGCACCACCTTGAACACCGAGTCGAACAATCCGCCGTCCAGCCGTACGTTCGACACCCAGAGCACGTCGGTCAGCCTGACCCAGCCCCTGTACCGCCCGGCCAACCTGGCCAGCTACGAGCAGGGCAAGCGCCAAGCCGACCTGGCCGAGGCCCAGCTGCGCGCGGCCGAGCAGGACCTGATCGTGCGCGTGAGCCAGGCCTACTTCGACGTGCTCAATGCACAGGACACGCTGGCCTTTGTCGGCGCGCAGAAAACCGCGGTGGCCGAACAACTGGCTTCTGCCAAGCGCAACTTCGAGGTCGGTACCGCCACCATCACCGACACGCGCGAGGCACAGGCCCGCTATGACCTGGTGATCGCCCAGGAAATCGCCGCCGAGAACGACCTGCGCGTGAAGAAACTGGCGCTCGACCAACTGGTCGGCAAGACCGGCACGGCACCGAAACCGCTGGCCGTTGCCGAACTGCCGGCCCTGCTGCCCACCGATGTCAGCGTCTGGGTCGATCAGTCGCAGGACATCCACCCCAGCGTCAAGCAGGCCAGGATTGCCTTCGACGTGGCCAAGCTGGAAACCGAAAAGGCCGTGGCGGGCCACAAGCCCACGCTGGACCTGACCGCCAGCTACAACCTCAACAGCAACGTGGGGGGAACTTCGCTGTCGTCCACGTCCAGCCGGACCAACAGCTCGGTGGTCGGTGTCAGCTTCAACCTGCCCCTGTTCGCCGGCTTTGCCACACAGAACCGCGTTCGCGAAACCCTCTCGCTGGAAGAAAAAGCCCGCGCCGACCTGGAAAATTCCCAGCGCACGGTGGCACAAGGGACACGCGCCGCGTTCTTCGGCGTGGTCTCGGGCCTGGGCCAGGTCAAGGCGCTGCAAGCGGCCGAGGCCTCGAGCCAGAGCGCGCTGGACGCCAACAAGCTCGGTTACCAGGTCGGGGTGCGCATCAACATCGACGTGCTGAACTCGCAAAGCCAGCTCTACCAGACCAAGCGTGACCTGGCCAAGGCGCGCTACGACGTGCTGGTGGGCGGCCTCAAGCTGCGTCAGGCCAGCGGTTCGCTCAAGGCCGACGATCTGCAGGGCGTCAACGCCCTGCTGGCCAAGTAAAGAACCGCGCGGCCCGCGCCCGTCAGGGGCGGACCAGTGCCAGCACCGCGGCGACCGTCCTGTCGGTCGCACCGCGGTGAGCCAGCGCAAAGCGTCCGGCCGCCTCGGCCATGGCCGCCTGGTGCCCACCATCCCCGACCAGCCCCAGCACGGCCCCCACCGCCTGGCGCAGCGAGGCATGGCGCGTGGCAGCGCCGGCCGCTTGTGCCAGTTCGGCTGCCTCGCTGAAATTGAAGGTGTGCGGCCCCATCAGCACCGGGCAGCCGCACGCCGCCGCCTCGATCAGGTTCTGCCCCCCCAGGGGCGCGAAACTGCCGCCGAGCAGGGCCGCATCGCTCAGGCCGTAGTACAGCGCCATCTCGCCCAGCGAATCACCGAGCCAGATCTCGGCCGCGTCGGGTTGCGTGCCCCAGCGGCTGCGGCGCGACAGCGTGAACCCTTCGGATTCGATCAGTGACGCCACTTCGTCGAAGCGTTGCGGATGGCGCGGCACGATCAGCCACTGCACGGCCTGCGTCTCGCAAGCTATCAAATCAGGAGCGCCCGAAGAAGGATGGTCGAGGGCCTGCGCCCGAAAAGACTTCAGGATGTGCAGCAACGCCAGCTCTTCGCCCTCGCGCGAGCTGGCAAACATGACCACCGGCCGGCCGGCCGCAGTGCGCCAGGCGCGGCCGGCCGCCAGTTGCGCGGCATCCGGTGTGGCGTCGAACTTGAGGTTGCCGAACACGCCCTGCACCGCAACGCCGAGGGCGGCAAAACGCGCCGCATCGTCCTGCGTCTGCGCCCATACCGCCGCCAGGCTGCGATAGGCCGGCAGCGACAACCAGGCCAGCCGCTGTGCCTGGCGTTGCGACTTGGCGCTCAGGCGCGCATTGGCCAGCACCAGCGGTACGCCGTCGCGCGCACAGGCCGCGGCCAGATTGGGCCAGACCTCGGTCTCCATCAGGATGCCGATGCGCGGCTGGAAGTGCGCCAGGAAACGCTGCACCGCACCCGGGGTATCCCACGGCAGCCAGACCTGCACATCGCCCGGGCGCAGCAGGCTTTTGCCTTCGGCGCGACCGGTGGCCGTGCCGTGCGTGAGCAGCAGGCGCATGCCGGGCCATTGCGCGCGCAGCCGGGCCAGCAGCACGGCGGCAGCGCGGGTCTCACCGAGCGAGACCGCGTGGACCCAGACCGTCTGGCCATCGACCGGCAAGGGCGGCTGCGTATAGCGACAGAAGCGTTCCTCGACCGCTTCCAGGTAACCCGGCTCCTGTACGGCGCGGCGCGCGATCTTGCGCCGCAGCAGCGGCTGGGCCAGCACCATGAAACAGGCATAGAGCCAACGCATCAGGCGCACCCTCCGCTGGAGGAGACCGCCTGCCAGGCCTGCCACACGGCATCGACCGAAGGCGCGGGTTGGGCATAGACGCTGCGCTGGCGCGGCCGGTCGATGGGCCCGGTGCGCCAGGCGGTGTCGAAGTTGTAGATCTGCACATGCGGCAGGTCCAGCGCCACCGCAATGTGGCTCAGGCCGCTGTCGACGCCGATCACGCCGGCACAGCGAGCCAGTGCATCGGCCAGCGCATCGAGCGCCAGGCGCGGCCAGACGCTGGCATGCGCCATCTCGCGTGCCATGGCCTCGCTGCGCTGCTGCTCGGTGTCGGTGCCGTGCAGCAACGCGACATCCAAACCGGCGCCATCCAGACGGCGTGCCAGTTCCAGCCAGTACGCCACCGGCCACTGCTTGTCGGCGCGCGAGGTGCCATGCACCAGCGCCACGCAGGGGCGGTTGGATGCACCGACTTTTGCTATTGTTTCAGGAGCTATTCGCGCAGGATTTACCTGGTCTAGAAGCCCAAAAGACTCTAAATCCGGCATGACGTAGCCGAGCGCACGGGCACACAGCTCGCGCCCACGCCGCACTGCGTGCACGTGCGGCTCGATGGGAATCGCGACATCGGCCACCCAGCGCGTCGGTGCTTCATAGCCCGAGCCTTCGGTCTGGTTGGCCAAGGCGTAGCGCTGGCCGGTCGGCGTCAGCCGGGCCAGCCAGGCCACCAGCGCCGACTTGGTGAGGCCCTGCAGGTCGATCACGGCGTCGTAGGCCTCGCGCTGCAACTCGGCCTTGAAGGCACGCCACTCGGCACGCGTGGTGGCCGACAACGGCGCCTTGCGCCAGCGCCGCAGCTCGCAGGGAATGACGCGCCGCACACCCGCACAGCGCAACGCCAGTGGTGCAAAGCTGCGCTCGACCACCCAGTCGATCTGGGCTTCCGGTAGCACGCGCCGGATGTCCTGCACCGCCGGCATGGCGTGCACCACATCGCCCAAAGACGAGAGTTTGACGATCAGGATTCTCAAGACGTAGCCGCCGTCTTCAGTGCGCTGCCTCGGCAAAGGAAGCATCGGGCTTGACCTGCCGCAGCAGCGTCAGCATCTCGCCTTCGATGCGGTGCAGCGCCGCGGCGCTATGGCCTTCGAAGCGCAGCACCAGCACCGGCGTGGTGTTGGAGGCGCGGATCAGGCCGAAACCGTCCGGCCAGTCAACGCGTACGCCATCGATGGTGTTCACGTGCGCCGGCGCGGCGAACGCGGCCTTGGCGATCAACTGATCGACCAGTTGGTGCGGTTCGCCTTCGGCACACTTCACGTTCAGCTCCGGCGTCGAGAAGCTGGTCGGCAACGCATTGAGCACGGCACCGACGTCGGCCGAACGGCTCAGGATCTCCAGCAGCCGGCAGGCGGCGTAGGTGCCGTCGTCGAAGCCGAACCAGCGCTCCTTGAAGAAGATGTGGCCGCTCATCTCGCCACCCAGCGGCGAGTCGATCTCTTTCATCTTGGCCTTGATCAGCGAGTGGCCGGTCTTGAACATCAAGGCTTGGCCGCCGGCCGCTTGAATGGCCGGTGCCAGGCGCTGCGAGCATTTCACGTCGAACACGATGGTGCCGCCCGGCACGCGCGTGAGCACGTCCTGCGCGAACAGCATCATCTGCCGGTCGGGGAAGATGTTCTGGCCGTCCTTGGTCACGATGCCGAGGCGGTCGCCGTCGCCGTCGAAGGCCAGGCCGAGCTCGGCGTC
Source organism: Curvibacter sp. (assembly GCA_031426755.1). Taxonomy (GTDB): domain Bacteria; phylum Pseudomonadota; class Gammaproteobacteria; order Burkholderiales; family Burkholderiaceae_C; genus Hylemonella. The sequence continues at coordinate 47,067 of JASJPI010000007.1, forward strand.
GCTGCTTTTGAGAGCGGCCATCACGTCGCGCAGGTTCTCCGGCTTGCTCGGGTCGGGGTGGTGGTTGGGGAAGGTGCCGTCGACCTCACTGTGCAGCTCGATCACCTCGCAACCGAGCGCGCGCAGGATGGCCGGGGCCGAGGCACCGGCCACGCCGTTGCCGGAATCGACCACGATCTTCATGGGACGTGCCAGCTTGATGTCGCCAACGATGCGGTCGCGGTACGGCGCGAACACATTGAGGTGCCGCACCTGGCCTGGGACCTGCAGCACCCAGCTTTCGGCCTCCATCGTGCGGCGCAGCGCCTGGATTTCTTCACCGTAGATGGCGCGGCCGGCCAGCACCATCTTGAAGCCGTTGTAATCAGCCGGGTTGTGGCTGCCGGTGACCTGGATGCCGCTGTGGCACACGGTGCTGGCGGAAAAGTAGAGCATGGGGGTGGTGACCATGCCGACGTCGATCACGTCGATGCCGGTGGCCGTCAGGCCGCGCATCAGCGCCGCGCTCAGCGCCGGGCCGCTCAGGCGGCCGTCGCGCCCCACCGCCACCGTGGTTTCACCGGCCTGACGCGCGGCCATGCCGAAGGCGCGGCCCAGGGCTTCGGCCACCGCCTCGTTCAGCGTGGCGGGCACGATGCCGCGGATGTCATAGGCCTTGAAAATCGATGCGGCAACTTGCATGGGAATGGGTTCAGTCCGGGTTTCTTGTGCTGCGCCGATTGTAGGCGGCGGCCGGTCCCGAACCCGTCTGCCAAGCGCCCCGCCTGGCGGGTGACGCGCGTATCATGCGAGCACGATGCCTGGCCTCATCGGGCACACCCGATTGCTATCAAAACAATAGCTTTGAGCGCAAGAAGGACAAGGGCCAAGGATTGAATTGACATGAAATTCAGCACGCACCTGCAAACCGCCGTGTTCGACAGCCCGCTGGGCCCGATCACGCTGGCGGCCAGCGCGCAAGGCCTGGCCGGCGCCTGGTTCGAGGGCGACCTGCACCGGCCCGACACCACGGCCTGGCCCGCCGCACCTGCCCACCCGCTGCTGCAGCGGGCGCAGCAGCAGCTCGCTGCCTACTTTGCCGGCCAGGCCACCCGCTTCGACCTGCCGCTGGACTTGCAGAACGGCACGGCCTTCCAGCAGGCCGTCTGGCGTGCCCTGCTGGCGCTGCCGTTTGGCGCCAGCACCAGCTACGGCGCCCTCAGCGTGCAGCTGGGCAACCCGAAGGCCATGCGTGCCGTGGGCGCCGCGGTCGGCCGCAACCCGCTGATCATCTTCGTGCCCTGCCACCGCGTGCTGGGCGCCGACGGCGCGCTCACCGGCTTTGCCGCCGGGCTGCCGCGCAAGCGGGCACTGCTGCAGCTGGAAAAGATCGGTTTTCGCCCATGAATTCCAGCCGCAAGACCAAACGCCGCAACAAGCTGCACAAGCCGCGCAACCCGCTGGTGGCGCCCGTCATGCAGCGCAAGGCTGGTGCGCACCGCAAGTCGGGCAAGGCCGTGCGCCGGACCGACAAGATGGCGCTGCAGCGGGACGCCGAGGGCTGAACGCATGACTTGCCGGCGTCACCTGGCACGCCGACAATGCCTCATTCCATCCACAGAAAGGGATCCACCATGAAAGGCGACGCCAAAGTCATTTCTTTCCTGCAGGCCCAGCTCAAGAACGAGCTGACCGCCATCAACCAGTACTTCGTGCACTACCGCATGCTCAAGAACTGGGGCCTCGACAAGCTGGCCAAGAAGGAATACGAGGAATCGATCGGCGAGATGAAACACGCCGACCTGCTGATGGACCGCATCTTCATGCTCGACGGCCTGCCCAACCTGCAGGACCTGGGCAAGCTGCACATCGGCGAGGACGTGCCCGAGCTCCTGCGCTGCGACCTGGCGCTGGAGCAAGGCGCCCAGGCCACCGTCAAGGATGGCATGGCCCATTGCGAAAGCGTGCGCGACTACGTTTCGCGCGACCTGCTGCAGAAAATCCTGGACGACACCGAGGAGCACATCGACTTTCTGGAGACCCAGATCGAACTGCTGGAGAAGGTCGGCCTGCCCAACTACCTGCAAAGCCAGATGGGTGAAGTGAGCTGACGCTTACTGGCAACCCCATGAATTACCTGACGGGCAAGCCCTCTGGCAGGCTTGCCCGTCGGTTTTTCCCTGATGTTTTCATGGTCAAACACAAATAGCATTGATTCTCATTTATACTCACCACATCAACAGTTTTGCCCGGTGAGTCAACATGATTGTCTGCGTCTGCAAGCGCGTCAGTGACCGTGAAATTGCCCGCCACGCCTCGGCCGGCATGGACTTCGACGACATCCAGCGCATGCTCGGCGTCGCCACCCAGTGCGGCCGCTGCGAAGGCTGTGCACGCGATGTGGTGGAAATGCACCGCCATGCGGCGCAGCCCCCGCATCAGCCGGTCCTGCCCGTGCTGGGCCACCGTGTCTTCCCCATCCTGGCGGCTGCGGCCTGAAACGCTGGACGTCAAGCACGCATCACAGAACGCCCCCCAGCACGTCCCCGTTACATCGCCCACCAGCCAAGAAAAAAGCCGTTGCACTTGCATGCAACGGCTTTTCGATTTTTGGCGGAGTGGACGGGACTCGAACCCGCGACCCCCGGCGTGACAGGCCGGTATT